>JAHEAX010000006.1 GCA_024642525.1 Erythrobacteraceae bacterium | reverse complement strand
TAATTTCATAGTCTCAGACCCCCGCAAGCAAACAGCCGAACAATCGGACAACCGGCATAGTCATGACGGAGGATCAGCAGAATACCAAGCCGGACAGCAATATGCCTGCCAGAAAAGCGTAACTACGATGGACGATGAGGGCGCGCCGCGCCTATCGGCAACGCGAGGGCCAGACCCCGTCAGCCGGAGTGCTTGGCTTCGAGAGCAGCAATCCGTGCGGAGAGTTTATCGTTCTCTTCCCGTGCTTTCGCGGCCATATCTTTTACCGCGTCAAATTCTTCGCGGCTGACGAAATCCAGCCCGCCCATCGCTTCACGCAGCCGCTCACGCGTGCTTTCGCGGGCTTCACGGGTCATACCGGCAAACGTGCCAGCGGCACTGTTGGCGAGTTTGACGAAATCGGCGATCAAGGGATTCTGGCTTTGCATAGGTGCTATTTGGGATGGCAAACCGGCTTCGGCAAGATCAAATCTCGAACCGCTGGTAGGAAGGTGGTGCAGCCTGCCCGTCGGCATCTGGGTTGGCGCGGAGGAATTCGTAATTGAGGAAGGTCGCAAAACCAATCCACGCGAGATAGGGCAGCAGCATCAGTGCGGCCAGCTTGCGCACGCGCCAGAACAACGCAATGGTGATGATGACCAGCACATCCAGCACACCGATCACGATCAGCGCGCCAGTGATCTGATGGGCTGAAAAGAACACTGGCGACCAGGCCAGGTTCACCGCGAATTGCAGAATAAAGGCGATGATTGCCGCTGTCCGCCCCCGTGCGCCCCATGCGGCGCACACCAGCGCCAGCGCAAAACCGAGCATGAGGTAAAGAATGCTCCAGACAATGCCGAAGGCGGCTGGCGGCGGGAAGATATCCGGCTTCACCAGCGCTTCGAACCACGGATTGTCCGGCCCGCTGCCACCCAGCCTGCCAGACAGGAAGCCCAGCAGCATGACGGCAGGCACAGTCAGCAGAGCCCAGCGAAAGAAGCTGGCGCGAAGCTGACCGCGAGAGGCGAGTACATTCATAAAATTTCCCCGGACGAAGCAAACAGGATCGATTCGCAACGTAGCGATAGTGGCGTCATGACATTACCTGCGCAACATGGCGAAGGATGATGTCCCGAGTTGGGTCCGTTTGTTTGCCGCACCTTACCCGCGCCGGACTGCGGAAATGAGGAATTCCACATTACCTTCCGGCCCGGTGATCGGGCTGCGAACAATGCCTTCCACTTCCCAGCCGATCGATTCCAGCCATTCGTGTACTTCGGCGCATACCCGTTCGTGCAAGGCTTCGTCCCGTACAACGCCGCCGCGCCCCACTTCTTCGCGGCCCACTTCGAACTGGGGCTTTATCAGTGCCACAAGCCGGCAATCAGGCGCTGCCAGTTGCAGCGGCACTTCCAATACCTTGCGCAGGGAAATGAACGATGCATCGCACACCACCCAGTTGCAGGGGCGGTCGATATGGGCCGGTGTCAGGATACGGGCGCTGGTCTGTTCC
This sequence comes from Erythrobacteraceae bacterium, assembly GCA_024642525.1. Lineage (GTDB taxonomy): Bacteria > Pseudomonadota > Alphaproteobacteria > Sphingomonadales > Sphingomonadaceae > Allopontixanthobacter. The sequence continues at coordinate 138,299 of JAHEAX010000006.1, read as the reverse complement.
AGCACGGTCACACGCGGGTCCTGCCTGATTTTCCAGGCCAGCTGGTTAGTGCCGGAATCCACCGCAAAGACGTGCTGGGCGCCTTTTGACAGAAGGACATCGGTAAATCCGCCGGTGGAACTGCCGATATCCATTCCAACGCCGCCAGCAGGGTCAAGGCCGAAATGTTCCAGAGCATGGGCCAGCTTGATACCGCCCCTGCTGACCCATGGATGATCGCGCCCGCGCACTTCCAGCGGCGCGTCCTCGGGCAGTTGCTGCCCCGACTTCACCAGCTTGGTTTCGCCTGTAAAAACAAGGCCGGCCATCACCAGCGCCTGCGCACGGGTGCGGCTTTCAGCAAGACCGCGTTCGGTCAGCAATTGGTCGAGGCGTCGTTTCTTTCCCATGGACCCGAAACGCGTTAGCGCGCATTGTCTTGAAGAGAAACAGCCTAAAGCCAGCTGGAGATATTGTGAAAGTCCTGCGCCCCCTCGTCGCCCTACCCTGTATGCTTGTCGCGTGCTGTGTTGCACCGCCGCCCGAAGCAGCGCCGGCCCCGCCGCCAGTCCAGCGTGCGGCGCCGCCGCCTCCGCCGCCGCCAGCACCCGTGGTTTCCAACTGGATGGATGCAGCGCAAACGCCGGGCGACTGGTCCTATCGGCAGACATCGGGCGGATCACAGGCCTTGTTCGGTGCACCGGGCTCAGGCCCGCAGCTGGTCCTGCAATGCAGCCGCGCACAAGCGCAGGTCCTGCTGGTGCGGGCAGGCAATGCATCGGACCCGGTCCACATGCGTATCCTGACTGAAACGCAGTCGCAGACAGTCACGGCCACGCCCAGCAGCGGGGCCCAGCCGGGCCTTGTCGCGGCATTTACCGCGCGTGACCCCATTCTGGATGCGATGGCCATCAGCAAAGGCCGCTTTGCCGTGGAAGCGGGCGGACAAGGCACACTCTATGTGCCCAGCTGGCCAGAGGTTACCCGCGTGATCGAGGATTGCCGCTAGTCTGCAGCCGCCACGAAAATGAAAAGGCCCCGCCGAAGCAAAGCCTGAAGGAACAATTCTGACGTGGAAAAAACATTTTACAAGTCTTGTGTTGTTCCCCTGTTTGAATCACATTGCAGGCAAGATCAGCGGCGAACGCGGTCTTGGGCTCCGGGTGATCCGGGTGTTCTGGCTACATAGCGCGAAAGGAGGTGATCCGATGTCTCATGGTTCAGCAAGGGGGTCGGTAAGTTTCCGCACGGAGCATTATCGCCGTTAACACGCGATAGAGGCAACGTGGGCGGCACTTCCGGCCGCTGACCATGCGAAGGGCGGTTGTCGGTTTACCGGCGCCGCCCTTCTCATTTGTAGCGCCGTCTGCTTTATGGCAACGGATTCACACGCAACAATTCAGCTTTTCATTTATTGCGGTAAAGCCATCTTGGGCTTGCCAAATGTTTCGCAAAAATTTAACCGCCGCTTCCGAATTTCCGAGGACTTCCCTATGGCAGATGCCGCCGCATCCCGATTTGCCCATGTTTCGCACCCCGCCCCCACACCGGCAGACGTGCGTGATGCTGCAATTGCCGATCCCGGCTTCGGAAAGGTCTTTTCCGATCACATGGTGTCGATCGATTATGATGCGGCGAAAGGCGGCTGGCACAGCGCACAGGTTGGCCCGCGCGAGCCGATCCTGCTCGACCCGGCAGCTTCGGTCCTGCATTATTCGCAGGAAATATTCGAAGGCATGAAAGCCTATAAGCAGGCTGACGATACGCTGGCCCTGTTCCGCCCGGAAGCCAATGCGGCGCGATTCAATGCCAGTGCCACGCGCATGGCCATGCCGCATCTGCCCGAAGACCTGTTTGTCGAAGCTGTCCGCCAGCTGGTCAAGGTGGACCGCGACTGGTTTCCCACGGTCGAAGGCGGCTCACTTTACCTGCGGCCCTTCATGTTCGCGACCGAAGCATTTCTGGGTGTGCGTCCGGCAACCCAGTATAAATTTCTCGTCATCGCCAGCCCTGCTGGCAATTACTTCAAGTCAGGCGCGCCTGCTGTTTCCATCTGGATCAGCGACTATTCACGCGCCGCCCCCGGCGGCACTGGTGCGGCCAAGACCGGCGGCAATTACGCAGCCAGCCTTGTCCCCACGGCCGAAGCATTCGCCAAGGGTCACGATCAGGTCCTGTTCCTTGATGCGGTGGAGCGCAAATGGGTCGAAGAACTGGGCGGCATGAACCTGTTCTTCGTTTTCGATGACGGCACGATGGTAACTCCGCCGCTGACTGGCACCATCTTGCCCGGAATTACCCGTGACAGCCTGCTACATCTGGCCCGCGAAGAAGGGCTGACAGTCCGCGAAGAACCATACAGCATCGACCAGTGGCGCGAAGATGCTGCCAGCGGCCGATTGGTGGAAACCATGGCCTGCGGCACGGCTGCGGTGGTAACGGCTGTCGGCCATGTTGCAGGACCGGATGGCGATTTCACCATCGGTTCCGGCGGCCCCGGCCAGTTGACCATGAAATTGCGCGAAAAGCTCGTCGGTATCCAGCGCGGCGCCATTCCCGATACCCATGGCTGGGTGATGAAGCTGGGCTGAAATGCGGGCGGGATGCCACGTTGACAATGGCAGGCATTCCACGCCCGATCATGCTACCATTGTTGCATGAATATAGATGTGATGGCCTTCGCAATGAACGCGTTCATTTACGCTGCACCTGTCTATTGTGCAGCCAGGGCAGTCGCTGATCTGCGCAGCAAGCAGCAAATCTGGGCAATTTTCGGAGCCATCGGCGCGTTAGTGCTGCTGGCCCCGCTGTTCAGCGCATTTGCCTTTCCCGACAGCGAGATGCTTGCCTGGCTTTCACTCGGCATTGTGATCATCGGATCGATCGGCGTTACGATCTACGTCGCGGCACGAACAATTCGCGATTTTATCGAAGGCAGGATTGCATGGGGAGCCGCTGGCACCTTGACCCTGATTCTGCTGTTCCTGCCATGGCTATGGACAGCATTCGCGCCACCCAATGAAGTCACTATTGGCTGAATGGCCCCGGGCCATGTCAGTTCACCCAAAGGTGAAATTCCGACATGGCCCCGAGTATCAAAATTCAGCCTACAGGCCGTCAACGCCCTTGCTGACGAGGACATTCACCGAAACGCGGCGGTTTTGCGCCTTGCCTTCTGGCGTGTCATTGCTCGCCATCGGGTCAGCTTCTGCCATCCCTGTGGGGGTGAGCATCCGGTATGGTTTCCAGCTGCATGCCTGCTGGAGATAGTTGACCACGCGCCCGGCGCGCTTTTCGCTGAGCACCTGGTTCACGTCTTCGCTTCCGGTAGAATCGGTGTAGCCAACAACCAGCAGCAGCGCATTGTCCATCGCTTCGGCTTCGGCTGCGGCAGCGCAAAGGTCATTCTTGGCACTGGCCGACAGGGCGGACTTGCCCGTATCGAAATAGACGTTGGTCGTGCTCTTGATGTTATATTTGTCGATGTCGCCAAGACGGCCACGCAGCGCTTCTGTCGCGGCTGCGTTTTCACTGATGGCCGCGCCCTGTTCGTTGAACTTCTGCGACGTGCCGCTGCGGATCATCGTTGCGGTTTTAAGGTCAGTGCCGCGAAACCTGATCTGATTGGCCACAAGCGCGCCGCCCCACTGAACCGTCTTGACCGTTACGGGCAGGCCGTTGAGCAATGCGTCCGGACCGAGTGTGCTGCGATTGATACCGAAGATGCCCTTGCTGGACCTGATTTCAGTCGCGGCAGCCACAATCACCAATGTGTTGGTGCCATCAGGGCTGGTGACCTGGATACGGTCATCTCCGCGCGCAGAAATGAAACCTTCGATTTCTGGCCCTTCATTGAGGCCGGACAAATCCGCCGGCGGCAGGCCGTTCACGGTAATATCGGGATTATACGGGTCCTGCTGCTGCGCAAACAAACCGCCAGTTGCTGGCATGGCAAGGGCGGCGAACAGGATGAAAGCTCCTGGCCTTCTGGATATGAAAGTCATTGGGCAACTCCTAGAAAACAAACCAGGCGGCCCTGTGTTGAGGCCCACCTTTCTGGCACATGAACCCTACCGGCAAGGCCCCCGGTTGTCCGGTTCACCAGACCACATCATGCGATGAACCGAAGCTCACTCTGCCCCGCAAGCCTGCTTTTGCGGGCTGCCGGGGCTGGCACGGTAACGCCAGAATGCCGTTGGCTCAACCGGCATACCGGGGGCAGAAACCCGCCCAACCCGCCAGAAAGGCAGCTCAGCCGGTGATCCTGCTGGCGCGCATGGCCATGTTTGTCAGCCAAGGCGCAATGCTGGCCATTCTTACAAGGGGGGCGCTGAAGCGGGCATCTTCGGCGGTTTGCCAGATCAGTTTTGCTATGCCCACTGGCCTGCGGGCGGCATGGGCCATCGCTCGCTGATAGTCAGGCGCTGATGCAGCGCCTGCCTGCTGCCAATGGCGTGCAGCCATGGCGCCGCTGGTGAGCGCAATCGACATGCCTTCGCCTGCCAGCGACGGAATGACCGCTGCCTGATCCCCCAACCGGAAAAGGCCGGGCGATGTTTCCTGCGCAATCCAGCCATAAGGAACCGCGCCGATGCTATCCATCGGCAGGTCTGCATCTGCAAAGCAAAGCCGGGCTGCGAAATGCGGATGGTCAGCAGCCATGCGGTCAAGCAGGGTGCGCGGATTGCCACCAGCATCGGCCAGCAGGCTCTTGCGCAAGGCGAGGCAGATATTGGCGCTGCCATCTTCCTGCAGCACAATGCCTGCATAGCCGCCGTCAAACAGATGCAGTTCAATCTTGCCATCCAGCAGGCGTGACAGGTCAGTGTGCGACGGGATGCGAATGCGAAGACCCAGAGCAGGGTCCGCAGCCTGCCGTGGACGCGCTTGCCCCCGCACATCATGTTTGCCAGCCGCGAGGAAAATGCTGCCCGAATGCCAATCCTGCCGCTCCCCCCGCGCAACATGGGGTGCAAGCGAGCGTATCCGGTCTATTTCCAATCGCGCCCCGCTTGCCACGGCGAGGCTGCGCATCTTGCTATCGAGGGCATGGCGGGAGAGGCCAAAGCCAGTCGCGGGCAAATCGGCCGTTGCCTGCGTTTTTCCAGCATAGAGTGCCAGCCGGTTAACCCGGTGCGCCCCCAGTTCTGCAAGCTCCACACCTATGGCACGTAATTGCTCTGCGCTGCGCCAGCTGAGGAAACCGCCGCATAGCGCGTCGCCCACATTCTCATCGCGATCGATGAGCGTTGGCATGGCCCTTGCCCGGCCAAGCATGATGGCGGCCATGCACCCTGCGGGGCCCGCGCCCACAATCAACGGGCTGCCATTGTCGAGGCTGGCGTCCCCCGTCACCGGATGGTTTCGACACAAAGGCGGAAAGGAAATGCGCGATAGACATGCGCGCCGCCCACCCCCGCTTCCACCAGCAGAGGTGGCCATTCATTGGGCCGGAAACTGCGGGCGATGGACAGATGGCCATCATGGCGCACGATGGGGTGCCATTGCATCAGCCATGCCAGCAGCGGCCAGCCGGAAAAGGCAAAGCCGTGGCGATGAAGGTCATTGACCATCCAGCCCGCCCTTGCCTCCTCGCCCATGAACCTGAGGAAGGAGATGAGCTGGTCATGCGTCATGTGGTGAGCAACAAGGCTGGAGATTATGCAATCAAACGCCTCGCCGCCATTACCCACGGCCATGTCCTGATAATCGCCCGCAACGTATGTAATGGGTAAATCAGCAGCCGTTACTTCGCTTGCCGCGAGGATGCTTTTCTCGTTGAGGTCCACGCCCACAAGGTCAGCCCTTATGCCCTTGCGCTCTGCCCATCTGGCAATTTTGCGCAGCATATCCCCGTCCCCGAAGCCGACATCCAGCAGGCGAAAGCTTTTCCTGTCCCCAATTGCACGTTCAAGAAAAGACAGCGTCGGCCGGTGGGCCATGGTCACACGGTTCACCTGCGCCAGATCATGCAGGACTTTGGTATAGATTGCCGGATCCAGCGATGGATCATCCATCAGTTCATCTTCATGGCGGCGCTGGGCGAGCATTTTTCAGTCCCCCCCGGTCCAGCCGAAATGCAGTCCCTCCATCGCCAGCCCCGGGCCAAAGGCAAGCGCAACGCCGCGTTCCGGTTGCTGCCGCATGATCCGCTCCAGAACGAACATCAGGGTGGAAGATGACATATTGCCGCATTCGCGCAGAACTGCCCGGGAATCTTCCAGTGAACCACGGGCGAGATTCAGCCCGTTTTCGACAGCATCGAGAATGGACCGGCCCCCAGCATGGATGGCCCATGCGTCAATCTGTTCCACCGGCAGGCCGCCGGTAATCACGCTGCGAACATCATCCTGCCCGATTGCGGCAGCGATCCTGTGTGGTACATCGCCCGACAGCCGCATTTTGAAGCCGGTGTCGATAATGTCCCACGTAATAAGATCGGCGCTGTCATCCAGCGCGGCGGATATGCCCGCATGCAGGGCAAGCCCGGCGCCCGATCCGGTGACAATGGCGGCAGCCGCCCCATCGCCAAATTGCGCGCCAGCCAGCAGCGGCTCGATATCGATTTCCTGTTGGTGATGCAGGGTGCTCAGTTCGACAGTCACCACCAGCACCCGCGCATCGGGCTGCGAACGGACGATGTGCCGCGCGGTGCGCAGCGCGGTGATGGCGGCATAGCACCCCATGAAACCGATCAGCACCCGTTCCACATCAGATGGCAGGTCAAGCCGGCGGGCGATGATCTGGTCGACCCCCGGCGCAACAAAGCCGGTGCAACTGGCCACGACAAGATGGGTGATCGTGCCAAGGTCCGGCAGCATTGCGATGGCTTTCAGGGCAAGTTCGGGCGCGGCTTCTGCATAAATCTGCATCCGCTTCGCAGTGCTGGGCGCGTCTGGCCCGCCATACAGCCCTTCACCCTGGTGCAGACGGGCATCTTGGGGGGAAAGGACAGACCAGCGATGTTCAATGCCGGAACGGTCCGCCATCCGTTCATAAAGCTTCGCCTCGCGCCGCCCCTCCAGTTGAAGGAGAGCCCAGCGCCGGTAATCCTGTTCGAAATCCAGATCGGGAATTGCGGTCGCAAGTGCGGTGATACGGGCCATGAAAGCTTTCTGGTTCGGGGGATATTCCTATCCAACCGACCATAGACTGCTTTTATCCCTCAGGCGCAGCTTTTTCGGGGCGGCGCTGCCCGCCGCCCGTTATACCATTGTCAATTGACCTGCGGCACCACACCATCACCCTGCGGCAATTGCTTCGCGACAGCATCGGGATGTCCCGCCTTCCTCGGGAATTTGGCAAGCACCATGATGGCAAGGCCACCGATGTGGAAGCCCATTATCAGCAGGAACATTCCGCGCAGCCCGCCAAATTGATCCGAAAAACCCAGCAAAAACGCGCCAGTGGTCGTGCCGAAATTGGCCATCGCCATATAGAGCGTGAATTGCGTGGCCGCGACGCCCGGATTGCACAGACGCATCGAGATGGGCAGCGCGACCACCGTGATCATGATGTCGAGGCTGATCCAGACGAATACGAACACTGCGAAAAATGTCCCGTCAGACCACAGGGCGATGCCCAGCCACATCGTCAGGCTCATCCCGATGAACAGGATAAACATGGTGATGGTCGAGATTTTTGCGCCGATCTTGTCACCCATCCAGCCGCCCAGCGTCATGCCAAGCACCCCTGCAACCAGGTTTGCAGCACCGGTTGTCGAACTGATGGCAGCTTCGCCCCAGCCTGCTGAACCTGTGCCGATAAGCGGTGTCAGGCCGGTCAATATCCCCATGTGGATACCGCGCACCATCAGGACCGGTGCCCACAACAGGCTGGGCGGCACGGTGAGTGACTGGAAAGTGGTCTTGAGGATGGGCCACCATGCCTCCGCCTGGATCGACAGGTTACGTTCGTGTGCGGCGCCATCGCTCCACGGGAAGCGTTTCTCGCCCGCCCGTTCGCGCAGCATCACGGCATAGACCGAAATGACGGCAATGAATGCGGCAGAGACAAGATAGGCAGCAGATGCACCGAACTTTGCCATCAACAGCCCGCTGCCAGCTGCTGCCATGGCGATACCGATTGCCTGCCCGCCGAACATCATGCCGCTGGCGCGCGCGCGTTCTTCTTCTTCCATGATATCGACTGCCAGCCCATCAACCGCGACATCCTGATAGGTGGTGGCCATGTTGACGATGAACCCCGCCGCAGCCAGCACAACTATATCACTCGATGCCGGGCCGATAACTGCGCAGCCGATAAGGCAGATGATCATCACAAGCTGTGCGCCGATCAGCCAGATGCGCCGCCGGCCCATGGGCAGATAGGTGTATCTGTCCATCAGGAAGCCGTTCACCAGCTTCAGCGTCCACGGCAGCGCGGTAAAGCCCAGCACATAGGCGACATCTTCGGTGGCAGCGCCATTGGCGGCCATCCATGCAGGGATCGCATACCAGAACAGGCCAATCGGCACGCCCTGTGTCACATAGAGAATGAACAGGGTGAACAGCCTTAACTTGCTGTTTTCGGTGAGTATCCAGCCTGTCTGCGTAGCGGTGTGTGTCATGCCATCCCCCCGGAAGCAAGCCCGGCACCCCGCGAAGGGGTTTCGGGAAAAGACACGACCACGTGCAATGGCTACGTCATGATCCGCAATTTTCCTAGGGTTATCTTCAGATTGCCCCGCGGGGCCTAAAGCCGCGTGCGCACCAGCATTGCCTTGGCGAAGGTTTTACTGGGCCGGACAAGGATAACCAGAACGCCCGCGAGGGCAATTGCAGCGCCGGCCAGCATTGCCGGGCCAAGCGTATCGCCAGTGATGATGGCGCCCAGGGCAATCGTCCACAGCGGTGTCATCAAGGTCAGCGGAGCGATCAGGTTCGCGTCATATCGCTGAAGCAGCCAGAAATAGATCGTATGCGCGCCCACTGACACCACCAGCGCGGAAAACAGGAGGCAGGCAGCAAAAGGTAGCGGCGCGGCGCTGACAGATGCAAACTGGCCGGTTTCCAGCACCGCGGTAAGAGGGACAAGCACCAGCACAGAGGCGAGCGCTGCCCATGCCTGCAAGCTGATTGCGGTTATTTCAACACGTTTGACCAGCACAGTGCCCAATGCGCCGATGACAGCAGAAGCCGCGATGAACACGAGGCCCGAACTGCTCTGCCATCCCGATGGCGAGGCAACCGCCACAATCACACCGGCAAAGGTGAGAAGAATGCCAAGTCCCCTGCGCCAGCCAACCCGCTCGCCCAGAAGGGCAATCGCAAAAATCACGGTCAGCGGCGCGCCGGACAGGCTGACGATAGCAGCAGACGAAGGGGTAGCTTCACGCAGGCCGACAAACAGCAGCGCGAATGACCCGCCACTGATGGCGAGACCATAGAGCAGAACCTGCACCCACCTGCCTGGCACCGGGCGCAAATAAGGTGACAGAACCAACAGCACCAGCAGCGACCGCGCCGCTGCATAGAAAAGCGGCGGCACTTGCAACTGATCGACAACGATCTTGCTGACGATGACATTCAGCGACCAGGCAAAGCAGATGATTGCCAGTATGGCAAAGCTGCGGGCTGGCAGGCGGTCAGGCGTTTCCACCGGGCACCCGGTCATGCAGTTCCTTGATCCACAAATCGGCCACCGCATCGCTTGGCGCACGCCAGTCGCCACGCGGGCTCAGCGCGCCGCCCGCGCTCACTTTCGGCCCGTTGGGCATGGCGCTACGCTTAAACTGGCTGAAACCGAAGAACCGGCGGAGGAAGTTTTTCAGCCATTTGCGAATGACCGGCAAATCATATTCGTTCTTCTTGGCATTGGGGAACCCGGCGGGCCATTCGCCCGCTGCGGCCTCGCGCCATGCGTGCCATGCCATAAAGGCCACTTTGGACGGGCGCTGGCCGAAACGGATTATATGGTGGAGGAAGAAGTCATTAAGTTCGTACGGGCCGACCATGGCTTCTGTGCTTTGCACATTGCCATCTGCGCCTGCTGGCACAAGCTCGGGAGAAATTTCCGTGTTCAGGATGTCTTCCAGCACCTTGTCGCAGGCCGCATCAAACTGCTCGGTGGTGGTGGCCCAGCGGATGAGATATTGGATAAGCGTCTTGGGAACGCCGGAATTCACCCCGTAATGGCTCATTTGGTCACCCACGCCATACGTGCACCAGCCCAGCGCCAGTTCGCTCAGGTCACCAGTCCCAAGCACAAAGCCATTGTGCTGGCCTGACAAGCGGAAAAGATAATCGGTGCGAAGCCCCGCCTGCACATTTTCAAACACCGTGTCATAGACCGGCTCGCCATCGGCAAAGGCATGGCCGATATCTTCCAGCATCCTCGTCGCGGCAGGCTTGATGTCGATCTCCTCTGCCGTGATTTCCATCGCCTCCATCAGTTTCCAAGCGTTGGATTTGGTGCCATCGCTCGTGCCGAAGCCGGGCATGGTATAGCCCCGGATAAAGCTGCGCGGCAGGCCCATCCGGTCGCAGGTTTTGGCCGCCACGATCAGCGCATGAGTGGAATCGAGGCCACCCGAAATACCGATGACAAGGCTCTTGGCATGGGTCGCCTCGACGCGGCGCATCAGGCCATCTACCTGGATATTGAACGCTTCGTAGCAGTCTTCATCCAGCCGGTGTTCGCGGTTGGGAACGAAGGGGAAACGGCGCAGGGGCCGGATCAGGCCAATATCGCCTTCGGCATGGTGGTGCTCGAAAGTGATTGTGCGGAAACTGTCCTCCGGCCTGCCTGCATCTTCGGCTGCATCGTTGAAGGTCTGCATCCGCATCCGTTCACCCAAAATGCGGTCGCAATCGACATCCGCGATGCTGAGTTCGGGGTGCAAGCCAAAACGTTCGCTTTCCGCCAGCAGATCGCCCAATTCGTAAGTCATGCCCTGCCCGTCCCAGGCAAGGTCGGTAGTGCTTTCACCGTGGCCGGATGCGGAATAGACATAGGCGGCAACGGCACGGCTGCTTTGTGCGCGCGCCAGAAGATGCCGTTCATCCGATTTGCCAATGGTGACGTTGGAAGCGGATAGATTGGTAAGTATGGTCGCCCCAGCCAGTGCTCCAATGGTGGAAGGCGGCATCGGCGCCCAGTAATCCTCGCAGATTTCCATGTGGAAGGTGAAGCCGGGAAGGTTGCTGGCGTAAAAAAGCAGGTCGGTGCCGAACGGCACTTCTTCGCCATTTATGTCGATCCAGAGGCCCTTGATCGCACGGCCATTGGCGAACCAGCGTTTCTCGTAATATTCGCGGTAATTGGGCAGAAAGCTCTTGGGCACCGCGCCCAGGATCATCCCGTCAGCAATGGCCAGGGCGCAATTGTAGATGCGCCCGTTGCGGCGCAGCGGTGCGCCCACCAGCAGCACAGGTGTAAGACCGGCGCTGGCATCGGCAATTTCGCCCAAGGCGCGCTCTACCGCATCCAGCAAGGCAGACTGGAGATGCAAATCGTCAATCGCATAAGAAGAAATGCACAATTCGGGATACACGACGAGATCGACATGTGCATCATGCGCCAGCCGCGCCTGCGCCAGCACAGCTGCGGTGTTGAAGGCCACATCGGCCGTCCGCACATCCGGCGTGCTGGTGGCGACACGAACAAAGCCGTGGCTGTGCAGCGAATAAAACGGATGGTCCTTGCTCATCATGGATGCTCTGCTTTTCATATTCGAAAATTCGGTTTGCGCGTCTGCTTCGGCAGGTTCCAGCCAGTCATCGGCATTGACGATACCCAGACTTGCCAGCCTTTTCTGGACCGACGGCCGGGGTATCTTTCCCCTTGTTTCCCATCCATAAACTGTCCTGCTTGGCCACGGGTCTGGCTCGCCGTATTTGCCGCCGAATTCACCAGCAGAAAGCGGGGGGATATGGGCTTCACGCCACGCGCGTATTTTCTGACCTGCCCTGTGCATGACGTGCGAGTATCCTAAAAGGATACAGTTTGGCAAGCAGCATCACGCGCTAGCCGTCATGCGGCAAGCAGTTCAATCGCATCTGGCGTTGTTTCCAGCAATTCGATGAGACCGCGTTCCTCGCGCGACAGCCACTTGGTTGTGCGCGGCATCTCGAGGTTTTCGCGCCATTGGTCCTGTGTTTTGACCAATTCGATTACCGCAGGATGGATATAGCTGCGGCGCGTCACGGCAGGCGTATTACCCAGCTTGCCAGCCACTTCTTCAAGCAGCGTCTTGATGCTCAGCGTTTCATCTGCCTGTGCCAGCATGGCGAAACCCAGTACGCTGGCATGCCAGGTACGAAAATTCTTGGCCGTGAAATGCTGCCCCATCGTCTCTTCGAGATAGGCGTTCACATCGCACGAACGGACTGTGTGGAAATCGCCATCATCATCAACATATTGAAACAGGTTCTGGCCCGGCAAATCCTGCATCCGGCGCACGAATTGCGCCAGGTTGCGGTCTGTCATGGTTACCATGCGTGTCTTGCCGGACTTGCCGCGATATTTCAGGTGCAGCGTGTTGCCGCTGACCGTTGCGTGGCGCTGGCGCAGGGTGGTCGCGCCAAAGCTCTTGTTGCGGCGGGAATATGTCTCGTTCCCGACGCGCACCGCGCCAAGATCAAGCAAGCGCACCACGCTGGCAATGGCCCGTTCGCGCGTGAGTCTACGCGCCTTCAGATCGCCTTCCACCCGTTTTCGCACGAGCGGCAAAAGGCTGCCAAAGGTGATGCAACCGTCGAATTTTTCGCCTTCCTTCATGGCGCGGAACTCGGGGTGATAACGATATTGCTTGCGCCCTTTGGCATCGACACCCGTTGCCAGAATATGGCCGTTGGGCGCAGGGCAGAACCATGCATCCTCATATGCAGGCGGCAATGCGATGGAATTGAGCCGCTGGCGTTCCTCGCGACAAGCGATGAGCGAACCTTCAGGATCGTAATATGCCCAGCCCTTACCCACCCTGCGGCGCCTGATGCCCGGCAGATCATCATCAACGTAAATCAGCTTGGTCGGGTGCTTTGCCATGAAGCGGATAACCCGCTGATATGCCCTTGGGTTCCCACCCTGTTTTCGGCGTGCGCTTGCGCAAGTGGCAGCATTGGCCCATCTCCCCCATGCACAATCGCGCAAACACGACGGAGCATCGATGGCAGACCCGACCTATACCCCGCCCGAAGTCTGGACCAATGACACCGAAAATGGTGGCCGGTTCGCGGCCATCAACAGGCCAACGGCCGGCGCGCGCGAGGAGAAGGAACTGCCCGTGGGCAAGCACCCCTTCCAGCTCTATTCGCTCGCCACGCCCAACGGGGTGAAGGCCAATATCATTTTCGAAGAACTGCTCGAGGCGGGCCACCACGATGCAGAATATGACGCTTGGCTGATCGACATCGGCAGCGGGACGCAGTTCACCAGCGGATTTGTGAACATCAATCCGAATTCGAAAATTCCTGCCATGGTGGATCGCAGCGGCGCAGAGCCCATTCGCGTGTTCGAATCCGGCGCAATCCTGATGCATATGGCGGAAAAATTCGGTCGGTTCCTGCCGACAGATGCAGGCACACGCGCAGAAGTACTCAGCTGGCTTTTCTGGCAGGTAGGCAGCGCGCCATTCATCGGCGGTGGCTTCGGTCATTTCTACGCTTATGCGCCCGAAAAATACGAATACCCCATCAATCGCTATGCGATGGAAACGAAGCGCCTGTTCGATGTTGCCAATCAGCGCCTGAAGGAAGCACGTTTTCTGGGCGGGGATGATTATACGATTGCCGACATGGCCACGTTCCCATGGCTGGCACCATTTGTCAGCGGGACTATCTATGGCGAAGCGCGCAAATTCCTGTCCATCCACGAATACGAACACGTCATCCGCTGGGTGGAAGAGATAAACCAGCGCCCTGCCGTCATCCGCGCGCGCATGGTCAACAAGGTTTGGGGCGACGAGGCTGAGCAATTGCCGGAACGCCATTCCGCTGCCGATTTTGCAACAAGGGGCGCCCAATCGGAAAACGCCTGACAGGCCCGCTGCATCGCGCCGCAACTTGCCCGAGAAGATTTCCCGTTACCCCCTTCCCATCCACGGCGCGGACGTTATAGAGGCGTCCGCGCTGCACGGCAGCGCTGCTGGGGTGTAGCCAAGCGGTAAGGCACCGGTTTTTGGTATCGGCATTCGCAGGTTCGATCCCTGCCACCCCAGCCATCCTTCTTCTCCATGATTTACATAGCAAAACGCGCGCCATGCCGTGTGGCATGACGCGCGCTGTTTTTGCGGTGTTGCCGCCTTAGAAGCGAACTTCGCCGGTAATGTAGAACCGCCGTGGATCGCCGTAAAAACCGGTTAGCGTGCCTTCGAGGCCGAGGGTCGATACGAACGGTGCTCCGCCTGTGCCGCCTGCCACGAAGTTGTAGCCCGACACGATGTAGCGTTTGTCGAACAGGTTCTTGCCGTGAACGCCGATGGAGAAACGATCCGAATCGTCAGTATAGACGATGCTGGCATCCACCAGCGAGAAGCCGTCCTGATCGAGGAACTTGTTCGGCACTTCGAACTGGCTGGCATCGCTGCGCATCGAGACAGAGCCGAGGAAGTCCATCATCCCGCCAGCCATCGGCAGGCCGAGATCAAACCCGGCGTGGACGGTGAATTCAGGCGTGTTCTGGAACACGCGCTGGTCTGCCACGTCATTGCCGAACGCATCGATGAAAGTGTTGTACTTGGCATCAAGGTAACCAAGCGACCAGTTCACGTTGAACCTGCTGCCAACGCCTGCAAAGTCAGCCCCGACCAATGCACGACCTTCGAATTCGACACCGTTCACATCCGCGCTTGCCGCGTTGGAAGTGATTCCAATGAAGCTGTCGTTCACGCCGTCATTATTGGTGTCTACACCGATGGAACCGGGGATCTGGACATCATTATAATCGCCCTTGAAAACGGCGAGGCTGAGGTTCAGCCGATTTTCCAGCAACGAGCCCTTCCAGCCGATTTCATAGCTGTCGACCGTTTCTGGATCGAAGCTGAGGAAGTTGAAGATATCTTCGTCATCACGCGCGCCGCTGCCGTTCAGATCCGGTGCAGCGGTGGACTGGCCGCGCGGATCGAAACCTCCGCCTTTGAAACCCTGCGAATAGCTGATGTAGAAATTGTGATTTTCGTTCGGCTTGAAGCTGATCGACGCGCGCGGGGTAAATTCCTTGAACGTCTTGCTGCCGTTAAAGTCGGACGTGACAGCAATCGGAATGGCAGCGCCGCCAAACAGGTCGGAAAACCCGCCGATAAAGGTCGTACGAAGGATGCGCGACGAACGTTTGTCATTGGTAAAGCGGCCACCCAGCGAAATCGCCAGCTGGTCCGAAATATCATAGGTGAAATCGCCAAAGACAGACCATGTCTTGGTATTCACATCGCCCAGCGTCTGCGCGTTGAGGCCGGGCAGACCGATCAAAGCGCCGGTATTGAACAGCGCCACGTCAAACGCAGTGAATGCATCGGCATCGAGATAATACGCACCCAGAACACCATTCAGCTTGTCCGATTCGTAGAGCAGCTGGAGTTCCTGGCTGATCTGGTCGTTCTTGTAGATGGCCGGCACATCGAGATCGGAGGAAGCCAGGCTGTCGAAGTCGATCGGGGTGGTGGACTTGTCCTTGCGGTAACCAGTGATCGACTTGAGTGTGATCGTGTCGCTGACTTGCAGCGCGATGGACAGTGCGCCGCCATAGGCTTCGACTTCCTGCTTGACCACGTCCAGACCAGCGCGCGTATCATAGATATCGTCCAGCACCGGCTGGCCGGTGAAAAGGCTGGTGATGAGGCGAGTGCCCTGGCGCGGGTCGCTCTTGTCCTTGATGTAATCGCCGGACAGGCGGACAAACAGCGGACCATTGTCAAATTCCAGAGTGGCGCGGCCACCCCAGACATCCTTGTTGTAGTTTTCAACGCCGGGCTGAACCAGATTGTCACCGAATCCGCCGCGGCTGAGGCGGGCGGCGCTCGCACCGAATTTCAGCGTATCGCCTAGCGGAATGGAGCCGCTGACGACGACATCTGCCTGGTCATAGGAACCATAAGTGCCGCGAATCTTGAATTCCGGATCATCCGACAGGCGCGCCGTTACATATTTGATCGCGCCGCCGATGGTGTTGCGGCCATAGAGCGTGCCCTGCGGCCCGCGCAGCACTTCAATCCGGTCAACATCATAGATATCGAGCACGGCTGCCTGCGGACGGTTGAGATAGACGTCATCAACATAGAGACCCACGCCCGCTTCGAAGCCTGCAACAGGGTCCTGCTGGCCAACGCCGCGAATGAATGCCGTCAGCGTGGTGTTCGTCCCGCGCGAAACCTCGAGCGTCAGGTTAGGCACTTCCTGTGCCACCGCCGTCAGTTCAAGCGCGCCCTGTTTCGCCAGAGAATCGCCGCTGATGGCGCTGATGGAAAGCGGCACATCCTGCAGCCGTTCCTCGCGCCGACGGGCTGTGACCACGATGACATCACCGCCGAGATCTTCGGCCGCTGCTGGCGCGGATGCTTCCTGCGCCATGAGCGGGGCATCTGTGAAAGCGATTGCCGCAGCACCCGCCAAAAGAGTGCAAGCGAATCGACGCGAACGGACCATTGATTTTATCCTCCCAAGATAATTGCAGCCTGAATATTGAATGTTGAACCAACTTTCAAGTTCTGCTTGTAAATTTTCCATATCCGGCTAATTCCGGTGGCCATGAAGGTTCAAAATCGCGCTGTCGGACAAAATGCCTCCAAGCAGCCAAGGACTGCGCGTGGGGCACAGACCATGCGCAAATTGCTGGACGCTGCGGAGGCGGAATTCGGCGAACGCGGCTTCCACGATGCGTCCATCAGCGGAATTACCCGCCGCGCTGGAACGGCTCTGGGCAGCTTCTACACCTATTTCGATACCAAGGATGACGTCTTCCGCGCCCTGGTGCGCGACATGAGCGAACGCGTGCGGCAAGTCGTGGGTAGCTCGCTCGGCCCCGACATGTCAGCCTTTCAGACCGAGGAAGCTGCGCTTGCATCCTTCCTCACCTTCGCGCGCGATCACAAGGAAATCTACCGCATCATCGACGAAGCGGAATTTGTCGATCCTGGCAGCTACCGCGAACATTATGAAACCACTGCCACCCGCATCGAAGCGCGGCTTAAGGCAGGGGAGAAAAGCGGAGAATTTCGTGCCGGCATGGAAGAAGCCCACGCCTGGGCGCTGATGGGAATGAACGTGTTTCTCGGTCTTCGATACGGGGTCTGGTCAGACAGCCGACCGGCAGAAGACCTCGCAGCAATCGCGCGGTCCATCCTTGAACGCGGAATTGCCGCCGATCGCGGCGACTAATCCACGCGACTTTCCCTTAACCGCTCAGGTGCTGGCGTTCAGCGCGTCGATCAGGCCCGAAACGCGTTCTGCGTTAACGCCAAGATCGCTCAGTCCGACGCGTGATGTAGATCGAAAATCCACTTCAGACCCGCCTTCGACCGGGCGGACACGGGCAACGACATCATCTCTGAAACCATACAGGAAGGTTTCTGCAACGCCTTCGACGATGTCGCCTTCTGCGCGAACATCGGCAAGACCTGCATCATTCATGACCGCCATTACCTTCGCCACGGCTTCATGGGTTGGCATGTCAAGGCGAACGGTCTGCAATTTCGGAAATGCGCCGGTGATCAATTCGCCTGCGGTCTTGTCCGCGACATCGGCAAAACGTTCACCCTGCCACATCTCGAACTGGCCCAGTGGTGTCTGGAAATCCGTAATCGGATTGGCCTCCAGCGAATCGCGAATGTCGAGCGTTGCCTGCGAATACATCGGCGGATCGACGATGTTGGTCGTCACGTCGTGGATGGGCGGCACGCTTTCAGCCGTGCTTTTCACTGACCCGAGGGCAAAAAAGAAAGCTGCCGGAATAATCAGCGCCACCAGTGCCTTTACCCATCCCGTGCGCGGTGCGCGAATAAGGCTTGCAATCAACGCGATGGCGGCCACCAGGGCAGTCGCACCGATGAGGTAGATGCCCCAACCCGCCGTCATTGTACCAAAGCCGATTTTCCAGCTGAATAGCCCGAATTTGGGACCGAAGGCTGCCACTGCAAACCAGGCGACGAGCGCCAGCGAAAGGAACAGGGCAAAGCGGGCGAACTTGGCTGATTTTGTCATGGCACAGGTTCTGCACCAGCCCTGCAACAACGGCAAGAGCCGCAATTATTCGGCATTAAGGGCCGGTTGCGGATTATTGGGCACGAGAATGAGCGTATTGTCTTCCACCCGCCACGACTTGAGGCGAGACAGCAGGTTCATCCCGATCACATTCGTTTCACCCAGATTGGGCGCCATCACCGCATCCAATCCGCGCGCTGCGACATTGCCGAAACGCAATTCATCAATCGTGGTCACCTGCGCGGCAATCGCCCCGTTGGCGGTATTCAACCGGATGGGAATGCCGCCCCTTCGGGGCTCCAGCCCCGCCCGTGCTGCCACGGTGTCGGAAACTGCCGTCAGCGTGGCGCCGGTATCGATCATGAAGGAGACAGGCTCGCCATTAACCTCTGCGCGGAGCCAGAAATGCCCGTCCGGAGCCAGCGGAATGCGCGTTTCGCCCCCTTCCACCAATTGGCGGGGCATACCCATTTCAGGAATCGCAAAATCCATCCGCGAATCGAAACGTGACAGCTGGAGCACCACAGTCACCAGAATACAGGCCAACGCAACGGTGCTGGCTGTCCGCACGAAGTGGCCCATTGGTACGCGCCGCCGGACCATAAGAGCGCCGATCCAGCCTGCGACAAGCGCCGTCAGAACCGCGACCAGCAATCCCGAACGGGGTATCTGCGCAATTACCGCTGCAAGTGCGCTCCAGATCTCTCCAAGTGACATGACACACATATAGGATGCGCCATGCATATGGTCCATGAACGCGCGCCGCAAAATTTGCCGGGCGCAACAGGCCGCAAAATTCAGTGGCCTTTAACCCTCAGGGCGCGCTGCGCGGTGGCGCGGATTGCGCGAGGATAAGCGAGAAACGTTCTTCTGTATCGTTCCAGCGGTGTATCGGCGTCCACCCACCGGCCGTCAGCAGCATATTGGCACTGCGTGCAGTGAATTTGTGACTGTTTTCAGTGTGTATTGTCTCGCCCTTCTTCAAAGTGAAGGGTCTGCCTGCAACTTCGAAGTGCATTTCGGACTTCGCTTCAAGATGCATTTCGATGCGGGCAAAATCGTCATTCCAGCGGGCCTTATGGCGCAGTTCAGCGACCGCAATGGTGCCGGCCAATTCGCGGTTTACGCGGTGCACCAGGTTAAGATTGAACGCCGCAG
Source organism: Erythrobacteraceae bacterium (assembly GCA_024642525.1). Taxonomy (GTDB): domain Bacteria; phylum Pseudomonadota; class Alphaproteobacteria; order Sphingomonadales; family Sphingomonadaceae; genus Allopontixanthobacter. Next base: position 119,028 of record JAHEAX010000006.1, on the reverse strand, counting down.
TCACTCCGGCTGCATCATCGTAAGCGGCTTCAAGGATTTGTGTATCCTTCACCAGATCCATGCCGATCAGCAGCATGGAGCCAACACCAAGCGTCGCTGCCATGTTGCGCAGCAAATCAACTGCGGTCGGCGCGATCATGTTGCCAATGGTCGAACCGGGAAAGAACCCGAGCTTTTTCAGGTCTGCCACTTCTTCGGGCAATTCCACCCTGCGCATGAAATCCGCTTCCACCGGATAGACTGGCAGGCCGGGAAATTTGTCAGACAGGTCAGCTGCTGCAGCGCGCAGGAAATCGCCGGAAATATCCAGCGGCACATAGGCAGCAGGCTCTATGGCGCGCAGCAGAAGCGGAGTTTTTATAGAACTGCCGGAACCGAATTCGACCACCGCCTGCCCTGCACCGATGGCTTCGGCAAATTCGCGGCCGCGGCTTTCCAGTATCTCCGTCTCGGCGCGGGTTGGATAATATTCAGGCTGGCTGGTGATATCTTCGAACAATTCCGATCCGCGTTCATCATAGAACCAGCGGGCCGGGATCGCTTTTTGCTGCTGGGCGAGGCCGGCAAGCACATCGGCCCTGAACGCGCGGTCCACGCCTGCATCGTCACGGTCCACCAGTTCAAGGCCGGCGAGATTGGTTTGCCCTTTGACAGTCATCAAGAATCCCTGGCCAGTCTGAGGCCGGTAAATTGCCACCGCTGATGCGGATAGAAGAAGTTACGATAGGAACTGCGCGAATGGCCGCGCGCTGTGGCGCAGCTGGCACCTTTCAGCACGAACTGGCCCGACATGAACTTGCCATTATATTCGCCCACTGCGCCTTCTGCGGGTTTGAAGCGCGGATAAGGAAGATAGGCCGAACGGGTGAACTGCCAGCAATCGCCAAACATATCTGTGCCGCCACACGGTAGCGGAGGCGCAGCAATATCAAGCTGGTTTCCAACAAGGGCATCATGCTGCCGGGCGATTGCTTCCCACTCCATTTCAGTGGGCAGGCGCGCGCCAGCCCACGTCGCAAAGGCGTCCGCTTCGAAATAGGAAATATGGGCAACAGGCGCTGCTGGATCACGCGGCTGCCAGCCGGAATGGGTAAAATGATCGGCTTCGTGCCAGTAAAGCGGGGCGCAAATGCCGTTTTTCTGCACCCACGCCCAGCCGTCGGACAGCCAAAGGGATGGCTTGGAATAGCCCCCATCTGCAATGAAGCGCGCCCACTCACCATTTGTCACCAGCCGGTCAGCAAGGCAGAAAGGTTCAAGCAAAACGCGGTGGGCCGGGCCTTCATTGTCGAAGGCGAAACCTTCGCCCTGATTGCCAATCATCACGATGCCGCCAGGGTGCGAATTCCAGCCGGTTTCGCCAGCGGCAACCTTGATGGATGGCACGCCAGATGCTTGCGGGCTAGCAACCCACATCGCCGGGCCAAGCGGGTTCTGGAACAGCGCGTGTTTTATGTCGGTCAGCAGCAATTCCTGGTGCTGCTGTTCATGGGCGATGCCGAGTGCAATCAGTGGCGCATGGGCAGGATTGCCCAGCAGCGCTTCCATCGCATCATCGATATGGGCGCGCCATTCGAGGATTTGCGCGACAGTCGGGCGCGACAGCATGCCGCGCGAAAGCCGCGAAATACGCGCGCCTTCCGCTTCGTAATAGGAATTGAAAAGGAACGGCCAGCTTTCATCATACAGCCGGTATCCGGCGCAATTATCGCGCAGCAGGAATGTTTCGAAAAACCAGTTGGTGTGGGCAAGGTGCCATTTCGCGGGCGAGGCATCTTCCATAGACTGCAGTGTTGCATCGGCATCGGAAAGCGGAGCCGCCAATGCCTGCGTCAACGCACGCGTGGCGCGATATGCGCCTGCCAGTGACCTGTCCTGCACAGCAGTCAGGTCCAGCGGTTGTCCGGCGGTCGTTCGCTTGGAAATGGTAAAACCCTTCTGCCAACGGTCATTGGGCCATCAACATGGCCTAATGTCCTGTATTTTTAAAGGCAGAGGGCCCTATTTTGTTCCGGCAGAGCGCCGTGACGCAGGCGACAAACCTGTGTCAGGCAGCGTTCGCCTGCCGCTCCGCCATTTCCAGATTGAGCATTTCAGCGAGCAGGAACGCCAGTTCGAGCGACTGCGCTGCATTAAGCCGCGGGTCGCAATGGGTATGATAGCGATCGCCCAGGCGCGCATCGGTGATGGCGACCGCGCCGCCGGTGCATTCCGTCACATCCTGTCCGGTCATTTCGATATGGATGCCGCCCGCGTGGGTTCCTTCGGCGCGGTGAACGGCAAAGAAGCCCTTCACTTCTGTCAGGATGCGGTCAAACGGGCGTGTCTTGTAGCCGCTATCGGCCTTGACCACGTTTCCGTGCATCGGATCGCATGACCAGACCACGCTGTGGCCCTCACGCTCGACCGCTCTTACCAACGGCGGGAGTCCTGCTTCCACCTTGTCATGCCCGAAACGGCTGATCAGGGTAATGCGGCCAGCTTCGCGCCTGGGGTTCAGCGTATCGAGCAGACGAACCAGTGCATCGGGCTCCATACTCGGCCCGCATTTCATGCCGAGAGGATTGCCGATGCCGCGGCAGAATTCGATATGGGCAGACCCTTCGAAACGGGTGCGGTCGCCAATCCAGACCATATGCGCGCTGGTGTCATACCAGTCGCCGGTCAAACTATCGCGGCGGGCCATGCTCTGTTCGTAGGGCAGCAGCAGCGCTTCGTGGCTGGTGTAGAAGCTGGTGCCCTGCAATTGCGGAACAGTGGCAGGATCAATCCCGCAAGCTTCCATGAAATCCAGTGCCTCGCCGATGCGGTCGGCAGTCTGGGCAAATTTATCCGCCCATGGCGAACGGCCCATGAAATCGAGCGTCCACTGGTGCACCTGGCGCAAATTGGCGTAGCCGCCATTGGCGAAGGCGCGCAACAGGTTGAGCGTGGAGGCAGCCTGCGAATAGGCGCGCACCATGCGCTGCGGATCATTTCGGCGGGTTTCGGGATCAAATTCGATGCCGTTGATATTGTCACCGAAATAGCTGGGCAGCGTTACGCCGTCCTGCGTTTCGGTTGCTGAACTGCGCGGCTTGGCAAACTGGCCAGCCATGCGGCCCACTTTGACCACCGGCAGCTTGCCCGCAAAGGTCAGCACAACGGCCATCTGAAGCAACACGCGGAATGTATCGCGGATGTTGTTGGGGTGAAATTCGGCGAAGCTTTCCGCACAATCGCCGCCCTGAAGCAGAAATGCCTTGCCGGCAGAGACTTCGGCCAGATCAGCCTTCAGCGCCCGCGCTTCACCGGCGAAAACCAGTGGCGGATAATTGGAAAGCGTCGCTTCTGCATTGGCCAGCGCCGCTGCATCTTCGTAAACGGGCAAATGCCGCGCTTCGTGCGATTTCCAGCTATCAGGGGTCCAGGTCTGTGGCACTTTCTCGTCTCTCGATTCAATATTTCCGGCGCATTTAGGCGCAGTGCCATTCAATGGCAAAGGCAGGTGCGGCGCAAGGTCATTAAAACCTTGGCCGTCAAAGGCCCAGCTTTACCGCCCTGTCAACGCAGGGCTGGCACCGGCACCCTTGGTAACCAGGTCCTGCCCTTCGGGAATTACCGCAAGGCGGAAGCCGGGCCGCGACGCAAGATATCGGCGGGCAAGCGCCTGCATCGCCTCTGACGTGGTCTGGGTATAATCGTTGAGCAACGAACGGATCATCTCTACCCGGCGCGGATCTTCGCTGGAACCTTCCACCTGGAACATCCAGAATGTGTTGCCCGTGGATGCGCGGCTGATCAGCTGTTTCAGCGGTTCGGTCACGCGGGCCAACTCGTCTGCGCCTGCCGGATTATTGGCAAGATCAAGAGCAATGGCATCCGCCGCGGCAAAGAACACAGGCACGTCCTCAGGGCGAAGCTGGGCAATGGCGGTGATTGCGCCGCCGCCATCAATATCCACCGGCCAGCGCGAATTGACCTGCGGCGCATAGCTTGCACCTGCCCTTTCGCGCATCGCATCCACCAGCCTGTTGTTGAACAGGTCGGTCAATATTTCCAGCTGGCGGGATTCCCGCAGATTTGCAACGCCGCCGCCACTGGGCCAGGCCATGACGGCCGCTGCCTGGTTTGCATCGCCGCGATGGGTCAGCACCACAGGCTGCGCTGCAGGCACCGGAAACGCCGGAACGCGGTTTGCGACAGATGCCGGGATCGGTTCGCGCGGAGGCAATGCGCCGAATGTCTTGCGCAATGCTTCTACAGTCGCGTCACGGTCAAATTCGCCGAAGACCAGCACTTCCACCGGACCCTGTTTCAGCAAGGGTTCCCACACCTTGCGGAAACCTTCCGGTGTTGCTGCGGCAATCGCTGCCGGGTCGGGCGTCATATAACGGCCATCCTTGGCATGCAGCAAATAGTCGAGATCGCGCGACAATACTCCGCCAGGGCTTGCCGAATAGCTTTCATACGCAAGGCGGGCCGCAGCCTGCGCGCGGATAACCGGGTTCGCATCCCAGCGCGGCATCCCCAGCTTGGCAGCGAACAGATACAACTGATCGGCAAGATCGGCAGCGCGGGTCTGTGCAGCAAAAGTGAAGACACCGTCACCAATGCCAAAGTCGAAGCCCATCTTGCGGCCATTGGAAATACGGTCGAGTTCTTCCTGCCCCAGATCGCCAATGCCGGAGCCGACAAGCGCCATTTCGCCAAGCCCGATATAGGCTGCATCCTGCTGGCTGAAACCGCGGTAACCGGAACCAAAGCGAACCTTCAGCGCAACGCGCCCTGGTTCTGCATCATTGGCCCACAAAATGGCCTTTACGCCATTGGCAAATTCGACCCGTTCGATACCCAGCAGGCCGAGCGGTCCAGTGGCGGAAACGGTGCCGGGCTGACCAATAGGCGGAAGGTCATCAAACGAGATCGCCTTGGCCGCCAGCCTTGCGCCAGAATCTGCGGCAACAGGTGCCAGCATCGCCGTGCGCAAGGCATCCTTCGATGCTTCAGCGCCATCGGGCGTAATATAGGTTGCGCGGATTACATCGCCCGAAAACAGCGCCCTTGTATGGGCCAGCACATTGGCCGGCGTAAACTGGTCACGCATGCCATTGAAAACCAGCAGGACTGTCTCAGGCGCAGCAACCGCTTCGCGGATATCGACTGCCTGTACGATACTGTCGGCAAGGCCGGAGCCCGGCATGACAGCGCGCTGTTCCACCGAACTGGCGAATGCCACCTGCAATTCGGCCATTTCACGGTCGATTTCTTCCTGTGTCGGCGGTGCAGCGACAGCATCTGCAATCACCCCGCGCACGTCGGCCAACGCGGATTGCCAGTCCTGTGTCAGCGGCGCGAAGGAAACAAAGGTTGCATCGGTTGAACGACTGACATCATCCTGCTGGACCTGCGCATAGAGATAGGATCCGCCTGCCCTTGCCCGCGATTCCAGTCGCCGGTTGATGATCGCCTGCGACAGGGAATCGAGCAAAAGTCCTTCATTATAGGCAATCGTGTCCTGCACCGGCCGCCACGGGCGCATTACGGCATAGGTCATGGACCGCGGCATATCCGCTTCGACGATAACGGCAGCTTCACCGACCGGATTGGCTGGATCAGCGCCTGTTGGCGCGACAGGGTCGCCAAAATCGGGCGCAGGGGTCTTCGCGCCCTTGACCTTCCAATCGCCAAACCAGTGTTCCACCAGAGCGGCCAGTTCCTTGGCATCAACATCGCCAGCCACGGAGATGACGGTATTTTCAGGCCGATACCAACGGGAATGGAAGGCCTGCACCGATGCTGCCGTGGCCGCATTCAATGTCTCGTCCGTGCCAATTGGCAGGCGCACGGCCAGCCGCTGGCCGGCAAACAGGACCTGGCGGGTTTCTTCAGCCACCCGCTGCGCCGCGCCGCCACGCTCGCGCTTTTCAGCCAGCACGATGGGGACTTCAGCACCAATATTGGCGGGCGACAATTTCGGTTCGCGGATCATGCCGGAAAGCAATTTGAAGCTTTCCGCCAGCGCAGTTGGCGTCGCATTGGGCAGGTCGAGCTTGTAAACCGTGTGGGTCGGGCTGGTTTCCGCATTGGTATCGCTGCCGAAGGTCGCACCAAGGCGCTGCCATGTCGGGATGGCTTCTGCCTGCCCCAGATATTTGCTTTCGCGGAAGGTCAGATGTTCCAGCAGATGGGCAAAGCCGCGCTCTGCATCTTCTTCATGCAGGGAACCTGCATCAATCCTGATGCGGATTGAAACCTGATGCGGCGGAACGCCGTTCTTACGGGTGGCATAACGCAGCCCATTGGCCATTTCGCCGAACAGCCATTCCTTGTCCTGTGGAACATCACTGCCGCGATAGATCCACGGCACTTCCTTGCCGTTCTGGATTGCCTTTGGCGCAGGCAATTCGGCAGCCGTCTGCGCCGAGACATTCGGCGCGACAAGGGCAAGGGGGAGGACAAGCGCGAGGTGCCGAAAGGCACGCGGGAATTCTATCATGCACCCCATATAGGGAACCAAGTTCTGAAGGGATAGTGAATGGATGACCTAGTTTCGCTTTGCCCCGGCAAATCAGCCATGGGCCGCAAACGCCATGGCGGCCCTTGTTAGCAGGTGTTCGCCGCCCTAGATGGAAGCCATGTTTATCGAGACAGAAGCAACGCCCAATCCTGCCAGCCTGAAATTCCTGCCCGGACGGCAGGTGATGACTGCCGGCACCCGCGAATTTTCCTCGCCCGAAGCGGCAGAGGCATCGCCGCTCGCCGAAGCGATTTTCGACACTGGCGAAGTGGTGAACGTGTTTTTCGGCGCGGATTTCGTGTCTGTGACATCTGCCCCCGGCGCAGAATGGTCAGCGCTCAAGCCGCAGGTCGTTTCGATCCTGCTCGATCATTTCGTTAGCGAGGCCCCGCTTTTCGCAGGCGCAAGCGCGCATGGCATTTCCATCCCGGCTGAAGATAGCATGGTGGTGGAAGATGACCCTGCCAATGCCGATATCGTCGCCCAGATCAGCGAACTGCTGGAAACCCGCATTCGTCCGGCTGTGGCGGGTGATGGCGGCGACATTGCCTATCGCGGTTTCAAGGACGGGGTAGTTTATCTCACCTTGCAAGGCGCCTGTGCAGGCTGCCCGTCTTCAACCGCAACGCTGAAACACGGGATCGAAGGGCTGCTTAAACATTATATACCTGAAGTGACCGAAGTTCGGGCCGCCTGAGGAGATTTACGCAGTGACCATCCAGTACCATGACAAGCACCTTTCAGCAGACGCGCTTGACCAGATTTTCCGCGAAGCGCGTAGTTACAATGGCTGGCTCGGCCGTGATGTCACTGAAGATCAGATCAGCTCCATTTACGATCTGCTGAAAATGGCGCCAACATCGGCCAATATGCAGCCATCGCGCATCGTCTGGGTCAAATCCGACGAAGCCAAGGCGCGGCTGGTGGACTGTGTTTCGGACGGCAACAAGGAAAAGGTCAAATCCGCCCCGGTTACCGCGCTGATCGGCATGGATATCGATTTTCACGACGAACTGCCGTGGCTGTTCCCCCACACCGATGCCAAGAGCTGGTTTGAAGGAGACGAGGAAGGCCGCAAGGAAGGCGCGTTTCGCAATTCCTCGCTGCAGGGCGCTTACCTGATGATTGCTGCACGCGCGCTTGGCCTCGATTGCGGGCCCATGTCGGGGTTTGATGCCGACGCGCTTAACGCTGCGTTTTTTGCCGATGATCCCAAGGTGAAAGTCAATTTCATCTGCTCAATCGGCTATGGCGACCAGACTTCGATTTTTGAACGCAGCCCGCGGCCTGATTTCGACAAGTTCAACACGATTGTCTGATTGAACGCGATTGTTGCGGTCATATGCCCGGCGCGCTGGTGACTTGCCAGCCGCCGGCTGACCGTGCCAGACATTCACTCCTGTATGTCCAAGCTGATGGGGCGAGACGGCTTTATGCGCATGTTGGCCATAGAATGCGCCACCGAAGCCTGTTCAGTGGCGCTGTTCGACAAGGGCGAACTGATCGCCAATGACCACCGCATATTGGGCCGGGGCCATGCCGAACGGCTGGTTCCGATGATTGCCGCCCTGCCTGACAAGGGCAAGGCTCAGCGCATTGTCGTGTCGATTGGACCCGGCAGCTTTACCGGCGTGCGGATCGGCATTGCCACTGCACGCGCACTTGGCCTTGCATGGAAGGCAGAAACACTTGGCTACCCGACGCTGGCACTGGTCGCGGCAATGGCGCGCAAGCACCATCCAGGACAGCCGGTCAGCACGTGCATGACAGCAGGGCACGGCCAGTGGTTCATCCAGAATTTCGACGGTGCCGGACTGCCGCTGGATGAAGCTGTCTCCCTTGCTCCGGAAGAAGCCGCCCATGCGGCGCTTTCCTCGCTGGTGGCAGGCACACAGGCAGAAGCGTTGGTGGCACAGCGCGGGTGCGGAACGGCGTTCACCACCCATCCTGACGCCAGCCATGTCACCACTATGCCGCAGGCATTGCTCCGCCCCCACTTCACCCCTGTTTATGGCCGCGCGCCGGATGCCAAGCTGCCCAAATGACCGACGATCTCGACCGCTTGATGGAAGTCATGGAAGCGGCGTTTGACCGCAAATGGGGCGAGGCCTGGTCACGCAGGCAAGTCAGCGATTCGCTGTTGCTGCCATCTACGTACTACCGCTTGATAGGCGCCGACGACAGATTACCGGCCGACACGCAGCCTGCGGCAGGCTTTACTCTCAGCCGGCATATATCCGGCGAGGAAGAATTGCTGCTGATCGCCGTAAAACCGGAATATCGCGGACACGGGCTTGGCAAGTCCCTGCTCGAAGATCTGGCAGAGCGTGCCCGATCACGCGGAGCCGAAAGACTTTTTCTCGAAATGAGGAGCAATAATCCTGCTGAAAGTCTTTATCGGTCGTTCGGATTCTTGCCAATTGGCCGACGAAAAGAATATTATTCTCTTGGTGATGGCAGCAAAATCGATGCCATTACGTTCGGCTTGGACCTATGATTACGCTCGCAAGAATAAATTTCCTGATTGTTTATGAAAAGGGGATCACTATCTTGTGTAAAGTAACGGATTTCTCTAGTTGACAGCGCGAGCGCGGAAAACCGTGCCGTAATAATGGTCGCAAAAGAGGTTCTGATGAATAATCCCGAACACGACATGTCCGAAACGCTGATTACCCTTGCGTCGGATATCGTTGCAGCACATGTCAGCAACAATAATCTTGCAGCTGAAGAAGTGCCTGCACTTATAACTAATGTTTACAACGCATTAGCCAACCTTGGCAGCACAAGTATAAGCATCGAAGATCGTCCCGAGCCAGCAGTATCAGTTCGCGCTTCGGTAAAGCGTGATCACATCGTCTGCCTTGAAGACGGCAAGAAAATGAAGATGCTGAAGCGCCACCTGATGACCGAACACGGCATGACTCCTGACGAATATCGTGCCCGCTGGGACCTGGCGAGCGACTATCCCATGGTCGCCCCGGCCTATGCCGAAACGCGCCGCGACCTGGCCAAGAAAATCGGCCTTGGCCGCAAGCCTGGCCAGAAGCGCGGTCGCCGCAAGGCAGGTGCATAAACAATCAAAGCACCCAGGTGCTTGAGAACAACGCCCCGGCCCTCTAAGGGTTCGGGGCGTTTTCATTTGAAGGGTTACTCTTGCAGCAACGGATCGACCTCGAACAACTCTGCGCAGAGCGCGGTTTACGGATCACCGAACAGCGCCGGGTCATTGCGCGCGTCCTGTCGGAAAGTGAAGACCACCCCGATGTGGAAGCACTGCACCAGCGCGCATCCTCCATCGATCCCAAGATTTCGATTGCCACGGTCTACCGGACTGTTCGCCTGTTTGAAGAAGCAGGCATTCTCGACCGCCACGATTTTGGTGACGGGCGCGCCCGTTACGAAGCAGCGCCCGAGGCGCATCACGATCACCTGATCGATGTTGAAAGCGGCAAGGTCGTCGAATTCGTCGATCCGGAACTCGAAGCATTGCAGCGCCAGATCGCGGAAAAGCTCGGCTATCGCCTCGTCGATCACCGGATGGAATTATACGGGGTCAAACTGGACCGCGAAAACTGATGAACGCCGAGCGGCGCGCAGCAGCGGAACGCGGCGAGGAAACCGCGCTGACATTTCGTGAGAGACTGCGTTTTTACACTCGGCTTATCCTGCTGATTGCCCTGCTGGTGATCTGCGTTCCGCTGCACTTCATCTATCGCCTGTTCGCCTATGGTTCGCCCTTTCCCATGTGGTTCCTCGGGCTTTCGGCGCGGATTGTTGGCGCGCGGGTAAAGCGTGTTGGCACGCCGCTGCGGCGCGACGTGTTTTTCGTGGCAAACCACATTTCGTGGCTGGACATATTGGCCCTTGCAGGGGCCAGCGGCACCGCTTTTGTAGCCAAGGCCGAACTGGCCGAAGTGCCGGTAATCAGCTGGCTGTGCAGCCTGAACCGCACGGTCTTTGTCAAACGGGAAAACCGGATGGGCGTGGCCGACCAGATCAACCAGCTGCGCGTTACGCTGGCGGATAACTGGTCGATCACCGTCTTTCCCGAAGGGACGACCACCGATGGCCAGTCCCTGTTGCCGTTCAAGACATCGATGCTCAGCGTGCTGGAACCGCCGCCGCCGGGTGTGATGGTGCAGCCCGTCCTGCTGGAATATGGCGCCGTTGCAGAAGAAATTGCCTGGATCGGCGATGAAGGCGGCGGTAATAATGCCAAGCGCGTGCTGGCGCGCAGGGGCACTTTTGAACTGAAGCTGCATTTCCTCGAACCGTTCAGCCCCGTCGAATTTCAAGGGCGCAAGGCAATTGGCGCGCGGGCCCGTGCCGCCATCGAAGCCGCCCTGATGACCCAGCTCGGCAAGCCGCTGCGCGTGTTCAAGCATGATGTGGTGCCGGTGCGTTACAATGCGCCGAGGGATCAAGTCCCCTTGGAATAATCTCGGATCACGCTATAGGCCGCCGCCCATGCGCAAGACTGCACCACCACGGACCTACAGGGTTAAAAGCTTCGGCTGCCAGATGAACGTCTATGATGGCGAGCGGATGGCCGAATTGCTGGCAGAGCGCGGCATCACTGCCGCTGCCGAAGGCGAAGATGCCGATCTGGTGGTGCTGAACACCTGCCACATTCGCGAAAAGGCGGCAGAAAAAGTCTATTCCGACATTGGCCGCCTGCTCAAGGGCAAGGAAAACCCGCCATTGATTGCAGTGGCCGGCTGCGTGGCGCAGGCCGAAGGCGAAGAAATCATGGCGCGTGCGCCAGCTGTCAGCATGGTGGTGGGCCCGCAGGCATATCACCGCCTGCCCGATATGCTGGACCGCGCGGTTGACGGCAAGCGGTCGACCGACACGGACATGCCGCCGATAGCCAAGTTCGATGCCCTTCCCCGCCGCCGCAAAAGCGCGCCCAGCGCATTTCTGACAGTGCAGGAAGGGTGCGACAAGTTTTGCACCTATTGCGTGGTGCCTTACACGCGCGGCGCTGAAATATCCCGGCCCTACGCCGATCTCGTGACAGAAGCGCAACGGCTGGTGGAAGCAGGCGCGCGCGAAATCACTCTGCTCGGCCAGAATGTAAACGCATGGCGCGGCGAAGATACGAGAGGCCGCGCGGTTGGCCTTGCCGGCCTCATCCGCGAACTGGCCCGCCTGCCTGATCTTGTCCGCATCCGCTATACCACCAGCCATCCTGCCGACATGGATGATGCGCTGATTGCTGCGCATGGCGAAATCGACAAGCTGATGCCGTATCTGCACCTGCCCGTGCAGTCGGGCAGCGACCGTGTGCTGAAGGCGATGAACCGCAGCCACACGGCGGAAAGCTATCTCAAACTGCTGGACCGGTTCCGCGAAGCGCGGCCAGATATCGCCTTGTCGGGCGACTTCATCGTCGGTTTCCCGGGTGAGACAGAAGCGGAATTCAAGGAAACTTTGGCGCTGGTCGATGCGGTGGGCTATTCGCTGGCCTTCAGCTTCAAATATTCACCCCGCCCCGGCACGCCCGCTGCAACCATGGACGGCCAGATTGCGCCGGAAGTGATGGATGAACGCCTGCAACGCCTGCAGGCATCGCTCAACCGCGACCAGCTGGCCTTTAACGAGGCAAGCGTTGGACGGACCTGCGATGTGCTGGTGGAACGCAGTGGCAAATTCCACGGTCAGTGGCTGGGCAAATCCCCCTGGCTGCAATCCGTCCACTTCTATGGGCCGGAAGATGCCAACGCCGATGCACCCGAAATCGCGATTGGCGATATCGTCCGCACCAAATTGGTGGATGCAATGGGCAATTCTCTGGCTGGTGAAATCGTTTAAGCAATCACCTGCTGCGGCCTAGTCCACTTTCCCGCCGTAATAGACCCGCACAGTTGCATCTCTGATGGCCGAGGCAGGCGCATTGGGGCGCAAATTATACAGGGCACGTAAATAGGCGCGGTCAAACCGTGTCAATTCATCAGGCGCATTGGCGGTATCGTCAAACAGGCTGAGAATTGTCGGCATTGCCTCTGCCCCGTCCCCGTCTTCCGATGTTTCACTGATGGACGCCAGCAGGCGGAAAGACGCGTAATCGGCCAGTTGCTGCAATGTCTTGCCAGGAATGTAGGCACTGTCGATCATCACCACTGCACCCACCATGTCCACCCTGACCGGCGGAGACAGGCGACCTGTCTGATATTGCGGGTTCACCACAACTTCGCGGCCATTGATGATCTGATATTGCAGCGGCTTGCCATCCACGCTGCGCAGTTCGGTTGTCTGCCATGCGTGCGCCGCTTCGGTACCGGCAATAATCCGGTCAAATTCGTAATCCAGCAGATTGGTGAAAATCCACGGTTCTTCCTTGCGCAACCAGTCCACGCTGGCGCGGGCATCCTTGGTAAAAATGACAAGCGCGTTTGGCTGGCAGCCATCCTGCGCAACAGGCGCATCCACCTGCCTCGCATTGTCCTTGATCCTGCTGGCGAGGACGTCGGAATAATCCGCCTTGATGCCAATGATACGCAGGCAGACCGGGCCGTAAAAACGCGAAGATGGCTTGTCGATGCGCGGCCGCCGCGTGACATCGGCGGTCAATGTTCGCAGCGCCTTTTCTTCAGCCTCGCGGCTGCCGCTGACGATGATTTCCTGGCCTTCTACGCCATCTGCCCCCGCATCAGCCTGCGCACTGGCGCTGAACGGCACCAGCAAGGCCAGCAAGGTTCCGGCAAACAGTTGGCGCATGGGTGGGCTTTCGAAATGGGGGCAGGGTCTGGATTGGACGTTTAATCTACATGATCTGCATGAAAATGCACCTGTTTTCAGACGATTTCCAATGCGCCTGATGCAATTCCAGCCGCACGAAAAGCGGTGTTCGTTGCGGCGACGAGCACTGCAAACCGGGCATTGGCGCCCCCTGCAATCCGGCGCCCAGCCGCCGAAGTTTTCCCCCGCGCTGGAAGGCATGCCTGCTTGTCTCTTGCGCAACTGCGCTTATCTTTCCGAATCATAGACGAAAGGAGCGCATGGCTCGCAAACCTGCCCGCGCCGAACAGGCGATTTCACCCTCACCAGTCCCGCAGCGAGAGATTCGCCGCGCCAAGGTGGATATTTCCTTTGAAGACCAGTCGCTGCTGGTGCCGTTATTCGGCCAGTTTGACGCTAATCTGGTGCAGGTAGAAAACCGCCTCGGCGTGTTCATATCAGCCCGCGGAAATGTCCTGCAGATCGAAGGGCCGGAAGATTCAGTCGCCCGCGCCCGCGATGTTCTCAACAAGATGTATGATCGCCTTGCCATGGGGCAGGATCTGGGTTCCGGCGCTATTGAAGCGCTGATCGCCATGTCCAACGAACCCATGCTGGAGGGTTTGCTGCGCGGCTCGCCCGATACGCCGCCGGTCATGATCCGCACGCGCAAGAAAACCATCGTTCCCCGCTCTGCGACGCAGATCGACTACATGCGGCAATTGTCGCGTGAAGACGTGATCTTTGCGCTCGGCCCTGCAGGCACCGGCAAGACCTATGTCGCAGTGGCGCAGGCTGTCAGCCAGCTCATTACCGGCAGCGTGCAGCGCCTCATCCTTTCCCGTCCCGCAGTGGAAGCGGGCGAAAAGCTTGGCTTCCTGCCGGGTGACATGAAGGAAAAAGTCGATCCTTACCTGCGCCCGCTTTACGATGCGCTGTATGACTGCATGCCGCCAGAACAGGTGGAACGACGGATTGCCAGTGGCGAAATCGAAATTGCGCCGATCGCATTCATGCGCGGCCGGACGCTGGCAGATGCCTTTGTCATTCTTGACGAGGCGCAGAATACCACGCGCGAACAGATGAAGATGTTTCTCACCCGTTTTGGCCAGAACAGCCGGATGGTGGTCTGCGGCGACCCAAGGCAGGTCGATATTCCCGGCGGCGACCGGATGTCGGGCCTCATCGATGCGGTCGACAAGCTGGAAGGCATCGAAGGCATCGGCGTTACGCGGTTTACGCGCGCGGATGTGGTTCGCCACCCCATCGTGGGCCGTATCGTCGAAGCCTATGAAGGGCCAGACGCAGACAGCGCGGCTTAATCCGCGCAGACGGGACAATGGAACTCGAGATTGACCTGGAACAGCCGTGGAGCCGGGATGACTTGGTGCCGCTGGCTGAACGCGCGGCAAATGCTGCTGCCAAAGTCGCGCCCGAACTTTGTAATCCACGCCTGCAGGTGAGCCTGCTGTTTACCTCGGACGAAGAAATCCACGAGCTGAACCGCGAATGGCGGGATCGGGACAAGCCGACCAATGTGCTGTCTTTCCCGATGCTTGAACGCGCTGACCTGCTTGGCCTTCCCGCCGAAGGCCCGCCGGAAATGCTCGGCGATATTGCACTGGCGCATGGAACCTGCGCGCGTGAAGCGGATGAAAAGGGCGTATCGCTGCAAGACCATGCGGCCCACCTTATCATCCACGGGATGCTGCATCTTGCCGGGCATGACCATGTCCATTCGGAAGAAGAAGCCGATGCAATGGAAGCATTGGAAATTGATGCACTTGCGATTATGGGCATAGACAACCCATATTAGCTTGAGCCAATAACGGGATCACGGCCCCTGCGCCGTTACACCTAGGAGTACCCACAAGGGCCATGCCCGAGATAGAATCCTCCGCCGGAGACGCGGACAGTAGAAGCGGGCTCTGGCTCGCAATTCGCAAATTTTTCGATGCCGATGACGGCGACCGCTCCTTGCGCGCCCAGCTTGAGGAAGCGATCGACGAGCATGAGGACGAGCATTCGTCCGACACTGACGAACCGCGTAATGGCGATTTGTCGGGCGTCGAACGGCAGATGCTGCGCAACCTCCTGCATTTCAGCGAACATGACGCAGATGACGTGGCAATCCCGCGTGGGGAAATCATTGCCGTGCCTGCCACGGCAAGCTGGGAAGAAATGGTCGAAGCCTTCGCGGAGCACGGCCATTCACGCTTCCCGGTCTATCGCGATACGCTGGACCAGGTGATCGGGATGATCCACATTAAGGATGTGTTCCCTTTCCTCGCGCGCCAGACCACGCCTCCGGCTGACTGGACGGTGCTGATGCGTCAGCCGCTCTATGTGCCGCAATCGCGCAACGCGCTGGACGTGCTGGCCGATATGCGCAGCCGCCGTATCCATCTGGCCGTGGTGGTCGATGAATTTTCAGGCACTGACGGCATCATCACGATCGAGGATCTGGTCGAGGAAATCGTCGGCGACATCGAAGACGAGCATGACGACATTCCCGAAGAACTGATCGTGCCGATTGGTGAAGGCATGTGGGACTGTGATGCCCGCGCCGAACTGGATGACGTGGCCGACAAGGTCGATCCGCGGCTGGCCGAAGTGGAAGAATCGGTCGACACGTTGGGCGGCCTTGCCTTTGTGCTGGCCGAACAGGTGCCGCAAGTGGGCGCAATTGTTACGCACCCGAGTGGCTGGCAGATGGAAATCACCGCAGCGGACGAAACTCATGTAAAGCGCCTGCGCCTTCACCCGCCAGAAGTCGTCGAAGACGCCGAAAGCTGACGCCAGACCCGCCATGGGGGAAAATTCTTTCGCAACTGCGAAGAGACCACTCGACAAATGCCGCTGTCGGCCACATCTTGCGTGAATGGCCGTTCGCCGTCTTCCTCCCCTGCGCGCACTCGAAGCGTTTATCCGCACGGTGCGCCTCGGCTCATCGCGTGCGGCGGCTGACGAGTTGGGCCTGAGCCCCTCGGCCCTGTCGCGGCGGATTGGCAATCTGGAAGATTTCGCCGGCAGGAAACTGTTCACCCGCGCCCGCCAGTCCATGCAACTGACCGATGAAGGCCATGCATTTTACGAAGCAGTCGCGCCCCATCTCGAGGCGTTGGCCCGCGCGGTGGAAAGCCAGTCGGACAATCTGTCGCTGCTGCGGCTGCATTTGGGCGTATTGCCGCTGTTTGGCAGCCAGCGCCTGTTCCCGCGCCTACCAGAACTGCGCCGCCTGCATCCATTGCTGCATATCGACATCGATACCGGCCCCCACCTCGAAGACCGCGTCGGCGATACGCTGGATGCCGCGATCATCCTTTCACGAGGCCCTGCCACATCGCTTCATGCCGTGCGGCTGGACCATAATATGGTCCACGCCATCTGCAGCCAGCAAATGGCCGAAATGCTTGGCCCCAATCCGGTGCAGGAACAGCTGAGCAAGCAGACCTTCCTCGTCCATAATGAACTGCCTGACAGTTTTGAGGCATGGAAGCACGAATTGCACCTCGACACGCTGGATCCGGTGGCGATCGACCATTTCGATTCAGGCCAGCTTTTGCTGGAAGCAGCAGCGCAAGGTCTTGGCATCGCCATCATGCATGACGATCATATGAAGCGCGCGTCCGACAATCGCCTACGCCGCCTGTTCGATGTCGATGTCGAAAGCCCCTATAGCTACTGGTTTGTCTGCCGCCCGCAGGCACTGGCAGAACGGCCCGTGAGGCTGTTTCACGACTGGCTGGTCCAGGCCGGTCTCTGACCTGCGTTCAGGGCAATCGGCCAAGTCCACGTCACTTCTTTCGGTCGCGAAACCTCGGGTTGTGGGCGCAAACTACATTTTCGGTATTAAGGTTGGTGCCGGGGTGCGGATCGTCCCGCCCACCACATTGCACCCAGGGCCGCAGGATGCCGTTGGCTTTTACCGATGCCAGCGCAGCCGGATCATTATAGGCAGCTATCCACGTCAGGCATTCTGACAGTTTCCTGATGGAATGGTCTTTCCACGGCGCGCCCTTGGGGCGGCAGTTGATCACCAGCATATCCTGCGGCGCGTCGCGAAACATGTCGCGCACCCCGCCCAGCGCTTCGCCCCGCTCGGTCACTGCGAGGCGGTGGCTGTCTGCTGCCACTTCGGGAATTGCAAACCGGGGCGACTGGTTGAACGCAAAGGAACTGACATGGTCCGCCCGCAACGCAATATGCGCCGCTATGGCACCGCCCAGTGAATGCCCTGCGACCGATATCGGCACATCCGGATGCCCCTCTGCGTCCAGTTCCTTGCGGACCTCAAAATAGGCTTCCAGCCCAAGATCGTTCTGGCGGCCGCTGATATTGCCGGAAAACCAGTCGTTGAAGCTGAATTCCGTTCCGCGGAAAGCGATTATCCGTTCGGCCAGCCTGCCTTCCTGCGTGCGGTCATAAATCGCATAGGCAAACCCCTTGCCATCATTGCCGGTGTTGGACACCTGCGTGATGCCTTCGGGCGAGGCTGCGAATTTTTCCTCGTCGTCATAGGTGTCATTGGCCAGCTGGGCATATTCCCAGGTGTTCACCGCAAAATCGCGCGTGAAGCCGCACCAGCCGCCCGGCTGGCGCACGCAAGGGCTACGCGCCTGCGTCAGATCGGTGGCGCAGGCGGCAGTCAACAAAGCCGCCGCCAGCACCACCAACATCCTGATACTCTTCGTCATCCTGCCTCGAATAACCGAGATTGGAAGACAAGGTCCATGCTTATTGCTGCATCCCGGCCAGAATGGCGGTGGCAGTGGTCGGGCCGCCGACGACTGTATCTTCATGGTCCATCACGATCCGGCGGAATGCGCCGGGATCAGGTTTGATCTCCAGCTTCTTGGCAGCCGCTTCCATCAGATCGTCTTCATTGGCGACAAGCGGCGGTTCAATAACCAGGAAATCCCAGTTGGCACCATTGTGATGCCGATAGATTTCACGCGGGGCCAACTTGGCTTCGGCGCGGATCTTGTCGACCTGGGCCAGCCATTGGACCAGCTCGTAATATTTGCCTGGCGCTGCATGCATGGTGGTGACAACGCGTTCACCTGAATCCTGCGCCATTGCCACTTGCGGTGTCAGGAACAGTCCGCTTGCGGCCAGTATCAAAGCAAATTTCTTCATGATTTTCCCCCTTTGCTGAGCGGCGGCGGGAAATTTCCGGGCCGACGCGAATGCGGCAGCGGACTGCGCTGCCTGTTCGACCCTGCAAGGGGGATAGGCCCGGAACGCCAGATTGCAAAGGCTGCCGCCCGGATTAACGGCTTTTTGACGCGGCGCCTCAGTGGCCTGCACAGGCAACCGACCATAAAAAAGGGCGCCCTGGGCGCCCTTTTTCAAATCAGCTGACCGTGGCTTTCACGATCTTGCCCGGCTTCGCCGGTGGCTCGCCCTTGGGCAGTGCATCGACATGTTCCATGCCGCTGGTCACTTCGCCCCATGCGGTATACTGGCCATCGAGGAAGCGCGCATCATCAAAGCAGATGAAGAACTGGCTGTTGGCGCTATCTGGCATGGAAGAACGGGCCATCGAACATACGCCGCGAACGTGCGGAACGGTGTTGAATTCAGCCTTCAGATCAGGCTTCGGGCTACCGCCCATGCCGGTGCCGGTCGGATCGCCGCCCTGCGCCATGAAGCCGGGGATTACACGGTGGAACACCACGCCATCGTAAAAGCCTTCCTTGGCCAGTTCGACAATGCGTGCAACGTGCCCCGGTGCGACATCCGGCCGAAGCTTGATGACGACATCGCCCTCGCCATTTTCGGTATCGAGCGTGAAAGTAAGCGTCTGGTCGGCCATTGATGCAATCTCCTGTTGGCACCTGTTTCAATTTCGGGGTCGATATAGGCATTCAACAGCAGAAGTCACCCTCGGCCTCGTTTCTCCAGCGTCTACGGGGTTGCTTTTGGTTGCCCCACGCCTAGAGCGAGGCGATGGCGAAGGATACGCGCGCCCAGTTTGACCAGGATGACCTGTTGCAGGCAGAGCTGCCGCCGCAGGACGACGGAGCGCGCCCTGATGACCGGGTCGATGATGAGCGGCACGACGAGGAAAACCGCCTCAAGGCCGGCTATGTCCGCAGCGTGCGCGATGCGCTGGATGCGGGCGACAATGGCCTGGTCTATGATCTGGTGGAACCGCTGCACGCGGCTGACATCGCCGACCTTATCGAATTGTTCGAACCGGACGAACGGCGCGACCTTGCCAGCGCCATAACCGACCTGATGTCGAGCGACGTGATCGCCGAACTGAACGATTACGTGCGCGAAGACATGATGGAATCGCTGTCCGCAAGGTCAGTTGCATCCATCGCCGAACAGCTGGAGACCGACGATGCGGTCCAGCTGATCGAAGACCTTGAACCTGCCGACCAGCTGGCGGTTCTGGCCGAACTCGACGCAGAAGACCGCGCCGCAATCGAAAGCGCGCTGGCCTATCCTGAAGAAACCGCCGGTCGCCTGATGAGCCGCGATTTCGTGGCTGTCCCGGAACATATGACAGTCGGCAACCTGATCGATTACCTGCGTGAAAGCGTCGATCTGGGGCAGGATTTCTGGGAAATCTTCGTGGTCGACTATGCGCACCACCCAGTGGGCACCTGCCAGCTGAGCTGGATCTTGCGCACCCCGCGGCAGGTTTCGCTAACCGATGTGATGAAGCGCGACCAGACCCTGATACCGGTGACGATGGATCAGGAAGAAGTCGCCCTGATGTTCCAGAAATACGCGCTGATCTCAGCCGCCGTGGTGGATGAAAGTGGCCGCCTTGTAGGCCAGATGACCGTGGATGACGTGGTCCACATCATCTCCGAAGAAGCCAGCGAAGATGCCCTGCTGATGTCCGGTGCAGGTGAAGGCGACATCAACGAACCGATCCGCGATGCCTATGGTGCGCGTGTGCGCTGGCTGGTTGCCAATCTGGGGACGGCCTTGATCGCCAGCCTCATCATTGCCGCTTTCGGCGCTGCGATCGAACAATTGGTGGCTCTGGCTGTGCTGATGCCCATCGTCGCCAGCATCGGCGGCAACGCAGGCACGCAGACCATGGCCGTATCCGTGCGCGCCATCGCCATGAACCAGCTGACCCGCGCCAATACCGGCCGCATATTATGGCGCGAAATGCGTGTTGCGCTGCTTAATGGCGGCACCATTGCCGTGCTGGTCGGCCTTGCAACAGGCGCTATCTTCACGCCGCTTCTGGGTGCAGTCATTGCCGTGGCCGTCATGGTCAATATCGTGACTGCAGGCCTTGCAGGCGTGCTGGTGCCGGTCATCTTCGAACGGCTGCGGCAGGACCCTGCCGTTGCCAGTTCTGTTTTTGTGACGATGATTACCGATTCTATGGGCTTCTTCGCCTTCCTCGGCCTTGCCGTGGCGGCAGGGTTGGCAGGATAAAGCATGCCCGTTCACATGACGAAAATCGCGTTTCGCAGTGAAAGCGTGGAAAGCCTGCGCGGATGGCTGGAAAGCCATGACGGCGTAGCCCGGCTGACCACCAAGAACCGCCCTACCCGCCATGAAGAAATGATCGGCGGTTCGCTTTACTGGATACACCAGCACGCCATCGTCGGTCGCAGTCCGATTCTGGGGTTCGAAAAGACCCCCGAAGGCCGCTGGTGGATAGAACTTTCGCCGGAACTCATCGCGGTACAGCCCAAGCCAAAGCGCGCCCATCAGGGCTGGCGCTATCTCAAGGACGAAGACACCCCGCGCGACCTAGAAGACGGCGAAGACATCGGTGATGTCCTGCCGGGCAAGCTGATGGGCAAGTTGACCCGCCTCGGGCTGGTATAACCCCCGAAGGCAGGTTCAGGCAGGTTCAGGCAGGTTCAGGCCGCCATTCCGGATTATCCAGCTGGTTGCGGATATGATCGAAAATGGGCCCGTACATCGGCTTGGCAAAACGCACCCCGACAAGGGCATCGTCCTTCCAGACCACCGTTGCCTCGAACGGGCCGATTTGCTGAATCCCGAGCGATACTGACTGGCCGATTTTTAGCCGGCTTTGTGTTTCAAAAAAGCGGCAACCGTCTTCGGAAATGTCGAGAAGGCTTATTGGCCTGCGCGGTTCAGTGCCGGCCCGACAAGTTCCCTGAATTGTTACAGCATGGCGTTGCGACGTTCTTATTGTAACCATCAATGGGCGATATGAGCATTTTCAACTATCGCAAATAGAGTTTTGTTAATTATGTGAAATTTTTTTCAATACCATCACGAAGCTGCCCTATTGGCCTTTGCAGTGCTGGCTTCAGTCCTGCTTGCGGGCAGCGGCACGCATCCGCGCAATCACATGGCGCACATCATGTTCGTCATCGCCTTCATGGCGCGGCGCATTGCGCGCGAATGCATCGTCCAACGCAACTGTTCTTTCGTGCATGCGGACGGCATTATAGGCATGGCTCACCACGAACCGCTCGCGCGCGGCGATCTGCGGCACGATGATTGAAGCGAATGTGTCTGCGCTCATGCCCAGATGCAGAAATTCCTCGGGGTTCAGGCCCGTCGACACCCAGCCGGGAATGATCGTGCCGACATGGACATGGGGCGGCACATCTTCCCGCAGGCTTTCCGTCATGCCCAGGACTGCGTGTTTCGAGGCGATATAGGCGGCAGAGCCCTTCACAGCGCAAAACAGCGAATTTTCCGAGCCGACATTATAGATCGCGCAGGGATGGTCCTGTTCCGCCATGCGGGGCAGGAAAGCCCGGCAACAATGCCAGACACCGTAGAAGTTGACGGCGAATACCCGTTCCACTTCTGCCATCGGCACATCGAACAGTTTGCCGTGCTTGTTCTGGCTGACACCGGCATTGTTGATCAGCAAATCCACTCGCCCGCGCCATTCGAATGCCTGACTTGCAAGATTTTCCGTCGAGGCAAGGTCTGCGACATTACAGATGACGCCCTGTGCCTCGATCCCGATCTTCTCCAGCCCGCCAACCGCATTATCGAGCGCGTGCTGGTCCACATCTGCCAGGACGATTGATGCGCCGCCTGCGCCCAATTGCCGCGCCAACGCAATGCCGATGCCCCCTGCGCCGCCGGTAATGACGGCAACCTGCCCATAAAACGCAGCGGTCACGCCGGTATCTTCTCAGCCACCCGTCTCAGCGCGTTGGCGTATGTTTCAGGGTCCTGCGCGCCGGGTATGAGGAATTTACCCTCCACCACCATTGCCGGAACTCCGGAGATATTCATGTCGAACGCAGCCTGTTCTTCCAATCGGACTTTCCTGCCCAGATCTTCGTCCACCAGTGCGGCAGCTGCGCCTTCGGCATCAAGGCCGACTGTTTGTGCAATGTCCACCAGCACGGAATGCTCCGAGATATTCCGCCGCTGGCCGAAATGCGCGTCGAAAAGTGCAAGCTTCAGCCTGGTCTGAACCTTGGGGCCAAAGGCCTCCAAAGCCCATGTCAGCAGCTTGTGCGCGTCAAACGTGTTCCACATCATCGCAGGCGGTGCTTCGCCTTTGCCTGCATAATCGAGTGAGACACCGGCATTGATCGCGGCCTGGCGCATCTGGTCCTGCACCCCGCGCGTCTGCTCTGCGGTGCGGCCATATTTGCGTGCAATATGTTCGGAACGTTCTTCGCCTTCTACCGGCATATCGGGATTGAGTTCAAAAGCGTGCCAGCGAATATCCGCCTCGATCTCGCCTTCCACCAGCGCAAGCCCCTTGGACAGCTGGCCATAACCAACCAGACACCAAGGGCACATCACATCGGACCAGATGTCGATCTGCATTTTGCGGGGGGCTTGCCGGGTCATCCTGTTCAATCCTTCAATGCGGGGCGTTCAGGCCTTTGCCAGCCACCATGATAGCAGACTATGGGCAATCGCGCTTGGCGGCGGCGGAGCGAACGGCCCGTTGCCGTCACGCCCCTCGGCCATGGCATGGATCACTTCCTCGCGGGTGAACCAACGCGCTTCCTCCAGTTCGGTCTCGTCGATGGTCAGCACATCGTCTTCTGCGATGCTGTAACACCCGATCATCAGCTGGCTGGGAAATGGCCAGGGCTGGGTCGCGATATATTCGACATCACGCACGCGCACGCCTGCTTCCTCGAACACTTCGCGGGCGACTGCTTCCTCGATTGTTTCACCCGGTTCCACAAAACCTGCCAGCGCAGAAAACGCCCGCGGCGGGAACCGTGGCTGGCGGCCCAGCAGCAAACGGCCGGAATGTTCGACCAGCATTATGGTGACAGGGTCCGTGCGGGGGAAATGCTGCGCGTGGCAAGTCCCGCAATCGCGCTGCCAACCGCCCTTTGTCGGCCGTGTGCCTGCACCGCAGCGGGCACAGAACTGGTGGCGGGCATGCCAATCGACCAGGCTTCGCGCCCCGCCATAAATGGCAAGATCTGCGGGGCTGAGCATCTGCATCGCCTGCCACACGCGAGGGTTGGCATAGGCAGGGCCAGTGGCCCCTTCATCGGGCACGGCTGCAAAACATGCCTTGCCGTCCAGCAGCCCAAGAAACACCAGTTCCGCATCTTCAGCAGCGTCGGCCAATGTTCCCCATACCAGTTCGCCCATATCGCCGATGACCGGCATCAGCCCGTCCAGCTTCAGCACCTTTGCCCGCCAGTCCATCAGGCTGGCGAGCGCGGCTGGATCCGCGCGGATATGGTCGGCGCGGTCCATGGGCGAACCTGCAAACGCTATGGGCGTATTCACCGCGAGGCCCTCAAGCGCCGGGCTTTGCAGAGGCGGTCATTGCGGTAAGATCAGCCAGCACAGCAGCAGGAAACGCGCCATGCACCGGATAGGCATCCGACGGCATATATTGAGTAAAGAGTGAAGCGCGCAGGCCCAGTTTCATGTTGACCAGCGCCACGGTGCCTGCCGCCCCGCCCCAACCATAGGTGCCTGCCTGTTCGCCAAGGCCAACGCGTCCGCCCGCGCCAAAGCCTGCGCCGTCAGCAAATGTGCCCGTGGTATCTACAGCCTCGGGCAGCAGGTTCGACGTGCCGACGCGAACCGCCAGTTCGCCCAGCACCCGCTTGCCGTCGATCTTGCCATATCCCAGCAACATGCGCAGGAACCGGTCATAATCGCGCGGCGAAGACACAAGGCCAGCGCCGCCGAACGGGAATGCAGGCTTCAGCGTGTAGATCGAGGCATTGGCAGGGTCGATCGGAATGACCGCGCCGCCCATCACGCCATAATTTGCTGTAAGCCGCGGGATTTCGCTTTCAGGCACCTGGAACCAGGTGCTGTCCATGCCTGCTGGCTTGAAGATATTCTGGCTCAGGAATTCATCGAACGGCATGCCTGACACCACTTCGATGACCCTGCCCAAAAGGTCGAGCGAGACAGAATAGCTCCAAGTGGTGCCGGGCTGGTACACCAGCGGCAGCGTGGCAATACCATCGGCGAACGCTTCAAGGCTGGTCACCGGAACACCGCGCCCAAGGCCGGGAATCGGCAGGCGGCTGACTTGTCCGGGGATAAGCCCCATTTCCTCGTAAGCGTCCTTGATAGGGCCTTTCTGGATGATGCCATAACCAAGGCCCGATGTGTGAGTCAGCAAATGGCGGATGGTAATCGGCTTGTCAGCCGGAACGACATCCTCGATGGTGCCATCTGGCAATTTTTGCACTGTCATATTGGCAAAGGCAGGCAGGATTTCTGCCAGCGGCTGGTCAAGGCCCAGCTTACCTTCGTCAATCAGCATCATCGTCGCCATGCCGGTCACAGGTTTGGTCATGGAATAGATGCGATAAAGGCTGTCGATCCCGGCAGACGCTGCTTGCCCGATGGCAAGCGTGCCCTTGGCGAGGATTTCCGGGTCGCGCTGGCCCCAGCCCATGGCAGCGACCATATTCGCGACTTTGCCGCTGCTTGGGTATTCGTTCACCAGCGCGGCAACATTCTTCCATGCAGTAGGTGTGGCTGCGCCCTGGGCAAAGGCCATGCGGCCCATCGGAGCTGCGGCAAGGGCAGCGCCTGCGCCCAGCCAGGCACCGCCGCGCAGCAGGGCACGACGTGAAAAAGCAGCATCCTCAAATTCCCGATAGGCCATTCATGGTCCCCTTTTTGACATGGATCAGTTTTGTTTCCGGTTTGCAGCGGTTTGGTCGAAGCTTGCTTAACGGTCAATTGCGCATGCTTGGCCTTGCGTAAAAGCACTGTGCTATCTATATAACACACATGTTGAACATTCTTTCGATCATCATCGGTATCGTTGCGCTTTTGCTGGCGATCCCATCATCCATCCCCCTGCTCGGCTGGGGCAACTGGATTGTCCTGCCAATCGCCATTATCGGTGTGGGCTTCGGCGCGCTGTCCAGTTCCAACAAGGGCCGCAATTTCTGCCTCGTTGTGCTAGGCATTGCGGCTGTGCGCCTGATGATCGGCGGCGGCATCATCTAATCATGATTGGATGCGGCAATGGCGGCCTTTGCAAAAAGGGTCGGCAGCCCCGCATCATCCAGCCGGTCAATCGGCCACCATTCGCCATCTAGCGAACGGGCAATATCAGCCGGTTGCTGAATCCTGCCGGCCCGGTGAAGCATGACCGACAGTTCCAGCGCAAAATGCGTGAACACATGGCGCACAAGGCCGGCATCCTGCCATTCTCCGGCCAATGGCGCTGCGCCTGAACCATCATTGCGCGCACTCCACCCGTCATCGGGCAGGCCGCGCATTCCTGCCAGCATTCCCTTGCCTTCACGCGTCACCAGCAGAACTGCCCCGTCCTGTTCTATCCAATATGTGCAGCCCTGCCGCACCGGCTTTGGCTTCCTGGGCATTTTTACAGGATAATTCGCAGGATCGCCGCCCGCGCGCGCCTTGCAATGGTCTGCCAATGGGCACAGCAGGCATTTGGGCTGTCTGCTGGTGCAGATGCCCGATCCCAGATCCATCATCGCCTGTGCAAAATCGCCGGCCCTCTCCGACGGTGTGATGCTGTCTGCAAATTGCGAGATGGCCTTGCGCGATGCTGGCAATGGCTGCTCGATTGCGAACAGGCGCGAGACGACGCGTTCCACATTCGCATCCACCACCACGGCGCGCTGGCCAAAGGCAATGGCGGCCACGGCTGCCGCGGTGTAGGCACCAAGGCCGGGCAGCTTGCGCAGTTCTGCCTCTGTTTGCGGGAATCCGCCTTGTGCTGCCACTTCGCGGGCGCAGGCCACCAGGTTGCGGGCGCGCGAATAATAACCGAGGCCGGCCCATGCCGCCATCACGTCTTCTTCAGGCGCAGCCGCCAGCGCCGCCACATCGGGCCAGCGGCTGATGAATTTTGCAAAATACGGCTTAACCGCGGCAACCGTGGTCTGTTGCAGCATCACTTCTGATAGCCACACACGGTAAGGGTCAGCTTGCATTTGCCGCCCTGCTGCCAACGGCGCGATACGCCAGGGCAAGCTGCGGGCGTGCCTGTCATACCAGCCGAGCAGCAATGGCGCGACCGGCGGAAATTCGCCTGTGTTGGACAATGGGATACTGGCAGTCACACCGCGCATATGGCATGGCCGCACGCACAATGGAACGCGACAGCGAAAAACCCGGCCAGAAGCCAACGTCATCCCCCAAAGCTGCGGCGCCCCGGCCTGCCAAAAAGCCTGCCCGCAAGTGGGAACGCGCGCGCGGCGGCGCTGCCAAGCCGATCTCTGAACTGATGCCGGAAATCGGCCGCACTGCCTTTCGGCGATTCGGTTTTGTGCAAAGCTCTGTCGTCACCCGCTGGCCTGAAATCGTGGGCGAAACCCACGCCCGCGTCTGCATGCCCGAAGCCATCCGCTTTCCGCCTGGCGAAAAATCCGATGGCATTTTGCAAATGGTCGTTCTGCCGGCCCACGCCCCGCTGATCCAGCACGTGATCCCTGAAATCATGGAGCGGGTGAACCGCTTTTTCGGCTATGCTGCTGTGTCGCGCGTCAAGATCCGGCAAGGTGTGGTTAAGCCGCCAACTGCTGAAAAGCGCGCCGTAGCGCCTCCTTCGCTCAGGCCAATCCCGATGGAACTGGGTGACAGCCTGCGCGACATTGGTGATCCGGAATTACGTACCGTCCTGGAATCGCTTGCCCGGAGCCTGGGCGGCAAGGAAGAAAAGAACGACTGATGCTGAAGAAATTTGCCACGATCGGCGCGCTTGCATTGATCGCCATGGTCGCGCCTGCCAACACATCGAACTGGAACACCAATGTCGTGGTGACTGATGGCGGCCACCAGTTTGGCAATCCTGACGCAAAGCTGCATCTCGTTGAATTTGTGAGCTATACCTGCCCGCACTGCGCGCATTTCTCTAAGGATGGCGACGGCGCCCTGCAGCTTGCCTATGTTGGCCCCGGCAAGATTACCCGCGAAATTCGTCATGTCGTGCGCGACCCTGTGGACCTTACGGCGGCCATGCTGAGTAACTGCGGTGCGCCTGCGAAATTCCTGCAGAATCATAATGCTTTCATGCTGAGCCAGGACAAGTGGCTGCCGCTCATTTCCAGCGCCAGCCCTGCACAGATCGCGCGCTGGACCACTGGTGATTATGCGGCGCGGCGGCGGTCAATCGCATCAGACTTCGGTTTTTACGCCATCATGGAACGGCGCGGATACCGCCGCACTGACGTGGACCGCTGCCTGGCTGATGACAAGAAAGCCACCCAGCTGACCGAAAATACGCAGAAGAATTTCGACAAATACAACATTTCAGGCACGCCCAGTTTTGCCATCAACGGGGTGACACTGGCAGGCACGCACGCGTGGTCGGTGCTGGAACCACAGCTGAAAGCCCGTTTTCCGGCCAAATAGGGCCGCGTAACCTGTGGAAACACTGGCCGCATCCTTCTAGGAATGCCTGCAATCGTATAGCTTCTCTCGATAACGCTGAGGATATTGATCGACATGACCACATTTCGCCGCATCACCCTTGCCACGCTGGCAGCACCAATTGCCCTGGGCCTTGCCGCCTGCAGCGGCAGTGAAACGCCGGAAGGCGAAGTTGCCGAAAGCGCGGCGATTGCAGCGATCGCGGCACCTGCTGGACAGCAGTGGTCCGACACCGCCAGCGTCACCGAATTCGATGGTTATGTTATCGGCAACCCCGATGCGCCGGTGAAGCTGGTGGAATATGCATCGCTGACCTGCGGCGCATGTGCAGCGTTTTCGACCGACGCTTCGGAAATCCTGCGGACGAAATATGTCAATTCAGGCGTGGTGAGCTACGAAATCCGTAACCAGATCCACAATGGCATCGATCTTGTCATCGCGCGCATGGTGCGGTGCGGCCAGCCGGAAAGCTTCCACCCGCTGGCAGAGCAGGTCTGGGCCAACCTTCCCGCCTTGCTGGAACGTGCGCAGGCCAATCCGCCAGCGCTTGATGCAGCAATGCAATTGCCTGAAAACCAGCGCTTCGTTGGCGTGGCGCAGGCAGCAGGCCTGATGGAATTCTTTGCCGCGCGCGGCATCAGCGTCGATCAGGCAAGTACATGCCTTGCAGATAATGCCTCAGTTCAGGCCATTGCCGAACGTTCGGAAAAGCAATCGACCGAATTCAACGTCAACGGCACGCCGACATTCTTCGTGAACGGCAGCAACCTCGGTTCGTTGACGTGGTCGGGCCTTGAACCGATGCTGCAACGTGCTGGCGCCAGATAAGGCGCTGGCAACAGGGGCACGAACAGGGGGGCAATAGCAACGGCAATGCGCATCAAGCGGCTCAAGCTCAGTGGCTTTAAAAGCTTCGTAGAGCCTGCCGAACTGCGCATTGAACCGGGCCTTACCGGCGTTGTCGGACCCAATGGTTGCGGAAAATCGAACCTGCTGGAAGCCATCCGCTGGGTCATGGGTGAAAATTCGCCCAAATCCATGCGGTCAGGCGGAATGGAAGATGTCATTTTCGCAGGCACACAATCGCGCCCTCCGCGTGATTTTGCCGAAGTTGTCCTGCAGGCCGAAACCACCGACGGCGAAGAACTGGACGTAACCCGCCGGATAGAACGCGGCGCAGGTTCCGCCTACCGCGTGAACGGGCGCGATGTCCGCGCCAAGGATGTTTCCCTCACCTTTGCCGACGCAGCGACAGGCGCGCACAGCCCGGCCTTGGTCAGCCAGGGCCGTATTGCAGCGGTTATCGCCGCAAAACCGGCAGAGCGCAGGCAGATGCTGGAAGAAGCGGCGGGTATTGCCGGCCTCCACGTCAGGCGGCGGGATGCGGAAAGTAAATTGCGCCAGACAGAGGCCAATCTGGCGCGTCTGGAAGACCTTATGGCAGGTCTCGACACGCAAATGGCGTCGCTGCGCAGGCAGGCCAAGCAGGCAGAACGCTACACCCGACTGTCAGAAGAAATCCGCGTGGCGGAAGCGCGGCTGCTGTTTGCGCGCTGGCGCGATGCCGCTGCTGCCGCCAATGCCGCCCGCGAACAGGCAAAAGCAGCAGAAGAACGCGTTTCAGCCGCGCAGGCAGAAACAGCTGCCGCGCAAAAGGCGCAGCACGATGCCGCCGCAAGGCTGTCCGAAGCGCGGGAGGAACTGGCTGACCGGCGCGACGACTCCAGTGCTCATGGACACCGCATGGCCGCGCTCAGCAGCCAGCTGGAAGCAGCAGAGCAGCGACTGTCCGACCTTGAACGCCAGAAAGTCCGGCTGGAAGACGACCGTGGCGAAGCCGACCGCATGACCAAGGATGCGGCTGAAGCCCTGGCGCGGCTGGAACGCGATCTGGCCGCCAGCGAAAAGTCGCTTGCCGAGGATGAAACCCGCAGGCCCGCTCTGGCAGCAAAGCTGGAAGACAATGAACGCGCGGGCCGCGCCGCCGAACTGGCGCTGGCGAAAGCAACGGCCGACCATGCAGGCGTGGAAGCGGAATGGCGGGTGGCCGAGGCTGCCATTGCGCAGGCCCAGTCCCGCATCGAACGGCTGCAGGCAGAAGCGCGGCGACAGGAAGATGCCCGTGCCGCCTTGGCCGCCAGTGGCGATCCGGAAGTGGTAGTTACGCAGGCGCGCATGGCGGCTGATGCTGCATCGCGCAGTCTTGCCGAGGCGCGCGCACATTTCGCCAACGAACAGGCGCGCAAGCAGCTGCTTCAGGAAGCGCGGGATGAAGCGGCCAGCGCCTTGTCATCTGCCAGGGCCGAACTGGCCGGAGTCGAGCGTGAGCACACCGCGTTGGCACGGGACCGCGATGCGCGCGAAAAGCGCGCAGCCACACGGCAGGGCCTGCCCGCAGCACTGGACAAGGTGCGTGCGGAAAAAGGCTATGAACGCGCCCTTGCAGCCGTATTGGGCCGCGATGCGAAGTCGCCGCTTGGCATGCCCGAAGGCGAGGCGGAAGGCCGGTTCTGGACTGGCCGCGACGCGCCCCGACAGGTTTCTGACAGCATTGCTGCCCATGTCCGTGATTGCCCGCCCCAACTCGCTGCCCGGCTTGCGCTGGTCCACGTGGCCGAGAATGATGACGGCCGAAAGCTTGAACCTGGCGAATGGCTGGTGACCATTGCTGGCGCGCTGCGCCGGTGGGACGGTTTCGTCGCCCGCGGTGAAGGTGCAGCCGAAGCAGCCCGGCTGGAGGCGGAAAACCGCTTTGCCGACCTTGAAGCGCAATTGCCCGCGATGCGCGCAACAGCAGACAAGGCGGAAGCAGCACAAACTGCAGCGCAAGAAGAATTGACGTCCCTGCAGCGGGCCTTGGTGGCGGCGGAGCGCGAAGTGAATGAAGACGCCGAAGCTGAAAGGCAGGCACTTCGTGCGCTGGACCAGGCAGAGGCGTCACGCGAAAGAATGGCCACGCGGCTTGCAGAGCTGGAAGCGTCCGCCGGCGAACTGGCTGAACAGCGTGAGCAAGCCGATAGCGAATTGGCCACTGCCACGGACCGGCGCAGCACATTGCCGGACCCTGACACGGGCCGCGCAGCACTCGATGGCGTGCAGGCGCGTCACAATAACGCCCGTACCATGCTGCAGGCATCCACCGCGGAACTGGCTGCGCACGACCAGGGCCTGGCCGTTGCCCGCGAACGGACAGCGGCCCAGCGATCCGACATGGCCAGTTGGCAGGCGCGGTCGGGCGATGCCGCTCGGCGCCTGTCCGATACAGCGCGCAGGCTTGAGGAAATCGAGGAAGAGCGCGCCATTTTTGCGGCCAAGCCCGAAGGTCTGATGCGCGAGATTGAACAGGGCGACACGGTGCGCGAAAGGCTGGGCAAGGAACTGGCTGAAGCTGAAGCGGTCGTCCAGAGAGAGACGGAACTGGCGCGGCAGGCTGACCGCGACTTTGCCGAAGCAAACGAGGCGCTGGCCAGCGCCCGTGAAGCAAGAGCCGGATTGGCAGCGAAGGCTGAAAACGAAGAAGCGCGGCGCAGTGAAATGGCGCGCATTTCGGGCGAACGCTTCCAGTGCCCTCCGCCGATGCTGGCAGAACGCTTCGGCTTCGAATCTGAAGCTGTAAAGAATTCAGGCACAGAATCAGAAGAGATGGAGCGGCTGACAGCCAGCCGCGAGAGAATCGGACCGGTCAATCTTGTGGCAGCCGAAGAGCTGAGCCGGATCGAATTGGAACATGGCAGCAGCACTGCTGAACAGGCTGAGCTGGCCGAAGCTGTCAATCGCCTGCGGGGATCAATCGGAAATCTCAACCGCGAAGGCCGCGAAAGGTTGCGCGCCGCATTCGAACAGGTCGACACGCATTTCCGCCGCCTTTTCACCCGCCTGTTCGAAGGCGGGCAGGCCCATCTGGCGCTGATCGATAGCGAAGACCCATTGGAAGCAGGGCTGGAAATATATGCCCAGCCGCCGGGCAAACGGCTTCAGTCGCTGACCTTGCTTTCAGGTGGGGAGCAGGCCCTTACCGCTATCGCGCTCATTTTTGCGCTGTTCCTTACCAACCCCGCACCGATCTGCGTGCTGGACGAAGTCGACGCGCCGCTCGACGATGCAAACATCGATCGCTTCTGCGACCTGCTGGACGCCATGTCTCGCGAGACGGATACGCGCTATCTCATCGTGACGCATAATGCCGTCACCATGAGCAGGATGCACAGGCTGTTCGGGGTAACGATGGTGGAACAGGGCGTATCGCGCCTGGTCAGTGTGGACCTTGGCGCGGCGGAAGAATTGCTGGCGGCGGAATAGGGCACGCGCAGCCAAACAGCCTGTTCAATCAGTTTTCGAGAGCGGCTGCCAATTTCGACCGGATTGACCAGATTTTCCCGACAACTTCGGCAGAAACGGCATCATTGCCCGATCTGGCAGGCTGTTCATTGTGCGAGTCGCGGTAAGATTTTTCCACCTGAGTCGAAGGTTCAACCGGTGCAGGAGCCATCGTTCTGGGGGTTTTCAATGCCTGCTGCGCACCCTTCAGCGTATAGCCTTCGCGGTTCACCAGCCGGTCAATATCTTCCACCATGGCAACATCTTCGGAACGGTAATACCGCCTGCCGCCGCTACGCTTCAATGGTTTGAGCATGGGGAACTGCTGTTCCCAATAGCGAAGCACATGGGCCTTAATGCCTAGTGCCTTGCTGACTTCGCCAATCGTGCGAAGAGCGCCATCATCTTTGCCATCGTCAAACCTGGCATCGAATGTGGCGCTCATCACAATTTCCCTGACTTGTCAGAATTACAAATCCACCTGAATTTTCAAGTGGATAGATCAAGCCTTGGCAATGCGTTCCTTCAGCAACTGGCTGGCACGGAAAGTCATCACCCGGCGTGGTGTAATGGGAACTTCGACGCCCGTTTTCGGGTTTCTGCCGATGCGTTCTTTCTTGTCACGGAGAACAAAACTTCCGAACCCGGATATCTTCACGTTTTCGCCATCAGACATGGCTTGGCACATATGCGTCAGAATTGCTTCGACCAGGTCCAGCGATTCTGCCCGTGAAAAACCCAATTTGCGATTGATTGTCTCTGCCAGATCGGCGCGAGTTAGCGTACCCACCGAACGCGTCATTCGCATATCCCCTCTTCTTCGGCGCGACCCGTTGAATTGGCAACCGAGAATCAGTGTATATATTTCAGTTCGGTTTCACAACCGTTTGTGAAAAAAAAGCGCGCTTTTCCTGCTAGATGCGGATTAAACTTGCGCCCCAGGTAAATCCGCCGCCCATTGCCTCGAACATGACGAGGTCGCCCGGCTTGATCCGGCCATCAGCGACAGCCGTATCATAAGCCAGCGGAACAGATGCGGCGGAGGTATTGGCATGGCGGTCAACCGTGACGATAACCTTTTCCGCGGGCAGCCCGAGTTTCCGTGCCGTGGCATCCAGAATACGGGCATTCGCCTGGTGCGGAACCACCCAGTCGATATCAGCTGCGCTGTAGCCTGTTTCAGCCAGCGTTTCTTCCAGAACCGATGCCAGATTGACCACGGCATGGCGGAACACTTCGCGGCCCTTCATGCGCAATTTGCCCACCGTGCCCGTGCTTGACGGGCCGCCATCTACATAAAGCAGCTGGTTATGCGCGCCATCGGCGTGAAGCTTGGTCGAGATAATGCCCGGGCCATCCTCGCTGCTTTCGCGCGCTTCGAGCACCATTGCACCAGCGCCGTCGCCGAAAAGCACGCAGGTCGTGCGGTCTTCCCAGTCGAGAATGCGGCTGAAAGTTTCTGCGCCAATCACCAGCGCGCGCTTTGCCAGGCCGGTGCGAAGCATCGAATCGGCCGTAGCCAGCGCATAGAGAAAGCCTGAGCACACAGCAGCGACATCGAACGCGATACCGCCATTGCAGCCAAGCGCATCCTGAACCTGCGTTGCGGTTGCAGGAAAAGTCTGGTCGGGCGTGGCAGTCGCCAGCACGATCAGGTCGATGGATTTCGGATCCATCCCGGCAGAGGAGAGTGCCTTTTGCGCAGCTTCGATGGCCAGGGTGGAAGTGGTGACACCTTCTGCGGCGATATGGCGCTGGCGGATGCCGGTGCGTTCCACGATCCATTCATCAGTGGTGTCGACCCGCTTTTCCAGATCGGCATTGGTGACAGGCGCGCCCGGAAGCGCAGAACCGCTGCCACAAACAACAGAACGAATCACTTGGCACCGCCCGTGTATTCGCTGCTGCGTTCATGCAATGCTGCCATATCAACTGCGATCCGTTGTGTAAGGTCTTCTTCGAGCAGGCGCGCAGCCACGGCCACAGCGTTTGCCACACCGCCTGCAGTCGCGCTGCCATGGCTTTTCACCACGACCCCATTGAGGCCGAGGAAAACCGCGCCATTGTGATTATTGGGGTCTAGGTGGTGCTTCAGCAATTCGGTCGCTGGACGCGAAATGAGGAAACCGACCTTGGACCGGATGGAACTGCGGAAGGCATCCTTCAGCAAATCGGTCACAAACCGTGCGGCACCTTCGATTGCCTTCAGCGCGATATTGCCGGAAAAACCGTCCGTCACCACTACATCGACATCGCCGCGGTTGATTTTGTCTGCTTCCAGGAAGCCGTCGAAGCTCATCGCAAGGCCGGTCGCGGCCTTCAGCTGGGCAGCCGCTTCCTGAAGCTGGTCAGTGCCCTTGATTTCTTCCGTGCCGATATTGAGCAGGCGAACCCGCGGCGCTTCGCGGCCGGTGACGATACGCGAATAAGCCGCGCCCATGATGGCAAACTGCACGAGGTTGCGCGCATCGCATTCGGTATTGGCGCCGAGATCAAGCATGATGACATCATTATCGCCCAGCGTCGGCAGCAATGCCGCCAGCGCAGGCCGGTCAATGCCAGGCATGGTGCGCAGCGCGAGCTTGCTCATCGCCATCAGCGCGCCGGTATTGCCTGCGCTGACCGCAGCGCCCGCATCACCCTTCTTCACCGCATTAACGGCAAGGCCCATGGATGTAGTCTTGGCGCGGCGCAACGCTTGGGTCGGCTTTTCATCACCGCCCACGACATCCTCGCAATGGAGGATTTCTGATGCACCACGCATATTGGGGTGAGTTTCAAGCGCGGCTTTGATCCGCACTTCATCACCCACCAGGAGAAACTTGAAGCGGTCGTGATGGCGGCGCGCTTCGGCCGCACCTTCGACCATGACGCGCACACCTTCATCGCCGCCCATCGCATCGATAGCGATACGCGGAAGGCTCATGTGCGCGTACTCCGTCTAGTTTCGAAAAATCAGAGTCCGACCGCAACGATCTCACGACCGTTGTAGTGACCACAGTGCGAGCACAGATTGTGCGGGCGCTTCAGTTCGCCGCAATTGTTGCATTCATGGAATGCTTCAACCTTGAGCGAATCGTGTGAACGCCGATTACCACGGCGGTGTGGGGATACTTTACGTTTAGGGACAGCCATTGCGGAGCCTGTTCTATATGATTCAAATGTTTCGCGGGCCGCTCTAGGCGAAGGGAAGGCGGGGCACAAGGCCAACTGACCAGTGCACCATCCATGTTCCGTCGGAGCGGCGAAGGCGCGGCCTATAGCGGATTCGTCAAACGTTGCAAGCAATCGCGATAGTAAGTAGCAGCTTGAAACCAATAAGAGGGGATTTAACCATGCTGCTACCCGTAACGCTTAGTGCTGCTGCCGCCGCCGCCATCATCGCTTTCTGGCTCATGATCAGGGTCGGGCAGGTCAGGGGCTCCGAAAAAGTCAGCATCGGCGATGGCGGCAATGAAAAAGTCATTCGCCGGATGCGCGCCCACGCAAATTTCGTGGAAAGCGCCCCGTTTGTCCTGATTCTGGTCGCGGCGATTGAAATGACCGGAAAAGGCGCGCCGTGGCTCGCCTATGTTGCAGGCATTTATATGCTGGGCCGGGTCGCCCACGGTATCGGTATGGACGGTGCCGCATTCAAGCAAGGTCGTGCGATTGGCACCATCATAACCGTTCTAACGCTGCTCGGCCTCGCGGTTGCCGCAACGCTGATTACGCTGGGCGTGATCTGAAACTGATCTGGCGCGCTGGGCTGCCCGTCAGCCCAGCGCGTAATCGCTTACAAAGGCATTGGTCTTTCGTTCACGGCCAAAAGTACTGGTCGGACCATGGCCCGGGATGAAAGTGACATCTTCGCCCAGCGGCCACAGTTTCTGGGTGATTGCATCAATCAGGTCCTGGTGATTGCCCATCGGGAAATCGGTCCGCCCGATTGACCCCTGGAACAATACGTCCCCCACGATCGCAAACTTGCTCGGTTGATGGTAGAAAATGACGTGGCCCGGTGTGTGTCCGGGGCAATGAATGACATCCAGGGTCAGTTCGCCAACCGTCACTGTATCACCATCATTCAGCCAGCGATCAGGCTCGAAAACCTGGCCGTTGATGCCATATTTCCGCCCGTCATCGTCCAGCCGTGAAATCCAGAACCTGTCTGCTTCATGCGGGCCTTCGATGGGCAGGCCAAGTTCCTTGGCCAGCACGCCGGCTTCGCCGCAATGATCGATATGGCCATGGGTCACGAGAATTTTTTCAAGCGTCACGCCCGCCTTGGCGACTGCCGCCTTGAGCATATCCAGATCGCCCCCCGGGTCCACCAGAGCGCCCTTCATGGTTTTGGTGCACCAGATCAGGCTACAATTCTGCTGCAACGGGGTCACAGGAAGAATCGCCGCGCGCATGGGCGGCTGCAGGGCGGGTTTTGCTTGCTCGGTCATGCTGCAAGATGTGGCGGCACCCGCTATGGATTGCAAGAACGCGGTATTCTAGGCAGCGCGGAACCGGTCATAAACGCCCGCTTTTCCAAACAACGCGGCCGATGATTTCAACCTCCTCTGCGCCGACTTCTACCGGCGGATAGGCCATGTTCTGGCTGAGCAACGAAATCCGCCCTGCCCCCAGCGCCGCCACTCGTTTGACCACCAGCGTATCGCCCAGCCGCACCACATGTATCCCATCGCGGAAAGCGCGGGGGGCACGGTCGACCAGAATTTCATCGCCATCACGCAGCAACGGTTCCATCGAATCGCCTTCTACGCGGATTGCAGAAAGCTGCGCGCCCTCCAGCCCCTGTTCGCGCAGCCAGCGGCGGGAGAAGCCGAAACTGTCGAACGGCCTTTCGTCAGCCGCCATCGCGCCCGGCCCGGCAGATGCGCCAAGCGGCAGGCGCGGCACCATGACCCAGCCGCCCTTTTGCGCCGCTGCTGGCAGCCTTACCGCAGGGCCGTAGGAATTATCCTCCGCAGGAGCGCCCAATTCGGATTCGGCAATTCCGAAAAATTCAGCCAGCGTGCGCCGGTCCTCCTCCTCCAGCTTTCGCGGGCTACCCTTGCGGATAAACTGCTGTAGATATGTTCCATTCCTGCCGATCAAGCGTGAGAGAGCCGACAGGCTGGCCCCCCTTTCGCGGGAAAGATCGAGCAAGCGTTCACGCGGGTCAGCCGCCCCGCTGGATTCGTTGGTTTTGAGTGGTCGCATCATTTTTCCTACTTAGATGATGTATTTTTCCTAGACAAGTAGGATTTTACCCGCGACCCTTGGGACATCGGGCGAATCGCCAATGAATCAATGACATCCACTTCAGCTAAACGGGGACCGCATGCTAATCCGATCAATCGAAAAATTCCTTCGCGAAACCGGCATGGCTGCGACCAAGTTCGGCCGCCTTGCAACGCATGACCCGCGCTTCGTGCTGGATTTGCGCAATGGCCGCACACCCCGTTCCGATACGGAAAAAAGAGTGGAACATTTCATGAACAAATATCTGGAGAACGCCCATGTCAGCTGAGCTGAAAATCGACGACGCGCTGCTGCGCAAATCCCGCAAGGGCGCAGCAGACAAGCTTCGCTTTGCCCTCCAGGCACTGGCTTGCGGCAAGGCTGAATTTGTCCGCCATACCGAAACCGCCTGGGCCAGCATCACCTTTTCCGGCGCGAGACACAGCATCGATCTGGTCTTTAACGGGCCAGTGGCGGTGCTGGCAGGCGAAACCTTTATCGTCGATCTGCCAACCCATGAATTTGCAATTCCCGGCCAGCTGGTCGCCGATGCTAATGTGGAGGCGGTTAACCACACAATTCTGCCCGAACCCCGCATGGAAGTCCGGATAGAATTGTTGCTGCTGCTCGATGCCTGACCGGTCAGCCCGCGCTTTCGCGGCGGATGACCAGATTGCGAATTTCGCTCATGTCTTCCATCGCAAAGCGGATACCTTCCCGCCCGAGGCCGGAATCCTTCACGCCGCCATAGGGCATATTGTCGACGCGATAGGATGAAACATCATTCACCACTACGCCGCCGACATCCAGCACATCCCATGCGTCCAGCACCTGGTGGATGTCACGCGTGAAAATGCCCGCCTGAAGCCCGAATTTTGAATCGTTCACCTGTTCCAGTGCCTCTGCAAAGTCAGAGAAACTGGACAGGTTGGCAAGCGGGCCAAAAGCTTCCTCCTTGCTGGCGTCGCATTCGCGCGGGACGCCTTCGAGCAAGGTTGCTTCCAGCATGTTGCCATCACGCCTGCCACCGCACAGCAGCTTTGCGCCTGCATCCACGGCCTGATCGATCCAGCCTTCAAGGCGGGTTGCTTCCTTTTCGGAAATCATCGGGCCAATAAAGGTGTTGCGGTCCTTGGGATCACCTGAAACCAGCGTCTTAGCCTTGGCGACCAGCATGGCCTTGAATTCATCGTAGATATCATCGTGGATGATGATCCGCTGCACCCCGATGCAGCTCTGGCCGGACTGGTAGAATGCGCCAAAAATGATCCGCGCCAGCGCATGATCGAGGTCTGCATCCTTGTCGACAATCACCGCCGCATTGCCGCCCAGTTCCAGAATGACTTTCTTCTTGCCGGCCTTTGCCTTCAGGTCCCAGCCCACACCGGGAGAACCGGTGAAGGAGAGCAATTTCAGCCGTTCATCCGTGGTGAACAGGTCAGCCCCGTCGCGGCTGGCAGGCAGGATGCTGAATGCGCCTTCGGGCAGAACGTCGCATTCCGCCAGCACTTCACCCATGATAATGGCGCCCAGCGGGGTCATGCTGGCGGGTTTCATCACGAAGGGGCAGCCCATCGCAATGGCCGGCGCAATCTTGTGGGCGGCAAGGTTCAGCGGAAAATTGAACGGCGAAATGAAGCTGCACGGGCCAATCGGCACGCGTTTCCACATACCCATATAGCCCTTGGCCCGCTCTGAAATATCGAGCGGCTGGACTTCGCCATAATTCCGCACGGCTTCTTCTGCCGCGATGCGGAACGTGTCGATCAACCGGGTGACTTCACCCTCTGCGTCCTTGATCGGCTTGCCCGCTTCCACGCACAGGGAATAGGCGAGTTCGTCGAACCGTTCCTTGAAGCGCGCCACGCAATGGTTGAGCACGTCCTGCTTTTCATAGCTGGCCAGCCGCGCCATTGGCTCGGCAGCCGCCGCAGCGCCTGCAATCGCCTTGTCGATGATATCAGGCGTTGCCAGCGCGGTGCGAAACGCGACCTTTCCGGTGAATTTATCCGTCACTTCCAGGTCTTGATTGGGCTGCTCCGCCCTGTTGTTGAGGTAGAGCGGGTAGACGTCTTTCAGTTTGACCATTTTTATCTCCGTTGCCCAACCAATCTCAGAGCTTTGCCGAAAGTTCCTTGATGTCGTGATTCAGGATCTGGTCGTTCTCGCTATAATCGACCGGGCAATCGATAAGATGGACGCCCGGCGTATCGCGGCAATGCGCCAGCACTTGCCGTAAATGGTCCGAGCTTTCCACCCGGTGGCCCTTCGCGCCGTAGCTTTCGGCATACATCATGAAATCGGGGTTGCCATAGGTGAGGCCCCAGTCCTCAAAACCCATGTTGGCCTGTTTCCAGCGGATCATGCCATAGGAATCGTCCCGCAGGATAAGCACTGTCAGGTTCAGCCCCAGCCGTACGGCGGTTTCCATTTCCTGGCTGTTCATCATGAACCCCCCATCGCCGCAAATGGCCATCACCTTGCGTTCGGGATAGATCATCGCGCTCATCATGGCAGATGGCAGTCCAGCGCCCATGGTGGCCAGCGCATTGTCGAGCAGCACCGTGTTAGGCAGATAGGCAGTGAACCCGCGCGCGTACCAGATCTTGTAAACACCATTGTCGAGACAGATGATGCCGTCTTCCGGCATACAGTCGCGTGTCTGCTGCACCAGGTGCGGCGGGAATATGGGGAAACGCGCATCTTCTGACAGCGCCTGCGTATGGGCGACTTCTGCCTTGCGATATTCCAGCATGTGGCCAAATTTCCACCGGCCCGACGGCACGATATCTTCCTTGATCTGCCAGATGGCGTTGGCAATATCGCCAATCACTTCAATCTGCGGGAAATAGACCGGATCGACTTCTGCGGTGCGGGTGGAAAGATGCACCACTGTCACCCCGTTGGGCTTCATGAAAAATGGCGGTTTTTCGATCACGTCATGGCCGACATTCACGATGCAATCGGCATCCTCGATCGCCCTATGGCAGAAATCGCCTGCGGAAAGCGCCGCGCAACCGAGGAATAGCGGGTGGCGTTCATCAATCACGCCCTTGCCCATCTGGGTGGTAACAAAGGGGATGCCGGTTTTCTCGATGAACTGGTTGAGCATGCGCCCGGTCATCTTGCGATTGGCGCCTGCACCAATCACCAGCACGGGTGCCTTGGCGTCCTCTATGGCCTTCACCGCCTGGCGAACGGCCTTCACTTCTGCCGAAGGACGGCGGGCGACCGATTTTGGAATCGGGCGGGAATCGGTTTTTTCTTCCGCAATATCTTCCGGAAATTCGAGATGGACCGCGCCAGGCTTTTCTTCTTCTGCCAGCCGGAATGCCTCGCGCACGCGGCTGGGAATATTATCGCCGGCCGCCAGTTGATGCGCATATTTGGTGATCGGCCCCATCATGGCAACCACGTCCAATATCTGGAAACGGCCCTGTTTGGATTTCTTGATCGGTTTCTGGCCGGTGATCATCATCATCGGCATACCGCCCAGCTGCGCATAGGCAGCAGCTGTGACGAAATTGGTCGCGCCGGGGCCAAGTGTCGCAAGGCAGACCCCGGTTTTCCCAGTGTGCCTGCCATAGGTTGCCGCCATGAAGCCGGCGCCCTGTTCGTGCCTGGTCAGCACCAGCTGGATTGTTTCTGACCGTGACAGGGAATCGAGAAAATCAAGGTTCTCCTCCCCCGGAACGCCGAAAATATATTCCACGCCTTCCGCTTCGAGGCATTCGATGAAAAGGTCTGATGCTTTTGATGTGTCGGCCAACGCGTTTCCCCCCGCAGCGGCCACCTGAAACAGGTGCCGCCTTGTCCAAAATTACGCGACCTCGTGACGGGAAAGCCAGCTTTTGAGCCATTCCCGTTCCTAACCGCGACAGGGGTAACAAAGGGCGCAGGATAAGTCACCTGCTGCCCGCCTGTATTGCAGAAGCGGCGATCAGTATCCCCGCGCCGGGTCGAACAATGGCTCGAGCGTTTCGCCGCGATGGTACCGGCCGAGGTTTTCCAGAAAGCGCTGGGCTGAACGGGCAAACATCTTGTCCTGGGCGCGGCCGGACAGGTGCATGGTGATATGGGCATTATCCAGCGTCCACAGCACATGGTCGGCTGGCAGGGGTTCAGGCGTCGTCACATCCAGCAATGCACCGCCAATCTGCTTTTCCTGCAAGGCGGCAACCAGCGCGTCCTGGTCAACCACTGTCCCGCGCGCGATATTCACCAGCACGGCGGTGTTCTTCATCGCGGCCAGTTCGGCAGCGCCGATCATGCCGTCAGTTTCGGGCGTGGCTGGCACTGCCAGCACGACCCAGTCGAAGCCACCCAGTTTTGATTGCCATTCATCCGGCCCCAGAACGTTTCGGTCAGAACCTGCTGCGGCTGAACGGCGCACTATTGTCACGTCAACGTCGAAAGCCCTCAGCCGCGTTTCAATCAGCTTGCCGATTGCGCCATAGCCAAGCAGCAGGGCGCTGGTCCCGGCCAGTTCCATCTTGCCCGGCGAATCCAGCAGCCATTCGCGCCGGTCCTGCGCCCGGACAACATCGCGGTAGCCCTTGGCATAATCCAGCATCAGCATGAGGACATATTCGGCAATCGTAATGGCGTTGATGCCTGCGCCATTGGTGACGGTAACGCCCCGCTCTGCCAACACGTCCAGCGGCAAAAAATCGAGCCCGGCATAGATGGAATTGAACCATTTGAGCTTGCCTGCCTGCTTCACGGCCTCGGCCATCTGGGCATGGTCATAAAGGTCGAACCAGCCGATCTCTGCCTCGCCAACCAGCTCCATCAGTTCCTCGCCCGTGGCAAACCAGCGCGGTTCCACCCAGTCAGGCAGGCGGGCTTCGATTGCAGGGCGGATCAGGGCGGAAAGTACGGCAATGGTCATAGGGTTTTCCGATAGCTGTCGAGCATGGGCTGGAAAGAGGAAGGCGGGCGGTGAAGACACTGGGCGAAGTCAAACGGGCGCGTTACCAGCGGCGGCACAAATTGCGCATCAGGATGAGCCACGTTCATCATCACAATATCGCCTTCGGGCAATACGCGAGAGGGGATGGAGGCAAGGAGCGAACTCCTTTCATCCAGCCAGTGATCTACTTCAGCGCGAATGGCATCCTCGTCCCCATCATCGGCAATGCTGACGGGCAGTTGTTCGATTTCTGTATAGCCCAGCACGAAATCATCGGGGATGTCCGCCCGATCCGCCGGGTCTGCCGGCAGGTATCGCAGCACCACCAGCACTGCCAGGCCCGCCTCTGACGTGAAATTGACCACAGGCCTGCCGGGCGAGGAATAACGCGCACCCCATTGCAGCGGCCCTGCCCCGTTCAATGCCACAAACGGCGCACGGGTGAGCCGCCACAGCCGCATCAGCTGAGCTTCCACTCCCAGCCAAGCGGGTCACCATCCATCACTTCTACGCCTTTGGCCGCCAGATCATCACGGATTGCATCCGAGGTGGCGAAATCCTTGTCTGCGCGGGCCTGATTGCGGCGGGTAAGCGCATCTTCGATGTCTGCATCGGAAAGCTGCGCATCCTTGGGTCGCAGACGCAGGCTTTCACGCGTCATGCCAAATATGTCGAGGCCGAGGACATCATCCATCTGTTCAACCAATGCGCGTTTCTGACCCAGGTCTATCTTCTTCACCGCCAGAGCATCTTCCAGCGCTGTCAGCGCAATCGGAGTATTCAGATCATCCGAAATGGCCGCATCGAATTTGTCCAGCAGCGGGGCAAGTTTCGGATGGTCAGCCGAAGTCGCGGCCACATCCTGCAACCGCTCGGCAGCCATGACGATGCGCTTCAAACGGGTGAGCGCGGCACCCAGCCCTTCCCAGCTGAATTCCAGCTCGCTGCGATAATGCGCCTGCAGGCACATCATGCGGTAGGCGAGCGGGTGGTAGCCTTTGTCGATCAGCAATTGCAGGCGCAGAAATTCGCCCGCGCTTTTCGACATCTTGCCTGATCTTTCGACGAGGAAATTATTGTGCATCCAGATGCGCGCGCCAGAATTGCGGGCATCATCCAGCCCGCCGCAGCCGCAAAATGCCTGGTTCTGGGCAATTTCATTGGGATGGTGGATTTCGCGGTGGTCAATCCCGCCAGTATGAATGTCGAACGGAAAGCCGAGCAGCCTTTCGCCCATGACCGAGCATTCCAGATGCCAGCCTGGCGCACCTTTGCCCCACGGCGAATCCCATTCCATCTGCCGTTTTTCGCCTGGCGGGGTTTTGCGCCAGATGGCGAAATCCGCCGCATGGCGCTTGCCTTCGACTGTATCGATCCTGCCTTCGCCATCTTCGGTCACAGCACGGGCCAGCCGACC
Source organism: Erythrobacteraceae bacterium (assembly GCA_024642525.1). Classification (GTDB taxonomy): domain Bacteria; phylum Pseudomonadota; class Alphaproteobacteria; order Sphingomonadales; family Sphingomonadaceae; genus Allopontixanthobacter. The sequence continues at coordinate 75,159 of JAHEAX010000006.1, read as the reverse complement.
GTAATCCGCCACGGTAGACGTGTCGAAATAAAGCCCGCTATCAAGTTCGTAGCAATGTTTGTCTGCGATAGATTTCGCAAAATCGAGCATGTCCGCGATATAATCTGTCGCGATCGACCATTTGGCCGGCTGGCGGATGTTCAGCGCCTTTACATCATCCCAATATGCCTCGGTATAATGTTTCGCGATCTGCCAGATATCCGCCTTCTCGCCCTGCCGGGCCTTTTCGGCGGCCATCTTTTCAAGCTTGTCTTCACCTGCATCCCCGTCGTCGGTCAGATGACCCACATCGGTGATGTTGATGATGTGGGTAAGCTTGAAACCCTTCCAGCTCAGCGTGCGCCCCAGGATATCGGCAAAAACGTAGGCGCGCATATTGCCGATGTGCGGGTAATTATAGACCGTCGGCCCGCAGGTGTAGACGCGCGCTTCGCCGGCATGGACGGGTACAAAGGTCTCAAGGCTGCGGGTCAGGCTGTTGAACAGCTGTAGCGGGGCGTCATTCATGCTGCGCGCCTTGCACTCCGCCTGTGGCCGCGGTCAAGATTGCAGTCGGCCTGGCTTGCGCGCCCGTGCCGCTATTCACCGGCATCTGGAGGCGCACATAGCGGGCCTGCATTATCCCGATCGTCGCAATCCTCGTCGCTGGTCCACAGGTCTTCATTACCTGCACCAGTGACAGGATCATCCAGCAAGGGGTCTTCACGCATCCGGTCGGATTCGCGCATTTCGATCAGCATTCCTCCAAATTTCAGGCCGACATCGGGGTTATTATCGTCGGTCGGGTCGATCTCCTTGTCGATCAGGTCCTGGATTGGGTTGTCGATACCCGGATTGCCAATACCGGTTCCGCCAAAACAGGCCGCAGGGTTGATGATGAGGCAGCCATTGATGGTCGACCCGAAATCGAAAGTGCCGGAAATGCCGGTGACGGGGATTGCCCCGTTGCCGGTTTCCCCGCCGATTACCCCGTTGATGACAATGATGGTGCCGGGGCCGCCAGTATTGATGGTGAGGCTGCCCGCCGTAATCCCGCGCCTTTCGGCCAGCGCCGCGCTCTGACCGCTGTTCTGGATCAGCAATGCCTGGTCTGCAGTTAGGGTAATTGCACTTGCGGCAAGGTAGCCTGCATCGTTCGCCGCACCGTCATTCTGGCCCAGCCTTGTGCTGATGGCGGATATCGAAGCGCCGGTAATGTCTGCCAGGGCAGATGCGCTCAAGGCTTCGATACGTGTTGCGGCAAGTTCGATAGCACCGCCAAGCCCGCCGCCAGCATTCCGTGCTTCGATAGAACCGCTTACGATATCGAGCCGGATGGAACTGCCCGCCGACAGGCCAATCACATTGCCCGCCCCTGCATTGGCAAGTGCCATTGCGCCTGCAACATCTATGTCTCCGCTCGCATTGATGAACAGGCCGCCAGCACTGCCGATATTGCCGATGTTGGGCGCGCTGCCGTCGCCTGCTGCAATGGCCAGATCGCCGATGACGATATTGGCCGGACCCGACGCGCCCGAAAGTGCCGAGATTGTGACATCACCCGCGCTGAAAATGCGGGAGAATTCGCCATTGTCGATTTCATATCCGGTGCCGGAACCACCAGCCCCGCCTAGCGCAATGTCGCCCGCAGTGGTCAGATTGACGCCGCTGGTGAGGTCGCTGCGCCCGATTGAACCGCCAGCACCAATGGCCAGATCGGCCGAAAGGATATTGACCAGCGCGCCAGTAATGGCCGCCTGAACATCCACCAGTCCGGCGGCGGTCACATCCAGGCTGGTGCCAGCTGTGGCCGCGCCGGAAAAGACTGCATCGACCGCAGCCGAAATGTCGATGGCCCCGCCCGATGTGACTGCGCCAGTGACGCTGGCAGAACCGCCCGTGCTGGCCAGCGTGATATCGCCGCTGGCAACAGCGCCGCTTACCGACAAGTCGCCCGCAGATAGTATATCCACCGTGCCAGCCGTTGCAGTGGCAGTGGCATTGAGCGCACCCGCCGATGCCAGTTGCACGCCGGTGCCGCTGGCCGTCACAAGGCCCGTCACGTCAACATCGCCAACCGTCACAGTGCCGGTAACAGCAGCCAGATCAGCCGAATTTGCCGTTAATGTGCCGAGCGCAATTCCGCCATCGCCTGCAATTGTGACAATGCCCGAACCAGCCTGCGCTGCCGTGACATTGGCGACATTGACAGTGCCGCCCGCGACAAAGGCAATGTCGCCCGCGCTGGTGATATCCGTGCCGGTGATTGTGCCAGGGGTCGTAACCGTGACATTGCCCGCAGCATCCAGCGTGGTGAATGCGGCATTGTCGCCTGCAAGATCGATATCGGTTGCCGTGGTCGCCGCGCCAAGGAAAACATCTCCCGCGCCCGCATTGCCCGCCGAAAGTGCGATATTGGCCCCGCCTGCAACCTCGATAGTGCCGAAACTGTTGCCCGCGCCTGCCGCGATGTTCACATCAATTGCGCCCTGCCGCAGGGTGCCCACAGCGATGGCACCCGGAACATTATATTGCGCCTCCGCCGCGCCGCCAACATTGGCAACATCAGTCAACTGCCCGCCCGTGTCGATCAGCAGTGCGGCAATATCCTGCCCTACGGTGATGCCGATATCATTTGCGCTGGTGAGCGAGCCATTACCAAGCAGGCTGCCCGCCGCAGAAATGGCGATTTGCCCGCTGGTGACGACTGCATCGCGCAGATCGACATCGCCGGTCAGGCTGGTGACGGCAAAGACATTGGCAGCATCAATCGCGGTGGGGAAACCGGCTGTTCCCATCACGATATCATTGCGGGTGGTTACAAGAATATCGTTCGCGCTGATGGATGCCTGTTCAACCACAAGCTGGATCACATCATTGTTGCTGTTCTGCCCGACTTCGATCCGGTTGTCGGCAAAGATTGTGCCGAGGCAGACATTCCCTTCCAGACATGACGCACCCAGCAGGCCGTTATCATTGCCTTGCGCCAGACCGGCGGCGGGCGCATCGGCGATTTCCGCGCTGATGGAACTGGCCGTGATGGTGCCGCCAGACCCATCTATTGCATTGGCATAGAGGATTGCCGCAAAGCCGTTGCCGACAATGTCGCCCTGGTTTGCGATGGATGCGATGGGCGTAAGTGCTGGCGTTGAAAGCACGCCGCTGCGCGCCAGACCGCCTGCATCCAGAACCAGATTGTTGAAGCCGCCAAACGGGTCAGCAACGTCCGGCGCGGTTGCAGGTGCGGCTGCCGCTTCCACCAGCGCGCCTGCGCCAATGATGATGTCATCGCCCGTGGTGACAGTCAGTCCATTGTCCGCCCGGGTGGAAGATCCGGCCGCGAAAATGGCATTGCCGCCCGCCGTAACGCTAATCTGGCCGGTGGACGTGACCGTGCCGGTTATCGCCGCATTATAGGCCGGGTCGAAAGTTTCCAGAGTGGGGTTGTTATCCCCGCCCGCGCTGATGAAGATGCCGTTCACCACCAGCGTGCCAGCCCCCACATTCACCGTTACAGGCGGGCCAGTGACAGCCGCATTGACGATAGTCGCATCGAATCCGGCTGAAGCATCAATCACGCCTGTAGCGCGCAGATCGTTTGCAAAAAGGCTGCCATCGGCACGCACCGAAAGTGTCGTGCCGCTGGCAAGAATTGACTGGGCTGCTGCGCTGAAATTGCCTGCCGCAAAGGCATCGAAGCTGCCCGCAGTGTCGATGGAAATCGTACCGCCACCATTATTCGTATGGGTAACAGAGATGTTCCCGCCAGCTGAAAGCAACGTGTTGCCGCCCACCAGCCACTGGCCCGTGCCATCAAAAGCGTAATCGATATCGCCCGATGTGATGACGGTAAAGTCGCCGGCAACAGAGTTTGCGCCGCTGCCTGCAACGAAGAACACGCCCGAACCCGGCAGGGCAGCGAGTCCAAGAGCATCAACCGAAAGCGATGCAAAATTGAAAAGGCCGCCAGTTTCAACCGACAGATCGCGGATATCGACCCGTCCTGCCGCGGTGTTGCCAGGGACTGTGCCGAAGCCGCCAATTCCGTTTGCATCGACTTCTGCGTTGGCGAAAGCGATGATGCCGGGGCTTCCGTCGAGCAGTTCGAGCAAGGCACTGCCGCCCGACCCGTCGCCGCCATTTCCGCTTGCACCCAGAATGATCGCGCCGTCATTGCCGCCAATGCCGCCATCACCACCAATGCCGTCTGCCGACACCAGGATGTCCGTGCCATTTATCGTGCCGCCGATTGCGCGCAAAGTGGGTGATCCGCCAATGCCCGCACCGCCATTGCCGCCCGCGCCTGCGATACCGCCATTGACCATGTCGACATTACCGCCCGCACCGCCGAAACCACCAACGCCGATGCTGTAGAAGGAGAAGGGCTCGCCCCCGCCATCGAGCGAAATGATGGTGCCGCTGCCCGCTTCCAGCGTCACCGCGCCGCCAGTGCCATTGCCGCCGTCACCGCCCACGCCGGATGTGCCGCCAAGGAAGTTGCCGCCGCCAAAACCGCCACTGCCGCCAAAGCCGCTGGCGGAAATATTGGCCAGCCCGGAATCGACGATGATGGTTGCGCCAGCGCCATTGAGGGCAAGCAGAGCCGAACCGCCAAGCGCATCACCGCCAAGGCCGCCACTTCCAGCAGGCGTAACGCCATCGCCAGTGCCGCCCGTGCCGCCGCTGCCGCCCACTGCGTCTGCATCCAGCACTAGGTTGGAAAGCCCAGCCAGCACCGCACCGGTCCCTGTCAGGTCAATTGCCACTGTCCCGCCAATTGCCGCGCCGCCTGTTCCGCCGCCAGCATTGCTGCCGCCCGTTCCGCCTGCACCGCCAGTGGCTCCTGCAACAGCCTCAAGCGATGTCAGCCCTGCAAGGTCATTCGCAGAAGTTACAAGGATGGTGCCAGCAGTTGCGGTGCCACCTGCGCCGCCCGTCTGCCCGGTATCGCCGATGCCGCCTGCCGCAGCGATGGCGTTTGCAAACACGGCAATGCCAGTGGCCGACATGGTGCCGGCATTATCGATGGTGACCGAGCCTGCCTGCGCCAAACCGCCAGCGCCGCCCGCCCCGCCAATTCCCGTCGCGCCAACGGCAAGGCTGTTGTCGGCTGAGACATCGATGGTGACGACAGTGCCACTGAGGCTGCCCGACGCTATCGAAACATCGACATTGCCCGCGATGGCGCTGCCGCCACCCCCTGCATTTGCGCCAAGATCGCCAAAGGATGCGGTGGCCGTGGCATCGAAAAATGCCGCTTCTGCAATAGTGATCGCGCCGCCATTGGCGATGCTGACCAATGCCGAACCGCCAGTTGCATCAGCGCCAGTTGCACCGTTACGAATGTCCAGATTGCCGATTGCACTGACATCCGCGCGAAGCCCCCCGGAAAAACCTATGGTTGAGCCGGCACCATTGGCCAACAGGGTAACATTGCCGCCAGTTACCAGCCCATTCGCGCCCGGATTTCCGCCGGGCAGCGAACCACCTGTTCCGCCATCGCCGCCAATCGCAGCAATCGCATTCGCGTTTAACTGATGTTCCGCGCTGACATTGCCCGCATCCAGAACGCCGCCATTGGTGGCCGAAAGCAGGATTGACCCACCGGTAGATGCGCCGCCTGCGCCGCCATCGGCAGGGGCAATGCCGGTAAAATCACCGCCACCTGTGCCCCCCGCACCGCCGAAGCCGCGCGCATTGGTGGAAAATGCCGATGAATAATCGAGCGATGCACCATTGCGCGAAATTACCTGCACTTGTCCGCCCACAGCATCGCCGCCCGCACCGCCAATACCGGCCGCCAATGCGCCGCTTGCAAAGCCGCCAGCAGCGCCCGCGCCGCCCGTTGCATCAGCCAGCAATTGCAAGACTTGCGCGGCAGCAAATGATCCGCCAGCGCCGTTAACATCCAGCAGGACTGTTCCTGCAGCCGCATCGCCGCCTGTGCCGCCAATACCGCCATTTCCGTCCACAAAGCCGCCCGCGCCGCCGGCAGCAGTGGCATCGAGCGTCAGCCCAAGAAGGTTCGCAGCAACATTGTTCACCACCATTTGGGCAGTGCCGCCCTGTGCTGCGCCGCCATGGCCGCTGTCCATCCCTATGCCGCCGGTTCCACCAATGGCGGCGGCCTGAATGGTGTAGAAGTTGCCCGAATTATCGTCCTGGCCAAGGTTGATCGTGGCCGTGCCGCCAACACTATTTCCGCCCGTGCCGCCCGTGCCTATGGAATCGCCAGAACCGAAGCCGAAGCTGTCCCCGCCATTGCCGCCTGCGCCATTTGCGCTGACCGTGAATTGGCCGAAAGAGATCGACCCGCTAGTGTTGTTGAAACTGGATGTTCCGCCGAAACCGTCACCGCCAAACCCGCCTGCCAGCCCCGGCAAGGGGTTTCCGGTGCCATCAAACGTTCCGCCCGAACTGCCGCCCTGCCCGCCAAAGGCATCGGTCGTCACTTCGATAATGCCTGCGGTTACCGTGGCCGTTCCATTGAGGTTGAAAGTAGCATTGCCGCCAAATCCGTTGCCGCCATCGCCCCCTTCCGAGCCTGCGCCAAAACCGCCACTGCCGCCGAACGACGAATTACCCTGCGCAGAAACGGACAGCGTATCAGTAACGTCGAGTGTGCCTGCAAGTGCATTGAAAGTGACTGCGCCGCCCGTGCCGTCGCCGCCAGAACCGGCCCTTGTCCCGGCGTTAATATCGCCAAAGGCGCCGGCCCCGCCGTTACCGTCTGCATTCACGAACAGGTTGAGAACCGATGCCGCGCCGCCATTCAGATTGAAGATTACAGTGCCGCCCTGCCCTGTGCCGCCATCGCCAGCAGAAGGAAGGCCGGATGCAGGCGCGCCGCTGCTCGCTGCCAACGGGCCAACTGTCATAACGGCTGGCGCAGCAGCGATTGCGCCGCCGTCAAAGCCGAACAAGGATGCAATTTCAGGTGCTTCCATCAGCACCGGATCGATTACGCCCAGAGTGCCCGGAACCGGCAATTGCCCCCCTACGCCGCCCATCCCGCCAGCATTGATGTTGACCGAATTTCCAGTGAACACGCCGCCATCGACATTCACTGTCAAGCTGCCTGCAACGGCGGACCCGCCGCCGCCTGTAAAGGCGCCGCTACCCTGCTCCACATTGAACAGGATGGCCGCGCTGACATCGGCAAATAGATCGCCAAACGCCAACTGTCCTGCCGCGCCGGACACACCCAGATTGATGGTTCCGCCCGTCGCCGAACCGGTCAGGCTCGAATTTGCAGGATCAAGGCCGACCCCGCCCCGCCCGGCTGCATAAAGACCGGTGCTGCCGAAATTTATCGCAGCATCATTCGCATCCACAGTGATGGTGCCGCCAATGCCGTTTCCGCCAACGTCCTGCGCGCCGAGCCCGCTGGAATTGACATAGGCCGTGAGCGCCGAAATACGCCCGCCCGCAGTTGCCAGCAGGCTGACATCACCACCCTGAAAATCATCGCCTGTGCCATTGTCGTTGGAAAAACCATCGCCCGACGGCGACGCAGCGGCATTGATGTCAATGTCGCTGAAATCCATATTTCCATTGGCTGCTTCGATGATTGTCGAACCAGCGGTGGTGACCGCGCCTGCTGCGCCATTTGCCGCGGTCGTGTCGATTGACAGGAAACCACCCGAAACAATGCCGCCATTGGCCCCTGTGTCTAATGCCGACAGGCGGACAGTGCTGCCCACCGGCGCAGCGACCACGCCGCTGGTCGATGCATCGATGGCAATGCCGCCTGCCACATCCAGCAATGTGCCGTCATTGGCCAGGGCAAGGTTGACGCCGCCGCGACCAGCCACGCCGGAAACAGGCGTGCCTGCACTGTCAAAACCGACGCCTGCCTCTGCTGCTGCATTCATCTGCAGGCTGCCAAGCCGGGTAGTGCCGCCCGTAATATCGAGCGTGATAGAGCCGGCTGACGCATCATTGCTCTGCGCGGCAGAACTGTCCGAACCGTCACTGCCTTGCGCGCTCGCATTGAGCTGCATGAAACCTGCGGAGAACTGGTCACCTGCCAGTGTGATTGAAATATCGCCGGCCACGCTGTCACTGCCCAGCAGGCCCAATCCGTTGCCTGCAATCTTGCCGCTTTGCGCTGCAATGACGCCCGCATCGACAATCAGCCCCCCAGAAATAATGGTCTTTGTGCCCGCCCCGGCATTAACCGTAATGTCGCCTGCGGTGCCCGACCCGTTCCGGATTTCGCCCTTGCCTCCCTGCGCTGATGCGTCGAGCACCAGATTGCCGCCCACGATCAGGCTGGAACCGCCACTGACATCGAAATTGATCGACCCTGCCGCAGCATCCTGCCCAATACCGGTCCCGCCATTATTCCGGATGGTTGCAAAATCATCCGCGCCGGACGCGCTGGCATCAACGATGAAGCTGCCGCCAATCGCCATTTCCCTCGGAAGGGCATATCCGGGCGGCAATTCCTGGCCGAGGTCATTGGGATCAGGCTGCGCTGCTGCCAATGTCACATTTACTGTGCCGCCGGTTGCCGGATCGACGCCCGCCCGAAGCGAAAGATCGCCCAGAACCGTTATGCTGGCCGTGTCGGTGATGCCGATATCGATGCTGTTTCCGGCCACGACCGAAAGGTCGTAATCGTCACGCAAATCGCCGCCGATGATGAGATTATCCGTGCCGGACTGGCGCAGGTCCACTGAATCGCTGGCGAATATGTCAACGCTGGAATTGAATGTGGCATTGGCCACGCTGATGCTGCCGCCCGGAACTGCGCTTGCCGTGTCGGCCGTTCCGGCCGCATTGCTGATGTCGCCGGTAACCGTGGTGCCGGTTCCTGCGGTAAGGATAATTCGGCCATTTTCGGTCACCGCCGCCGCTGATGCAGCCTGATAGCCGACATTGCCGCCCACCAGCATATTGATCGCCGTATTCTTGGGCACGGCCACCATGTGAATGGCGCGCGCATCGGCATCGATTACCAGCCCGTTATTATCGACCAGCCCCTGCGATGCTGGGCCAGTGGTGGTGCCTGTGTGCACGATGCCATTGGCATCTCCGCTGCCGAGCCCAACCGTGATGTCGAACAGGCCGTTATTGATGGTCAGTTGCGCCTGTTCGGCTGCGACATAGGCGACCGAACCGTTCACATTGACGGTGCCGCCCTGCTCGATCCGCGGAGCGACTATCGCCAGATAGCTGCCTTGGTCCAGCGCGGAAATATTCGCGCCATTTTCGATGACGACTGCCGTATTCGTTTCTGCCACACCGGCAAAATTGATCGCCGATCCTGCGCCGCCAATGCTGTCGATCGCGCTGCTCGTCAGCACCAGACTGCCGACATTGAAAGTGGCGGTAGAACCGATGATCATCCCGCCTGGGCTGTAAAACCATACGTTTCCGCCCGTGCCGGACCCGAACAGCGTGTTGCTGGTGACGGTCCCGTCGATCCGCACGGCGCTGTCAAAACCGGGGGTAAAGATGCGGTTTAGAACAGTGTAGCTGTCCAGCGCGCTGGTGAAATCCAGCTGCGCCCCCGAAGGCAGGAAAGTCACATCAATGCCTGCGCCACCGGGATTGAAAGTGGTCCAGTTAATAATCGCCTGGCCGGTCAGCAATTCAACAAGATCGCTGGAGCCGGTGCTCAGCGAACCGGGGGTAAAGTTGACTTCGGAAGCGAGGTAATTGGCTGTCGCCAGCACGTTCACGCCATCGGTATTGGTATCGCCGGGTGCCGGCGCCACGGTGGAAGTCAGCGTGGTGACCGACCCTGTTAGCGGAGCATTGGTGATGGAAAACGCACCAGTGGTCTGCGTCCCCGGCGGTGAGGATGCCGTGTTACCGGAAGGTGGCGGAACGACGGGCGCATCAATCGAAACGCCCTTGGCATCGATATAGGCGCGCGATGCAATGGCGGAGACAGTCGGAAGGGCCTGCGTATCAGCCAGAACCGGCACTTCGCGCTGCACCTGTTCCAGCATGGGGCTGCCAAGGGTTGATATTTGGCGCGCAGGCGCTCGCTGCATGGTGGGCTGGATTGTCGGGGCAGACGAAGGAACGCTCTGCGCCAGCACCGGTGCAGGTGCAAATGCCAGTGCCGCCGCCGCACCTGCCAGCGCAGATCCGCCCGCCAGCCATCGCTTGCGCAAACCAGTGCCGCGCCCCGTGCTGATTGCCGATTGGCCAGTATTCCTGTCCATCATTTCCATTCCTTTCACGCCCTGCACCGGGCGTTCGGGCCGCTTCGTCCCCATTGCGCAGGCGCCTTGGGCTGCAAGGCGCGACATCAGCGGTTAAACGGTGCGAGTTGCACCGAAAGGTTCATCAACAAGCGGAAATCGCCCCGGCTCGCCTGGAAAGGCGCCTTTTCCAGCGGCACTGCCCCGTAAATATCCAGCGATGCGAGGCGGCCCAGCGTAGCCCGCACACCCGCGCCAGCAGAACTGATGGTTTGCGGATCGCCCGGGATGTTCTTCGAATAGGCGCTCATCCAGTCGGCAAAGACATAGGGCTGCAAGGCGATGCCGCGCAGCGTCCTGGGCACGAGCGAGCCATAGGCCACTTCAAACTGGCCGCCAAAGCCGCTGTCGCCAATGACCGAGCCAGGGTCATAGCCGCGGCCAGCTGTGTAATTGCCGCCGGAAACCTGTTCATAGCTGAACAGGGCATCAGGCGAATATTGAACCCGCGGCTTGAGCGAGAATTTCAGTAGCGGTGACGGGCGATAATCCATCTGCCCTTCTGCCCGGAGCACAAGCGCGGTCGGATCGCCATCAAGCCGGCTGGGCGGCACTGCACCTGCCCCGATGCAGCGAACGAATGCAGGCCCGCAGCCATCGCTGGCACCAACAATACCCAGCCCCTGTCGCAGTTCGACAGAGCCAGCAAATGCAAATCGCGGCTCTTGCGCGCTGTAGCCATTGCGGCCAGACAGGCTGGCACTGTCGATCCGGTTGAAATCCAGCCGCGCAAAGGCGACCCGCAGACGGTCCTTTGTCAGCGGCAGATCGGCAAATTGCACATCCTGGTCGATGAAATCGAAGCCTGCCGTGCCAAAAAGATTGGATGTCTGCGAACGCCGGAACGGATAGGCCGCATAGGCGCTAACGATGGTTGTTTCTGAATCGAACAGGTCGGGCCCGAAAACATCGGGCGTGCTCCACGCAAAGGTGCCGTTCACGCCCAGCCGCAGGCCTTCGCTGCCCAGCCGCATTTCGTGCCCAGCCTGCAGCACCTGCTGTTCATCAAAATCCTCGGTGGTGTAAAAACTCAGCGTGGTTTCATCGCCCAACCCGGTAATTCCATTGACGCGAATGCGGGCAAGGCCGCCAAACCTGCCGACCGACTTGCTGCCAAGGTTCTGGATGTTGGCATCGGCAAAGATCGGCGTATGTGAAACGTTGAAAACACCGACAACGTCGCCCGGTGCCACTTGGCCTGATTGGGATCCCTGTTCGCGCGGGGCGGGTTGCAACACCAGCCGCACATCAAGGCCGGGAATATCACGTGCCAAAAGCAGATAGCGCTCTGCTTCGTTCACATTGAAAATGCCCTGCTGCGCCAGCCTGTCGATGTATTTTTCCAGTTGGCGGCCGGATGGACCCGTCTCGCCCCGAATCTGCACCGAAACCATGCGCGCCAGCACCACGTCGAACCGGACTACGCCGCCGTCGATTTCCTGCACTGGCACCTGCACTGCCGCCAGATATCCGCTTTGCCGTAGTAATGTGGCGGCGCGGTCGCGAATGTCGCAAATGGCGGCGACCGACAAAACCTGCCCCACCAGATCGGCATAGGCAGGTTTGACGATTGCCGGGTCAATCGCATCAAGGCCGGTAAAATTCGCATCCGTCAGTGTGAAGCGCAATTGCGCAAACTGGGGCGCGGAAAGCGGGCATGGCGCACGTTCAACCGCGCCATCCACCGCAACGGACTGCCCTTCGGTGCGCAGCCTTTCTTCCAGCCGGTCCCGCTGGATTTCCTCGCGCGTTGTCGGCGGCACTGCTGGCGTTGCCGTTTGTGCGGTCACGCTGCCTGCAAAAAGGCTGCTGCCCGCCAGCATCAAGGCAAGCGTGCCTGTGCCGCGGGCCAACCTGCGAGGCGAAAATGCGGCAGAGTTCACCGGATATGAGAGTTGATGGGTCATTTCGCCAACGCCACTTTCTGGTCAGCGGTCTTGCCCGCGGCCAATGTCGGTGGGTCGGACAGGAGCGGCCGCGCTGCGTCACCGATGATGGAAAAACCGCCCCAGTAATAAGGGTGCGAAGTATTGGCCTCATCCATCAGCAATTGCTGGGACGAGCGAAGCGCCGCGCCCACGACCTGGCTTCGGCCCTGTCGGAACATTTCGCTGATCAGCCGCTCGGTCGCGCCATAATCGTCGGGAGCAGGCCAGTGACTTGCCATTACGGACCGGCCACCAGCGCCGATGAAGCTGCGCACCAGCCCATCCAGCGCGGTGCCGCCGCCACTGCCGACACCGGCAGCGCGGGTTGCCTCGATACTGGCTTCGCCCGCTGTATCGCAGGCAGACAGGATGACGATATCGGCATCGAGATCGAGTTCAAAAATCTCTTCGAACGACAACAGCCCGTCAGAACCCGCTGCGCCAAAGGAAGTCAGCAAAGCGGGTTTGGCCGGGCAGGCAGGGTCTGGCGGGGTCACAAGGCCGTGGGTGGCAAAATGCAGCACGCGAAACTGGTCGAGATCGGGCTTCGCCATAATTGCGGCATCGGTAAATCCGGCGCCTGTGATCAACTGCGAATTTTCGTCACCAATCAAGTTACGGGCAGTGATAAGTTCCGCATCGCCAATCGGGCTGTTCCAGACAGCGGCGTTCCACCCGCAATTCTGGTTGCCCGATGCCAGGACAGCGCGGATTTCGGCCGATGGATTGTCGCCAATCGGCTGGTTGCGTCCCAGCCCGATATATTCGCGCGGGGCAGAAGAACGCGGCGCCCGGCGCGCGTCGACAAATGCCTGGGCCGAAACCGCAGTGCTGACCAGCTTGCCGCGGCCGAGCCAGTTTACGCCTGTAAAGTCGAACGGATCGCCATCGGCGCTGGCCACACGCGCTTTGTAAAGATCCACCGAGGCATCGTCGGCAACCAGAATGTCCACCGGCAAACGCAGCATGGCCCCGTCAGGTTCGAACACCAGATGGCGTGCTGCGGCAATCTGCGATGCCACGGGGCCAAATAGCGCCTTGTAGAGATTGCGCGCCATTTCGACTTCATAGGGATAGGTCACATAGCGCCCGCCCTCCAGCGCAGAGATGGATGCGCGCAAGATATCGACTTCAAAATCGAGATCGGCTTCGGAAATGTCGAGGCGATAGGCCTTTGAACTGGTCTTGTCGGTGTAGAATACGAACACATCGCCGCCCACTATCGACAGCCGCGCATACACTTCGCCATCGCCCAGCGATTGCCTGAAATCAGCCAGCGACAGGGAACGCGGAGAAACGACCCTGTATTGCGGATACTCATTGAGCAGCGCCTGCGTGCGCAGCTGCTCGCTTTCAAGATGGTCAATCTGCGATGCAAGTTCGCTGCGTTCCTGCGCCACAGTGGCGGTCTGGGCCATGCGACCGAGGGACAGATACCGGATACGCATCCGTTCGATATCGCGGCCAAGGTCGATGGATTGCCGGAACAGGCGCGAGCCTTCATTGGAACTGGCGCTCAATTCACGCGCCAGAATAGCCTGCGTTTCTGCAACACCGGGCCGCACCAATATCTGGCTGGCCTTGAAGAAGTCTTCCGCAAAGGCGGGGTCGGTTTCCACCCTTCCGGCAATCAGCCGGAAATAGGGGTTCAACTGGTTGGCAAAGCCCGTGACAGCATCGCGCTTGCCAACAGACCCATCAATCACATCGCGGTAGAGCGTGATGGCTTCAGCCTCGCGGCCCTGCCGCAGAAGAAAGGCACCAAGGCGGGCTTTCGCGCCGCTGACAGCGCGCCGTTCGGGATATTGCGCCTCGATCAGGTCAAGCCCGCTCCTCAGATAGGCTTCGGCCTGCCCGATATCGCCAGTGCGTTCTGCAACCAGCGAAAGTTCGCCCAATATCTGGGATCGCAGGCGGGCGATGGAAGTGACCCGCCCTTCCCGCACATCGGTGGCGCGGCCATAGCTTTCGAGCATTGCACCGCGCGCGCCTGCCAGATCGCCTTCAATCCGCAGGGCAGTGCCGCGCAATTGCAGCGCCTGCGCGTCGATGATCACCGCCCGTTCCTGCGGGGTCAGCTTCAATTCGTCGACGAAGCCCAGCAAAGCCGTGCTTTCGCTGGCATTATTGAGGCGCGCTGCCAGCGGCTCTGTAATAGCCAGCCGGTCATTTTCCATGGAGACAGTCTGCAAGCCGCTGCTGAGCGGCCTTTCCAGCCGCGCAACCGCATCGGGGAAATAACCCTGGTTGAGCAGGTTGATCGCTTCGAAATTGCGTTGCAGCCGCTCTGCCACCTGGTCGCCCTGTGTCATTGGCTCTGCCTGGCCGAACAGCCGCTCCGCCTCGGCAAAATCGCCCAGGTTCGATTTCTGCAAGGCGCGGTTGATGATGAATTCGCCCGGATTGATATCCGCTTCATCCGTGCCTTCCAGCCGTTGTTGCAATGTTTCGAAATAAGCCGCAGCTTCGGCATATTCGCCGCCCAGATTGCGCCTGTATCCTTCGGCCAGCGCCTGTTCCGGCTTCAGCGTTTCTGCCTGCACGCGGGCAAAGGAAAGCGGGTCTGCAACCGAGGTGGAGGCAACGTCGATCGTGCCCTTGGCAATCACATTGTCCATCACAGAACGAAGGGCCAGCAAGGTGGCTGCATCATAGGCCGTGAAGCCATCGGCCAGATAGACAGTGCCACCCTTGCGTGCGGTGAAGGTCGACCATTCAAGACCCGTACCTGCCACCGTGCAGCTGGACCGGCTAATACCGGGAAAGGCGGTGGGCGCGCCGATGGTGCCTGTGCTGCAATCCACCGGTTGCCGCCGCAGCGGGGAAAGCGCCGAGTAATAATTTACGCCTGGCGCGTGGAAGGTGTAAATATCGGAAACAGGCTGCGCGGAATCGCGGCAGACAATGGCCCAGCTACGGTCAAACTTGGTTTGCTTTGCAGGGTTTTCGATGCTGCGATCCTGCACCTGGCACAGAATGCCGCCTCCATCACCGATCGGGAAACTGTCCCGCAGCAGAACCGGGCGCTGCTGGGCCGCGGCAGCGCCGCTCCAGTTCGCAATGGCTATGGCTATCGCTGATACCAGCGCATGATGCTTCTGCACGATTCAAGTCCCTCCCCAGGAGACATGCCCGCCAACCAGAAAACCAGCAGGGACACAGCGCGACACCGTATCGTTCTATGCAGCTATCCTAGCCTGAAAATGGCATCTTCGACCAGAGCTAATCAAAAAAGGCCGTGCAGGGCCGGGCCCTGCTGGCACCGGTCAGCCAGCGTCAGGAAAACCCTGCCAGCTGATGCCTTCGGACAGCGGCGCGCGCGCCACGTCAAACTGGTTAACCGCAGCGTTTTCATCGCGGTAGCCAATCGCCATGCCGCAGAAAAAGATATGGTCGTCGGGAATGTCTGCCACGGCGCGCACCTGCGCTGAATACATGGCCCATGCTTCCTGCGCGCAGCTGTCCAGCCCTTCTTCGCGCAGCAGCAGCATGATCGTCTGCAGCCACATGCCGATATCCGACCATTGCGGCGGCCCCATATATTTCGGCGTGTGGACCAGCATCAGCACAGGCGCACCGAAGGCACGGAAATTATTGGCAAACCACATCAGGCGGCCCGCCTTGTTATCGCGGCTGATTTCCAGCGCGCGATACATATCTTCGCCCACGGCGCGGCGGCGCAGTTCATAATCGCCGTCCAGCCCGCGCGGATATATGTCATATTCGGGCGAATGGGCATCGCGGCCCTGCGGCATGACATCGGCCACCGCGCTGAACAATTCCTGCATCGGCTGCCCCGTCAGCATCACCGCATGCCACGGCTGTGTATTGCCGCCCGAAGGGCTGCGCTGCGCCTTTTCCAGCACGCGCTTCAGAATGTCCTGGTCAACCTGCCTGTCGGTAAAGGCACGGACAGAGCGGCGCGTTGCCACAGCTTGCGAAACATTCATCGCCGGCCCTCCACTTCAAACAGGCCAGCCAGCTGTTCGATGATGGTGCCGCCCAGCTGTTCCACGTCCATGATGGTCACAGCGCGCTTGTAATAGCGGGTCACATCATGCCCGATGCCGATGGCAACCAGCTGCACTGGCGACAGTTTCTCGATCCAGTCGATTGTCTTGCGCAGGTGCGTTTCGAGATAACCTGCGCTGTTCACGCTGAGAGTGGAATCGTCCACTGGCGCGCCATCCGAAATCACCATCAGTATGCGGCGGTCTTCGGGGCGGGCCAGCAGGCGGGAATGGGCCCACTGCAGGGCTTCCCCATCGATATTTTCCTTCAGCAGCCCTTCGCGCATCATCAGGCCGAGATTGCGGCGCGCACGGCGCCACGGTTCATCCGCCTTTTTATAGATGATATGCCGCAAATCGTTGAGGCGACCGGGGTTGGCAGGCTTGCCTTCGGCCAGCCATGCCTCGCGGCTTTGCCCGCCTTTCCACGCCCGCGTGGTGAAGCCGAGGATTTCCACCTTTACGCCGCAGCGTTCCAGCGTGCGCGCCATGATATCCGCGCTGATTGCAGCGATGGAAATGGGCCGCCCGCGCATCGAACCGGAATTGTCGATCAGCAGGGTGACGATCGTGTCCTTGAACTCGACATCGCGTTCGACCTTGTAGCTGAGCGCATGGCCCGGCATGGTCACCACGCGGGCAAGGCGGGCAGCATCCAGAATGCCTTCTTCCTGGTCAAAATCCCAACTTCGGTTCTGCTGCGCCATCAGGCGGCGCTGCAATCGGTTGGCCAGCCGTGTCACGATGGATTGGAGGCCCGTCAGCTGGCTGTCGAGATAGGCGCGCAGGCGGTCAAGCTCGTCCGTATCGCACAGTTCCGGTGCCTCAACCACTTCATCGAAACGGTCGGTAAAGACCTTGTAATCGAAGCTGTCGGGCAGATCGGTCCACGGGCGGTTGGGGCGCACCGGCATCATGCCTTCCTCGCCTTCGTCACCCCCTTCGCCGTCGGTCATTTCCTCTTCCGAGGTCAGCTCGCTTTCGCTGTCGCCCTCGTCATCGCTTTCAGAGGTATCGCCGGCCATTTCGGTCGCCTGCGGCTCGTTCTGACCGGAATCGTCCTCGCCATCATCTTCGCTGTCGTCCTGGCCTTCTTCGTCCTCGCCGTCCTCGTTGTCGCTGCTGTCGCCGCCTTCTTCTTTGGTCAGTTCAAGGTGACGCAACATATCCAGTGTCAGCGACTGAAAGGCATTCTGGTCATCTAGCGAAAGCGCCAGCGCATCGAAATCCGCGCCGACCTTGTCTTCAATCCAGCCGCGCACCATCTCAACCCCGGCAGCGGCGCGGGCGGGTATGGGATGGCCGGTCAATTTTTCGCGCAGCATCAGCGACAGGGCTGATTGCAACGGAACATCGTCCGCATTCTGCGCCCGCGAAATGGGGTCAGATGCGGTGCGCAATTCTACCGCCGCATCGAGATTATCCGCTATACCGCTGAAATTATTGGAACCCAGCGCTTCGTAACGCGCCTGTTCCACCGCATCATAACAGGCGCGGGCCAGCGGTTCTGCCGGCGCGTTCCGGCTGTGCAGCGAAGCATTGTGGTGGCGCAGCTTGAGGGCAAAACTATCCGCAAAACCGCGCGCTTCGCGGGCCTGTTCAGGCGGCAGGTTGCGGCCCGGCAACGGTACGCGAAAGCTGGTGCCGCTGGCAGTAGGGCTGTCCGCGCTCCACGCCACTTCCACTTCCGCTTCACGCGACAAGGCGCGGCTGGCACCGGTCAGTGCCTGCTTGAAGCGGTCGAGAGGTGTTTCATCTGACAAGATTGCGTGTCTTTGGCCTGTTACGTTGACTTAGCGCAGGATGGTCTGGCCGGTCTTGGCCCAGTCAGCCATGAAGCCTTCGATGCCCTTGTCCGTCAAGACGTGCTTGAACAGTGCCTTGATAACCGCTGGCGGCATGGTTGCAACATCCGCGCCGATCTTCGCGCTTTGCAGCACATGGGTGGCGTGGCGGATGCTGGCGACAAGAATTTCCGTTTCGAAATCGTAATTGTCATAGATGAGGCGGATGTCTTCGATCAGTTCCATCCCGTCGAAGCCATTGTCATCATGCCGGCCTACGAAGGGTGATACGAAAGTGGCACCTGCCTTGGCAGCCAGCAGCGCCTGGTTGGCGGAAAAGCACAAGGTGACATTCACCATCGTGCCATCGTTCGTCAGCGCCTTGCAGGTCTTCAAGCCGTCAATCGTGAGCGGGACCTTGATGCAGACATTATCCGCGATCTTGCGCAGGACTTCAGCCTCTTTCATCATGGTTTCATGATCCAGTGCGACCACTTCAGCGCTGACGGGCCCGTCTGTCAGGCCGCAGATCTCTTTGGTGACTTCCATGAAATCACGGCCTGATTTTGCAATCAGGCTGGGGTTGGTCGTTACGCCGTCCAGCAGACCGGTGGCGGCCATTTCCTTGATGTCATCAATATCGGCAGTGTCGACGAAGAATTTCATGGATGGCTCCGGAGGTAATAAGGGATTCGCCAACCGCTATATGCGGCCCGCGCGCCCTTCACCACCCCCGGAGCCTCAACAATTACCTTGTGGGCGAAAATTAAAGCCCGGTGCCGAAAGTGCCGATAATCAGCGGATCGTTGGTGCTGCGCGGATTGGCACGAATGGCTGCTTCCTCGCGTCCGATCTCGGTCCAGATGGTGTCGTTGACCCGTGCGCCAAAGGTGGTTGCCACTTGCGATACGTTAACGCCCGTAATGGCTGACAGTGCCTGACCAACCAGCGGGTCTTGCGCCACGCGCATGGCATTTGCCAGTTCAGGCACCATCGCTTCGATCAACTGGCCGCCCATTTCCTGCTTCAGGAAACTGGTGGCCGCCGTCGGCCCGCCGCGCACAAGGTCAATCGCGTTCTGGAAACCGATGACGCGCACCGCATCTGCCACGATCGGGGCTGCCCGGTAAGCGCCTTCGATGGCGATATCGGCAAACGCACCGTTCAGGCGGGATTTGAACAGGGATGATGTCAGAATGCTCGACAGAATATCGCCGCGCGTGCCCAGCAGGTTTGCCAGGCCGATCTGCGCAACCTGCTGGTCCCAGAAGCCCCCATCTGCGGTAAGGCGGGCAAAAGCGCGTTCGCTCGACAGGGTCAGCATCCGGCGCACCGCATCGGCAAGGCCAAAACCGGGAATGGAAGAACAGGCGGGCAGCGCGAGCAGGCCCGTGGCGGACAGGCCCACCATGAAGGCGCGCCTGCCGACGGGCCTGCCAGCAGGGCTGGATGCTGCATTTTGGGCTGTGGGCATCAATAATTCGGTCATTTCATAATTCCTTACCTTGCCGCTCCCACCAAGCGTCCTGCATACGGGCCCTATTGGACCCCTGATTATGAACCGCGCCCGACTTCTTATCTTCAATGCCGCGCTTGGCCCGCTGGATTACCGTGTGCCCGATGGCATGGTGGTGGAACCCGGCTCGGTTGTTGTCGCGCCGCTCGGCCCACGCCAGATCATCGGGATCGTCTGGGAAGAGGAACGACTGCCGACAGACCCGGTTCCGGAACACAAGCTGCGCCCGCTGATCGAAGTGTTGCCGGTCCCGCCTTTGCCCGCGCAATTGAGGCGGTTGATCGAATGGACGGCCGATTATTATTGCGCCCGCATTGCCTCTGTCGCGCGGATGGTCCTGTCGTCAGGCGGCGCGTTGCGCGGCCCGTCCAAGATGATCGAATACCGGCTGAGCGGAATCGAACCGGAACGCATGACCCCGCAGCGTGCGGTGGCGTTGGATGCCTTGCAGAACGAACAATCCACCATCCGCGAACTGGCGGAACTGGCCAGTGTCAGTGAAGGTGTGCTGCGCGGGCTGGTGGGTCAGGGCGTGCTGGAACCTGTGGAAGTGGATATCGACCGCCCCTATCCGAAAGCCAGTGCAGACTTTGCCGAACCCAAGCTGAGCGAGGACCAGCGCGAAGTTGCGGATCGCTTTGTTGCCGCGGTGCAGGCAGAGGAATTCGCGCCCTTCCTGCTCGACGGGGTCACGGGATCGGGCAAGACCGAAACCTATTTCGAACCGATGGCCGCCGCCTTGCGCATGGGCAAGCAGGTTCTGGTTCTGCTACCTGAAATTGCCCTGACAGAAGCATTCCTGCGCCGGTTCGAAGACCGCTTCGGCGCAGCGCCCATCGTGTGGCATTCCAGCCTCAAATCTACCGAGCGCCGCCGGGCTTGGCGGGCCATTGCCAATGGCGATGCGCAGGTGGTGGTAGGTGCGCGGTCTGCCCTGTTCCTGCCATACCGGCGGCTGGGGCTGATCGTGGTCGACGAAGCGCATGAAGTCAGCTTCAAGCAGGATGATGGGGTGCGATACAATGCGCGCGATGTGGCAGTGATGCGCGGCCATTTCGAGAAAATACCGGTCATTCTGGCGAGCGCGACACCCGCGCTGGAAAGCCTGCAAATGGCCGACAGCGGCATTTATGAAAAAGTGGAACTGCCCAGCCGCTTTGGTGGGGCGACCTTGCCCGATATCGATATTATAAACCTGACCGAAGAAAAGCCGGAGCGAGGCCGCTGGCTGGCTCCGCGCCTGGTCGAGGAAATGAAGCTGCGGCTGGAACGCGGCGAACAATCCCTGCTGTTCCTGAACCGCCGCGGCTATGCGCCGCTGACCTTGTGCCGCAATTGCGGCTTTCGCTTCCAATGCCCCAATTGCAGCGCATGGCTGGTCGAACACCGCCTGTCGCAGCGCCTGTCGTGCCACCATTGCGGCCACGAAACGCAGCCGCCTGCCACTTGCCCTGAATGTGGCGAGCCTGATTGCCTTGTCGCCTGCGGGCCGGGCGTGGAACGGATTGCTGACGAGGTTGCCGACATTCTTCCTGAAGCGCGGATCGCGGTGGTCACTTCCGATACGCTCAATTCGCCAGAAAAAGCTGCCGATTTTGTCGCCAAGGCAGAAGCAGGCGCGATCGATGTCATCGTGGGCACGCAATTGGTGACCAAGGGGTTCCACTTCCCTGAATTAACGCTGGTGGGTGTGGTCGATGCCGACCTTGGTCTGGAAGGCGGGGATTTGCGCGCGGCGGAGCGGACTTATCAGCAAGTGGCGCAGGTTGCCGGGCGCGCCGGACGCGGGGCCAAACCCGGCGAGGTTCTGATCCAGACGCGCCACCCCGAAGCGCCTGTTATCGCAGCCCTGGCCGCTGGTGACCGGGATGCTTTTTACGAAGCGGAGACAGAGGCCCGCCGCGATGCAGGGGCGCCGCCATTCGGTCGCTGGGCTGCCATTATCATTTCATCCGAAGATGAAAACGAAGCGAAAGAAGCGGCAAGGACCATTGGCGGCACTCGCCCCAACCTGCCCGATGTTGCCATATTGGGCCCTGCGCCTGCCCCCATGGCGCTGCTGCGCGGCAGATACCGTTACCGGCTGCTGATAAATGCGCGTCGTTCTGCACAACTGCAGGATATCATCCGCGATTGGCTGGGCGCGCTCAAATTCCCGCAAGGGGTGCGTATCGGTGTGGATATCGACCCCTATTCTTTCGTTTGACAATAGCCGATAAAGTTATGAAATTCATGGTATATTGAATCGGGCACCGGGGGAATTTTCTTGGAATTTTGGAAATGGGCGGCGGCTGCCGCTGCCATGTTGTCTGCATTGCCGGCACAGGCCGGTGACTGGCGCCGCGCCGATACGCATCATTTCATAATCTACAGCGATGGCAGCAAGGACCAGCTCGAAGATTTCGCTCATGAAGCGGAAAAATTCGACGCGCTGCTGCGCCTGATATTCCGCATCAAGGAGGTGGAAGAACCCAATCGGCTGACCATCTACATGCTGTCCGATGCCGACGATGTCGATAATCTGGTCGGCCCGCGACTCAAGGGCATTGCCGGTTTCTACAAGCCGCTCACCGAAGGCAGCTATGCCGTTTCCAATCGCAAGTTCGGCGCGCGCGAATCCGATCTCGACGGCACACGCGTGCTGTTCCATGAATATGCCCACCACTTCCTGTTCCGTAATTTCTCGGTCCCTGCACCGGCATGGTTCGTCGAAGGTTTTGCCGAATTTGTTTCCACGGCAGAATTCAAGAAAAGCGGTGCCTGGACTTTTGGCATGCCGGCCCAGCACCGTGCTTCGGAAATCAGCTATTTCGGACCGATCCCGATCGAGGACCTGCTGACGAAGAAGCCGGTGATGGATGGCAAAGGCAACGCCTTTTACGGCTGGTCCTGGGCGCTGACCCACATGCTCTACAGCGACGAGGAAGAGCGCGGCCAGCAGATCGGTCGCTATCTTGCCGCACTTAATGAAGGGCAGGACCCGCTGCAGGCTGCCGAAACGCATCTGGGAAATCTCGACCGGCTGGAAAAGGAACTGCGCGGCTATGTCCGCGGGACCATGTCCTATTCCAGATCGGCACGGCCAATCACCTACCGCAACAAGGTCACGATAACCGACCTTAACAGAACCGCTTCGGAAACCGTCGGGCTGACATTGAAGCGCCTGGGCGACCATGAACTGGCAAAAACCCGCGACAAATTGCGCAAACTGGTGGGCGAGCCCGGTGCCGGCGCAGAAGCCTGGTTCCAGCTGGCGCGTGCAGAATTCGATCTTGCCCATATGGACGAGGGCGAAAACGCCCATGATTTTTCTGCGTCCGAACAGGCCGTGGACCGCGCGCTGGCAATCGATGCCAACCATGTTCACGCCAATGTGCTGAAGGGCCGCATCCTGCTTGAAGCATTCGACCATGCGGACAATCCAGATGCTGGCAACTGGGAAGTTGCCCGCGAATATTTCCTCACTGCCAACGCTGCAAGGCCGCTCGACCCGCTGCCGCTATTTGCCTTTGCCGACAGCTTCCGGCGCGAAGGGCGCAAGAACGAATATGTGAACGCGTCTTTGCAGACGGCATTCAACCTTGCGCCGGAATCGCGTGAATTGCGCTTTGCCTATGCAATGGCCCAGGTGCGCGAAGGCAAGTTCGACCACGCCATTGCCCTGCTGAAAGTCATCGCCAATGATCCCCACGGCGGAGGCGGCGGAAAAGCGGCGATTGAACGCATTGAAAAATTGAAACGTCGGAGTATGTCCAGGCCATCGGCAGATGACAAAATCATTCTTGTCGACGAAGACGATGCCCCGCTCGAAAATGACGACGGGGACGATATCCAGCCGGAATGAGTTTCGGCATAGCTTCTGTCAGGGGAACGCACATAATGCTTACAGTCCACCATCTTGGAATTTCGCAATCGGAACGGATCGTGTGGCAGTGCGAGGAACTGGGGCTGGATTACGAATTCAAGCGCTATGACCGGCGGGCTGACAACCGGCTCGCGCCCGACGAATACAAGGCTCTGCACCCAATGGGTATCGCACCCGTTATAGAGGATGGCGATCTGGTGCTGGGTGAAAGTGGCGCGATCTGCGAATATATCGACCATGTGCATGGCGGCGGCAAAATGTCGCCTGCAGTCGGCAGCGCGGATTATGCCGACCATCTTTTCTGGCTGCACTATGCCAATGGCACATTCATGACCAACGGTATGATGCAGCTGATGCTGAACATGGCTGAACCACGCAATGACATGCCCGCAGGATTTGTCGCCGACCGCACGCAGAAAGCGTGGTCCATGGTTGAAACGCGGCTGGGCGAAGCGGAATTTTTCGGCGGCAGCCAGCTGACTACAGCGGACATCATGATGGTCTATTGCCTGACCACGGCACGGATGTTCCGCGATGCACCGATCGATGCCTATCCCAATGTGCAGGCTTATCTCAAACGCATTGGCGAACGGCCCGCATACCAGCGCGCATGGGCCAAGTGCGAGCCGGGCGTCCCGCCAAAGCTGGACTGAAGACCAGTCCGAACCGAGCGCAGCGGGGCGTTCCCCGCTGCGCTTATTCCTCGATTTCGGCCTGTTCCACCCGGGCAATCCGCCGGCGGGTCCACCATGGCTGCATGACATTGCCTTCGCGCCTGGCGCGCAAGACCATCCACGCGCCGGCGCCGGTGGCAACCACCAGCGCAATGACCGATGCTTCCAGCCCGAACGCGCCGCCAGTCAGAAGTTCAGGGCCAGCAAGCCGCGCTTCGACCATGCCTTGCCATGCATTACCCGACACAGGCACATCGTAGATGAAGCCCTGTGTTACGTTCCAGCCGGCGTGGATGCCGATGGCCAGCCACAGTGACCGGGTGAGCATGTAAGCGCCGCCCAGCAAGATGCCTGCTTCCACCGCAATGGCGAGGGAGGAGAACAGGGTGGCGTTCGGGTTGCCCATATGCAGCAGGCCGAAAACCAGCGAACTTATCGCCAGTGCAACCCAGCTTCCGGCAAATTCTTCCATCCAGCGGAACAGGATGCCGCGCATCAGCAGTTCTTCCATAAAGCCCGCGACAACGCCGGCGTTCATCACGATTTCAATAAAATCGGTCCAGCTTCCCCATCCGGTAATGCGATAAACGCCGGCTAGCGTGGCGATGCCGACAACCGTGGTGAAAATCGCAAATCCGACACCAAAGCCAAGCGCCGTATCGCCCAACGCGCCTCTAAGCGGCAGATCGTCATGCCTGCGTTCACCCAGCCGCCGGATAATCAACTTGTAAGCGATGAACGTGACAATCACCCCCGCAAAGCCGCGCACCACCAGGTTCAGGTTGTCATTCTCAAAAGCGGGTAGCGCGCTGAATGCTGCGCCGACACCGGCGATGCAGGCGGCGACCACGCCAATTGCGACCAGCAGCGCGACGAGCGGGAATTCCCAGATTTTGCGCCACAGGGGACGCGCAGCTTCTGCCAGCACAACAGGTCTATCGCTCATTGAATTGCCCCATCCACTCGTGCCGCCGGAACATTAGCGACGGATCGGGTCAATCTGACAGTTTGCGTTCCTTGTCGAGCAATTTGCGCTTGATTTTCGTGCCATAGGCATAGCCCCCCAGCGACCCGTCAGAACGGACAACGCGGTGGCAAGGGATGAGCACAGCGACATTATTTGCGCCATTGGCAGACCCTGCTGCCCGAACGGCTTTGGGGTTGCCCGCTGCCGCGGCAATTTGCGCGTATGACCGTGTTTCACCCGCAGGGATCTTGCGCAGTTCCTGCCACACCGCTTCCTGAAAAGCCGTGCCCTTCACATCCAGCGGGATGTCATTGGCCATGCCCGGGGCTTCTACCGCAGAAACGACCTGCTGAAGCAATGCCTGAAAACCGGCACCGCCTGCCACCAGCTCCGCATTGGGGAAACGCGCCGCAAGCTCTGTTTCGTCTTCATCAAAGGAAAGGCGGCAAACACCCTTGTCCGTTGCCCCGACCAACATCAGGCCAAGGCTGGTTTCCACCACTGCCCAGCTGATGGTGACGCCGCTTCCGCCATCGCGCCATGCCGATGGTGCCATACCCATGCGCTCCTTTGCATCATCATAAAAGCGCGACGGGGCGTTATAGCCTGCATCATATATCGCGCCTGTAACACTATCGCCCGATTGCAAGGCTTCGCCAGCCCGTTCGCGCCGCAATGCGCGGGCAAATGCCGCCGGGCTCATCCCCACAGAGCGGGTGAAAATCCGCTGGAAATGCGTCGGCGAATATCCGCTGAAAGCAGCCAGCCTTTCCAGCGGCACTGCGCAGTCGCTGGATTTGAGAACCAAAAGAGCCTGTGCCACGGCAGCTTCATCGCGCGACTGCGCTTCGGGGCGGCAGCGTTTGCAGGCGCGCAGGCCGGCTGCTTCTGCATCGGCAGGCGATGCATAGAACCGCACGTTTTCGCGCTTTGGCGTTTTGGCCGCGCAGGACGGGCGGCAATATATGCCCGTTGAATGGACGCCGGTGAAAAACACGCCGTCAAACCGCCGGTCGCGCGCAACGGCGATTTGCCAGCGCTGCTCATCAGTGACGGGTTTCTCGATCATCATATCATCCTATGCCAGTGCTGCGCTTCGTTCGCCAGATAGGCTGATGCGGCAAACCGTGCGTCCCGAAGCTTGCGGTCAAACCGCTCGCTCGCGTAAAGCCCGCAGGATGATCCGGTTTTTTCATGCCATGATAGTTGCAGCACTGGCCTTTCTGGCCGTGATGCAGCCTGCGCCCGCCCATGCCGACCCGTCCGACATTTCCGCCGCAGCGCGCGGCGTGGTGCGCGTGGTTATCATCGGCACAGATGGCCGCGATGTCTTCCCTGTCAGCCATGGCAGCGGCTTTGCCATCACGCCCACCCGCATCGTTACCAATGCCCATGTCGTGCGCGAGGCTCAGCAGGATGACACGATGCGTATCGGCATTGTGCCGTCTGATGGTGACGGGGCGGCATTTGCCCGCATTATCGCCATCAGCCCGCGCAACGACCTGGCGCTGGTCGAAATCATCGGCGGTAATCTGCGTCTTCCTCCACTGACCATTTCAGGCGCGAGCGACCAGGACGGTGCCGAAGTTTCCGCCGTCGGCTACCCCATGAATGTGGACCGGGCGCAGGGGCTTAGCCTGGGCGATATATTCGTGTCCCAACCGGCAGTGAAAAGCCGCGGCTTCCTGTCTGGCACAAGACCATCCCGCCAGTTTGATACCATCTTGCACACCGCGCCCATCGCGCGGGGCAATTCGGGCGGCCCGCTGCTCGACAGTTGCGGCCGCGTTCTGGGCGTCAACAGCTTCGGCGCTGATTCGGATGGTTCGGATGCAGAATTCTATTTCGCCGTTTCCAACCGCGAACTCATTCCCTTTCTCAAGACCAATGGCATCGAAGCGCCGGTAAATGCCCTGCCTTGCCGCAGCCTTGCCGATATTGACGAAGTTGAACGCGACAGGATGGCGAGTGAACAGCTGGCCGCGCGTCAGGGCATGGCAGAACGTGCCGACGCAGCGCGGACAAAGCGCAGCCGGGCACAGCTGGAGGCTGAATTGGCAGTGGCGCAGGCGCGTGAAAACCGCATGGCAATGGCCTTTGTGCTGCTGCTGGTGGCCTTTGGTGCAGGCGCCTTTGCCTGGCAGGCCCACGGCAAGGAAGAAAAGGAAGGCGAAAAGGGCAAGGAACGCATTGTCGCGCTGGGCGGCGGCATTGCTGCGGTTGCCGCAGTTGCTGCCCTGGCGTTGTGGTTCACCCGGCCTGGCCTTGACGAAATCGACCGGCGCGTTGCAGAAGCGATGCAGGAAGATGCGCCCGATGGCGACGGCACGTCATCGTCCGGCTCCACCGCTGGCACCATGCTCTGCACGCTGGATGTGGACCGCAGCCGCATAACCGGTACGCCCGATACACAGCTGGTGTTCGAATGGGCTGACGATGGCTGCGTCAACAAGCGCACGCAATATGGTTTTGCGGGCGGCAAATGGTCGCGTGTATTTGTACCCAATTCAGAAGCGGCTGTGTCTGTGAACATCTACGACCCGTCGAGCAGGACTTTCCGTACCGACCGCTATCTCCTCAGCCGCAGCGCCATGAATGATGCGCGCTCGGCACGCAGTGGATATTCGCCGCCACAATGCGGGGCCGAAAATGCAGCCGGCCAGTTGGGCGATCTGCAAGGCGCGGTGCTGTCGGCACTGCCCAACAGCCCGAACGAACGGCTGGTTTACGATTGTGCGCCGGAAAACGGGACTTTCGCCGAATAGACTGCGGAATTGCCCGCAGTGTCAGGCAGCTAGTGCTTCGCCGCTCCCAATGCTTCTCCGCTCAAGGTGATGCGGTGCATTTCCCGCGCATATCCTGGATAATCGTTGAGCGCATTGTGCCAGGTTGACCGGTTATCCCAGATTGCCACCGTGCCGGCTTTCCACACCACCCTGCACTGGTGTTCCTCCAGTGTGGCCGCATCATACAACTGGCGCAGCAACGGCAGGCTTTCTTCCCGCGTCTGTCCTTCGAAATGAATCGTGAAAGCCGGATTTACATAGAGCAGCTTGCGTCCGGTGCGGGGGTGACGGATCACCACCGGATGAATTGCGCCAGTTTTCATTTCCTGTCCGCGCAAGTCTGATCCCATGTCGGTCTGCGCATACAGACCATCGGGTGAATAGACGTGGTCGGCAGTATGGAACGCGCGCAGCCCTTCCACCTTTTCCTTCAATTCCGGCGAAAGCGCATCATAGGCCGCACCCATATGGGCAAACAGCGTGTCACCGCCAGATGGAGGTAGCTGCCGCGCCACCAGAATCGATCCCATTGCCGGAATCTGATCATAAGAATGGTCTGTGTGCCATGCCCCGCCGATATTGGTCTGCTGGTCGGCCTTTTTGCGCACGATGGCGATTTCGGGATATTCATCCTCAAGCGGGAAGTAATTGTTGATGTCGATCCCGCCCCACCGCGTGGCCAGTGCAATATGGTCTTCCGGCGAGAGCACCTGGTCGCGTAACACTGCCACGCCATGCTCGAAAACCGCGTTTTGCAAGGCTTCCAGCTCTGCGCCGTCAGTTTCTGCAAGCTGGATTCCGCTGATTTCGACACCGACATCGGGTGTCATGGGGTTCATCTGCAAAGCCATTTCAATCATCCTGTCCCGTGCAGCCCTTTTGCGGGCCGTCACAGACAGACTTACCGGAAAATATGCGATTGGGGAAATCTACGGGCCCGTGGCGGGTTGCATACATGCATCCCCGATGATAGGGGCGCGCCAGCCATTCGAGGCCAGCTCTCGGGGTAGTGTTTTGCACGCCTCGTTCAGGTTTGGCCACAACATCGTTCCTTCCGGACCCAAGAGGACCAAAACGCGTGGAAATTTCCGCCGGTATTCAGGCTAGCCTGGCAGGCCGTTACGCTTCGGCCCTGTTCGAACTAGCTGCCGAAAATGGTAATGTGACCGCGGTCGAAAACGACCTCGAGAAGATCGATGCCGCCTTGCGCGAATCGAAAGACTTCCGCGCACTCACCACCAATCCCGAAGTTTCGCGCGAAGCAGCGAAGAAGTCCGTTTGGGGCGTATCTGCCCTTCTCGGCCTTTCCGAACTGACGCAGAACTTCCTCGGCACGCTGGCGCAGAACCGCCGCCTGGCACATTTGCCGGCGATGATTCGCGCCTTCAACACCATCGCCGCCGCACAGCGCGGCGAAGTGACGGCCGAAGTCACCAGCGCACATGCTCTGACCGATAGCCAGATTGCATCTCTCAAGGACCGTCTGACGGCCCGCGAAGGACGCACTGTAAAATTAAAGACGAATGTCGATCCCGACCTGCTTGGCGGCCTTGTGGTCACCATCGGGTCCAAGCGAATCGATGGTTCGATCAAAACCCGACTCAATTCCCTCGCTAACGCGATGAAAGGCTGAAAATGGAAATCCGCGCGGCAGAAATCTCGAAGGTCATCAAGGACCAGATTGCTAATTTCGGCACCGAAGCCGAAGTCAGTGAAGTCGGCTCCGTCCTCTCCGTTGGTGACGGTATCGCCCGTATCCACGGCCTCGACAACGTCCAGGCCGGTGAAATGGTCGAATTCTCCAATGGCGTGCAGGGCATGGCCCTCAACCTTGAAGCGGACAATGTCGGCGTCGTTATTTTCGGCTCCGACGCCGAAATCAAGGAAGGCGATGTCGTCAAGCGTACTGGCACCATTGTGGACGTTCCCGTTGGCAAGGAATTGCTGGGCCGCGTAGTTGACGCGCTTGGCAACCCGATCGACGGCAAGGGTCCGATTGCAACGACGCAGCGCAGCCGCGTCGAAGTGAAGGCACCGGGCATCATCCCGCGCCAGTCGGTTAACGAACCTGTCCAGACCGGCCTCAAGGCAATTGACGCACTGGTTCCTGTTGGCCGCGGCCAGCGCGAACTTATCATCGGTGACCGTCAGACCGGTAAATCCGCTGTCGCAATCGATACCTTCATCAACCAGAAGACCAACAACACCGGCGATGACGAGAGCAAGAAGCTCTATTGCATCTACGTGGCTGTCGGTCAGAAGCGTTCCACGGTCGCCCAGATCGTGCGCGCACTGGAAGAAAACGGCGCCATGGAATATTCCATCGTCGTCGCCGCTACGGCTTCGGAGCCTGCTCCGCTGCAGTTCCTCGCACCCTACACCGGCTGCGCCATGGGCGAATTCTTCCGCGACAACGGCATGCACGCCGTGATTGTATATGACGATCTTTCCAAGCAGGCCGTGGCTTACCGCCAGATGTCCCTGCTCCTGCGTCGTCCTCCGGGCCGTGAAGCCTATCCGGGTGACGTTTTCTATCTTCACTCACGTCTGCTCGAACGCGCTGCAAAGATGAACGATTCGCATGGTGGTGGTTCGCTGACCGCACTGCCGATCATCGAAACGCAGGCGGGTGACGTTTCCGCCTATATTCCGACCAACGTGATTTCGATCACCGACGGCCAGATCTTCCTCGAAACCGACCTGTTCTATCAGGGTGTCCGCCCTGCCATCAACGTTGGCCTTTCGGTTAGCCGTGTGGGCGGTGCCGCCCAGACCAAGGCGATGAAGAAGGTCTCCGGCTCGATCAAGCTGGAACTGGCGCAGTACCGCGAAATGGCGGCCTTCGCGCAGTTCGGTTCGGACCTCGACGCATCGACCCAGAAGCTTCTCAATCGCGGTGCGCGCCTGGTGGAACTTCTCAAGCAGCCTCAGTACAGCCCGCTTCCGTTTGAAGAGCAGACCGTATCGATCTTCGCCGGCACCAATGGCTACCTCGATGCCATCCCGGCAGCGCGCGTTGTGGAATATGAAGCAGCAATGCTGAGCCACATGCGTTCGGAACACGCCGATATCCTCGGCACCATCCGCAGCACCAAGAACTTCGATGACGATGTGAAGAAAAGCACGGTTTCCGCGCTCGACGCATTCGCCAAGCAGTTCGCTTAAGCCTGTAGAGAACCAAGGGAGCCGAAATGGCCTCGCTTAAAGAACTCAAGGGTCGGATCAACTCGGTCAAGTCGACCCAGAAGATCACCAAGGCCAAGCAGATGGTTGCTGCTGCAAAACTGCGTAAAGCGCAGGCAGCAGCAGAAGCTGCGCGTCCCTATGCCAAGCGGCTGTCGGACGTGATGGCATCGCTGGCCAGCAAGGTCAGCGGTGACGATGCACCCAAGCTGCTTTCGGGCACCGGCTCGGACAAGCGCCACCTGCTGGTGGTCGCCAATTCCGACAAGGGGCTGGCTGGCGCGTTCAACTCCAACATTGTCCGTGCTGCACTGGTCAAGGCCCGCGCCCTGATCGCAGAAGGCAAGGACGTTGAATTCTACCTGGTTGGCCGCAAGGGCCGCGCCCCGATCAAGCGCGCATTCCCCGCACTGGTCGGCACGCAGTTCGACACCACCGATGTCCGCGAACCGGGTTATGGCGAAGCTGAACGCATCGCTGACGAGCTGGTTGAAATGTATGAAGGCGGCAAATTCGACGTCGCCCACCTGTTTTTCAGCCATTTCAAATCGGCCCTCACGCAGGAACCGACCCAGCAGCAGATTATCCCTGTTCCGGCGCCTGAAACCGCTCCGGTCGATACCGGCGCAGTGGTCGAATACGAGCCTGACGAGGAAGCCATTCTGGAAGAATTGCTGCCGCGTTACCTCAAGACCCAGATTTTCGGCGCTTTGCTGGAAAACAACGCATCCGAACAGGGCGCTTCGATGACCGCGATGGACAATGCCACGCGTAACGCAGGCGAACTGATCGACAAGCTGACCATTCAGTATAACCGTAGCCGTCAGGCCGCAATTACCACTGAACTGATTGAAATTATTGCTGGCGCGGAAGCGCTGTAGCATCGTTTGAACTGCTGGCGCGCAAGCGCTGTAGCACCAACTAGAACCGCTGGCGCCAAGGCGCTTTAAGCAACGAAGGCAAGGAAGAAACCATGGCCACCGCCCCCGTCGTTAACCAGATTACCGCTGGCTCCATCAGCCAGATCATCGGCGCCGTCGTCGACGTTGCGTTCCCCGGTGAACTGCCCTCGATCCTGACCGCTTTGGAAACCGATAACAACGGTAACAAGCTGGTTCTCGAAGTGGCGCAGCACCTCGGTGAAAACACCGTTCGCTGCATCGCCATGGACGCGACCGAAGGTCTGACCCGCGGCCAGACCGTCACCAGCACCGGTGCACAGATTTCTGTACCGGTCGGCCCCAAGACGCTGGGCCGCATCATGAACGTGGTTGGTCAGCCGATCGACGAACGTGGCCCGGTCGGCGCGGAAAAGACCGCACCGATCCACGCAGAAGCACCGCTGTTTGTCGACCAGTCGACCGAAGCAGCCATCCTGGTAACCGGCATCAAGGTCATCGACCTTCTTGCGCCTTACGCAAAGGGCGGCAAGATCGGCCTGTTCGGCGGTGCTGGCGTCGGCAAGACGGTTCTCATTCAGGAACTCATCAACAACATCGCCAAGGGCCACGGCGGCGTGTCCGTGTTCGCCGGCGTGGGTGAACGCACCCGCGAAGGTAACGACCTTTACCACGAATTCCTCGACGCAGGCGTTATCGCCAAGGACGCAGACGGCAATGCAACGTCTGAAGGTTCCAAGGTGGCGCTGGTGTTCGGCCAGATGAACGAACCCCCGGGCGCACGTGCACGTGTGGCTCTGTCGGGTCTGACCATGGCGGAATATTTCCGCGATGAAGAAGGCCAGGACGTTCTGTTCTTCGTCGACAACATCTTCCGCTTCACGCAGGCCGGTTCCGAAGTGTCCGCACTGCTCGGCCGTATTCCTTCGGCCGTGGGCTATCAGCCAACCTTGTCGACCGACATGGGCAACCTGCAGGAACGCATCACCTCCACCAACAAGGGTTCGATTACCTCGGTGCAGGCCATTTACGTTCCCGCGGATGACCTTACCGACCCTGCACCTGCAACGTCGTTCGCCCACTTGGACGCCACGACCACGCTGAACCGCGCAATTTCCGAACTCGGCATCTATCCTGCGGTTGACCCGCTCGATTCCACCAGCCGCGTTCTTGAACCACGCGTTGTTGGCCAGGAGCATTATGAAACGGCTCGCCGCGTTCAGGAAACGCTGCAGAAGTACAAGTCGCTTCAGGACATCATCGCAATTCTGGGCATGGACGAGCTTTCGGAAGAAGATAAGCTGACCGTTCAGCGCGCTCGCAAGATCCAGAAGTTCCTCAGCCAGCCGTTCCACGTGGCCGAAGTCTTCACCAGCATCCCGGGCAAGTTCGTCCAGATCGAAGACACCGTTGCTTCGTTCAAGGCTGTGGTTGATGGCGAATATGACCACCTTCCCGAAAACGCCTTCTACATGGTCGGCGGCATCGAAGACGCCGTGGCCAAGGCCAAGAAGATGGCTGAGGAAGCCTAAGCATCATGGCTTTGCACTTCGAACTCGTCACTCCGGCCAAGCTGGTCCGTTCGGAAGCCGTCCACATGGTGGTCGTCCCCGGTGCGGAAGGCGAGTTCGGCGTGCTGGAAGGCCATGCGCCTTTCATGTCGACAATCCGTGATGGCGCCGTGCAGGTCTACAAGACCGAAGGCGGCGCGCCGGAAACCATTGCAGTGCGCGGCGGCTTTGCCGAAGTGGGCGACAACGGGTTGACCATCCTTGCAGAACACGTCGACGAAGACTGAATTCTTCGCTGACAGCAAAATCAAAAAGGGCGGCCCGAGGGTCGCCCTTTTTTGTGGGTTAGAATGTCTGCGCCATTTTCTGCCGGTCATTCTCTGGCGGTCATTCGCCGTAAGTGAACAGCCCTTCTGACCTTGCGGCATGTTTTTCGGCCAAATTCACATTTACCGGTGCCACATCAGGATCGTCACAGCGCAAATCGGTCGTCTTGTCGCCCGCGCCCTGCACCAGTACCCCGTCTTCGATTGCAGGATTGTTGGGCTCACCAACGGCAAAATTGGTTCGAATAATGCGGCTGTAGATGATGTAGCGCGTATCGCCGCGAGCGAAGCTGATCTGCGCTTCACCGCCGCCCGAATATGGCACGCTTGCCCATTCCAGCGTCCCTGACGCCGCCGTTGCAGGCCACGTCAGTTCAGGCACGGCGCCGTCCTTGCCAAAGCGATATTGCGCAAAGCCGCTGTCGCCGCCGGTCACGCAGACAGATGCGCGCCTGCCGCTAGACAGCTTGCAGGAAAAAACAGTCTGCTCCCCACCAGCGCATTGTGCGTCGGCAGGCTTCAAAACTGCTTTATCCGCCTTCCCCGCAATCACGCTTCCAGCGACAACAGTCGCCTCATCCGAAGCAGGGGCGTCTTTGACGGGCGCAGGCGAACAGCCCGCGAGCACGATTGCCGCAATGGTTGCAGCAGGCATCAGCCGCAGCAAACTCACTTCTTTCGGGCTGCTTTTTTCTTTTTCATCGTATCATGAAAACGGTCGGCCCAGCCCGGCTTCACCAGCTGGTCAGCCCGCACCATGCGCAGTTCGCCCGCATCGACATCGCGGCTGACCGCGCTGCCCGCTGCGACAATCGCATCTGCGCCGATATTGACCGGTGCGATGAGCGATGAATTGGACCCGATGAAGGCCCGTTCGCCAATTACGGTCTGGTGCTTGAAATATCCGTCGTAATTGCAGGTGATGGTGCCTGCCCCGATATTGGCCCCTGCGCCGATTGTCGCATCGCCAAGATAGGTGAGATGGCTGGCCTTGGCCCCTTTGCCCATTGTGGCGTTTTTCACCTCGACAAAATTGCCCACTTTCGCGCCTTCTTCCAGCACGGCACCTGGCCGCAGGCGAGCATAGGGGCCAACGCTGGCATATTCGCCCACAGTGGCGCCTTCCAGATGGCTGAAGGCGCGGATAGTGGCATGGTCGGCCACGGTCACGCCGGGGCCAAAGACCACGTTGGGTTCAATCGTGACATCGCGGCCCAGCTTTGTATCCCAGCTGAAAAACACCGTTTCGGGTGCCTTCATCGAAACACCGTCGGCCATGGCTTCATCGCGGCGGAATTCCTGCCATTGGCGTTCCGCGTCAGCCAGTTCCTTGCGGCTGTTGATGCCTGCCACTTCTGCCGGATCATCCGTGGTCACAACCGCGCTGTGGCGGCCGTCTGCATTGGCGACATTGACAATATCGACAAGGTAATACTCGCCCTGGGCATTATCGTTGCCGACACGGGCCAACAGGTCGAACAAGTCTTCTGACCGCGCAGCCATCAGGCCCGAATTGCACAGGGTGCAGGCGCGTTCTTCCGCGCTGGCATCCTTGAATTCGACCATCTTCATTATTCGGCCATCTGCATCGGCAATGACACGCCCATATTGGAGCGGGTCATCGGGTTCAAACCCCAGCACCACGACGGCCGGCGCATCAGGTTGGTGCAGCCTGTCCAGCATGGATTGCATCGTGGCAGGACGCACGAAAGGCACATCGCCGTAAAGTATCAGCACATCGCCCGAAAAACCGGCGAGCGCGCCTTGCGCCTGCTGCACGGCGTGGCCGGTGCCAAGCTGCGGTTCCTGCAGGCAGGTGCGCGCCCTTTCGCCAAGCGCGCTTTCCAGCTGTTCGCGCCCGGCACCCACGACGACGACCGTATGGGCTGGTTTCAATTCCCCCGCAGAAGCCATCAGATGGTCCAGCATGGGGCGGCCGGCGATGGGGTGAAGGACCTTGTGCAGGTCACTTTTCATGCGTGTGCCCTTGCCTGCGGCAAGGATGATGGTGGCAAAACTGTTCATGACGCAGCCAATGCCACCAAATGCTTGCCGTTTGAAGGCGCTTAAGTCAGGTCAGCACAGATGAATGATATTCCTTTCGACATTGTCGGCTTCGATCTTGATGGCACCTTGCTGGATACGCATCGCGACCTGGGCGAAGCGGTGAACCACGCGCTGGAAACGGGCGGCTATGACCGTGTGCCGGTAGCGGACATCGAAAGCCTGATTGGCGGCGGCGCAAAGATCATGCTGAAAAAGGCGCTGGATGATGCAGGCGGGGTGACAGACGAGGAATTTCGCCCGCTCTACAAGGCACTGCTGGCCTATTATGCGGAAAACAACGCCGTGCATTCGCGGCCGTATCCGGGCGCTGCTGCCATGCTGGAAGAACTTGCGACACGCGGCATCAAAATGGCGGTTGTGACCAATAAGTTCGAAAGCTTCGCGACCGACATCCTGACCAAGCTGGAACTTGCCAGCTATTTCGAAACCATCATCGGCGGCGATACGATGGGCAAAGGCCGGTCAAAACCGCAGCCCGATCCGATTTTCGAAGCCATCCGCCGCTGCGGGGGCGGGCGATGCGTTTTCATCGGTGACAGCACCTATGACATGGCGGCTGCGCGCGGCGCGAATGTGCCGGTGGTGGCAGCGGCCTATGGCTATTGTGACCGGCCAGCGCATGAATTGGGCGCCGATGCGGTTATCATGGGCCTCCACGAATTCATCCCTGCGCTCCAGAAAATGGCTGCATCTTAAAAAGATAGGCCCCCGCCTTTACGGCGAGGGCCCCATCATTTTTCAAAAATAATGAATTCGATCAGAAGTCGAACTGTGCACGCACACCGAAGGTGTCGACACTGTAAGACCTGGAAAGCGCGGCCGCGATGGCAGCATCGTCGTATTCATTGTGCAGGTAGTTCATCATGAACCGCGTATAGTCGGTTGGCGTCCACACCAGCGACAGGCCATAAGTGTTCTGCATACCGCCAGTGATACCGGCATCGTTGAGGTCGAGATAATCGTAGCGCGCAACAACCTGCACTGCGCCAAAGCCGCCATTGCCAACAGGGTTCTTCGGCTTGATCCGGTCAAATTTCCCGCCCTTGTAGGTGCGGCTGTCGCCGCCGGTCAGGAAATAGCCGACTTCAGCATAACCGCCGAAAAATGTCGGATCAGCCGCGCCTGCCGTGCGGCTCGCCTTTTGCCAATATGCTTCGCCAGTTGCGTGGAACGGGCCGTTGATAGCTGCAAATTCAAGCCCGTAGCCAAAGTCGCCCGTGGCAGCGATGCTGCGCGTATCGACAAAGCGCGTGTCGGTGAAATGCACCTGAGGGCGCTGGCGATAACGGACAGATGACTGGCCGTCGTTGAAATCGCGCCAGTGGACAGAACCGCCAACGTGCAACTGGGTGTTGCCCATCTTGGGCGCGAATACGACGCGGCCGTCAGCGCCCCAGCTGTTGTTGCTGGCTGACAGATTGTCGATATTGTCGGTAAACACGCCGCCCTGCACAAGGACAACGCCCGGGTTGAATTCGGCCGAGACACCAACGCGGCGCTGGAAGCCGAATGCATCGGTAAAGGCTGCACGTTCCATGAAGCTGGTGAAGCGGCTGCTGGTCAGTTCTTCGAGCGACTGGAAGTTATTGTGCTGGCCCACGGTCAGATGGGCACCGCCCGCATCATAGCCGAGCGTCGCATCGGTAATTTCAACTTCATTATCAGCAAATTCCAGCTCGATCTTGTAATCGAAACCGCCCGGAATATCGCCCTTCATGCCGATGCGCGCGCGGCGAACTTCATTGGCAAAGCCAAGGCCGCTATCGTTAATGGAATTTGGCGCGTTGACCGAACCTGCATCGACCATCAGGCGGCCGAACGGTTCAAAGCTCCACCCGTTTGCCTTTTCCAGCTGGGCAACTTTTACTTCCTTGGTGGCAGCGGCAGCCTTTTCAGCAGATTCCGACGCATTGGCAGCGGCCAGCGTGGCGGCTTCTGCCTTGGTGTCGGCAGCAACAAGGCGGCCTTCCAGCGTATCGATCTGCTGCGCCATGGCCGCCATCTGTTCGCGCATGGCGGAAATTTCCGCGCGCAGTGCGTCGGCCTGTTCGGCTGTCTGGGCATGTGCCGGAACAGTCCAGCCAAGGGCCGTGGCGACTGCAATCGTGGAAATAGAACGGAAATTGCTCATGGAAGGGTGGGTCCTGTGCTCTTGATTACGATTCGTTGACGCATCTATGTCCTCTACGTGACGCTTATGTGACAACTTCGCTGCCAGCTGCCGCTACGGCATGGACGATACGGCGCAGAACGGTTGAAAGTGGCAGAAAGCCGTGCCATTCCGCCCGGGTCCGGGGCCCTGCAATGAGCATGGAGGCCCCCGTAATTTCAATATGGAGAATCCCTAATGTCGATTTCGTTCAAGGATCGCGTCGCGATTGTCACCGGTGCCGGTGGCGGCCTGGGCAAGGAATATGCACTGGAACTGGCACGCCGCGGTGCAAAGGTTGTCGTGAATGACCTTGGCGGTTCGCGCGATGGCACTGGCACGTCGGATGCGGCAGCCCAGGTGGTTGCCGAAATCGAAGCCATGGGCGGTGAAGCGATGGCCAATGGCGCATCGGTGACTGAATTTGCCCAGATGGAAGAAATGGTCGCCAAGGCGAAGGAAAAATGGGGCGGCGTCCATGTCCTCATCAACAATGCAGGCGTGCTGCGCGACAAGAGCTTCGCAAAGATGAGCCCGGAAGATTTCGAATTCGTGGTGCGCGTCCACCTGCTCGGCTCTGCCTATGCAACCAAGGCTTGCTGGGACACGTTCCGCGACCAGGCCTATGGCCGTATCCTGATGACCAGCAGCTCCACCGGACTGTTCGGCAATTTCGGCCAGGCCAATTATGGCGCAGCCAAGCTGGGCCTTGCTGGCCTGACCAAGACGCTTCACCTTGAAGGTGCGAAATACAACATCCGCTGCAACTCGCTTTCGCCAGTTGCAGGCACGCGCATGACGGAAGACATCTTCCCGGAACAGGCATTCGAATTGTTCGGCCCTGAAAATGTCGTTCCCGCAGCGCTGTTCCTTGTCAGCGAAGATTCGCCCACCAATGCCATCGTCGGCGCAGGCGCAGGCGGGTTCCATTCCGCATGGGTCATGATGAACGACGCTGTCTGGCTTCGGGAAGAAGATCGTACGGTTGAAGGCTTTGCCGCCAACTGGGACAAGATTTCCGAACAGAGCAACCTCACTGCACCGCAGTCTGGCGCGGAACAGAGCGCCGCAATCCTCAAGGCCATGCAAAAAGTGCTCGGCCCGGATGCTGCACCGTCTTCCACACGCGGCTGACCAGCGCGAAAAGCTCAAGTCATTCGCTGTATTGACACACTAATACACTAGTTCTATCTCTCCCTTTCTCCAGGGGAGGATAGAACTATGTATAGTGAAGAAGACCTGCGTGGGGCCGTTGCCTCGGGTGCCATCAGCGCCCAGGCAGCAGATGCCTTGCGCGCACACGTCTCGTCGGGCCGCGGTTCACCTGCAACTGATGAAGAAAACTTCCGGCTGATCAACAGCTTCAACGATATTTTCGTGACCATCGCGGCAGTTCTGCTGCTGGTTGCCATGGCTGGCATCGGCCAGTCCTCCACACCCGGCCTGGATGGTCCGCCGCCATTTTCGGGCCTGCTGATTGCCGGTTCGGCATGGGTTCTGGCCGAACTGTTCACTCGCAAACGCCGCATGGCCCTGCCCAGCATCGTGCTGCTGCTGGCCTTTGTTGGCGGTGTATTCGAAATGCTTGCCGGCTTTTCCGTCATGATGATCGGTGACGCCGGCAATATCGGCCCGCAGAACAACACGCTTGCCTTCACGCTCATATCAGCCAGCGGCCTGCTGACGGCTGCGGCCACATGGGTCCACTGGCAGCGATTCAAGGTGCCGATCACCGTTGCCGCTGGTGCGGCAGCCGTTGCAGGCACTGTCATGACGGCGCTGATTGCCGCTCTCGGCCTTGCCAATTCGGACAACCCACAAAACATCCTGCTGCCGATGGTGTTCGTCGCTGGCCTTGCCATCTTCGCCTATGCAATGCGCTGGGACATCAGTGACCGCGCACGCGAAACACGCCGCAGCGATGTGGCATTCTGGCTGCACCTTCTGGCTGCGCCCATGATCGCCCATCCGCTGTTCCACTGGCTGGGCGTTACCGGCGGCGAAAACATCAGTGCAGGCGCTGCAACAGGCGTGCTGTGCGTCTATATCGCTATGGGCATCGTTGCCCTGATGGTCGATCGCCGCGCCCTGCTGGTGTCTGCGCTCGCCTATGTGCTGGTCACGCTCACATCGCTGTTTGACCGCTTTGGTGCGGTTGAACTGAACGTGGCACTGACCGCGCTGGTGATCGGTTCTGCACTGCTCACGCTCTCGGCCTTCTGGACCCCGATCAGGCAGGCAATAGTCGGGCAGTTGCCGGGCGAATTGCAGGCACGTCTTCCGCTTTCAGGTGCCGTCGCAGCAGCCTGAACCAAGCTGAACTGAAAGGCCCCCGCGCATATGATGCGCGGGGGCCTTTTTCATGGGCAAAACTGCTTGGCGGTCAGACAGCCTTGAGCAGGCGCCGTTCAATCGGAGCAAGAACACCTGCCAGTTCATGGCCGCGCTTCAATATCTGGCCCTGTTCGCCAAACAAGGTCCACATGCCTTGCTTTGCACGCAGCGCGGGCCGTTTTTCCAGGCGGGCCTGCGGCCGTTCGGCAGCGCGGCGGAATGCCGCAAATGTGGCAAAATCGCGGGTGAAATCCATCGCGTAGTCCCGCCATTCACCGGCAGAAACCATGCGGCCGTACAAATCCATGATGCGGCCCAGTTCTTCACGGGCAAAGCCGACCTGCAAGGGCTGCCTGCCCGGAAAAGCGATAACCGACCCTGGAATATGCGAGCCTGCGTTCGCTGACATCAGCTATCCGTGCCGCTGCGCTGCGTTGGTTCCGCGGCATTTTCCGAAGCGGCTTTCACCGCTTTCAGGGCTGCCAGCTCAGCCTTCATTTCGG
Source organism: Erythrobacteraceae bacterium (assembly GCA_024642525.1). Classification (GTDB taxonomy): domain Bacteria; phylum Pseudomonadota; class Alphaproteobacteria; order Sphingomonadales; family Sphingomonadaceae; genus Allopontixanthobacter. Next base: position 34,458 of record JAHEAX010000006.1, on the reverse strand, counting down.
CCATCTGCTGCTGCATTTCCTCGATCCGTCGGTTGCCCGTCCCGATCATTTCCTCGCAAGGTTCATCGCATGGTGTGCCATAGGGGATGAATTCGCGCAGCCATTCTTCGGCTGGCATCAGCGTGCTGCGGGCTTTCAGCCCGACCATGGTCGCGCCTTCAGGCACATTGTCCAGCACCACGGCATTTGCGCCCACGCGGCCACGCTTGCCGATGGTAATCGGGCCGATAATCTGCGCGCCGGAACCGATGATGACATTGTCTTCCAAGGTCGGATGACGTTTGCCGCCGCGGCCATTGGTGGGGTTGGTGCCGCCCAGCGTCACGCATTGGTAGATGGTGACGTTATCGCCGATTTCGGCCGTTTCCCCGATTACGGTAAAGCCGTGGTCGATGAAGAAATTCTTGCCGATCGTCGCGCCGGGATGGATATCGATTGCCGTCAGCATCCGCGAAAAATGGTTCACCAGACGGGCGAGAAAATAAAGCTGCGCACCGAACAGCCAATGCGCCACGCGGTGCAGGCCCAGCGCAAGGACGCCCGGGTAAAGCAGAACTTCCCAGCGCGAACGCGGCGCAGGGTCGCGCGCGCGGATCGAATCCAGATAGTCTTTCAGACTTTGAAACATGGGCATGCGATCCTTTCGCTGCGCGATTCTTTCACCAATGCTGCTGCAAGGCAAGCTTCGAAAGGGCCGCAATCATATCAAGCGCGGTTGCTCTGCCCCATGCACTGCTTCGAGCGCATCACGCCAGATTGACAAGGTGGCCGGTGCCTTGCGTTCAAGGCTGAGCCGGTCAATCGTGCCAACGAGCCGTTCGATGGCAGCAAAGCTGCGGGTCGCACGGGGCAACAGGTAGGTAAGTGCGCCTTCGCCCATTGCAAGCGCACGTTGAGCAGCCATTGCTTCGATGAGGTCTGCCACCATCGCATCGTCCGGTGCGCCGATTTCCAGATGCAGCGCCGCGCCAAGCCGCGAACGCAAATCCGGCAATGCTATATCCCAGCCAGCACCCTCGGCCCCGCCATCAGCAATCAGCAGCAGCGGCTGGCCGCTTTCCTGCGCCCTGTTCCACCGGTGAAACAGCTCTGTTTCGTCCATCCGGTCTGCGCCGTCCAAGGTTTCGCCTTGGCCCTGTGCGGCAAACCAGCGTCCAAGCAGGGACTTTCCCGAACGGGGCGGCCCTGCAAGAATGGCAGTGTTAAACGGCCAGCTCGCCGGATCGCCCAGCGCATCGATCACACCCTTGTTGGCATTGCCGACAACGATACGGTCAGGGTCGGCTGCATGTCTGTGAGCCAGTGGCAGGGCAATCTGCGTCATCGGGCAAGCGCCCTAGCGGCTGATGGCGAGCGCATTGCTACCTTGGGTCACGGAGAAACCGCGAGCCCGCAGCGCGGCTGCCAATTGTTCCAGCGAACCGCCATAGCTGACCCGCATGACAGAAGTGCCGCCAATCGCAAGACTGCTGGCCGCAGCACCGCGAACGCCGGGCGCAGCGCGGACAGCCGCAAGTGTGGCATCGACAGAACCGCCATCGGGGCTGGCGAACTGGACCACATAGCTTGATACCACTGCCGGGCCAGGCGGTGGGGCCGTTGCGCCCCCATCTGCCGGCATGGCCCCCGTTGCCGCCGCATTGGCAGCATCACGGGCGGCCTGCGCCTGTGCTTCGGCAGCGCGGCCAAGGTCGATCAGCCGCTGCAACGCCGGGTCGATCACCGGCGCACCGAGGTTGAGCGTCGGGTCAGGCCGCAACTTGCCATCGGCCAGTGCCTGTTCGAAAATACCGTTCAGCCGCACCATGGCCTGGTTCAGCATACGGGGCAGGTCTTCGTCACCCTTGGCATTGAGCGTGAATGTTTCGAGGAAGCGATTGTCCGGCCCATAACGCGCCGTAAATGTGCCTTTGACCGGCCCACCTGGCCATTGCCGTTCCAGCTTCGCAATCGGCACCAGCACATCGGCCGCGCCATACTGGTCAAGGACATTGCGCCACCAGGTCCGGCTTCTGCGGCTGGTCTGGCCATAGGTAATCAGCAGCGAATCGCCATTGGCGCCCGATGGGCGAACGTAATCGATGCTGCTGGCGCCCGTCTGGTATTCCGCCCAGGCGCGCTGCCACGGATTGACCATTTCGAACACGCGGGCAGTGCCGCCTTCCATCGTAACGGGTATCAGCAGCATGGGCGCGGAACGCGTCTTGCGCCCCGCAGCGCCCAGCAGGCTGCCTGCCCTCGTCCGGTCGAAGATGACACCGAGCGTTGCGATATAGCGGCGCGGGCCGATGCGCTCTTTTTCGATAACAATGGCAGACACCATCGATTCCAGCTGCGAATCGGAAATGTCGGAACCGCCCAGCTTCTTCCACGCCGCGCGCTGCGCCTCTGCCCAACCCTTCTGGCGCGCTTCTTCCGCGGTCTTGCCAGTGGTATTTACTTCGATCCCGCCAATGTCGATGTCGCTGCTGCTGGCGACTGCCGCGATGCCGCGGTCCCCGTCCACCTGCGCCCACAAGGCACGGCCAGCAACTATCGCGCAGAGCAGGATCACAAGCGCCATGGCCCCGTTAAACAGGGTGGGGCGCAATCGGGCTGAGAGAGGGTTCACATGGGTCATCGGGGAAAACTTCGCGCCTTTTGCCCAAACGGGCATGGAAATCCAAGCGCGAAAGCTTAAAGCAGCCCCATGTCCTCCAAAAATACTTCGCCCGAGAGTTATACTTACGCCAAGGCCGGCGTTTCAATCGACGCAGGCAATGCGCTGGTGAAGGCCATCGGCCCACTGGTGAAAGCCACCGCGCGCCCTGGTGCCACATCGGAACTGGGCGGGTTCGGGGGTTTCTTCGACCCCAGGGCCGCAGGCTATTCCGACCCCTTGCTGGTCGCTGCCAATGATGGCGTCGGCACCAAGCTGAAGTTGGCGATCGACCATGACCGGCACGACAGTGTGGGCATCGATCTTGTCGCGATGTGCGTCAACGACCTTATCGTGCAGGGCGCTGAACCGCTGTTTTTCCTCGACTATTTCGCCACCGGCAAACTGGAGACCGGCATTGCAGAACGGGTCGTGGCCGGTATTGCAGAAGGCTGCAAGGATGCAGGATGCGCGCTGATTGGCGGCGAAACGGCAGAAATGCCGGGCATGTATGCGGCCGGTGATTATGATCTGGCAGGCTTCTGCGTTGGCGCGGTGGAACGCGGCGAACAATTGACCGGCGATTCGGTCGCGCCCGGACAGGTGTTGATCGGCCTTGCCAGTTCAGGCGTGCATTCCAACGGCTATTCACTCGTCCGGCGGCTGGCTGCGGACAAGGGCTGGAAGCTGGACCGCCCTGCCCTGTTCGATTCGGACCGGCTTCTCATCGACATATTGATCGAACCAACGCGGATTTATGTAAAAAGCCTGCTGCCCGCCATTCGGTCGGGCAAGATTGCAGCGCTGGCGCATATCACCGGCGGCGGTTTGTTGGAAAATATCCCCCGCGTGCTACCCGACGGCGCCCATGCCGTGGTGGATGCTGATGGCTGGGACCAGCCGCGCCTGATGGCTTTCTTGCAGGCGCAGGGCAATATCGAGCCGGAAGAAATGGCCCGCACCTTCAATTGCGGCGTAGGCATGGTGCTGGCGGTGGATGCAGCGCAGGTAGAAAGCCTTACGCAGGAATTGCAGGCGGCAGGCGAAACCGTGCTGAAGATCGGCGAGATCACTAGCGGTGAACGCGGCTGCACTGTTCGCGGTTCTGCCGGCACATGGTCCGCCCGCAGCGACTGGGAAGCAAGCCATCTCGCTTGACGGGCAGCCTCGGCATGCCGGGCCAGTGGCCCGGATTGCGGTGTTCATTTCGGGCAGCGGTACCAATATGGCGGCGCTGCTTTACGCCAGCAGAATGGCGGGCAGCGGCTACGAAATCGTGCTGGTGGCCAGTAACGATCCCGATGCCGCAGGCCTGAAGTTGGCTGCGGGCGAAGGAATTGGCACATTCGCCCATCCGCACCGCGGGATGGAGCGCGGCGACCATGATGCAATCATGGAAAAGGCCGCCCTCGACGCTGGCGCGCAGTTCATCATCCTTGCTGGATATATGCGCATTTTGACGGCGGGTTTCGTGGAACGGTGGGATGGCAGGCTGATCAACATCCACCCATCCCTGCTGCCCAAATATCGCGGCCTCGACACTCATAAGCGCGCGCTCGAGGCAGGCGACAAGGTGGCAGGCGCAACCGTGCATCTGGTCACAGCAGAACTCGATGCCGGTGAAATACTGGGTCAGGCCAAAGTTGCCATCCTGCCCGGCGACACTGAAGACACTCTGTCATCCCGCGTCAGGCTGGCCGAACACCAGCTCTACCCGCGCGTGGTCAACACCTATGTCCTGCGCCCGTATGATGCCGAATATCTGCTCCAACGGGTACGCACGCTCGCACTGGCTCTGCCCGAGGCGGAAGAACGCGAAAGCCATGGCTCCCCCGGCTGGCGCAGCGGGGGCAAGAGCGGCAAATATTTCGCCTATCTTAGTGACCGGCACCATGGCGAACCGCATGTCGCACTCCTTGCCAAGACCAGCGGGCAGGATGAACTGGCAGACCTGATCGACCGTGACCCCGATACATTTTTCCGCCCCGCCTATTATGGGGCGAGCGACTGGGTCGGGCTGATCCTGAACCGACCCGGGCTCGACTGGTCACAGGTTGAATACTGGCTGGAGCGCAGCTGGCGTCTTGTTGCGCCCAAGCGCCTTACCACTTTGATTGACGCCGCCGACGAGTTCTAGACCGTGCCCCCTCCTCCCCGCCCCCATCCACTGGCCCGGTCGAACCTTGCGGACCGCGCGAATGGCTGGCTGGAGGCAAGCTGGGCCAAGGGTTGGCTCTCCCATCCGCCGCTTGACCCTGAAAGCGTGTTTTCCAAGGCCAGCCAGGACTTCACTGCCGAGGATGAATTGGGCGGGCGTAGCCACGAAGATGCGCAGGATTTTCGCACGCGCCTCACCCGCCTGTGCCATGCAATTGAACACGAAGCCCGCCTGAATTCGCTTGGCCGCACGATTGCCCATGGTCAGATTGTGCGGGTTATCCGGCAAAGGCTGGCTCTGGGAAGATTATGGCGTTCTGCGCCGACAATGCTCCAGACAGGAATCGCGCCGCCGATCATCGTGGTGGGCCAGATGCGGGCAGGAACGACCCGTTTGCACCGGCTTCTGGCGGCTGACCCGGCGCATTGTGCAACGCGGTTCTGCGACAGCTGGCAACCTGTCCCCGGCAGCCCAATAGACCTGCGCCCTTTGTGGGGCGGCATCGCCTTGTTCATGGCGCGCAGGATGGACCCGTGGATTGATACGCTCCACCCGTTTGGCGCAGCGCGCGCCGACGAAGAACTGGGCTGGCTTGCCAGCGCGTTCGACCACGGGGCCTATGAAGCGCAGTGGCACATCCCGTCCTTCACCGCCTTCAGCGAGGGAAGCGATGCATCGGCAGTCTACCGCGAATTTGGCCGAATCCTGCGCACCGATGCCGCGCATCATGGCAATGCGGCGCTGCCGCGCGTTATGAAAGTGCCGCAATTTGCAGAAGATCTGCCTGCCCTCCTCGCCCTGTTCCCTGATGCACGCCTGGTGGTTACACACCGCAATCACGATGACATCACGCAAAGCGCGGCATCGCTGGTGGCCAACCAGATGGCCATCCAGTCCGACGATGTGGACCTGGGCTGGATAGAACGGGAATGGCAGCGCAAGATTGCGTTACGGGCAGAGCGCATGAATGCCGCCCTAAAGGATTTTACCGGCCCTGTTGCACGGGTGGATTTCGATGCGCTCAACCGCGATTGGAGCAGCGAAATATCGCGCACTTATGATGCGCTGGGCCTGAAACTGTCAGAAGGGGCAGCACAGGCGATGGCGGCTGAACAACAGCAAGCCAGCCAATCAGCGCACCGGCATCATCGCGCGGCTTACCGGCGGTTTTCCGCACACAGGCGATAGGCATGAACACGCCAGCATAGCGCCAGCCGAACCTTCTGCCGGTTCAATTGACCACGAATTCCCTCGCCAGCATGCGCGCCAGCGCCGGTGGATCGTCCGCACGATAGCTTTGCCAATAGACCACTTTCCCGCCTTCGATCCGGCATTGCCACAGGCAGTTTGCCACAAGGTCTTCGTCGTTCGAATGGGTATGCCCCTTGATCAACACATCATCGCCATTGCGGCTGGCGCTTTCGATGCTGATGGTAAATCCGGTGTCGAGTGCGACAAAGCGTCGGAACAGTTCCACGCAGCCCACTTTGCCTTCTATGCGGGCCAACCGGCTATCCACGAAAACGACGTCATCGCTCATCATGGATGCCAGCCCATCGACATCAGCCAGGTTCATCCGCTTGATAAATCGGCGGGCAATGGAAACGCGGCTTCTGATCAGCATCTGTGCTGGGTAACATATTCAAATACATAATAATATTTGATGGATGTTAAGTTTGCGAAAGAACCCGCGCAAACAAAAAGGGCCGCCCTTGCGAGCGGCCCTTATCGGGTTTCCAAAATTTTTCAGAAACTTAGCCGACGATTTCGTCATCATTGAAGAAATAGGCGATTTCGATGGCAGCATTTTCGTCGCTGTCCGAACCGTGAACCGTATTTGCTTCAATGCTTTCAGCCAGTTCAGCGCGAATCGTGCCTGGTGCTGCATCCTTGGGGTTGGTCGCGCCCATGATGTCGCGATTTGCCTGCATGGCGTTCTCGCCTTCGAGAACCTGCACAACAACCGGGCCGCTGATCATGAAATCGACCAGTTCACCGAAGAAAGGGCGTTCCTTGTGAACGGCGTAGAAGCCTTCAGCCTGTTCGCGGGTCATGTGAATGCGCTTGGAAGCGACGACACGAAGGCCCGCTTCTTCCAGCATCTTGGTGACAGCGCCGGTCAGGTTGCGGCGGGTAGCATCGGGCTTGATGATCGAAAAGGTGCGGGTAACCGCCATGGGAGTTTCCTAAATGACAAGATTGTTAGGGGATTGCGTTGCGCGCGCCCCTAGCCGCGAAGCGAGCTTTTCGCAAGTCCCGCTATCAGTTGGCAGGTGCAATCAGGATTGCCTTGTTGTGGCGGCGCCAAGCAATATCAGGCCATTTCGCGCCATTTGCCGCCGTCCTGCTTCCAGAAATGGCGCTCTATGCCCTTGCTGGCGTAGGCTTCTTCGCCCAGCAGCCGCCAGCAGGCGCGGGCATCTTGCAGGCGGTCATCGCCAAAAAGCAGAAAGGCACGTGCAAATTCGCAAGCCTCTTCGCGCCATTTCCCATCAGCAAGGATCACGAAGCCAGCGTCATTGGCAGCTGCCATTGCCGACGAGATCAGCACTGGCTGGCGCTGTTCGTGGCCATCGCCTGCCTGCCCATGCGCCAGAAATGCCTCCGGCGCGACTTCCCACAGTGCCTTGTCGATACGCGCTGTCTGGCCCGCATCTTCGCTGACCACCAGCACCCGTTCGCCCGCGGCCTTTGCCGCGCGGGCCAGCAACGGTACCACCAGTTCTGCTGGATCGCGGCTCAACTGATAGAAATCGACCCGCATCAGCCTTCCGGTTTATGGATCGTCGGATTTTTTCTGGCTGCACCGCTGACCGCGGTGCTGTTTTTTGACCGCCTGCACCGTTCGGAACAATAGCGGACATTGTCCCATTCACGCGCCCATTTCTTGCGCCAGTTGAATGGCAGCCCGCACGTCAGGCAGGTCTTGCTCGGCAATTCTGCCTTGTGTGACGTGCGGGCCATGACCTTGGATCAACCTTCGAGGTTGTCGCGGACATACTGGTCGATCAGGCGCACACCGAAACCGGTCGCACCCTTGTCCCAGGTGGTGCCGGGCTTGTCTGCCCACACCATGCCAGCGATATCGCAGTGCGCCCACGGCGTGCCCTTTTCGATGAAGCGTTGCAGGAACTGGGCTGCCGTGATCGAACCGGCCCCACGCGCGCCCACGTTCTTCATGTCGGCAATCGGGCTGTCGATCAGCTTGTCATAGGCAGGCGACAGCGGGAAACGCCACATCTTGTCGCCAGTTGCCTTGCCCGCGGCAGTCAGCTTTTCTGCCAGATCGTCATCATTGGAGAACAGGCCGCCATGCTCGTTGCCGAGCGAGATGATAATGGCACCTGTCAACGTAGCGAAATCGATTATGGCGGCCGGTTTGAATTCCTTCTGCGCCCAGTGCAGCGCATCGCACAGCACCAGTCGGCCTTCCGCGTCGGTGTTAATCACTTCGATGGTCTGGCCCGACATGGATGTGACCACATCGCCCGGGCGCTGTGCCTTGCCGTCAGGCATATTTTCAACCAGCCCCATGACGCCCACGACATTGGCCTTGGCCTTGCGCGTGGCGAGCGCGAGCATCGCACCTGCCACAGCGCCCGCCCCGCCCATGTCCCATTTCATGTCTTCCATGCCAGCGCCGGGCTTCAGCGAAATGCCGCCCGTATCGAAGGTGACACCCTTGCCCACGAAGACAGTCGGCTTTTCGCCTGCTTCGCCGCCATTCCAGCGGATTGCCAGAAGGCGCGATGGCTGTTCGGAACCCTGCCCGACACCCAGAAGCGCGCCCATACCCAGTTCTGCCATCTGGTCTTCGTCCAGAACTGTTACTTCGACACCGGTGCCGGCGAATTTTTCCTGGCATTTGGCCACGAAACTGACGGGGAACACTTTGTTTGCAGGTTCCGCCACCAGGTCGCGGGTGAATTCCACGCCAGCCGCCAGTGCCGCTTCGGTTTCCCATGCAGCCTGCGTTCCTTCGGGCGCGCCCACCACGGTCACGCTGGTGAGCGTGCGCTTCAGTTCTTCCTTCAGCGTGGTGCGATAGGCATCATGACGCCAGCCGCGCAGACGCAGGCCAAGGATTACCGATGCCGCTTCATTGGCATTCAGGCCCGAACTGGAAAGGTCGAGCACAAGCGATGTCGCGCCCGAAGTAAGGTATTTGGCGGTGATGGCGGCACCGGCTTTTTCAAGCGATTCGCGCCGATCATCCGAACCTGGATCACCAGCGCCAGCCAGCGCAACGCGCACGACCGAACCTTCACGTTCGACGAAACTTTCGAAAATCTGACCGGCATTGCCCTTGAAACGTGCAGTGCCGGCGCCTTCGTCGATGGATTTTTCCAGTCCCGCGGGCATGGCGCCCTTGTTTACGACATGCGCAATGAGCCGGCTGCCGGCGGGAACGGTGGGCTGAAAATCGATCTTCATGAGGTCTCCGAAGAAGCAAGTGTGGAAGAAGCGTGGCCGCCAAGGCAGCGCAGCAGTCTGTTGGCGATTGCGATTACGCGCGGGCGGTGCGATAGGCAAGCCATGCTCCCCAGCCTCGAGATAGCGCCACGTCTGGCGACAAGACATTCCAGACAGTTCAGCACGGCAGCCGCTGCGCTGGCGCTTGCCTGTTTGTATGCCGCGCCTGCCGCGGCCCAGGACTCGCTGCCCGGCGCAGAAGAACCTCAAACCGTGCCTGCCGCACCGCAATCGCAGGCAGCCGAGACCGCTGTTCGCAACATCGATTTCGAAGCCGATACGCTGGCTTACGATTCCGAAAATGAAGTGGTGACTGCCACTGGCAATGTCCTGCTGCGCAGCGAAGACCGGTCGGTTATCGCGCAGGAAGTGAACTGGAACCGCAAGTCCGGCGTCATCGTCGCCAGTGGCGATGTCCGCTTTGTGGATGAAGACGGCAACCAGCTCTACACCGACCGTCTCGAACTGACCGACAAGTTCGAAGCTGGCGCGATGGAAAACCTGCTGCTGGCCCTGCGCGAAGGGGGCCGCCTGGCAGCGCGCGGCGGCACCAGGCAGGAAGACGGCACCATTATCCTGACCCAAGCGGCCTATAGCGCCTGCGCGGTGGTGGACGAGGATGGCTGCAGCAAGGATCCCAGCTGGCGCATCACCGCAGACCGCGTAACCTACGACCCTGAAGATAACCGGGTTCGGTTCCGCGGCGCATACCTTGAACTGTTCGGCGCACGCCTGCTGCCCTTGCCCGGCCTTTCTGTAAGAACAGATGGCAAGGCAGTTTCGGGCCTCCTGGTGCCCGATTTGCGGATTTCGGAATCAAACGGCGTCGAAATCAACGGCAATTATTATTTCCGCCTTGCTGACAATCGCGATCTGACGCTCAGCGCCTATATGTTCACCAAGGCCCCGCCGATGGTGTCCGCACAGTGGCGCCACCTGACCGACAAGGGCGCCTATCAGATCACCGGATATGCCACTGAAAGCAGGCGTATTTCGAGCTTCACCGGCGTGCCGACTTCCGAACGTGACCTGCGCGGCTATATCGCGGCGAATGGCAAGTTCCAGTTCAGCCCGGAATGGAGCCTGACCGGCTCGATCCGCGTGGCAACCGATCGCACTTTCCTGCGCCGCTATGATATCAGCCGCGACGACCGGCTGCGTTCCACGTTCGAGCTGGAGCGGATTGACGACAATTCCTATTTTTCGTTTGGCGGCTGGGCGACGCAGGTTCTGCGGCTGAACCAGCAACAGGGACAGGTCCCGCAAGTGCTGCCGGTGATCGATTATCGGCGCCGGATGGCAGACCCTGTTCTGGGCGGCACGGTGGAATTGCACCTGAATTCGCTCAACCTTGCGCGTGACGAGGGGCAGGATACGCAGCGCGCATTTGCCGGCGCGCGCTGGGACCTGCGCACCATAACCGGCATGGGCCAGCTGGTATCGCTGACGGCGCTGGCGCGCGGCGATGTGTATCACAGCGATGAAAACGCTCTGACCGATACGGCATTCTATCGCGGCAGGCCCGGTTGGCAGGGGCGCGCGATTGCAGTGGGCGCGGTCGATATCAAATGGCCGTTCGTCGGCCAGGCATTCGGCGGGACACAGGTGCTTACCCCGCGGGTTCAGCTGGTGGCCACACCGGAAATCCGCAATCTTGCGGTGCCCAACGAAGATGCCCGCGCAATCGACCTTGAAGATTCCAATCTCTTCGCGCTCAACCGCTTCCCTGGTTATGACCGTGTGGAAGACGGTATCCGGCTTACCTACGGGTTCGACTGGGAACTGCAGCGCCCGGGCTGGCGCATCAAATCCACCATTGGCCAGTCCTACCGGCTGGACAAGGACCCGCAGATTCTGATCGACGGCACCGGACTCAGCGAAAGAGTGTCGGATTTTGTCGGCCGGACCGAAGTGCGCTTCCGCGATTTTGTAAAGCTGACGCACCGCTACCGGCTGGACAAGGACAACCTAGCCCTTCGCCGCAACGAATTTGACGCAACAGTCGGCTCGCGCCGCACCTACGCAGAAGTCGGCTACCTCCGCCTCAACCGCGATATCAACGGGCTGGTCGAGGATTTGCAGGACCGCGAAGAACTGCGCGTTGCAACCCGCGTTGCCTTTGCGCGATACTGGTCGCTGTTCGGCTCGGGCGTATTCAACCTGACCGATCGTAACGAGGACCCCACTTTTACCGCTGACGGTTTTGAACCTGTGCGGACAAGGCTGGGCGTTGCCTATCAGGACGATTGCCTCGAATTCGGCCTCACCTGGCGGCGCGATTATGTTGCCTCGGGCGATGCCCGACGGGGCGATACCTTCCAGCTGTTCTTTTCTTTGCGAAACCTCGGTTTCCGATAGACAGGCATAGCAGGGGGGATAGGCTGAATGGTGCAATTGGCAGCGGGGCCTAAACCGGCTATTTGCGCAGCCACTCAGCTACGGTTAAGCCTGAAAAAGCAATTACCGGGGCAGTTCATGGCGCAAAAAGCGCGCGTTAATCGGAATTTACGTGTGATTCAAAAGACCATTTCCAAATTTCTGACAGGAATTGCCACCATCAGCCTCGTCACGGCACCCGTGGCGGCACAGGCCCAGGCACAAGACGCGGGCGAAATCGACAATCCGCTCGGCATTCCTGAAAACGTGACTTTATTGGGCAAGAACGACCCCAACAATCGCCGCGCTACGGCCATGGTCAACGGTTCGGTCATCACCGGCACCGATGTGGAACACCGTGTTGCCTTGCTGGTCGCTGCGTCGGAAGGCCAGCTGCCTGAAGAAGAACTGCAACGCGTGCGGATGCAGGTGCTGCGTAACCTGATCGACGAAACACTCCAGATCCAGGAAGCAGCAGCGCAGGAAATCGTAATCCCGCGCGAAGAAATCAATCAGCGCTACGCACAGGTCGCCGCCCAGAATTTCGGGCAGGATACCAGCAAGATGGATGCCTATCTCATCGGCATCGGTTCCTCGCCAGTGTCGCTGAAACGCCAGATTGAAGGTGAATTGGCATGGCAGCGCCTTCTGCGCCGCACCATTGCGCCGTTCATCAACGTATCCGAAGAAGAAGTCCGCGAATTGCTGGAACGGATGGAAGCATCGCGCGGCACTGATGAATATCGTCTCGGCGAAATCTATCTTTCGGCTACGCCTGCAACACGTGAAGCTGTGATGCAGAATGCCCAGCGCATCGTGCAGCAGTTGCAGCAAGGTGGCAGCTTTGTCGCCTATGCACGCCAGTTTTCCGAAGCATCAACCGCCGCTGTGGGTGGTGACCTCGGCTTTGTCCGGCTGGAAACGCTGCCGACCGAGATGCAGACAGTGGCCCGCACGATGGCGCCCGGCCAGCTGGTCGGTCCGTTTGAAATCCCCGGTGGTTTTGAAATTCTCTACCTTATCGACAAGCGCCAGATCCTGATGGCTGACCCGCGCGATGCATTGCTGAGCCTGAAGCAGATTTCAATCAGCTTCCCTGCCGGCATCAGCGAAAAAGACGCAACCGCCCGCGTCGAACAGTTTTCCAGCACGGTAAAAACCATGCGTGGTTGCGGCGATGCAGAAACGATTGCCGCCACAATCGGCGCAGAAGTGGTAACAAACGACCAGATCCGCGCCCGCGCATTGCCTGAACAGTTGCAAAGCGCGCTGCTGCAGCTGCAGCTTGGCGAAACCACCCCGCCCTTCGGTTCGGTCACCGATGGTGTCCGTGTGCTGATGCTGTGCGGCCGCGATGATCCCAAGCCTGATGCTGGCCCGGATTTCGACCAGATGATGGAGCAGATGGAAAACGAACGTATTTCCAAGCGCGCCCAGCGTTATCTGCGGGATCTTCGTAACGATGCCTATATCGAATATAACTGACCAGCAGCTTTGAACGTGATTTGATGACTTCGCTGGCCATCTCGCTCGGTGATCCGGCAGGGATTGGCCCCGAACTGATCGCACAGGCATGGGTCCGGCGCGGCCTGGAGAAGTTGCAACCTTTCTTCGTAGTTGGCGGGTCAGAAATCCTCGCCGCTGCGGCAATGATGCGTGGGCTGGATGTTCCGGTCGTCAGGGTTACCGACCCGCAGCAAGCCGCGTCTGCTTTTCCAGATGGCCTGCCAGTGCTGGACCTGCCGGCAATGGCGGGCAGCGGGGCAGACCCATCGCAAGCCTCTTATCAGCCGGGCAAACCATCGCCGGACGGTGCAAGGCTGGCATTTGCGTCCCTGCGCCATGCGACGCAGCTTGCGAAGGAAGGCAAAGCAACCGCGGTCGTGACTGCGCCTGTGGCAAAGTCCGAACTGGCCAAGGTCGGGTTCAAATATCCGGGCCAGACCGAATTTCTGGCTGCGTCCTGCAACATTGCGGCAGAAAATGCTGTCATGATGCTCGCCGGCCCGCAGCTGCGCACTGTGCCGCTGACCGTGCATTGCGCCCTTTCGGAAGTGGCAAGCCTGCTATCGGTCAATCTCATCCGCCGCCGCGCGCGGATTACTGCAGACGCCTTGACCCGCGATTTCGGCATAATTTCGCCGCGCTTGGCCGTCGCGGGCCTCAACCCCCATGCCGGTGAAAACGGGCAGTTCGGGGACGAGGAGATCCGCATTATTGCGCCTGCCATCGCTGCGCTGCGCGAAGACGGCATCGATGCCACCGGCCCGCACCCTGCAGATGCGATGTTCGCCCCGCATTCCCGCCAGAAATACGACGTGGCCCTGGCCATGTATCATGACCAGGCGCTGATCCCGCTGAAGGCACTGGATTTCGATTCGGGCGTGAATGTCACGCTCGGCCTGCCAATCATCCGCACTTCGCCCGACCACGGCACCGCCTTCGACATTGCCGGAACCGGCAAGGCCGATGCTGGCGCGATGATTGCGGCAATCCGCATGGCCGGTGAATGCGCTGCAAGGCGCGGGCAATGAACGATGACCTGCCGCCCTTGCGCGAAGTCATCGCCCGCCATGGGCTGAGTGCATCAAAGGCGTTGGGACAGAATTTCCTGTTCGACGAACAGCTGCTAGCCCGTATTGCTGCAATCCCGGGCGATCTTGCAGGCAAGGCCGTGCTGGAAGTCGGCCCCGGCCCCGGCGGCCTGACCCGCGCTCTGCTGCGTGCAGGGGCACGCGTGACTGCCATTGAAATGGACAGCCGCTGCCTCCCTGCTCTCGAAGAATTATCGGAAGCTTTTCCGGGCCAGCTGCGCATTATCCAGGGCGATGCTCTCAAGCTGGATCACAATGAATTGATGGCAGAACCTTTCGCCGTGCTGTCCAACCTGCCCTACAATGTCGGCACGGCGCTGTTCGTGCGCTGGCTGGGCGGGGAAGGCTGGCCGCCGCAATGGACCAGCCTGACGCTGATGTTCCAGCAGGAAGTCGCTCAGCGGATTGTCGCTTCCACCGGCAGTTCTGCCTTTGGCAGGCTGGCAGTGCTGGCGCAGTGGCGCAGCGACGCCAGCATGGCGATGAAAGTCCACCGCAGCGCCTTTACCCCCCCGCCCAAGGTGATGAGCGCGATCGTCCATGTTGTTCCGGCAGCAATGCCCGAAGGCGTGTCTGCCAGGATGCTGGAACGCATCACCGAAGCGGCCTTCGGTCAGCGGCGCAAAATGCTGCGCCAGAGCGTTAAAGGCATTGCAGGCGCAGTTGAGGCGCTGGAGCAACTGGGGATCGACACGCAAAGGCGTGCAGAAACGCTGTCAGTCGATGAATTCGTGGCACTGGCCCGCGCCCTGACCTGACCGAAATGCCCCTGCCCTGGCGTCACAATGGTACTGCCAGACGAGTGATTTGCATTCCCGCCATTAAAGCCTAGCCTTCGTCCGGGGTCGCGAATCGCGATGAAGGCTGCGGCCACATTGCCTCGTAACAAGTGGGGAAATGTATGAAAAAATTTATGATTGTATCTGCGATTACCGTGCTGGCAGCATGTTCGCCGGCAGAAACTACGGACGAAACAGCAGCTCCGGCAGAAGTCACGGAAACAGCAGCCGCACCGACGGCCGCTGATGGCGGCCCCAGCACCGGCACCTACAAAGTGACCAGCGCTGACGGCAAAGTGAGCATCGAGGAAGTTCGCGAAGACGGAACCTACACGGCCACTACCGAGGGCGAGGAACCGGAAACCGGCACCTGGGAGCAGAAATCACCCGATTCCTATTGCTCGAAGTCGGACAAGGAAGGCTCTGTGCAGAAATGCTATAATGAAGTTATCGACGAAGCAGGCGTCTGGACATCGACCGATCCTGACACCGGCGAATCTTCGACGATTGAACGCGTAGAAGCATAAGCCCGCTTTCACGCTCTGAGATCCAAAGGCATCGCGGCGAAACAGCCGCGGTGCCTTTTATTTATCGAAGGCATGCGTGGGGTGGAAGATCACCCTCACGCCCTTGCCATTCGCTTATGACAAGGCCAGTTTCACGCAGGTTGGGCAGGAGAATGAAGTGGCCACAGGTAACGTCAAAGGTCCGCTCGGCCCCATCATGCTCGCACTGCTCATCGGCGTGGCAGGTTTCATGCTTTACGCCATGCAATCACCCGAATGGGCCGGAAAATTCACAAGGCTCCAACCGGATGTCTCAACCATATTTCGCAAGACCACCATCGCCCTGCTGTTTGCAGGGGCAGTATCTCTGGCAGTGATCGTGATAAAACGCACCTTCAAATAATGGCGCGAGGCCAGCGGCCATCTTGCGATGCCTGCCGGCCCTGATTTTGATCAGCTAGCCTTTTTCGCGAGGCGATATTGGTGGAGGAGCGGCTCGGTATAGCCGCTCGGCTGTTCCACGCCCTTGAACACAAGATCGCAGGCGGCGCTGAACGCGATGCCGTCCCAATTGCCTGCCATTGGCTGGTAATCGGGATCGCCCGCATTCTGTTCGTCCACTTTCACAGCCATGCGCTTCAGCGCATCCATGACCTGGTTGCTGGTGCAAACGCCGTGCAGCAGCCAGTTGGCCATATGCTGGCTGGAAATACGCAGCGTTGCGCGATCTTCCATCAGACCGATGTCGTGAATGTCTGGCACCTTGGAACAGCCAACGCCCGCATCGATCCAGCGCACAACATAGCCGAGCAGGCCTTGCGCATTATTGTCGAGTTCTTCCTTAACTTCGGCCTCGCTCCAGTTCACACCATCTGCCAGCGGAATGTTCAGCAGCAGGTCCAGTGACGGGACATCGCCCAGCCCTTTCTGCACTTCGAACACATTCTTGCGGTGATAGTGCAGCGCGTGGAGCGTGGCAGCGGTCGGTGATGGCACCCATGCGGTGTTGGCACCTGCATTGAGATGGCCGATCTTTTCCTTCATCATCTGGCCCATAAGGTCAGGTGCGGCCCACATGCCCTTGCCGATCTGCGCCTTGCCTGAAAGGCCGTGACGCAGGCCAATGCCGACATTGCGGGTTTCATATGCAGTCAGCCAGTCGCTGATTTTCATCGCGCCCTTACGCACCATCGGCCCTGCTTGCATCGAAGTGTGAATCTCGTCTCCCGTGCGGTCGAGGAAGCCGGTGTTGATGAAAACGATCCGGTCTTTCACCGCGTGAATGCAAGCACCAAGATTGGCGCTTGTGCGGCGTTCTTCGTCCATCACGCCAACCTTGATCGTGTGACGCGGCAGTTCCAGCAAATCTTCAACTGCATCGAACAGATCATTGGTAAAACGGCATTCGTCAGGCCCGTGCATCTTGGGCTTCACAATATAGATGCTGCCTTCGCGGCTGTTGGAGTAACGGCCCAGCCCGCGCACATCATGCGCGGCGATGGCGCTGGTGATGACTGCATCCATGATGCCTTCGGGGATGTGCGACCCATCGGGCAGAAGGATGGCCGGATTGGTCATCAGATGGCCGACATTGCGTACGAACAGCAGGCTGCGGCCCGGCAGGTCCAGTTCGCTTCCTTCGGTCAGGAACACACGCTTGTCGCCAGCCAGTTTGCGGGTGAGCGTCCTGCCGCCCTTTTCGAAACTTTCTTCCAGGTCGCCGCGAATGACACCCAGCCAGTTGCGGTAGGCAACCAGCTTGTCTTCGGCATCCACCGCCGCAACCGAATCTTCCAGATCGACAATCGCAGTCAGTGCGGATTCCAGAATGATATCGGCAATGCCGCCAGCATCGGTTTTGCCGATCGGGCTGTCGGCATCGAAAATGACCTCGATGTGCAGACCATTGTTGCGGAACATGCGGCCCCTCTCTGTCTGGCCGACATATTGCCCGTCATCCGCAATCGGAATGGCGCCTTCGCCAGCGGTCAAATCGGCCCAGCTGCCGCTTTTCAGCGGAACAGCCTGATCGAGAAATTCGCGCCCCGCCTTGATGACAGCAGCGCCCCTTTCAGGGTCATATCCGGAAATTTTTGCAACTGGCGCATCTTCCAGCGCATCGGTGCCATAAAATGCATCATACAGGCTGCCCCAGCGCGCATTGGCGGCATTGAGCAGGAAGCGGGCATTGAGAACCGGCACCACCAACTGCGGCCCGGCCATGGTGGCAATTTCCGGATCGACATTCTGCGTCCCGATGGTGAACGCATCGGGCTCCGGCACCAGATACCCGATTTCTTCCAGGAAAGCGCGATAGGAAGCCGCATCATGGGGCTTGCCGCGCCGTTCGACATGCCAGGCATCAATTTTTGCCTGAAGGTCATCGCGTGTTTCCAGCAAGCTGCGGTTACGCGGTGCAAATGTGGCGACCAGTTCGGCAAAGCCCTGCCAGAAACCATCCACATCGCGGCCAAGCGGGCCGAGAACTTCGCTATCGACAAAACCGGCGAGGGCAGAATCAACCTGAAGCCCGGCGCGCGTTACATAATTCGTCATAAAACCTACCCGTAGTCGGTCTGGCAGCGAGGCTGCTGCACAGGAAATCCAGTTGATTGTATCCGGGGGAGGAAGCCGCTCTATGGCGACCGTCCGGCTGAAATGCAACGGCTTTACCCAGTTCCTTGGCGCATAGGCTTGGCCGCAGCGTTTGGCGGGGCTAGAGCCGTTACAAATGCAACAAACAGAGCAAGACAATCATCCGCTGACACGCGCCATCGACCAACCTGCGATGTTGGCGCAGGTGCAGACGTGGGGCGATATCAACACTGGCACAGCCAATCTTGCAGGGTTGGCGCAGCAGGCAGCCGCGCTTGCCGATGCATTTTCCGCCCTGCCCGGCGATGTGGCGCTGCTGGATGCAGCGCCGGTGACCGCAATCGACGCATCTGGCGCGGAATTTGAAAAGCAGCATGGTCAGCACCTGGTGGTAAATGTGCGGCCTGAGGCTGAACGCCGCTTGCTGTTTACGGGCCATATGGACACGGTTTTTCCGTCAGATCACCCCTTCCAGACCCAAAAGTGGCTGGACGAAACCACGCTGAACGGGCCGGGCCTTGCCGACATGAAAGGCGGCATTGCCGTCATGCTGCACGCCTTGCTGGCGCTGGAAGCGGATGGCTCGGCCAGGGGCATCGGCTATGATGTGTTGATCAACTCTGACGAGGAAACCGGTTCTTTGTCCTCGTCCAGCCTCATCGAACAATTGGCGCAGGGAAAATATGCCGCCCTCACCTATGAACCATCGGCCCTGCCGGATGGCACGCTGGCCCATGCAAGGGGCGGCACTGGCAATTATTCGCTCATCGTGAAGGGCAAATCTGCCCATGCCGGACGCAACCCGCAGGAAGGACGCAATGCACTGGTGGCGGCCGCTGCATTGGCCGTGGGATTGAAAGCAATCGAGACAGAAGATTGCCCGGTAAACCCGGCGCGGATTGATGGCGGCGCTGCCAATAATGTCGTCCCTGACAATGCCGTTCTGCGGTTCAATATACGGCCGCGCCAACCCGAAGCAGGTGCCCTGTTCGAAGCGAGGATGCAGGCGCTGATGCGCGATGTGCGGCAGAGCCACGATGTATCGGTCGAATTGCATGGCGGCGTGACCCGTCCGCCCAAGCCGGTTGACCGGCAGGCACAAAAGCTGTTCGATCTGGTCCGCGATTGCGGCGCATTGCTGGGCCAGGAAATCGGCTGGCAATCGACCGGCGGTGTCTGCGACGGCAATAATATTGCGGCCTGCGGTGTGCCCGTGGTGGACACAATGGGCGTGCGCGGCGGGGCCATCCATTCACCTGACGAATTCCTGATTGTACCATCCCTGAAGGAACGCGCCGCCCTGTCGGCACTGGTCCTTCAACGCCTTGCTTCCGGAGACGAGCTTTGACCTTTCGCCTGCGCGCTGCGCATTCTGACGATCTTGAACCGCTGTATGAAATGGCCAAACTGACAGGCGGCGGCTTCACCAACCTGCCCCCGGACCGCACCGCGCTGGGTGCCAAGCTGGAACGGGCAGCGGCAGCTTTTGGCCGAACGGAAGACGGCGTTGCCGACGAACAATTCGTGCTGGTGCTGGAAAATACCGAAACTGGCGAAGTGCGCGGGACATGCCAGCTGTTCACGCAGGTTGGGCAGCAATGGCCATTCTATTCCTACCGGCTCAACACGCTGACCCAGCATTCCCAGGAACTGGACCGGACAGTGCGGGCCGAAATGCTCAGCCTGGTAACCGATCTTGAAGGGTCCAGCGAAGTGGGCGGCCTGTTCCTCCACCCCAATGAACGCGCAGGCGGCCTTGGCCTGCTGCTGGCACGCAGCCGCTATCTTTTCATCGCCATGCACAGGGCGCGCTTTGCTGACCGTATCCTGGCGGAACTGCGCGGCATCATTGACGAACGGGGCGGCTCGCCCTTCTGGGACGGTGTGGCTGGCCGCTTCTTCGGCATGACATTCCAGGAAGCGGACTATTTCAACGCCATCAACGGCAACCAGTTTATCGCTGACCTGATGCCCAAACATCCGGTCTATGTCGCCATGCTGTCCAAAACGGCGCGCAGCGCCATTGGTGTGCCGCACCCATCGGGCCGCGCTGCCATGCGGATGCTGGAAAACGAAAATTTCGCAGCTGAAGGCTATGTCGACATCTTCGATGGCGGTCCGACCATGACAGCGCGGACAGACAATGTGAAAAGCATCAGGGAAGCCGTTTCCGGCACGGTTGACCGGGTGGACCTGGTGAAGGGCGAGCGCGCCTTGCTGGCCACCGGCCAGCTGAGCGATTTCCGCTGCTGTTATGGCGCGCGCAAGATTGCCAAGGACGGCACGATCTGCGTCGATTCGCAGGCGGCGGACACTTTGCGCCTGTCGGCCGGCGATACGGTGTGGAGCGTTTCTCGATGAGCGGGCAGGTCGAGATCAATTTCGATGGCATCGTTGGTCCATCGCATAATTATGCTGGTCTCAGCCTGGGCAATCTGGCGGCCACGGCCCATGCCGGTGACACATCCTACCCCCGCGCTGCCGCCCTGCAGGGGTTGGAAAA
Organism: Erythrobacteraceae bacterium; assembly: GCA_024642525.1. Lineage (GTDB taxonomy): Bacteria > Pseudomonadota > Alphaproteobacteria > Sphingomonadales > Sphingomonadaceae > Allopontixanthobacter. Next base: position 13,836 of record JAHEAX010000006.1, on the reverse strand, counting down.
AATGCGCAGCAACATGGCGCTGGGGCTGACGCAGGGCTTCCTCCTGCCCTTGCCCCGCCCCAACACATCGTGGCTGCGCGCCCTTGGCGCGGACGAGACGATAGACCCGCGACTGGTTGCCGCCGCATGGTCTGCAAGTTCCATGTGGACGGCCAATGCCGCGACCGTCAGCCCTTCGGCTGATACAGCCGATGGCCGCTGCCACCTGACCCCTGCCAATCTTGTCACCATGCCCCATCGCGGTATGGAATGGCCTGATACGATGCATCAGCTGGCCGTGGCATTTGGCGACGAGCGGCACTTTGCGCTGCACACGCCTGTTCCATCAAGTTTCGGCGACGAAGGCGCTGCCAACCATATGCGGTTGTGTGCAGGGCATGGTTCGCCCGGCGTCGAAGTCTTCGTCTATGGCCGCGCCGGCGGCCCTTTCCCTGCACGCCAGCATGAACAGGCGAGCAGAGCGGTCGCGCGCTTGCACGGGCTCGATCCGCAACGCACAGTTTTCATCGAACAGAACCCCGAGGCAATCGCAGCGGGCGCATTCCACAATGACGTAGTGGCCGTGGCGAACGAACGTGTGCTGTTCACCCATTCACTCGCCTTTGCCGACCAGCAGGGCGCATATGAAGCAATCCGCGCATCATTCCCCGAACTTGAAGTGGTCGAAGTGCCTGCCAGCGCGGTCAGCCTGGCCGAAGCGATCAAGACCTATCTGTTCAACGCCCAGCTGCTCAGCCTGCCGACGGGCGAAATGGCGCTGGTGGTCCCGCTTGAATGCTGGGAAAGCACAGCCGTTCGCGGCTGGCTGGAAGACATGCTGGCCGGCAACGGCCCTATCCGCAAAGTCATTCCGGTGGATGTGCGCCAGAGCATGGCCAATGGCGGCGGCCCTGCCTGCCTGCGTCTGCGCGTTGTTGCCGACCCGGCAACTGTCGACCCGCGCTTCCTGCTGGATGAAGCCAAGGCAGACCGGATGGCACACACCATCGGGCAGCATTGGCCGCAGCAGATTGAAACAGCGGATCTGGGTAAGGAAACGCTGGCGGCAGATGTGATTGCGGCCCGTCTGGCCTTGCTGGAAATGCTTGATCTCGGGGTGCTGGCTTAACCGTCGGTTTACCTTACAAACACCGCTGACGTTAACCTTCGTCTTGCGCCGCAATGCTCATGTGGCATGATGCTTGCTAATCAAGATGTTAACGAAAGGGTGAAGATGCTAGCCAAGATCAAACGTCTGTTTGTCATCAAGACCAATTGGGAAGCATATCTCATCATCTACGCGCTTGGCCTTGGCGCTGTTGAACGCGGCAGCAACTATCTCGTTCAATATCCCGGCTTTGGCGGCAAACTTCTGTTTCTGGCCTGCACTGGCGCGGTATTCCTGGCTGGCGCAAAGATTCTGGACTGCCTGAAACTGGAAAAGCAGGCGGAAGCTGCGAAAGACACAGCATCGGCCTGAAGGCTAATCCCAACTGTAAAGTGAGTGGAGGGTTTCTGTTGCTACGTATCCTGCGCCTGTTGTCAGGCGGAGGCTGAACCGAGCGCCTGCTTCGCTGTCGGTTCTCTCAAGCACAATCAAGGTGGAGGGTTTCTGTTGCTACGTACCCTCCGGACGCCCGGTATCCGTTCTGTTGCCCGGTCGGTCCAACCGCGCTAAGGCTTTGTAAGATCAGGCCGTGAGGCCGTCAGATTACGCAGCGATTGCGAGTGCTTCGTTATCGTTTGCACTTATGTGTTGTGAGCTTTTTACGGGGATTCTCAACCCGGGCAAAAACAATGTCTTTGAACACACGTCGATCCTAGTTCGGCCCCGTCATCTGCCCCGTTTTACCGGGGTTTATGGTGGAGCCGCCGGGTACTGCCCCCGGGTCCGCTGCGTCTATTACACATCACAATTTATCGCCATATCCGGCCGAAGCCGGCAGTGCCCTATATAGGCAGCCGCAGCTTAATGTGAAGTGACTAGCTTGCCGATTATTGCGCCTGCCGTGATGGCAGGCGCGCTGCCAGTTAGCTGCGCTTTTTCAGTTCGTCCCTGATTTCGGCCAGCAGATCGACTTCGCTTGGCCCGGCAGGTGCGGCTTCTTTTTCCTCATGTTCCATCACCCTGTTCGCTGCGCGAACGATGAGGAAGATGACCCAGGCGATGATCAGGAAGTTGATCACCTGAGTGAGAAAGTCGCCATAACCGATCATGGCAACGCCCGCTTCCTTGAGCTGGGCATAATTGCTGACTTCGCCCTCATACCCTTCAGGGATTGCGCCAAGGCGCAGGAAATAGTTCGAAAAGTCTATGTCGCCGAAAATCCAGCCGATGACCGGCATGATGATGCTTTCGGTCAGCGACGTGACGATTTTGCCAAAGGCAGCGCCAATGATGACGGCCACGGCCAGATCCAGCACATTGCCGCGATTGATGAACTTCTTGAATTCCTCGAACATTGCCACACCCCAAATATCCCTGACTTACCATCTTCTTGGCACCGAATGCGCAGATTGCCAACCGCGCTGCAAACAATCCGGATCCGCTTGAAAGCCGCCGCAGGTGTGCTATTTGTTTAATACAGACAGCCAGTTCGGCTTGGCAGCGCCATGCGGCGCATAGGAAAAGGGTAATATTCATGAATTCCACCATCTTGCGCCGCGCTGCCTTTGTTGCTGCAGCATCGCTTGCCCTGTCCGGCTGCGGGATCAATTCCGTGCCGACCAAGGAAGAAAACGTGAATGCGAAATGGGGAAATGTGCAGAGCGCCTATCAGCGCCGTGCCGACCTTATCCCCAATCTGGTGGCCACAGTTAAGGCTGCTGCTGCATCTGAAACGCAGATATTGACCGAAGTGACCGAAGCCCGTTCGCGCGCCACATCTGTCAACATCACCACTGAAGACCTGTCGGACCCTGCCACCTTCCAGAAATTCCAGGAATCGCAGAACCAGTTGACGCAGGCCCTTGGTCAGCTTCGGACAATCGTGGAAAATTACCCGCAATTGCAGAGCCAGCAGGGCTTCCGCGATCTGAATGTCGCGCTGGAAGGGGCGGAAAACCAGATCAACACCGAACGCATGCGCTACAACGAAGCCGTGCAGGATTATAACACCGAAATCCGCACCTTCCCGTCTGCGATTGCCGCCAATGTCATCTACGGCGCGAAGCCGAAGCAGGCCTTTACAGCACAGGCTGGTGCCGAAGTTGCCCCGACGGTAAATTTCGACACACCGCCAGCGGCCAATTGATCACAACTTGATGGCACAGGCACCGATCCAGGCCGTTTCCCGACCGGCAATCACAATCGCAATGCGGCTATGGCTGCTGCTCGCAGCTTGCGCTGCGCTGCTGGCCATGTCCGTGCCCGCGCTGGCATTGCCGGAACGGCCTGACGGGCCTGTGCTGGATGCAGCCGACATGATCCCCGCCGATGAAGAAGCGGCGCTGGATCAGCGGCTGCGTGACTATAATCGCGAAACGGGCCGCGCGATCATCGTCGTGACAGTGCCCGACATGGGCGGCGAAGCGATCGAACCCTATGCGGTCGACCTGTTCGAGACATGGGGCATTGGCGGGGCGGAACTGGATCAGGGCCTGCTGCTGCTGGTCGCCAAGCAGGAACGCAAGATGCGGATCGAGGTCGGTTATGGCCTTCACCCCTACATCCCCGACATCCTTGCTGGCCGGATCATTGCCGAGACAATGACGCCGCGCTTCAAGGCAGGCGATTTTGGCGGTGGCATCATTGCCGCTGTCGATGACATCACCACCCAGCTTGACCGTGACCCGGCAGATGCACGGGCCATTGCCGCTGCTGCAGAAGCGGCGGCAAAGCAGGATGCGGCAGGCGGCGACACCAATATTGGCGGGGTCATTTTCTGGATCGTCATGATTGTATTTTTCATGATGGTGTTTGGCAGCCGCGGGGGCGGCAGGCGCTATCGCGGTGGCGGTGTTGGCGGCGCCGTGGGCAATATAATCTTGTGGGAAGCGATAAATGCAGCGGCCCGCAGCGGCAGCAGGCATAGTGGTGGCTTTGGCGGCGGCGGCCATTCCGGCGGCGGCGGTTTTGGCGGTTTTGGCGGCGGCATGTCCGGCGGCGGCGGCGCGAGCGGGGGTTGGTGATATGGTTTTGACCCGCAAACCCTATCTCGACGCAGCATCGCATGAAATCGTCAGTCGAGCCGTTGCCGAGGCAGAAACGGGCACATCGGGCGAAATAGTCACTGTCCTGGCCGACCGGTCGGACGGTTACAGCGATATTGCGCTGGCATGGGCGGTTCTCGCCGCATTTACCGTGCTGACAATTTTCTGCGTCTTTCCGCAATTCTTCCTCGACAAGGCTGATTTCCTGATTGGCGGGTGGGGAGAAGAATGGACGGTTACCTCCATCCTCAGCCTGGCAACCGGCCTGGCGCTGGCGAAATTTTTCGCTGCCTGGATTTTCCAACTGTGGGAACCGGCCAAGTTCGCGCTGATCCCGCCCACGGTTAAAACCGCGCGCGTTCACCAGCGGGCAGTCACCCATTTCAAGGTTGGCGCAGAACGCCGCACCCATGGCCGCACCGGCGTGATGATCTATTTGTCCATGCGCGAACACCGGGCCGAAATCGTCGCAGACGAACCCATCGCAGAACTTGTCTCTGCCGAGGTATGGGGCGAGGCGATGGCCGATATGCTGGTCGAGATCAAGCAAGGCAATATCGCCGAAGGCATGGCCGCAGGTGTGCGCGACGTCGGCGCCATCCTGTCGCAGCATTTCCCGCCTGCCGACGATGACGTGAACGAACTGCCTGACCGCCTGATAGAGGTCTGATGCCAGTTCCAGATAGCAACGCGCCGGAAGAAATCGTCTGGCAGGGAAAATATGTCACGGCCAAGAAACGTGGCCGCTGGGAATATGTCGGCCGATCGCGCAACATCCGTGCCGCTGTTATTGCCGCAGTTGAAGACGGGCACGTTCTGCTGGTCGAACAATTTCGCGTTCCCCTTGGCCGCAATTGCCTGGAACTGCCTGCGGGCCTGATCGGCGATGATGCCGGCGGCGAAGGCGAAGAAACATTGGTGGCCGCCGCACGCGAACTGGAAGAGGAAACAGGCTACCGCGCCGCCACACTTACCGATCTCGGCATGTATTATTCATCGCCCGGCATGGTCAGCGAAAGTTTCACACTGGTGCGCGCAAGCGGGCTTGAGAAGATACATGATGGCGGCGGGGTCGGCGGCGAGAATATTACTGTCCACCGCGTAGCACTTGCCCGATTGCCAGATTTCATCGACAGCAAGCGGGCGGCCGATGTCGCGATAGATGTTCGCCTGCTGCTATTGCTGGGCGCAAGAATATTCGGAGAGGAATTAGGATGAGCGGACGGGTTGCAGGCAAGCTGGCATTGGTGACAGGCGCAGCGCAGGGACTGGGCCGCGCCCATTGCACCTATCTCGCGCGCGAAGGCGCACGGGTGCTGTGCACGGACATGAACGCCAATGGCGCTGCTGAAACCGCAGCCAAGATCAACGCTGAAATGGGATCAGGCACAGCCTATTCGCTGCAGCATGATGTGACCAGCCAGCATGATTGGGCAGCAGCAATCGACGCATCGCGCGAGCAGCTGGGCGGCCTGTCTGTTCTGGTGAATAATGCCGGTATCGGCGTGAACGGCAATATCGAGACTTGCACCTTCGAAGACTGGCGCAAGGCATTTGCAGTCAATGTGGATAGTGCATTTCTGGGATGCCAGGCGGCCTTGCCGTTGATGAAGGATCATCAGCCCGGCTCCATCGTCAATATTTCATCGATTGCCGGCCTCATCGCCAGCGACACGATGCCTGCCTATAATGCGTCCAAGGCCGCGATCTGGATGCTGACCAAATCGGTTGCACTTCACTGCGCCAAGCGCGGCTGGGACATCCGGTGCAATTCTGTTCACCCCACCTTCGTCGATACGCCAATCCTCGACGGGATTGGCCAGAAGGCAGGGCTGGAAAAAGAAGTGGTCATGGGCAAGCTTGCCCGGCAAATTCCGCTGGGCCGGGTGGGGGAACCCGTCGATATTGCCATGGGCGTTCTCTATCTCGCCAGCGACGAAAGTCGCTTCATGACCGGCGCGGAATTGAAACTGGATGGCGGCATTTCCGCCATGTAATCTGGCCGGGGTGATATGAGAGGACCCTCTCGGGTCCTCTCAATCGGCAATCAACGCGATTGCGATATAGACCAGCAGCAAGGAACCGAAGCCGATCAGCGTCCCAGCGACGAAGCCGATGCGGACCAGCGTGGCATCAATGCCGAAGTAGTTGGCAATACCGGCGCAGACGCCCCAGATCTTGCCCCGCGAGCGGTCGAGCCTGAAGGACTTCGCCGGGCTCACGTTTTTTGATGAATGGCGGTCAAGCTGGTTCATGCGAACACGCCCGAGGTAACGGCATTCTGGGTTGCAGGTGCGATTGCAACGGCGAGGAACACTGCGGAAATCGCGATCGAGGTCACAGCGGCGAAGATGCGGCTGCTGAGGTTGCTGATGTCTTGCATTGTAAAATTCCCTTTTCATGTTTTCCCGAGAACCGTTCCCGGGGATGCCAACACTGTTGCAGGACCCGTGCCAGTTTTGAAAAATCGCGGAATTCAGCCATTGTTCAGCTTTTCCGCTTCATAGCGATAAACAATAATTCCATATTTTTGGGAATTTTCACCAACAATTGGAAATCCAGTTTTCTGGTGGCGTAGAGTGGCAGTGCGGGTTAATGCCGTGCCAGCCCATGGCACTCGACCAGATCACCCTTTCCCACTTCCGCAACCACAGCGAAACGCGCCTCGATGGCGCACGCCAGTTCAATCTTCTGGTGGGCGAAAACGGTGCGGGTAAAACCAATATTCTTGAAGCATTGTCGCTGTTTGCCCCCGGCCGCGGCCTGCGCCGGGCCGCTTTGGCAGAAATGGCAGGCATAACCGGCGCCGGCGGATTTTCCGTCGGCGCATCGCTGCGCGAAGGCGACGATGCAGAGCCGGTGCGCTTTGGCACCTATACTGAAGCCCCGCGTCAGGGCCGACGCCTCGTGCAAGTAAATGGCGCAGATGCCAGTGCCGTCAGCCTCGGAGAATGGCTGGCAATAGGCTGGCTCACCCCCTCCATGGACCGGCTGTTTACCGATAGTGCCGGCGCGAGGCGGCGCTTCATGGACCGAATGGCACTGGCGATCGACCCATCACACGCACGCCATGCCACCCGCTATGAAAACGCCCTGCGCGAACGCAACCGTCTACTGTCAGACGATCGCCCGCCCGAACCTGCCTGGCTAGACGGCATAGAAGCGCAGCTGGCAGACCACGGCGCAATGCTGGCACAGGGCCGCACGCGCCTGGTGGACGCATTGTGTAAAGAAATCGCCACCTTCCCGCCCGAACCATTTGCCCGCCCTGCCCTTTCCTATGCAGCTGGCGGCCCGATAGAGCGTGATGTGCTGGCCGAAGCCTTTCGCACTGGACGCAGCAGGGACCGTGCCGCTGCCCGCACGTTGACCGGCCCCCACAGAGACGAACTGCAAGTCACCATGACGGGCAAAAACGTGCCTGCAGCCACCTGTTCAACCGGCGAACAAAAAGCGATGCTGATCGCCATCGCCCTTGCCCATTCCGCATTGGCCGCGCGGGGCCGCCCCAATCTGCTGCTGCTGGATGAAGTGGCCGCCCATCTGGACCCTGTCAGACGGGCAAGCCTGTTCGAACGGCTGCGCACCAATGGCGCACAAGTATGGCTGACTGGCACCGAGCTGGCCCCGTTCGAGGATATCCGGTCAGAAGCTGCCATCTGGCAAGTGACAGACGGGCGGATCGAACGGATCTAGCGATTATTTGCCGCCAGCCTTCGCCCCGGTAATTTCGGGCAAAGCGCCAGCCACATCATCCACGGTCGATGCCACCAGCACTTCTATCCCCTCGGCGGTCGGGTGAATACGGTCTGCCTGGATTAGCTCGGGTTTGTCGAAAACCGGTTCGATAAAGAATGGCACCAGCGCCGCGTCATATTGCTTGGCCAGCGCAGGGTAGGCCCCGTCAAATTCGCTGACAAATTCCGCCCCGAGGTTTGGCGGTGCACGCATCCCCATCAGCAGCACTGGAATTTTGCGCTTTGCCAGTTCTTCCAGCATGGCTGCCAGATTGGCGCGAGTTTCGGATGGCGGCAGGTTACGCAGCAGGTCGTTTCCGCCCAGTTCGAGGATGACCAGTTCAGGTTTAAGCTGCTGCGCATCCAGCGTGAACGCCAGCCGCTGGAGGCCAGCTGCCGAAGTATCGCCCGACACACCCGCATTGCTGACCCGCGCATTGATGCCACGCGCCCGCAGCGCCGCTTCCAGTTTGGCAGGATAGCTTTCGCCCTTGTCGACGTTGTACCCTGCAAACAGGCTGTCACCGAAAGCCAGTATCTGCCGCTCTGGCCCCATCACCTTCATTTCTGCAGGCGCTTCAGCCCCCGCCACTGTCTCCGGCACCAATGCTGCATTGGGCGCATCCGATCCGCAGGCAGCCAGCAAAGTCATCGGGATTATCGACCAAACGCGTATGTACATCTGCAAGTCTCCTTGTCGCGGGCCCCTGCCTATGCCATCGCAGCGCTGTGACAAGTCCCTTGACGATATCAGCTCGCAATCTGACCCTCACCCTTGGCCAAGGCGATGCCGCGGTCGAGATTCTGCGCGGGATCGATCTCGACGTGGCAACCGGCGAAGTTCTTGCCCTGCTTGGCCCGTCCGGTTCTGGCAAAAGCTCGCTCATGGCAGTTCTATCAGGCCTTGAACGGGCAAGCGGCGGCACGCTGGAAGTTGCGGGCGAAGATTTTGCCGCGCAGGATGAAGATGCACTGGCCCGCGCCCGCCGCGGCCGTATTGGAATTGTCCTTCAGGCATTCCATCTGCTGCCGACAATGACGGCGACTGAAAATGTCGCCACGCCAATGGAACTTGCAGGTGACAAGGATGCAGCCCAGCGCGCCCGCGCCGAGCTGGACGCTGTGGGCCTTGGCCACCGGCTTGGCCATTACCCCACCCAGCTATCCGGCGGGGAACAACAGCGCGTTGCCCTCGCCCGCGCCATCGCGCCGCGCCCGAAATTGATCTTTGCCGATGAACCAACCGGCAATCTCGACGTGGCAACCGGCCATGACATCATCGAACTGCTGTTTGCGCGCCGCGCTGAAACAGGGGCCACGCTGGTCATCATCACACATGATCCTGAACTGGCGCAGCGCTGCGACCGGATCGTTACCATTGCAGATGGCCGTATCGCCTCTGACACAGCGGCGGGGTGACGGCGATAGTGGCTGGCAAGGAGGCATCACAGGGGCTTTCCTGGGGGGCGGCATGGCGCATTGCCCGCCGCGATCTCAACGGACGTTTCAAGGGCCTGCGCCTGCTGCTGGTCTGCCTGTTTCTGGGCACAGGTGCATTGGCAGCCATTGGCACATTGACCGCTGCCATCGAAGGCGAGCTGGCAAATCGCGGGCAGGTACTGCTCGGCGGCGATCTCGAAGTTGAAGTCTGGCAGCGCGACCTGTCCGATCAGGAACGCGGCGTTTTGTCAGAATATGGCAGAATATCCGGCGGCACGCGCCTGCAGGCGATGGCCAGCACCGGCGAAAATGCCGCGCCCATCGAATTGAAAGCCGTTGACAAGGCATGGCCTTTATACGGCACGCTGGCGCTGAAAGACGGGCGCAATGCAGGTGCACCAGCGGCTGGCGATGCGTGGCTGGCACAAGGCGCGGTAGACCGGCTGGGTATTGCGGTTGGTGACCGCTTCACCATCGGCGGCATTCCGCTACGCGCCGCAGGCATTATCGAAGACGAGCCTGACAGGCTCAGCGAAGGTTTCCAGCTTGGCCCCACGGTTATCGTGCCTAGCAATTTCCCGTCGGAGGCCGGTTTGCTGGCGCCCGGCGCCATGTATCAAAGCAAATACCGCATCGCCTTTGATAGCAGCCGCGAACCGGAAGCTGTGCAGTCGGTGCTGGAAGACCAGTTTCCCAACGCCGGGTTCGAATATCGCACGCGGGACAATGCATCGCCGGGCGCAGACCGTTTCGTGTCCCGCATGGGTGAATTCCTGACACTGGTCGGGTTGGCTGCTCTGGTTATTGCAGGCATCGGTATCGGCGGCGGTGTGTCCTCCTATCTCGAGGCGCGGCGCACCAGCATTGCCACGCTGAAAGTCCTGGGCGCGTCCAGCCGTGATATCGTGCGGATCTACGCCTTGCAGATTGGCGCTGCGGCATTGCTCGGCAGCGCGCTGGGGCTGGTTACGGGCGTATTGGTGACACCCCTTCTTGCCTCCGCGCTTGATGGCTTGCTGCCAGTGGACCGCACTTTCGTGGTCGAACCGGTCGCGCTGCTGATTGCTGCTTCCTATGGCATGCTGGTGGCACTGGTTTTCGCCGCGACACCGCTGCTGCGGGCACGCCAGTTTCCCGCGATGGCCCTCATGCGCGCCCGTATCGTGCCGCTGGCCCGTGATGGCCGCGCCCTTGCATGGGTGCTGGGCGGAATGGCGGGGATTGTCGCGCTGGCCTTGATCACCGCGCGTCAGCCGATGCTGTCGGGCGGGTTCCTTGCGGGTGCAGCGGTCGTGCTTGGGCTGCTCGCGCTTCTGGGAATGGGTATTCGCAAGCTGGCGGCGGTCATACCGCGGCCTGCCGATCCGCTTTGGCGCAATGCACTGGCAAATCTGCACCGGCCTGGCGCTGCCACTGGCGCGCTGGTGACGGCGCTTGGCTTTGGACTGGCAGCATTTGTTTTGCTGGCTGCCATTCAAAGCAGTATCGACGGCAATATTGAACGCCGGGTACCTGCAGAAGCACCTGATTACTTCGTCCTCGATATACCGCGGGACAAGGTGGCAGATTTCCGCAGTCTGGTCGCCGCAGAACAGCCTGCCGCCCAATTGCGCACTGTGCCTGCCCTGCGCGGGGCAATTCTGGCCTATGGGCCAAAGGACGCGATGATCCGCGTGGCCGACCTTGAGGAAATACCCGATGGTGCATGGCCCCTGCGCGGTGAGCGCGGCCTGACCTATTCGGATGAACTACCTGCCGGAAACAGCCTGACACAGGGCGACTGGTGGGAGCCATCCCATGGCGGCGAACCGCTGGTTTCGGTGGACGAGGAATTTGCCCGCGCGATTGATTTGAAGATAGGCGATTATCTTACGATTGGCCTCCTTGGCGTCGAACGGTCCGCCAAGGTCGCCAGCTTCCGCAGGATCGACTGGGAAAGCATGGGCTTCAACTATGTGCTGGTCTTTTCCCCCAATGCCATCCGCGATGCGCCGCATAATCTGGCAGCGACAATCGACCTGCCTGATGGCGCGCCGACCGGGCCTTTGCTGCGCCAGCTGGTCCGCAATTTCCCATCGAGTTCTGTCATTGAAATAGGGCAAGTGCTGGCCGAAGCGCGGGTTATCCTTGGCCAGGTGGGGGTCGCGACTTTCGCTGCGGCATCAGTCGCCGTGCTGGCCGGACTGGCAGTGCTGATTGGGGCCATTGCAGCGGCGCGTGCCGTGCGCACATATGACACGGTGGTTTTTCGCGTATTGGGTGCCAGCCGCAAACAGGTGCTGATCATGCAACTTGCGGAATATGGCGCGCTGGCCGCTATTCTGGCGGTGGTGGCGCTGGGGCTTGGCACCGGCCTTGCCTGGCTGGTGGTGGTCCAGTTATTCGAATTCGACTGGCTGCCCGATTGGGGCGAGATTCTGGGTGTGCTCGGACTTGGCCTCCTGTTTGTCCTCGGCTTTGCGCTGGCCGGTTCGCTACCGCTGTTGCGGGCTAAACCGGCGCAGGCGCTCAGGGCGCTCTAGGCCCCGACCGACATCCTATTCGAATATGGTCGCGCTGGTCGGGTCACGCGGATCGGGCCCGAAGCGGTTTGCCCCGGCGTAGCCTGGCAATGCCATCACAACGAGAAAGCCGATCGACACCAGGAAACCGATATAGGGAATAAGACCGCCCAGCACGAAGGCCACATACCACCAGCCGGACATATCCCGATCGTGAAAGCGCCGCACGGTCACCGCGATGCTCGGAATAAAGACGATCAGCGCCCACAGCATGATGACAAGGCCAACACCGCCCATAAGGAAGCCGAAGGGTGCACCATCGCCCGACCCGTCCTGGTTCAGTAACGATCCTGCTCCGCCGGTCACTGCCATCAACATTAAAAGCGCCATGACCACGATCACGTTAAGCAGCGCGAACATCCAGTATTCGCGGCGGCATGAACGGCCAGTAAATTCGAAATACCGCTTCAGCGGCAGGATCATCCAATGCATTGAAAAGCCCCCCATTTCACTTGATGCGCGCAAACCAACACAAGACAGGAGTTCTTGCAACGAAAAAGGGGCCCCTTGCAGGACCCCTTTTCATTTCATTCGATGATTTGGGTTCAGAATTTGAACCCTGCCGTGACACCGTAAGTGCGCGGCTGGTTCGGGTAACCCGATACCGTGCCGGACTGCGCGACGCCGTCAAACACCGTGGTGATGAAGCGGTCGTTGGTGATGTTGCGGCCCCAGACACCCACTTCAAAGCCATTTTCCATCTTGAAGATAAGCGCCCCGTTGAGGAGGTTTGCTTCCATCCGGAAAAGCTGTTCAGCCGAAGGACCGAAGGCTGGCAGGCCATTGGTCAGGTTGACATTGCTTTCGTGGTTGAAGTCGACACGCGCGATCAGCACATTGCCGCTGGCACCCAGTTCATGCGTGTAAGTTGCCGAAGTCGCGATGGAGAATTCCGAAATGCCCGAAGGACGCTGGCCAGTCAGATCGCCAACAGCCGAATTGGGGAAGCTGTCGAACGTCGGGTCCAGATAGGTCAGGGCAAAGGTGATCACCAACGGGTCAGTCGGGTTGAGCGTTGCATCAAATTCGAAGCCGCGGGTCGACTGTTTGCCGGCATTGGCAAGGGCAAAGCCTGTGCCAGTGAAGATGTTCGACTGGAAGCCCTTCAGCGTCTGGTCGAACAGGGCGAGGTTGAAGCCCATCCGGTCGAACTGGGCTTTCACACCCACTTCATAGACAATCGCATCTTCAGGACCGGCAAAGCGGGTGCCGGTGTTGAGGTTTGGTGTGGCGATACCTGCATCGCGGATGGGCGAAGACGGGGCCAGAATGCCGCTGAGCAGCGGGCCCGGAGTGTAGTCACCAGCCAGCGGACGCGAATCGCGCGACAGGTTGACTGACGATGCCTTGAAGCCGGTTGCATAGGTCGCATAGACGTTGATGTTGTCCGACACGTCATAGGCAGCGCGCAGCGTGTAGGAGAAATCGCTGTCCGAGGTCTTGCCGTCTTCAACCGCGTTGGGAACGTTGAGGAAAGGCGGCTGGAACTGAAATGCAGCCAGTCCGAGCAGCGGGTTGGTTGCAGGATTGGTGGCAGCGCCAGCAATCTGGCCGAACAACGCCGGGTTGCCCTGGGCAAAAGCAGCAATCACAGCCGGATCGGAGCTACCGATTGCGCCGGCGATGAATGCATCGACCAGGTTGATCTGACCAAGTTCATCAAACGCCGTCATATTGGCGGTGAAGTCTTTCTTGTCCTTGGTGTAGTTGAAGCCGGCAGTCAGCGTCAGACGGTCGGTCACTTCGAAATCGATCGTGCCGAATACCGAGAATGCCTCGTTGTCGAGCGAATAGGATTCGTCCGTCAGAAGACCCTGGCTGAAGATGCTGTTCTGCGGCAGGCCCAGAGCAGCTTCCACACCGTTGAACACCAGCGGATTGCCAGCGAGCAGCGAGAAGAATGGACGCGCATCTGCGCCGGTGATCAGCTGACCGGTCTGGTCGACTTTCTCGTTGAAGTAGAAACC
>JAHEAX010000048.1 GCA_024642525.1 Erythrobacteraceae bacterium | reverse complement strand
CGATCCGGTTGCAGACACGGTGCACATGGGTGTCCACCGCGATCACATCTGCGCCAAAAGTGAAGGACAGGACGATGTCGGCACATTTGCGGCCAATGCCGGGCAGCGACATCAATTCTTCCCGCGTGCGGGGCACGATACCGCCAAAATCCGCTATCAGCGCCATGCAGAAATGGCGGATGTTGCGGGTCTTTACATTATACAGCCCTGCCGGTTTGATCGCCCCTGCAATTTGCACGTCTGCCAGTTCCAGCATGGCTTGCGGCGTTCTTGCCAATGTGAACAGTGCATGGGTTGCAGCCGCAGTATTCCGGTCGAGCGACTGGGCAGACAACATACAGGCGATGCAGGCCCGGAATGCATCGGGCTGGCCCTTGGGGCCCTTTGCCCCGCGCGTGCGCCCCGGCATCGCATCACGCAGGCGGCGGAAAACGGTTTCCACTGCTTCGCTGTCGAGAATTGCTGTCATGTCGTGCCAGCCATGCTGTCCGCAGGCAGAGCGGTTCCTAACCCCTGCAGGTCATTCCCACTCGATCGTGCCGGGCGGCTTGCTGGTATAATCATAGACCACACGGTTTACGCCCTGCACTTCATTGACGATACGCGTCGCAACAGATGCAAGAAATGCACCGTCGAAGGGATAGACATCGGCGGTCATGCCATCGGTACTGGTGACTGCGCGCAAGCCGCAAACGCTGTCGTAGGTGCGGTAATCGCCCATAACGCCCACGGTCTTTACCGGCAGCAAGACGGCAAATGCCTGCCAGATGGCGTCATAGAGGCCCGCATTGCGGATTTCTTCCAGATAGATGGCATCTGCCTTGCGCAGGATATCGCAGCGTTCCTTGTTCACCGCGCCGGGGATGCGGATGGCAAGGCCAGGGCCGGGGAACGGGTGCCGCCCGACGAAAATTTCGGGCAGGCCCAGCTCGCGGCCCAGCTCACGGACTTCATCCTTGAACAATTCGCGCAGCGGTTCGACCAGTTTCATGTTCATGCGTTCCGGCAAGCCGCCCACATTGTGGTGGCTCTTGATGGTCACGCTTGGTCCGCCGGTGAAAGACACGCTTTCGATGACATCGGGGTAGAGTGTGCCTTGCGCGAGGAAATCCGCGCCGCCGATCTTGAGGGCTTCTTCCTCGAACACATTGATGAATTCGCCGCCGATGAACTTCCGCTTTTTTTCAGGGTCAGTCACCCCGTCCAGCCCGGCCATGAACCGTTGTTCGGCATCAACCACCACCAACGGAATATTGTAATGGTCGCGAAACAGGGTTTCGACCTGTTCGCGTTCGTTCATGCGCAGCAGCCCATGGTCGACAAAGACGCAGGTCAGCTGGTCGCCAATGGCTTCATGGATGAGAACCGCGGCAACCGCGCTGTCCACGCCGCCCGACAGCCCGCAGATGACCTTGCCATCACCGACCTGCGCACGGATTTCGTCGATCTTGGTCTTGCGGAATTCCGCCATCGTCCAATCACCGGCCAGCCCGCACACCTTGTGCACGAAATTGGCGAGCAGTTTGCCGCCATCAGGCGTGTGCACCACTTCGGGATGGAACTGGGTGCCATAAAAACGGCGGCTTTCGTCAGCAATTACTGCAAAGGGCGCACCATCAGATGTGGCAACAATATCGAAACCGTCGGCAAACCGAGTGACCTTGTCGCCGTGGCTCATCCAGACCTGGTGGCGTTCGCCCACGTTCCACAGTCCGTCGAACAGGGCGCAATCCTTGCTAACAGTCAGGAATGCGCGGCCAAATTCGCCGCCTTCACCTGTTTCATGGCCGGGACGGACTTCGCCGCCCAGCTGCTGCGTCATCACCTGCTGGCCATAGCAGATGCCAAGGATCGGCAGGCCACTGTCGAACAGCATCTGCGGCGCGCGCGGGCTGCCTTCGTCAGGCACGCTGGCTGGCGAACCTGACAGGATGATACCTTTGGGCTGCATCCGTTCAAAAGCTTCTTCCGCCATCGTAAAAGGGGCGATTTCGGAATAGACGCCCGCCTCGCGCACGCGGCGTGCGATCAGCTGGGTGACCTGGCTGCCGAAATCGACGATCAAAATCGATTCTGGGTGGCCGGAATCTGAATGGGCGGAATCAGGGTTTGCTGCAGCGTTCATGGCCCGCAGCGTTAAGCGTGCAGGGCCGCCCCTGTCCAGCGCCGGAATAAATTGTCCGCAAGGCTGAAATCTGAATTGCACGCCGTGCAACACCAAATGCGTGTTTCACATGGCGAATTCCGGAATTACGCGGTTGAACGTTGCAAAAACCGCAACACATCCTGCAGTTTTCTCATTTGTCTAAAGCGCCGCGTAACATTATTTCAGATGCCGAGCCGGTTCACAGATATCCCTCTCCCATCTTGCTGGGCCGGTCAAAACAATAACGGGTACATGTCGATGCATCTTTTGCACCACATGCCCTGTCCTTCCTCGAAGGTTGTCTCTCGGAGCGGCCTTGTAACCGGTGTCCTGATCGCCTGACGATCCGACACCGGAATTACGAGAGTGAAGGAAGAGAGGCGCGGCCACCAACCAGTCCCCCCCTTGGGGTGGCCGCGCCTCCACTTTTCACAATTCATCCATCCAGCGTTGCCGCCAGATCGCGCAATTCGGTTTTCAGCAATTTGCCAATGTGGCTGCGCGGCATTTCGTCTATCGCGTGCAGACCCGACAGGCGCTGCGTCTTGCCCAGCCGCGCATTCACTGCTGCCAGAATTTCAGCTGTCTGCGGCGCGCCTGCTGAAAGGCGGACAAAGCCCAGCGGCGTTTCGCCCCAGGCATCTGACGGCACACCGATGACAGCGGCTTCTTCAACGCCCGCTTCCTTCAGCAATTCGCCTTCCAGATCGACCGGATAGATATTGAACCCGCCGGAGATGATTACATCCTTGGCGCGGCCCACCAGTTCGACAAAGCCTTCTGTATCAACGCGGCCGATATCGCCCATCCGCATCCACGTGCTGCCATCTGCAGGGTCGGTCCACAGCGCTTCGGCACTGGCATCGGGCCGGTTCTTGTACCCGGCCATCATTGCGGGCGAAATACCAACCAGATTGCCCGACGCGCCCGGCGGCAGTTCCACATCATCTTCGCCCAGCACTTTCAGCGCATGGCCCGGTGCAGGGCGGCCAACGGTGTGCAGCTTGTCAGGAAATTCATGGGCATAGAGAAGGCAGGTCACGCCGCCTTCGGTCATGCCGTAAATCTCGATCAGCCCGCCCGGCATCCGCCGCAGAACTTCTGCCTTCAGTTCCGCCGGGAACGGGGCCGAGGTGCAATATTTGAGCAGCAGGGTCGACAGGTCGAATTCATCGAACCGCGGTTCTTCCATCAGCCGCTTATACTGCACCGGCACCAGCATGGTGTGGGTCACGCCAACCCGCTGCGCGGTTTCCAGCCAACCGACAGTGTTGAACTTGCCCATGATGTTGACGCAAGCACCGGCCAGCAATGCAGGCAGGAACGCGACCATCGTCGTGTTTGAATATAGCGGTGTCGATGTCAGCGCCTGCGATGAAACGTCATAGACTGCATTGGCCGTGGCCGCGAACTGGAACCAGCGCATGCCGTGGCTATGGACGATACCCTT
>JAHEAX010000005.1 GCA_024642525.1 Erythrobacteraceae bacterium | reverse complement strand
ACAGCATCGCATTTCTTGAACGCAGGACGCCCTAGATGGCCGCAACGGGGGGCAGAATGTGCTGATCGCGCAGATGACCGATATCCACATCGGGTTTGACCCTGATGCGAAGCCTGAAGAGCTGAACCGTATCCGTTTCCGCGCTACGCTGGATCGGCTGATACGGTCTGCCAACCCGATCGACATGCTGGTGCTATCCGGCGACCTTACCGACAGGGGCGACCGCGACAGTTTTGAAAAAACGGCTGCGCTGCTGCGCGCCTGCCCCTTCCCGATCTACCCCATGGTCGGCAACCACGACACGCGCGAAGAATTGCTCAACGCATTTCCTGGCACGCCGACACAAGGCGGCTTCATCCATTATGCGGTGGAGCAGGAAGGTCTGCGCATCATCCTGCTCGATACGCTGGAACCTGGCCGGCACGGCGGCGCTTTTTGCACCCGGCGGCGCGACTGGCTTGCCGCCGAACTAGCGGCCCACCCCGATACACCCACCCTCATCTTCATGCACCACCCGCCGGTGGTGTCCGGCATTGGCTGGATGGACCCTGGCGCGGATGAAAGCTGGATGCTCAATTTCGGTGATGCCGTGGCAGGCCACAGCCAGATACTGGCAATCCATTGCGGCCATCTGCACCGCCCCATCCACACCACTTTCAACGGCATTCCGCTGTCGGTAACCCCGTCTGTCGCGCCGCTGGTGGCAATGGACCTGCGCCCGATTGACCCGGAAAATCCGGACGGGCGCGACCTGATCACGACCGAGCCTGCCAGCTATGCCATCCACCGCTGGGCCAATGGCAGCCTGCTTACCCATTATGAAATGGTCGAAGATTGGCAGGTGCTCGCATCCTACACCCCGCAGCTTCAGGGGATGATCAGGGAAATGTTTTCCGAGCGGGAATGATTATTCGATGATCAGGCGATCCGCGCCGCTTTTCCACGGCCCACCGCCAACCCATGCGCCCATGTCCGGCGTATCGCTGACTTTCCACGGAATGCCTCCGCTGGTGAGGAACAGCTTTTCCATTTCAGGCCGTGTGAACGGGCGTGAACCCAGCCTGCCGAAAACTGCCATCTGGCCGCCGGTTTCATCCACCGCGCGGTCCCTGTCGAGCCCCTTGGAAAGCGCGATGGCCGGGCTTCTGGTGCGCGCCCATGCGATGAGTTCAGGCACGGGCGCCGGGCTGAAACCATAGAAATTGCGCTGGCTGTCAGGGCTGGTCAGCTGCAGCACTTTCATGCCGTTCACCCCATCTGCCACATAAGCGAACAGCGAAGCGTTGGTGGATGCCACAATAACATCTTCTGCATCATTCAGCTGCCCGTCCAGCGTTACCCGCTGTTGAATAACCGGGCTTTCCGGACGGGTGACATTGAGGATGACCAGCCCTTCGCCCTTGGCCGCGACATAGGCATAGGTGCGGGCGATATACATGCGGCGCGCATCGGCCATAGGCACGGTTGCCTGCGGCACCGGGACCGGATTGCGCAGGTTGGTGACATCAAACAATTTGACCCCGTCGGCATCCGTCACCCACAGATACCGGAATTGCAGCGCCGAAGCGCGGGCATCTGTCAGTTCGCGCAATGCAGCCAGTTGCGGCTTCAGCGGGTCCGACAGGTCCACCACCACCAGCCCGCGCCGTGCGGTGATATAGGCGATTTCGCCTGCCAGCACGATATGGCGCGCACCGTCCAGCACCCCGCCCTCGTTCCAGGTGACCGCGCGGCTCAGCTTGTTGTTGCGGAATTCGCCATCGGCCATGGTGTCGATATTGACCAGCACCAGCCCTTCCTTCGCGTCGGTGATAGCGGCATAGGAATAGATCGGCAGGAATGGCTGTTCCTGGTTCATTTCCCGGATTTCTGCCGTGTTGCGCAGCGGGGCGACAGGCTGGGTGGTGGCCAGCGCCATGCAGGTGGCATTCCTGGTTTTCACGCGGGTATCATGGCCCAATGCAGAGAATGGCGAACTCACGATCCGTTCGGAAAAGCCCTTGTTGCCGATTGCCGCCACATCATAAACCGCAAAGCCGCCCTTGCCTTCGGCCACATACATATATTCGCCGCGCAATTGCAGGCAGCCGACACGGTCCTTAGTGCCTTCGTGAACATTGGCGAATTCTTCATAGGCTTTGGTTTCGCCGGACAGGTTTTCGTCAAACGCCTTACCCCGCACCCAGTCTTTCAACTCGCGGCCATTATCCTCTACAAACTGGCGGTAATAATCGGGGTAGGCATATTTATGCAAGTAAGACCCCAGCACCGTCTGTGGCTCGTCCCATTCGGTAACGCGCACGGCTTCAAACCCGCCTTCAAGCCCGGCCCAGGCGTTCAGCCCCACGAAATTGACGTAATTTGTGCCAAGCAGCAGCAATTGCGACATGATGGCATTGTTGTCATCCGCCTGCGACAGGTGGCAATCGGTGCAGGTCTTGGTTTCTGTCGTGCGCACCGTATGCGGGAAATGCGGGGCAAATGCCTGCGATGAAAAGCCCGCCGCGCTGATCGGCGGCTGCTGCACATAAATCCGCTCACGGTTGATGTTGGTCGAACTCAGGATAAGGGCCGAGGTCGAACGCACAGGAGCAACCTGATTGCCCTTGGTCGTCTGATGTTTGCCCAGCTGGAACATCTGGTCGCGCGCGACCTGCGGGTTGTAGGTCGCGAAATTGCGCGTGGCGTCATTGGTTGAATGGTGGTCGTTGGTTTTCCAGTTCGCCTCGATCGGCAAATGGCACCCGCCGCAACTGGTGGTCCAGCTGAGATGGCAGGTAAAGCAGGCCATTTCCGGGTCACGATGCGCGCGTTCATCTGGCGCGATGCCGGTTCCGAATTCAAAATTGCCGGTTTCGGCACCGGCCTTGCTCATCAGCTTGGCGCGGGCAGACTTGGGGTTGAAATTGGGCGCAGCCGGGTCGACGCTATCCTTGGTCAGGCTCATCACCCATTCCAGCTTGGGATCGACAATGGACCGCTGGACCAGCTGCCGCCGCCCGTTTTCGCCCGTGCTCCATTCGAACCGGCGCTGGCCGTCAGGGTTGCGCAGCAGCGCAAGGTTATTGCCCTTGGGCGGTGCGGCGGGGCCGCTGGTCAGCAGCGTCGGGTAATTGTCTGCGGTACCGTGGCAATCCTTGCAGCCGATTTCGATGGCGTTGGCCACTTCGCCATAGATCATGCCATTGCCGTGGCTATCCTGCCCGAAATGGCAATCGGCACACTGCATGCCTTTTTCGGCATGGATATCCATCATGTGGACAGCCTTGCCGGGGTTGGTGCCAGGCTCAACGAACTTGCCTTCCCCTTCCTTGCGGAACTTTTCGGGGTCATCATTGTCCACAATGGCGCCAGCGGCATCCAGCAGATTACCTTCCCGGTCACGCTTGAAAATGGCGCGGAAATTCCACCCGTGGCCGTGATAATCGGCAAATTGCGTATCTTTCAGATCCTTGTTGAGATCATAGACATTGCGCAGGAAATCGAGATCGGACCAATTGCCCTTGGGCGCAGCGCCTTCGGGGTTGCGGTCCAGCACGGCGCGCACTTCGGCTGCGGTGGGATATTTCTGCTGCTTTGGCCACATGGCAGGCGCATCGGATTCGTAATCCCACATGGTGTAGCCAAGGTAGGAATTAAGGAAGATATTGGGCTGGTGCATGTGGCAATTCATGCATTGCGCCGTTGGGATGGCGCGAGTGAAAACATGGCGCAGCGGGTGGCCCTTTTCCTTCACCGGCCCCTTGTTGTCGTGCCTCCCATCCGCATAGCCATCAACGCCATGGTCTGCGTCTTCAGTGCCGTGGTCGTCACCGGGCTGCTTTACCGCACCATGCCCGCCGCCATGCCCATCATCGTGGTCAGGTTCCAGCTTGCGCGAAATGGTCGGGTCCACGGTGACAGACTGCCCGTCACGGCCATACTTCGCATAGATCAGGCTGTGCCGCGGCTCCCTGTCATTGGCATAGATCACATGGCATGATGCGCAGCCCGAATGGCGGTAATCGCCGGGCTGGTCGTTGGTACCCATGAACCACAGGAACGGGTCATTCAGACGGGTCTTGTGAATATTCAGCACGGGAATTGCCACGCGCAGGCCCGTGCCCATGCCGCGGTTGGATTGCTTCAGGTCGGGTCGGCCCGGTTCTTCCAGCCGCTGTATGCTGCCAGACGGGTTGGGCAGGCCGATTTCGGGGAACTGCGTGTTGATGTTGCGGCCGCCGCGTTCAAACACGCGGAACACATCGCCCGGCGGAATCACCTGCCATGTCGGCAGGGGGTAAAGCTCTGCCAATGCGCCGCGCGCCTTTTGCGCTGCAGTCAACTGGCCCGGCACTTCGCCCGGTGACACCAGCTTCGCCGGCTCCCCGTTGCTGGTGAAGGATTCCCCGAAGATGTAATTCTTGAACGGCGCAATGCCGTTATTATACGCTGCCCCGCCCCACAGCATGGCCCCTGTCGCCATGATCGAACGTTCGCCAGCCACAATCGTATCCATGTGGCAGGCGCCGCAGGCCTGGCGCACAACGCGGTAATCGCTGGGGTTCACGAAGCGGACAAATTCGGGCGTTTCCTTGTTGAGCAAGGTGTAGCTGCGCTTGGGATTGGCAGAGGATGGAAAATGCCACGCGCCCGGCAATGTCGGCAGCACATGGGCTGCATCGCGCGCGGTGACATAGGCGATATCGTCATGTTCGAGTTCGGCATTGCCCATCACGGCCGGGTTGCCGCCATGGCAATCGACGCAGCCAAGGCGCACGGCCGGCGTTTCGTGCATAGTAGGCGCATCGCTGGCTGTGTGGCAGGAAGTGCAACCGCTGGACTGCGCCATCATCCGCTCAACCGTCTGCTGGGCAGGTGCAGGGGGCGCCAGCACTCCTGCGGCGGCATAATCCCGCTTGACCGGCTTTTCCCCTTCGGCAGCGCGGATCGTCTGGCCAAACAGCATCGACAGCGCAGCAAATGCCAGCGCGCACCAGAATGCCGCAACCCTGACAGCTGGCATTCCTGCCCGATGGATATGGCGGGCGCGGCGCATCAGTAAGTCAGGATCACGTTGGCGAGCACGGAATAGTAATTGCTGTCATGGCCCAGATTGTCGAACAGGTCGCGGAAACCGTCCCCCGATAAAAGCGTGGCAGCAGACAGCCGGACGACGATGTTCTGGGTCGCCTTGGGCCGCCAGATGGCTGCGGCAGACAAATCCCAGCCAATGTCTGCTGGAATGCTGCCTTCATTGCGCAGAACTTCCAGCGTAGCCGTATTCTCGAACCAGAGGTGATTGGCATTGCCGGAAATTCGCAGCTCCGGCGAAATATCGAAATCCGCCCCAGCCCCCGCCAGTATCAGGCCAGGGTTGTTGAAGTTCGACTGGCCCTGTTCCTTGGACGGGCGCAGCGAATTCAGGATACCGTTGCGATTATTGACGCTGACTGCCCTTCCACCGCCGGCAAAGGGGATGGTCTGGCGTATCCAGTAGGATGTATCGGCCCCTGCAAATATCGGATTTTCAAACACCGCATCATAGCCGGTTTCGGTGTCGTCATACGGGTCGCCATCGCCACTGGCCCATGCACCGGACAGGCGGAAACGCGCCCAGTCCCGGTCATAGCTGGCTTCGGCTGCGGCAAAAAAGGCGCGAATATCTGCCGGGCGGCCAGTGAAGAAACTGTCGCGATCTTCCCCCAGTGCGGCATAGGCGCTGGCAGTCAGGTTTATCCGCCCGATCCGGCCATCAGCATTATAGCCTAGATAAAACACATCATATTCGCGGCCCCGCAATGTGCCGAGCAATGCCGGGCGCACAGGAAAGCCGTTGTCATCGATCTGGATGTCGTTTTTTTCGCGATTGCGGTTATAGGCCAGTGTAATCTGGCTGGTCAGCGCCGGGATCAGGAAATCCTGCCGATAGGCATTGGCGATGAACAGGAAATCCTTCCGCGGCGTCTGCAAAATGGCATTGAGGCCGCTGTTGGTGTCTTTTTCAAGCCGCCAGAACACACCTGCATTATACTGGAACCGGTTATTATCCCGTGTGCCGAAAAAGCGGATGCCCAGCTGCTGGTCCTGGAACAGGAAGCCGCGAAAATCCGCCTGGAACGGCTGGATGCCGATCCGCACCGAGTCAAAATCATACCGGTCCGACGTGTTGCGGATGTGGTAATCGAAAAACAGTTCCTGCACGCCGAGGAAATAGTCGGTGCGATGGGTCGGCTTTGATGGTTCGACGAACAGCACCCGCCGTTCCGGCACGTCCACATAATTGACGTTGAACGCCAGTGTCGCACGGTATTCGACATCAGGCGGCTTGTAGGCGGTATTGCCTTTCAGCAGCGCGGCACCGGCAATGAAGGTCTGGGAAAAGACGATGCTGGCTTCATTGCCGAACGTGTCCAGCCGGTCAGGGTCCTGCGAGGTCTGCACTCCCACCGGAATGGGAAAGGTCCGGGGTTCGAAAACGGTGTCGCTGATGGCATTGGCGACAAAGAACCAGTCATCCCCCTTGATCGGCAGCCACGGAACCTTGGCACGATTGATTGGCCGATCACCCTTGTAGGTGTTCTGATTATACGGGTCCCACCACTTTTCCTTCACCAGCCCCAGTGTTTCCACCAGCCGCCATTTATCGGGCAGAGGTATCTGGTCAGTGGGGAATGCTTCGGGCGGGGGCGCGCGCAGGGCGCCTTCGTTGCGCTGGGTCACGGCATCTGGCAATGGCCCGACATAGCCGGGGCGGCGGCGACCATCGATCAGTTCCGGATCAACGGGCGGTATTTCATCCTCGAATGCAGGCGCTGCCACTTGCTCCTGCGGCACCGGTTCAGCAGGCGGCTCCGCACCCGCAGATTGAAGCGCAAGCGGCAGGATGAAAGCGAGCGACATTACAGCCCCTCGCAAACATTCTGGTCTGGAATGTCGAGGAAAGGCGCAAACGGGCAACTGACGTAGCGCAGACGCACAAGACGGCCATTGACGTTCACCTGAATCCTGTCGGCCCGGATATCCTTGGGCGCATTGCCGATGCCGCCCACCCGCAGCCCGGCATTATGCGTGCCGAGGAAACTGATCATGTCATCCTGATCGATCCCGTCACCCGATACGCCAAGGCCGCCGACCAGCACATTGCCGCGATAGACCGGCACTGAACCGGGGAAAATCTGGATGCCGTTCTGCAGCCGGTTCTGCCCTGCTGCGACCTGCGGTGTATAGGTGCAGCCGCGCGGCGTGTCCGTGGCGCTCTGGCCCGTAGCAAAGGCCAGATGCTGCGCCAGATTATTCAGCACCAGCGCCGATTGCAGACCGGTGGAGAAAGGGTTGAACTGCGCGATCGGGCGGGACAGCGGACCATTGGGCTGGCCAACTTCGCCATCGGGGAAATAGGGCCGCGACAGATTGCCGCCTGACCTGTCAGCAAAGGCAAAAGTGCCGGTCAGCGCATTCTGGTCCCCTATGAAATTGCGAACTTTGGCCACGAATGCCGCAACATCGGGATTGGGGTCTGCCAGCAGGCTGGATGCGGCATAGGGGCTGGAGAAGAAATTGGCCGTGCGCGCTTTTTGCAGCGATACATCCGCACCGAAAATCGGCGCATCGGGCGACCTGACGATGCCCAGCACCTGCCCGCGCGTATCGACCAGCGATATGGATACCTGCGCGCGGCTGTCCAGCGGCTGGCGTATCTGCGCACGGGCGCGGCTCATGATTGCGAAGGCTTCTTCCAGAATGGCTTTCGCCTCTGCCGCCGTCAGCGGCTGGCTTACTTCTGCGCCATCAGTGCCTGCCCTGATCGGGAAACGGTTCGCGCCGCTGCCATTGGTCAGCACAAAAGCATCCCGATTGGTGAATTCAGCAGGGGTGGCAGGGCGAATGCCCGAATTTTCCGTCCCATAGGCAGTGCCTGCCAGCAACGTGCCGCCCTGGTAATATCCAATCAGAGGGACCAGCACGCCCAATGCCGGAGCCGTATTGGCATAGGTTGCGCCGGTCACGTCGAACAGATCGGCATAGGTGGCGTCGCTGAAGCGCAGCTGCGTGCCGTCGACGTAAATGCGTTCTGCCCGGATATTGGTCGGCGCTTCGAAGCCGATGGTTCCGGCAAGGGCAATGAGTTCATCGACATTACGATCGACATCGATCACATTGTCGTCTGCGCCGTAGTCAGGATCTGCCGCGATGCCGATGCCGCCCACCAGAACGCCGTTCTTGTAGAGCGGAAACCCGCCGGGATCAGCTGAAAGACCCAGCGGCGAGCGTTTGGGGCCGATAAGTGCAGCTGCGCCTGCAGGCATGAACCGGCTGGAAAAATCCGAACAGGGCAACTGGCTGAACTGCACACCAAACAGCGGCCCGCTTTCCAGCCCCGCTGTATTGGGCGCAGGCGGGAAATGTTCCTGCACGATCATGCTTGCCGTGCGGCTGGAAAATGCGTTACCCCCGCTCGACAGATAAGAGCCGGTAATCGCCTTGGCGACTGCGGCGGCTTCTGCCGGAACATCCAGCCCCTGAATATCGATGTTCTGGCCATTGGGCGCATCGGGAATGGCGACCGTGGCAGGCGCGCCGGTCATTCTGAAAAGCGCCAGCACATTGCCCACCCGGTCCACCACGGAAATGACCGCAGGTTTGCCCGAACCGTTCGCCTGTGCGGCTGCGCGAGCCACGATCTGGCCAACCTCTGCAGAACTGAGTGAAAGCTGGGCAGGGGCTGTATAGGGCGGGATTGTCGATGGGCTGCCGCCCGTGCCGCTGCCACTTGTGCCGCCGCCCGATCCGCCCGAAGAACCGGAACCGCCGCCAGACCCGCCGCACGCTGCCAGCGCAAAAGCGCCAGCCAGAATCAGCATTCTTGCCCACCGCGCCAACATCAGCGAAGCGCCCCGATGGCGCTGGTTGCTGCGCCGAGCGCATTGCGGAATTGCGACGGGCTATAGGCATCCGGGCTTCGCACCGCGGCATAGGCGCGGTTGATATTGGCCCTGATGCCAGCAGCAGCGCCCACGGTAATGCGCCCTTCGCGCACCATAGCATTCAGCAGTGTGTCCACCGCCATTACCGCCTGCGCGGACGCTGTGTAATCGGTGAAGCGGGGCGATGTCGTCCGGTCGGCAATGGCCGCAACCACGGTGAAGGCATCATTGCCGGTATAGCTGCGGCGGGAAAGCGCGTCGGACAATGCCGCTGCCTCGCCGCGCAGCCGCTGCGCAGCAGCAGACGCTTCGGCGCGGCCCTGCCCCATGGCACGGTGAAAATCCTTGCTCGCATTATCAAAGGATGCGCCCCGTTCCGGCACGAGGGCGCGCGATACTGCCGAAAGCATAATGATGTTTTCATCATTATAAGGCGCCATGCCAAAGGGTATGGGGCGGCCGGGGTTTGTTTCGAAGGTGCGTTTCGCCTGCGGCCCATCCTCGATCGGGCGATGGCAGCTGTGGCAATCGTAAAAATAATATTCGGGAAATACGCCTTGTATGCCGAATTTGGGCTGGGCGAAAAGGTCGGTAGAACGGCGCACGGCTTCGGCCTGGCCCACGGCCCACAGGCGGACGCTGTCGGTCTTGCCCTTGCGCGCCACATAGTCCGCATCGACATCGTGATGCTGCTGGAGCGACGAAAACAGGTCGAGCTCAAACGCGATGCGCGGATGGCCTGCCGCCATCATCGAATGGGTGACGAACTGGCCGGTATCACTGCTGCCGAAATGGCAATCGAGGCAAAGGCCAGCACGCACCTGCGGCTGTTCCAGCGGGACAAGCCCATTGGCGACGTTGGATTTATGCGTGGCCGGCCGCGCATAATGGCTGGCGATCCAGCCGGCAGCAGGGCCATGGCACGTCTCGCACCCGACCCCGTCCGAAGCCTGGAAGCGTGCGCCACGGTTCGCCGCCGGTACGTAAGTGGAATGGCAGCCGAGGCAGGCAGGCGCAGATGTCGCCGCGCCAAGCCCCAGATTGGCGGCAATTGCCCGCCCGCGCGGGCTGCCGAGCACGGCAAAGGCCCTGCTGTGCGCCCCTGTTGAAGATGACGGTTCCTGCCAACTGGCGATTTCATCCTGCCGCACGATTTCGCCATTGCCTTCTGCGCGGCCATGGCAGGTGGAACCGGCGCAGCTGGCCACGCCTTCATACTGGCCATTGGCATATTGGCCATCGGCGCTGGCAGCTTGCGCGTGGGAAGGTCCAAAAGTATCGGCCAGCAGGAACAGGGCAAGGCAGGCAGGCAGCAGCACTGGCAAGAGCAGCTTCACAGCGCCCACAAAGCCAGAATCAGACCCAGGCTTTCGTCCTGCGTTGCGTTTCACGCGTTACCCCCCCTTTGGGCAACAGATAGTCCCTGCCATTCAACCTGCCTGCAAAAACCCTGATTGCCAAGGTTGCGGCCGGACAAAGTTTCCACGGCGCGTGGATACTCCGCCCAGTCGCTGGTTTGCGCGTTTTACATCATGGCAGATGTAAGCAGCGCCAATTGTCCGGTGCAGCCTTTTGCAATGAGCGCATCGGCCATATCTTCAGGGTTGTCAGGCTCTGTTCCGAGCATGGCGAAGGTCACTTGCGCGCCTGCCCCGCCATCGGGGCCAGTGATGACATAGGTGCTGCCCTCGGCCACCGGCAATTGTTCCGCGCTCCACCCCGCAGTCATTTCCCCGTCGAGAAAAGCGACATGGACATGGTCGGGCGATGCGGGGCTAGCCACCAGATAGGTTGCCGCGCCTGTGCTGACTGGCCGCCACATCTGGACAGCGGCAGCATCGGCAACGCACATCGTGCCTGATTGGGTGACATCGACATACCAGATGTTCGGGCGTGTGACTTCTGCGCCGGTCAGATCGCCGCGCACCGCGCCTGTGCGCACCCGCGCTGCGGACCGCTGCCTTGTCAGCGTCGCAAAAGTGGACCGTTTGGCCGCGCCGCGCGCACCAACACGGTGGCTGCCCGCGCCGCTGATGACACGGGTGCCGCCAGCACCCAGAACAGTGACACTATCGCCAGCCTTCAGCATGATCTGGTCGCTTTCGCCCAGCTTCCTGCCAACCGGATACTGGGTGGCGGAAGGCCCGCTCGATGCCACGACCACATCCGCACTGGCGGCTTGCGGAAATGCCAGGGCTGCTGCGGCACCGGCCACAGATGCGAAGACTGAAAGGCTCTTAACCCAGGACATATGCATTCCCCTCCCCGAGATTTCTCAGTCGGTATAACAGATTAGCCAGCGCTTTGTCAGTGGGGTGTTTCGCCACCAGGTCCTGCACCAGCGATAGTGCGGCTTCCAGGTCCGTGTCGCCAAGGATCATGGCCTGGATCAATACCTTGCGGTCTTCTGCCGGAAAATCGGGCGCTGGTTCAAGAATATCGACCGGCTTGGCCCGCCCGCGCAGCACCACGCGGCCCATTGGCCGCCACCAGTCGAGGCCGGATTTCTCCGCAAATTCGCGGCTGGCCATCACGCTGGAATCAAGCGCCTTGTTCGCGGCTTCCAACCGGGCAGCCGTGTTCATGCTGTCACCAAGGGCAGTATACTGGATGCGCGTTTCGCCGCCAAAATTGCCGACCACGGCTTCACCATAATGCAGGCCGACGCGGGTCTTGCCGATGGGCGGCAAGCCGGGATCTACGCTGCGCCTGAATTCCTCGCCCGCTTGCCAGATGGCATATCCTGCCTTTGCTGCACGCATGGCATCATCGGGACGCGAAATGGGTGCGCCCCAGAATGCGACGACCGCATCCCCCACGAATTTGTCGATTACCCCGCCGTGGTCCAGCACCACCTTGCTCAGGCTTTCAAGATAGCGGTTCAGCAATTTGGCGACCATTTCCGGTTCCAGCGCATGGCTCATCTTGGTGAACCCTTCGAGGTCGCTGAACAGCACGTAGATCGATTTCTTCTCGCCATGAAGTGACAGAAGTTCGGGTTTTTCGATGATCTCACGGGCGATGTCGCGCGGCAGATATTTGCCAAGCGCGCCTTGGGCGAAATTGCGCTGCACTGCGCCTGCGGCACGCGCAGCAGAAGTAACTGCGGCAAAGGCAACCATCCAGCCGATCAGCCAGCCAGCCGCAGGCACTCCATAGGTGTCAATACCGCGCGCCTGCATTGCAAAGGGTGTCCCCAGCATCACCAGAAACTGCACAATGAGCAGTGCGTAAATGCGCCATCTGCCCAATTCGAGCAATCCGGTCAGCACGGCAAACATCACCACCAGAATGCTGAGCGCCCACATGGCAGCAGGCATCGGCACCGGCATTTCCGCGCCATCCAGCATCTGCGCCATCATTGCGGCATGGACGGCAAGGCCAGGCGGCACCTCGCCAGTACTGGCCGTAAAAGTGGTTTCCACCCGGTCCACATCCACCAGATCGCCGCCAATAAGGACATAGCGCCCGGCCACCTGTTGCGCCATCATCGGCGCAAGTTCGGGGTCTGCAAACAGGTCGATGCGTAGTGATGCAAACACCGGCTGGTCTTCATAGACCGGCTGGCGGTAACGCAGCGGGCCTTCATAGCCCGGCAAGGTGGCCGCGCCTTCGCCAGCGGCCTGCATCATGGCGCGGCCCAGCAGCGGCGGCAGCCCCGGTTCCTGCTTTGGCCAGTTTCGGGTCACGCCAAAGGCATTGTCCAGCCTGATACTGGCAGGCCGCGCATTGCTGCCTTCCAGCTGCGCCATGAAACCCTTCAGGAATTCCTGCTGTTCATAGACGATATCGGCTTTGTTCGACGCCACTTCGGCATAGGCCACGGCCACCGGCGTTTTCATGGCGCGCAGTGTTTCGATCAGCTGTGCGTCTTCATCCTGCGGCTGGTCGAACAATATATCGATGCCGATCGCTTTGGCACCCATCGCATCGAGATTGCGCAGGGCCGCGCTCAGCAATCCGCGATCCAGCGGGGATCGCTTGCGCGCATCGATCAGCGTCTGCTCGTCATAGACGACCAGCAGGATGCGGTCGTCCTGTTCGACGTGTTCTGCATTCACGAAACTACGCAGGTCGAACAGCGCCCGCTCTGCATCGGCAGTGACCGGCACATACCAGCTGAACTTGGCCAGCAGCAGGGCAACCAGCACCAGCAGCCCCGTCAGGACCAGCCGCTGCGTGCCTGCTTCGCGGACATTGCGCCACCCCCGCCTGATAAAGCTGTCCGAACGCTGTGTCGGCATCATGCCTATCCCCCCTGGAGGGAGGAAAGCGGTTTAATCAGCTTTAATCAAGCGCGGCGGTTCATTCCGCCGCAGGTTCGGTCCATGCCAGCACTGGCTTACGAGCAGCCAGTGTTTCATCCAACCGGCGGCGCGGGGCGTAATGCGGCGCTGTCTTCAGCGTTTCATCGCCAGCAATTGCCCGCTCTGCCACACTGCGCATTGCGCCGATGAACTGGTCAAGCGCAGCCTTGCTTTCGGTTTCTGTCGGCTCGACCAGCATCGCGCCATGCACCACCAACGGGAAATACATGGTCATCGGATGGTAGCCTTCGTCGATCAGGCCCTTTGCCAGATCAAGCGTGGACAGGCCTTCTGCAAAGCCCTTGTCGCCAAACAGGGCTTCATGCATGCACGGCCCGCTGTCGGCGAATGGCGCGTGGAGCACGTCCTCCAGCTTGCGCAATACGTAATTGGCGTTCAGCACCGCATCTTCGGACACCTGCTTCAGCCCGTCGGCACCGTGGCTGAGGATATAGGTCAATGCGCGGGTGAACATACCCATCTGGCCATGAAACGCAGTCATCCGGCCAAAGCTGCTGGCGTGGCGATCACCTGCGGTCTCTTCTTCGACCAAAACGAAGCCGTCGTCTGTTTTTTCCACGAAAGGCAGCGGCGCGAAGGGTGCCAGTGCTTCTGAAAATACGACAGGGCCGGAACCCGGTCCGCCGCCGCCATGCGGAGTGGAAAACGTCTTGTGCAGGTTGATGTGCATGGCATCCACGCCCAGATCACCGGGACGCACGCGGCCAACAATGGCGTTGAAATTGGCGCCATCGCAATAAACCAGACCGCCCGCAGCGTGAACCGCATCGGCAATCTTGCGGAAATCGCGTTCGAACAGGCCACAGGTATTGGGATTGGTGATCATCACTGCGGCAACATCCGGCCCCAGCCGCGCTTCCAATGCAGCCAGATCAACCCGGCCTTCGGGCGTTGCAGGTATGTCTTCCACTTCATAACCAGCAAAGGCTGCGGTGGCGGGGTTGGTGCCATGGGCGCTTTCAGGGCACAGCACGACCTTGCGCGCATCGCCGCGCGCTTCCAGTGCGGCACGAATGGCCAGAATGCCGCAAAGTTCGCCATGCGCACCCGCCTTGGGGCTCATTGCGACAGCAGGCATTCCGGTCAGCGTCTTGAGCCATTCGCCCAGTTCATGGATGACCGCCAGCGCGCCTTGCGTGGTGGTGCTGGGTGCCATCGGGTGCAGATCGGCAAAACCGGGCATCCGCGCGACTTTTTCATTGAGACGCGGATTATGCTTCATGGTGCAGCTGCCCAGCGGAAACAGGCCAAGGTCGATGGCATAGTTCTGGCGGCTGAGACGCGTGTAATGGCGCACGGTTTCAGGTTCGGACAGGCCAGGAAGGCCGATTTCTGCCGTGCGTTCCAGCCCGCCGGTGCGGCGCTGTGCAAATGCATCTGGCTGCGGCAGGTCGACGCCTGTGGTGTCAGTGCCGCCAATTTCGAAAATCAGCTCTTCTTCCAGCATCAATGCACGGTTGCCGGTATGCGTTGCGGGGCCGCCAATGCTCTCGCCATCGGCATTCATCGCAGGCTTCCAGCCGGATTTGTTCGGAGCGTTCATGCCAGCGCCTCCTTCAGCGATGCGGCAAGGGCGTCGATATCGTCCTCGCTCGTGGTTTCAGTAACGGCGACCAGAAGCCCGCCTGCAAGGCCGGTCTCATCGGGGTAAAGCCTGCCGAGCGAGACGCCGGCAAGGATGTTCTTCTCGGCCAGTTCGCGCACGATCTCGCGCGCATCGCCGTCAATCCGGATGGTGAATTCATTGAAGAACGCATCGTTCAGCACAGTAACGCCGGGCACATTGGCCAGCGTATCTACCGCGTGGCAGGCCAGCCGATGGTTTTCAGCCGCCAGAGCGCGCAAGCCCTTTTCGCCCAGCAGCGTCATGTGGACGGAGAACGCCAGCGCGCACAGGCCGGAATTGGTGCAGATGTTGGAAGTCGCCTTTTCGCGGCGGATATGCTGTTCGCGCGTGGAAAGCGTGAGCACGAAGCCGCGCTGCCCTTCGGCATCCACGGTCTCGCCGCACAGACGGCCCGGCATCTGCCGCACATATTTCTGACGGGTCGCAAACAGGCCGAGATATGGCCCGCCAAACTGCAGGCCCACGCCGATGGACTGGCCTTCGCCAACCACGATATCCGCGCCCATTTCACCCGGCGACTTGATCGCGCCAAGGGCAACAGGTTCTGTCACCACGGCAATCAGCAATGCTTTATGCGCCTGCGCCTTTTCGGCAATGGCGGACAAATCACCGATACGGCCAAGGATGTCAGGGTATTGCACCACGACACAGTTGGTATCGTCATCAATGGCATCCAGCATCGCGGCATAGTCGGGCGCGGCATCCAGCGACGGGGCGCAATAGTGAATTTCGTCGCCGGTGAAGCGCGCCATCGTCTTGATGACCGACACGTAATGCGGGTGCAGGCCGGACGACAGTATCGCGCGGGTCTTGCGGGTGATGCGCCGCGCCATGCTGATTGCTTCCCAGCAGGCGGTTGAACCATCATACATGCTGGCATTGGCGACATCGCAGCCATAAAGCCGGGCAACCTGGCTCTGGAATTCGAACAGCATCTGCAGCGTGCCCTGCGCGATTTCGGGCTGATATGGCGTGTATGCCGTCAGAAATTCGCCGCGCTGGATGATATGATCGACACTGGCCGGAACGTGATGTTTATAGGCACCAGCGCCGAGGAAAAACGGTGCGTCACCAGCCGCAAGGTTCTGCTTCGCAAGCCGGCCCATATGCCGTTCAACCGCCAGTTCGCTGGCGTGCATCGGCAGGCCGCGGATTGGCCCGTCAAGCTGTGCTTCGTGCGGAACGTCCACGAACAGCGCGTCGATATCCGGCGCGCCGATGGTTTCCAGCATTGCCGAACGGTCGGCATCGGTCAGAGGGAGGTAACGCATCGTTGTTTTTCCTCGTAATCCCGCGCTTTGCCGGGATCAGTTCAGCATCATCCGCCGTTTCCGGCACAGACTTTAAAGGCCTTCGACAAATGCCTTGTAGGCAGCTTCGTCCATCAGGCCTTCGAGTTCGCTTGCATCAGCGACCTTGAGCTTGAAGAACCAGCCGTCGGTTTCAGGGGCCGTGTTGACCAGCGCCGGATCTTCTTCCAGCGCAGGATTGCCTTCCAGCACAGTGCCGGCGATCGGCGCGTAAACGTCCGACGCTGCTTTTACCGATTCCACAACTGCTGCATCGGCGCCCTTGGTCACTTGCGTGCCTGCTGCCGGCACTTCGACAAAGACGATATCGCCCAGCTGGCTTTGCGCGTAATCGGTGATGCCGATGGTAGCAGTATCGCCTTCGACTTCGATCCATTCATGTTCGTCGGTGAAATAACGGCTCATTTTGGGTCTCCTGAAATGGAAGTTGGACCACGATAGTAATTCTGCGGCACAAACGGCATCGGCGCGACGCGCGCATCCAGCCGTTTGCCCCTGACTTCGAGTTGCAAGGGGGTGCCAATGGCCGCGTGTGATATCGCGACATAGGCCATGGCAACGGGATGGCCGAGCGTGGGCGAAAATCCGCCCGATGTGACCTTGCCCACTTGCGTATCACCGGCAAACACCAACGCGCCTTCGCGGGCAGGCAAACGTCCGTCCAGCACCAGGCCAATGCGTTTCACAGACGGCCCTTGCGCCAAAACGCGGGCCACGCTTTCATGGCCCATCCAGCCGCCCGTTTCGCGGCGTTTCTTCGTCAGCGCAAACAGGAGATCGGCAGAAACAGGGTCGATATCTGTATCTAGATCATGCCCGTAAAGCGGTAAGCCGGCTTCCAGCCGCAGGCTGTCGCGCGCGCCAAGACCAGCAGGCTTTACCCTGCTGTCAGCCACCAACGCATTGGCCAGCGCCTCGGCCTTGTCGGCAGGAACGGAGATTTCAAAGCCGTCTTCACCGGTATATCCCGCGCGGCTGACCCAGACGGATGTGCCGTTCCAGTCAAAACCGCCAGCCGTCATGAAGACCAGTTCGCCAACCCCTGGAATTATCGTTTCAAGCACAGCGGCGGCTTCCGGCCCCTGCAATGCCAGCAATGCCTGCTCGGCATGGTGCGTCAGGGTGATTTCATCGGGCAGATGTTCGCGCAGATGGGCAATATCATCCCATTTTACCGCGCCGTTCACAACCAGTCCCAGATGCTGGCCGACATTGGTGACGATCAGATCGTCCAGCACGCCGCCGTTTTCATCAAGCATCAGCGAATAGCGCATCCGCCCCGGCTTCAGCCCGGTAATGTCGCCCGGCAGCAGGGTCTCCAGCGCCTCTGCCGCGCCTTCGCCCTCGAGCGAGAGCTGCCCCATATGGCTCACGTCAAACAGCGAGGCATGGCTGCGCGTCCAGTCATGTTCGGCAACGATGCCTTCATACTGGATGGGCATCTGATAGCCTGCGAAATCGACCATCCGGCCGCCTTTCGTCCGGTGCCACGCGTCAAGCGGCAGCACCTGCACTTCAGGCAGATCGTCTGGATGGGTTTCGGTCTGGTCTTCGCTCACTCGGCAGTCCCCGGCAGATATGGCAATGCCCCGCGCAGAAGCACTTTCACCACACCCCCTCTGTCGGGAAACCTGAGAGCTTCGCCCTGACCGCCGGTCGCAGGCGGTGCAGGATTACCCCTTCGGTGGAACCGCGGCCTATTGCATTAGCCGAAATTCGCTTTCCAGAGTGTCTGCCACATCGCGGTCCATTTGCCTGAGAGTTTCCGGGGCGGTTGCTCCTTCGGCGCCGCATGCCGGCAAAAGCATGCGATCTCTCCCGCGATGTGGCCGGGGAATCACTCCCCCGGCGACAAAAATCCTTTGGTCGATTGCAGTGTTGCGGTCAATCGAGATTGGGCCTCAGCCAGCGTTCTGCGGTGGAAAGATCAACCCCGCGCCGCGCCGCATAGTCTTCCAGCTGGTCGCGCCCGATGCGCGCCACGCCGAAATATGACGAATCAGGGTGGGAGAAATAGAATCCGCTCACTGCCGAAGTCGGCCACATCGCATAGCTTTCAGTCAGCGTCAGACCGGCATTGCCCGGCGCATCCAGCAAGTCGAACAGGATCGGCTTGAGGCTATGGTCAGGGCAGGCAGGATAGCCAGGCGCAGGCCGGATACCGCGATATTGTTCCTTGATCAGCGCTTCGTTGGTCAGCTGCTCGGCAGGGGAATAGCCCCACAAATCCGTCCGCACATGCTGGTGCAGCCGTTCTGCCATTGCTTCGGCAAAACGGTCGGCCAGCGCCTTCAGAAGGATGTCCGAATAATCGTCATTTTCCGCCTGGAAACGTGCCGAATGTTCGTCAATCCCGTGGATACCCACGGCAAAGCCGCCAATCCAGTCGCCTACCGGATCGATGAAATCGGCAAGGCAGTAATTGGCCCTGTCGCGCGATTTCTTCACCTGCTGGCGCAAGAACGGAATGACCACGTGATCTTCTGTTTCAAGATGGATGGTCACATCATCGCCGTCTCGCGCGCAGGGCCAGAAGCCGCAGACAGCCTTGGCGGTCAGCCATTTCTCGCTGATTATCCGGTCCAGCATCGCCTGCGCATCTTCGAACAGCGACTGCGCGCTTTCGCCGACGACTTCATCTTTCAGTATCGCGGGATAGGTGCCGTGAAGTTCCCACGCGCGGAAAAACGGTGTCCAGTCGATGCATTCACGCAGGTCTGCCAGCGACCAGTCTTCAAACACATGAATGCCCGGTTCCAGCGGCGGGGCTGACTTGTCGCTCATGTCAGCGACAAAACCGTTTGCCCGCGCATCCTGCAGGCTCAACAGATCGCTTTGAACCTTGCCCGCCCGCACATCGCGCACATGGGCATAATCGGCGGCGACTTCAGCTACAAAATCATCGCGCAGAGTGTCAGACAACAGCTTCGACGCCACACCGACAGCACGGCTGGCATCCAGCACATGAATGACAGGGCCGGTATAGGCCGGTTCGATCCTGAGCGCAGTATGCACCTTGCTTGTGGTCGCACCGCCGATCAGCAGCGGCATGGTCATGCCGGCACGCTGCATTTCTTCCGCCACGGTTACCATTTCGTCGAGCGACGGAGTGATAAGACCGGAGAGACCGATCATATCCGCTCCTTCGGCTTTCGTGGTTTCGAGGATTTTTGGCCATGGCACCATGACGCCGAGGTCGATTACTTCATAGCCGTTGCACTGCAGGACCACGCCGACGATATTCTTGCCGATATCATGCACGTCGCCCTTCACGGTCGCCATGATGATCTTGCCCTTGGCTTTTGCGCCTTCTTCCTTTTCCGCTTCGATGAAGGGAATGAGGTGGGCAACAGCCTTTTTCATGACACGGGCGGACTTCACCACTTGCGGCAGGAACATCTGGCCGCTGCCGAACAGGTCGCCAACCACGTTCATGCCGTCCATCAGCGGACCTTCGATCACTTCGATCGGCCGTCCGCCGCGCTGTTCGGTCAATGCGCGCATTTCTTCGGTATCGGACACGATGTCGGCATCGATACCCTTCACCAGTGCATGTTCGAGGCGTTTTTCAACCGGCCAGCCGCGCCATTCGGCAGCCTGTTTTTCGGCCACAGGGTCCTGGCCCTTGTAGCTTTCGGCAAGGTCGATCAGCCGTTCGGTGGCCGTGGCATCACCTGCCACCGGCCGCATCAGGATCACATCCTCGCATGCTTCGCGCAGCACAGGGTCGATCTGGTCATAAATGTCGAGCTGCCCGGCATTGACGATGGCCATGTCCAGCCCCGCAGGGATGGCGTGGTAAAGAAACACCGAATGCATGGCCCGGCGCACGGTTTCATTGCCGCGGAAGCTGAAGCTGAGGTTCGAAAGGCCGCCTGATGTCTTGGCATGGGGGCAGCGCGCCTTGATCTCGCGCACGGCTTCGATGAAATCGAGGCCATAGCGATCATGGTCTTCAATACCGGTCGCGACAGCGAAAATGTT
The DNA here is from genome assembly GCA_024642525.1 of Erythrobacteraceae bacterium. GTDB lineage: Bacteria > Pseudomonadota > Alphaproteobacteria > Sphingomonadales > Sphingomonadaceae > Allopontixanthobacter. Next base: position 121,867 of record JAHEAX010000005.1, on the reverse strand, counting down.
GGGGTCGAAAATGATATCTTCAGGCGGGAAACCAATGCCGGTCAGCAAATCATACGCACGCGCGCAAATCTCGACCTTGCGCTGTTTTGTATCGGCCTGGCCCGTTTCATCGAATGCCATCACCACTACGGCAGCGCCGTAATCCATGCATTTGCGCGCTTGTTCGAGGAAGGCTTCTTCGCCTTCCTTCATGGAAATGGAATTGACGATCGGCTTGCCCGAAACGCATTTCAGACCCTGTTCGATGACATCCCACTTGGAACTGTCGATCATCACCGGAACACGGGCAATATCCGGTTCTGCGGCAATCAGCTTGAGAAAGGTGGTCATGGCGTGGACTGCATCGAGCAGGCCTTCATCCATGTTCACATCGATGATCTGCGCGCCATTATCGACCTGCTGGCGCGCCACTTCGACGGCTGCTGCGTAATCGTCTGCCATGACAAGTTTCTTGAACCGGGCAGATCCGGTCACGTTCGTTCGTTCGCCGATGTTCACGAACTGCGATCCAGTAGGAGTGGTCATTTTCTGTCCTGTCGCCTTCAGGCGGCCAAGGTAAAAGGTTCGAGCCCGGCAAGCCGGGTCACGGTGGCGGGCCGGGGAATTTCACGCGGGGCAGAGCCTGCGACAGCTGCGGCAATGGCCGAAATATGTTCCGGCGTTGAGCCGCAGCACCCGCCCAGAATATTCACCTGGCCATGATCTGCCCATTCGGAAACGAGGCCCGCAGTGGTGTGGGGTTCTTCGTCATATTCGCCCAGTTCATTGGGCAGGCCCGCATTGGGATAGGCCAGCAGCAGCGTGTCCGCGATCCGGCTGAGCAGCTGGATATGCGGCCGCAGCTGTTCTGCGCCGAACGAACAATTGAGGCCGATGGTGACAGGGTTGGCATGGCGGACGGCGTACCAGAACGCCTCCACCGTGTGGCCCGACAGGTTCCGCCCCGAAAGATCGGTCAGCGTCATGGAAAGCATGATCGGCACATCACGCCCCAATTCGCGCTCCAGCTTGCGGATGGCAAAGATGGCGGCCTTGGCATTCAGCGTATCGAAAATGGTTTCAACCAGGATGAAATCGGCACCCCCTTCAACCAGCGCGGCAGCCTGCTGGTGATAGACATCCACCAGATAGTCGAAAGTAATCTCGCGGAAGCCGGGGTCTTCCACATCGGGCGAGAGCGACAGGGTCTTGTTGGTCGGCCCGATTGCGCCTGCAACAAACCGCGGGCGACCATCCTTCGCCTCATATTCATCCGCCAGCGCGCGGGCGATCCGGCCTGACGCAAGGTTGATTTCCGCAACCAGATGCTCTGCCGCGTAATCGGCCTGCGAAATGATGTTGGCAGAAAACGTGTTGGTCGAAACCACGTCCGAACCTGCCTCGAAGTAAGCGCGGGTAATTTCGGAAATCACATCGGGCCTGGTCAGCGCCAGAATATCATTGTTGCCCTTCTGATCTGCCGAAAGCCCAAGGTTGCCAGCGTAATCGGCTTCCTGCAGCTTGCGACTCTGGATCTGTGTGCCAAACGCGCCATCGAAAATAAGCACGCGCTTGGCTGCTTCGGCCTTCAGCCTTTCACGCGGCGTCATTGGTTTTCCCCGTTCGGGCGCATGCCGAGCAAATGGCAGATCGCATAGGCAAGATCGGCCCTGTTCAAAGTGTAGAAATGGAACTGGCGAACGCCGCCTGCATAAAGACGGCGGCACAGTTCGGCAGAAATCGTGGCGGCAACCAGTTGGCGCGCTGCAGGGCGTTCATCCAGCCCCTCGAAAAGTCCGTCCATCCATGCCGGTATTTCGGCACCGCAGGCACCTGCAAACTTTCGGGCCTGCGCCACATTGGTCACCGGCAGGATGCCCGGCAGGATTGGCGCATCGATACCCTTGGCAGCAAGCTTGTCCTTAAACCGGAAGAAAACTTCTGGCGAAAAGAAGAACTGCGTGATCGCTCGGCTGGCACCGGCATCCAGTTTGCGCTTCAGATTGTCGATATCGCTATCGGGGCAAACCGCATCGGGATGGGTTTCGGGATAAGCCGCCACCGAAATGTCGAAATCGGCAATTTTCTTCAGGCCTGCGACCAGTTCGGCGGCATTGGCATAGCCATCAGGGTGCGGGACAAAAGGCGCACCTGGTTCGCCCATGTCGCCCCTCAGCGCGACGATGTGACGCACGCCGGCTTCCCAATAATGCTCGGCCACTTCGCGGATTTCCGCCTTTGACGCATCGACGCAGGTAAGATGCGCGGCCGCAGGGATGTGTGCCTCTGCAATGATCCGGGCGACCGTATTATGTGTGCGTTCGCGGGTTGAGCCGCCTGCGCCATAGGTTACCGATACAAAGTCGGGACCAAGCGGCTTCAGCTGCTGGACCGAATCCCACAGCATCGCTTCCATTTTCTCGGTCTTGGGCGGGAAAAATTCGAAGGAAGCGGAAATGTCGCCCGGCAGGGATGCGAAAAGCGGCGCGTCAAACGCCCGCTTCGCCTCATCCGAGACATCGAGGGGAATGGTCATGAGTAGCTCTTTTCAGTTTCGACAGGTTCAAGGCCAGCGCCGCGCAGGCCCAGCCAGATTTTTACAACCAGTTCCCCGCCTTTGAGCGCGATAGGCGGCAAGGGCTTGTAGCCAGCGTCCGACAGCATGCTGGCCATGGCACCATCAGTGAAGCCAAGCCGCGCATGGGCATACCGGTCCCGCAGTTCTTCACGGGCGTGGCCCGCAAAATCGATGATCGCGATACGTCCGCTAGGCCGAGTGACGCGTGCAGCTTCGATAAGGGCAGCGGCGGGGTCCTGCGCAAAATGAAGGACCTGATGGAGCAGAACCGTATCGAACCTTTCAGGTCCGAATGGCAGTGCGCCAAAATCGCCCTGCACCAGTTCGACAGCATCGGCCGGCAGATGCTGCAGCTTGGCGCGCGCCACTCTCAGCATGTCGAGGCTCTTGTCCAGGGCCACTATCGTATCGGCACGAGGTGCGAACAGTTCTGCCATCCGCCCTGTCCCGGTGCCGATGTCGAGCACATTGCCCAATCCCTGGTCGCCCAAGGCTTCTACCAGACGTTCTTCAACCATCTGGTCCGGGCTGTGCAGACTGCGCAGCTGGTCCCAGTCTTCCGCATGGGCAGCAAAGAAACTGGCGGCATTTTCCTCGCGCGTCGCGCGGATAGCTGCCAGATGCTTCCGGTCGTCATCACAGACCTTGGCAAATGCCTCGTCTTCGCGCTCTGCAATTGCCAGCAGATGGGCGACTGCTTCGCCGATCGGGCTGCCACGTTCACGGCCCGTGCTTGCGCGCAGGAAGACCCAGCTTCCTTCACGGTGGCGTTCTGAAAGACCTGCATCGCACAGGATGCCGACATGGCGCGAAACGCGCGGCTGGCTTTGGCCGAGCACTTGCGCAAGTTCGCCCACAGCCAGTTCCATCACGCCAATAAGACGCATGATCCTGAGCCGGGTCGGGTCCGCAAGAGCCCGAATGATGGTTTCAGTTCGCATTGTCAGAATGGAATATAAAGATATTCTTATATCTGCAAGCGAGGTTTTTCTATCGCGCCTGATTAATCGGCCATCAACAGCCGTGACGCAGGTAATGATCAGGGCAGCAACGCCCACGCCATTTAGAAAGAAAGATCAATAAACCCCGTTTCGCGCCAACGGCGGGCCTGCCTTACCTGACGCTGCCGCGGTCCAGAAGCCGGACCGGAACCCGGCGTTCGGCAAGCCTATGGCTGCTTTCACCCAGCACATTGGCAACCAGCATCGCGCCTGCCACGTCGAAATCCGGTTCGATCGACGTCAGCGGGGGCGAGGTGTGGATGCCTTCGCGTATGCCGTCAAATCCGATCAGACCGCATTGGTCCGGCACCGAAATCCCGCGGATGCGCAATTCTTCCATGGCCCCCAGCGCAATGGAATCGCATGCCACGAACAGGGCATCGAAAGCCTCGCCCTTTGCAACCAATGCGCTGACGGCATTGTGGCCTTGCGTTTCGCGGTCAGCATCGTAATCCACTTCCTGAAGTCGCGGAACAAGGCCCGCATCTGCCATTGCGCGGGCATAGCCTTCATAGCGTTCACGAAACTGGCGCTGGGGCGAATCAACCGCGCCCAGATGCACGATATTGCGATATCCGGCCTCGATCAGGCGGCGCGTCGCAATCAGGCCGCCTTCGTAATTGTCCGACCTGATCCATTCCAGTTCGTCAAAAGGGGAACCCCAGAACACGACAGAGCGGTTATCCGCGCTGATGCTGCGGAAATAATTCCACGCTGCGTCATTGGCCGTGGTGCCGATGACAATGACCCCGTCTGCCTGGCCGCTTTCTTCATATTTCCCGAACAGCTGGTCCGCCGAAGCCTGGAAGGATACCAGCGTCTGATACCCCTGCCCCGATGCAGCAGCACACACGCTGCCGAGCAGGGAGAAATAGAACGGGTTGATCTCGCTCGCCGCTTCGCCCGGGCGGCAGATGACGACCACGGCCAATGTGCCGGTGCGTCCCTGCCGTAGCTGCGCGGCGCGCGTATCCACCATATAGCCGAGTTCTTCGGCCGATTTGATGACCCGTGCACGCGTTGCTTCGGTGATGGCGCTGGAATTGGCCAGCGCGCGCGAAACGGTCGACTGGCTCACGCCTGCATGTTCGGCAACATCGAACGATGTCACGCGTGGGCGCGGTCTGCGATCCGGCATTTGCAATGACCCCCTCAAGACGCTCGGGCCTCTATGCCTCGGCGGCGGAGCGGTTGCAATCCGGCACCGCAAACTGTCAATTGGCAAGCCTTTTCGCACTTGCACAAAAACAGTTGAAGCCAAACGGGTGATAAGTGTGTATGGGCGGCAGAATTGACCGGTCGGCACTGGCGGTAGCGCGCCTTTAAACCTTGGTCTTCGCAGGAAAACTGCGACAAGCCCGACCCGTTCCCTGTCCAAGTCGCAAATGCGACCCCTGATGATGCGAGTCCCATGAATTTTACCGATCTCCCGCCATTTCTTGGCGAAGCGCTGGCCGAACGCGGCTATGAAAAACCCACTGCCGTACAGGCAGCTGTTATCGAAGCGGAAGCCTCTGGCCGCGACCTTGTCGTGTCCGCCCAGACTGGCTCTGGCAAGACCGTGGCATTCGGCCTCGCAATGGCTGAACAGCTGCTTGGCAAAGACGGCACCGTGCCGCAGGCCAATACGCCGCTGGCCCTCGTCATCGCGCCCACGCGCGAACTGGCCCTGCAGGTCAGCCGCGAACTGATGTGGCTTTATGGCAAGGCCGGCGCACGTATCGCCACTTGTGTCGGCGGGATGGATGCATCCAAGGAACGCCGCGCCCTGCGTGGCGGCGCACAGATCGTGGTCGGCACGCCTGGCCGCCTGCGCGACCATCTTGAACGCGGCGCGCTGGAACTTTCCGCGCTTCGTGCAGTGGTTCTGGATGAAGCGGACGAAATGCTCGACATGGGCTTCCGCGAAGACCTGGAAGAAATTCTCGACGCGACGCCCGAAGGCCGCCGGACCTTGCTGTTCAGCGCCACCATGCCGCGCCAGATCGTGGCCCTCGCCAAGCGTTACCAGCAGGATGCCTTGCGCATTTCCACCGTGGGTGATGATCGCGGCCATGGCGACATTGCCTATCAGGCCGTCACCGTTTCCCCGTCCGAGATTGAAAACGCAGTTGTGAACCTGCTGCGTTTCCATGAAGCGGAAACGGCCATGCTGTTCTGTGCCACGCGCGACAATGTGCGCAGGCTCCATGCCACTTTGCAGGAACGCGGCTTTGCGGTTGTTGCCCTGTCTGGCGAACATTCCCAGTCTGAACGCAACCAGGCGATGCACGCCCTGCGCGACCGGCGCGCACGCGTTTGTGTCGCCACTGACGTTGCTGCGCGCGGTATCGACCTGCCCACGCTAAGCCTCGTGATCCACGTCGAAATCCCGCGTGATGCAGAAGCATTGCAGCACCGTTCGGGCCGCACCGGCCGCGCGGGCAAGAAGGGCACCGCAGTTATCCTGGTGCCTTATCCGCGCCGCAAGCGCGTTGAATCCATGCTGCGCGGTGCAAAGATCAACGCAGACTGGATTAATGCGCCAACGCCGCAGGAAATCCAGAAGCAGGACCGCGAACGGTTGCTGACAGCGCTTCTCGCGCCGGTCGAAGTGGACGAGGAAGACCGCAACCTGGCTGCAAAACTGATGGCGGAACGTTCACCAGAAGACATCGCCGCAGCTCTGGTCCGCGCCCACCGCGCATCCATGCCGCAGCCTGAAGAGTTGATCGAGAACACGCCCGAAGCACGCAAGGCAGCACAGCAGGACCGGCACCGCCCCGGCTTTGAAGATACTGTCTGGTTCCGCATGGAACTTGGCCGTCGCCAGAATGCCGACCCGCGCTGGATTTTGCCGCTGCTGTGCCGCCGCGGTCATATTACCCGCAACGAAATCGGCGCAATCCGGATTGGCCCTGCAGAAACCTTCTTCCAGGTCCCGCGTCCCATTGCCGACAAGTTCGAAGATGCCGTGATGCGCACGGCCAACGCCGAAGGCGACGACGATCCGGTTCACATCGAACGGTCCGAAGGTGGCCCCCGCGAACAGGCGCGCAACAACAGCAAGCCCCACCGCAAGGGCCCGCCCCGTGGTGCCCCCAACCGCGACGGGCCACGCCGAGATGGCCCCAACCGTGACGGACCACGCCGTGAGGGCCCGCGCGGAGAAGGCCCGACCGGCAGGGGCGGTCCACGCGTTCATGCAAAGCCATACAAGGGCGGCAAAAAACCGCGCGGCTGATCCAGCAAAGATCGAACACCAGAACGCCGCCGTTCCTGCACCGGAACGGCGGCGTTATTTTTTGAAATCCTGAATGCCCGGGCGCGAAACTGTTCGAAAAATCCAACCCATGAACTCTATTGGCGGCCAGCACCGGATACTGTAATAGTTGGTTGTCGCGCTAATGAGGAAGTTGGTTGCAGGATATATTTCTTTCCTACAATCGTGACGATCAGGAAGCGGCGGACATGTTTGTTCGCGCTTTCGAGGCAGCCGGCCTGTCGGTATGGTGGGACGTGGATCTGCGCGCTGGCCAGGTGTATGACGAAGTCACGGAAAAGGCTTTACGCGATGCGAAAGCAGTCGTGGTGCTGTGGTCGCGCAAATCTGTTGCATCGCGGTGGGTCAGGGCCGAGGCAACGCTGGCCCAGCGCGCCGGAACATTTGTGCCCTGCATGATTGAACCGTGCGAACGGCCCATCATGTTCGAATTGACCCAGACACCGGACCTGACCCATTGGCTGGGCGATCTGGCCGATCCAGCGTGGCAGGCCTTTGCCGGCCATGTCCGCGATTTTCTTGGCCGCAAAGGTGGCAGCACAGGTTCTGTCCCATCACCAGCCCCCGCGCCTGCCGTAACTCCTGCACCCAGAGCGGCCAGGCCCTCGAGCGAAAGGCGCCAGATTACATTCCTTTCCGCACGCCTTTCAAACGGCCGCGAACTGGCATCGTCGATGGACCCGGAAGACTGGCACGACATCTTGTCGGGCATCCAGCCGCCGTTGAACGCCATCATCGAAAAATTCGGAGCAACCGCAAAATGGGACGCCCATACGTTAAGCGCGCTGTTTGGCTATCCAGCCGCGCAGGAAGACGCAGCCCAGCGCGCCATTCGTGCAGCACTGAGCTTGGTAGAACGCACCGCGACCCTGGCTGATGACGTGGTACCGGGCACAGGTGCGGCGATGGAACTGCAAGTGGGCATCCACACCAGCGATGTTCTGGTGACTGCCGATAGCAGCGGCGACACCGAAATGTTCGGCGACGGGTCGGCCATTGCCAAGACTGCCCGCGATCTTGCCGGACCGGCATCCGTGCTGGTGACCGACCCCGTGCATGAACTGGCAGCGCGCGCATTCGATCTCGAAAAAGTCGAGGGCGGAGGGAGCGAAACCAGTTTCTACAAGGTGGCAGGTGCGCGTTCCAGCGGCGGCACCACGCGCGGCTGGGCGTCCAGCCTTGCCACGGGGTTTTTCGGACGAGAGGACGAGCTGGCGCTGATAAGGAGCCGGTGGTCAAGAGTCCAAAGCGGCGAAGGGCAGTTTGTCCTTGTCTGCGGCGAACCGGGCATCGGCAAGACAAGGCTGATCGATGAATTCAGTGCCTCTCTTCGCACTGATGACCATTACTGGATCACCCTTCAGGGTGCATCGCTCTTTCCCAACACGCCTTATCACGCCATCGGCCATATGCTGCGGCACATGGCAGAGGAGCGCGGCGGCGATCCGGCGATTGCGCTGGCCGATGGCGTTAGGGAACTGGGCCTGCCAGCCCGGCTGATCGGACTTGTTGCGCCGGTTATCGGGATTGACCTGCCCGGCGATATGGCCACACCGAATCTGACGCAGGAACAGCAGCGCAGCCAGCTTCTTGCCACGCTGGTGGAAGCGACCTTCGATCTTGCCCGGTCAAAACCGCTGGTTTTGCTGGTGGATGATTGCCAGTGGATTGACCCTTCCAGCATGGAAGTCATCCAGATGCTGGTCGAACAGGCCGAAAGCGACCGGATATTGATAATCGGCACCGCGCGGCCTGAGTTCCAGGCCCCGTGGTCGGAACGCGAAAACCACAGCCGCATCAATCTTGGCCGCCTGCCGCAAAACGAAATTCGTGCCATCATTGCCGAGGCAGCCGGTGACAGCGGCATTGACACAAAGACCATCCAGACCGTGCTCGACCGGGCAGACGGCGTGCCGCTGTTTGCAGAAGAGCTGGCGCGGCTGATCGCCGCCAGCCATGGCGAAGGCGGCATCGGCCGTGCGGCCGCAATTCCGCCCACTTTGCGAAGCCTGCTCGCGGCCCGCCTCGACCGGCTGGGGCCGGCACGCGAATTGCTGCAGATTGCCGCCATTCTGGGGCGCGATTTCCCCCATTCATTGCTGGCGGAAATCACCGACCATACAGAAGATGAAATGGGCGGGCTGCTGGCGCTGCTGGCCGATGAACAATTGCTGTTCATGCGCGGCGCGCCGCCCAATTCCACTTACCGGTTCAAACACGCGCTGGTGCAGGATGCCGCCTATGATACACTGCCTAAGCGGCGGCAGCGCGAATTGCACGGGCTGGCTGCAATCACCATTGTCGAACGGTTCCCCCATATCGCAGAATCCCAGCAGGAATTGCTGGCGACCCACTGGACCCGTGCCGGCAAAGGCGCAGAGGCAGTGGCCGCATGGCAGAAAGCAGGCGAGACAGCCTATGATCGTGGTGCCTGCAAGGAAGCTGCGGCGCATTTCCGCCAGGGCCTTTCCGTGCTGGAAACCCAGCCCGAAGGACCATCACGGGACGAGCTGGAAACCAGCCTGTGGAGCGCGCTCAACCGAGCTTTACAGCAGACCCATGGCTATGCCGACCCTGAAACGGTGGAAGCCGCCAGCCGCGCATTGGCACTGGCCAAACAGGGCGGAATGCTGGGCAAGGTGCTGATCGAAGAAGCGCAATTGTGGCGCGCGGTCATCACCGCTGGCGACTATCAGCAGGCCGATACAATCACCGAAAGAGTGCTGAGCCTGAGCAAGGAAACGCCGGAAGCCGAAGAGATACCCTGGCTCGACTATTTCCATGCCAACGCCCGCATCCAGACCGGTTTCTACACTGGGCGAATGAAGGATTTTGAAGCGGACTACGCCAATCTACAGCACGTAATCAGCGCGCAGGGCTTCAGCCATTCCCCGCTTGATGACGTGGTGGCAATCGGGGTCGCGGCGCTTGCCGGATGGGTTTCCGGCCGGTCAGACCTTGCCATACAGCGCATCAATCATGCCATTTCGGTCGCGGAAAATGGCGGCCAGCCCTATGCCATTGCAGTGGCCAACCATTTTGCCGGCACGGTAACAGCCTTTGAAGGCGATTATGAAGCAGCCCTGGTCCACACCAGGAAGGCGCTGAATGTGTGCGAGGAAAACGGCTTTGCCTACATCGCCCATCTGACGCGCGCGAAGTTCGGCTGGATCCATGCCAAGGAAGAGACGGGCGAAGATGATATTGCGACCATGCGCAAAACCATGGACGAAATGGCCAAGGCCAATTCGCTGGTCGGCCTGACCATCAACATGAACCGCATGGCCATGGCCATGGAAGTGCACGGCCGCATCGAAGAAGCGATGGAAACGGCAGAAGAAGCGCTGATTGCCAACCCGCAAGAACGGGTGGTCAGACCGCAAACGCTTGAAATCCTCGCCCGGTTGAAGCGGAAGCTGGGCCGCGACGACGAGGCCGAGGAAGATTACCGTGCCGCGATCGCCCTTGCTGCGGAAATGGGCCTGATTGCACTTGAACTGCCGCCCGCCATCCAGCTTTCGCAAATGCTGGCTGACAGCGGCCGCAAGACAGAAGCCGCCAAAGTCCTGGAAGCGTCACTTGCCCGCTGCACGCCGCAGACCAACACACCTGACCTTGCCACTGCTCAGCAGGCGCTGGCTCAATTGTCGGGCGCGATGACGGCCTGAAGGGTATTTAACGGCGCGATAATTCGCGTGTGTAATCCACCAGTGCAATCAGTGATGACGGGTCCTTGGTATGGACCTGCGCTTCCCATTTCGCCTCGACAGCCAATTGGTCGAGATGCGCGTCTGCTGCCGGCAGCTGGTCAATCATCGCCCGCGAAATGGCCTGCAATTCTGCGTCTGACGGTTCAGCCTTGCAGAACATGGCGCAGATTGCCGGGTCCTGGATGGCGAGCGCTGCCGGCAAGGTCAAAATCCCGTCGCGCAGGTCTTCCTCGCCCCCGCCGCCAAGCGATTCCAGCCCCTTCACATCGCCCACATCGTCGCAGCCATGATAGAGCATGCCAATGAGCCTGCCGAATTTTCGCAGGCTTTCGTCCCGCGTCGCAAGGCAGGCGCAGGTTTCGAACATCGATCCTGTATCCTCGCCTGCAATACCTTCCCAATCGGACACGCCAAGCGGTTGTCGCCGCAGCCGCCACTGCGCGCATTCGGCAACGCCAAGCCGCTTGATAAGGTCGGCGAACAGCCGGATATCATGCGGGTCATCAGCCGACATGGTAAAGCCGTCGGCAACGATGAAGCCCGATGCCATCAGGGCCGGAAGCATCCCGAATTTGGAATGCATGGTCGGCTTGCCGCGCCGTTCGTCGGAATGGTCGAGAATGTCATCGACGACGAGCGTCATGTTGTGCATCATTTCCAGCACGGCGGCTGACCGAATGATATTGTCCGGAACCGGCTGCCCGAAACTCGCCCTGTAACAGCCGAAGATGGTCAGCGGCCGAAAATACTTCGACCCTGCATCAAATTGCCATTCCAGCAGCGGCTGTATGTCGAACGCCGATTGGGCAATCCACCCGTCGAGCAAGGCGCGCAGTTTCTGCATTTCATCGGTGAAACCCAGTTGGGCCACGATCCCGGCAGTTATTTTATCCAAAGACTACCCCCTGATTGCCCTGCTGGCACCTTGGTGCCGGACACATTCGATTGCCGTAATTTTTCCGCCCGCCCTAGCGTTTGACGCGGTGGCGCCGGATGTATGGGTCGGTCGACAAGCCGTTCTGTTTCTGCATGGCCGCGATGACATTCCCGCCAATTCTGGCCGCGGCCCCCAGGATGGAACCGGCCGCCGCAATGCCCGGGCTGACCGGCCTGCCATCTGCTTTCCTCATCTCGCCGGACAAGTGATTTGACGCATAGGCAGCGCATTCACCCATGGCATTGAGCGCAGCCGCGCCAAGGCCGACGATATGGTCTTCATGGTCTGTATTACTGGTCGCCGCGTCAATCCGGGCGCGTGCAGTCTCAGGCTCAGGATGCTCACCTTCAGGCGTAGGCGCAGCTTTGTACATGATGCCGGTATTCAGCGGATCGTCATCGCCGCCATCGGTCAGGGCCCGGCCCAGCCAATAGACCCCTTTCCACCAGTCCATGGTGAACTGCAACGGCACCAGCAGCAGATATTCGGACAGGGAAAATTCGCTCTTGCCCCATGTCGTCTTGCCTTCGGAACTTCGGTCTTTCCATTGCTGATATGCCGTCATCGCCAATGCGCCATAGGCAAAGGGCATGAACATCAGTTTGGCCGCGCGGAAAGTGGCCGTGCTGTAAGTGGTGTGCGCAATGACGCCGATCTTCGGCCCGCGAATGCCGTTGCCGGTGAATTTCGCGTCCTGTTCCTGCACCGCCTTTGCTGCCTGATAGCCCGATTGCACCGCGCCTTCGACGGTCGCCATGTCGACATCCGTGCGGCAGAGATCGCCCGCAAAGAATACCCGCGGCATCGTTTCGGGATAGGCGGATTCGGGCCGCCATTCCCAGCTACCAACGCTGTTGAGAAATAGCGGATAATCGACATTGTCGCGGCAATTGGTCTTGCCCCAATCGATGTCGCAATCAGGGTCTGACCAGTATCGGCCGATGTCGATATCTGGGTAGAATTCATGCAATTCCTGCAGCATCAGCCACGCCTGCCCTGTGCAATCCAGAGAAGGAATGGAAGCGGCATCGGACGCTGCCACGATAATCGCGGTCTTGTCGTCAAATTTCTGATCAACCCACAGCTGCGAAATATCGAGCACCGTCAGGCCGTATTTCGAACCGCCCAGCCCGATGTGGTCCTTGGGGAAATTCTCCAGCTTGCGCTTCAGATAAATGTCGACGACTGGAATGGGCACCGCAGTCATGCTCTGCACGTGGGAAAGCGATTGTTCGCAGGCGATGAGCCGCCGGCCATGGCTGGCATCATCCGGCCCCATCACCAGATGCGTAAGAGCAGCAGGCCCAACCGCCAGAACAGTATAATCAAAGGACTGCACCTTGGCCCGCTTTTCAGAAGTGTCATGCTTCCAGCGGATTTCGGGAACATCATCCCTCAGCCGCACGGAGCAGACGGTTGCGCCACTTTCGATCTTGCAGCCCTTCTCGATCAGCTTGTCCCTGATCGGCTGGATCAACATCTTGTCGAGGCTGCCCTTCAGCAGCCAGGAAAACGGCGAATTGTCGGGAAACTTGAAACAGTGCCGCAGGAAATTCTGGTAAGTTGCAGCGGCGGTATCCTCGCTCTGGATAGACCAGATGAGCGTGAGGATGTAATTTTCCATTTTTGCAACATTTTCAGTTGCATAACCGCGAGAATAGATGAAGCCATTGACGTCCAGCTTGTCCAGCTGGTCAAGGCTGCTGCGGTCAAACGGATGCGCCGTCAGGTCGAGCATGGAATAACCAAGCAGGAAACATTCTGCAGGTGACAGCAGGCCCGACTTCATATTGTGGACCACTGCTTCCATCGACGTGTTGTTCAGCAATTCGCTATATTCGCGCTCACCCTTCTTCAGCATGTTCACGCCCTGGCGCGGCGAGAAATAATCGTCGCGGTTCAGGCCAAGGTCGTTCTCGAACAGGTCCCAGAAATTCTCGTACCAGTCGCAGAACATGTGCGGATAGACATCCTGCTCGAGGGCATCTTCACCTTCGACCGGTCGTTCCATGGATGATGCATTGCCGCCCAGCCGGTCACGCGCTTCGAACAAGGTCACATCAAAGCCCGCATCGCACAGCTTCATTGCCGTGCTGAGCCCCGCCAGCCCGCCGCCCACAATCGCGACGGTATTGCCATTACCGGCCTGCCGTGCCTCGGCGAGTTGATCTGTGCTGTCTTCAGACGTTTTCGGTTCCATGGTCATGCTGGTGCCCCTTCATGTGCAAGCGGCCCACGAAGTCGCGGATTTTCAACCATCCGCAATGAAGGGCCAAGGCGCGACGCCGATCGAACAATATCCTTTAACCAGGCCAGATGCCATGCCGGGTCATCTGCCATTGATGCACGCCAGCCGCGTTGCCATGCGGCAAAATCGCCTGCTACCGGGTTTGAACTGACGGGCCTGCCGGTGATGGCACTGGCAATCATGGCGGCGCCATTTTCTGCCAGATGCCTGGCAATGCTCCACCATATCTGGCCGGCCATCGCCAATGGCTGCACATTCAACCCGCCAAATGCCGTGCCTGAAACTTCCCCGAAGGAACGATCGTGCTGCGCCTTTTCAAAGCCCTGCCGGGTGGAACTGAAACCGAATTCCGAGAAATGCCGGTTGCGCAAAACCGTCGCACAAAAGACCAGATACAGCATCGCAGGGTCAAAATGGGCGCGAAAATCCTGCTCGTACCGGGCAAGGTCGGCTTCTTCGAACCGTCCCGCTTCCAGTGCCGCGGCCACCGTGCGCGCACCGATAATGGACGATTCCATGCCCTGCGTGATGCCTTCACCTGTCATCGGGTCGACAAAGCCGCCAGCATCACCCACCAGCAGCCCGCCAGCAAAGTGATTGCGCGTGATGCCGCCATACATATGCACCGCCCCGCCCAGCGGCTTGCTGGCAATGCGGGCATTGGCGCAGCCGGGATGCCGGATGCGCAGCCGCTCCACCGCATCGCGGAAGCTTTCCTGCACTGACAGGCCAAACCGGTCGCAAGTCTCGCTCAGCAGGCCCACACCCATATTGGCGCGGCCGCCGTGCATCGGGAACATCCAGCCATAGCCGGGATAATGGTCTTCATCGAACCAGATCGTGGCTTCGCCCTGATCCACTTCGACGCCTTCGATATAGACCCGCTGGGAAACGCCGATATGCCGCCGGTCTGTCCGCCTGAGCCCGGCACTATGCGCGACCATGGATTGAACGCCGTCTGCCCCCACCACGATGGGAGCGGTCAATTCGCTTGTGCCTTGCTTGTCCTTGACCGTGACATGCATCAGGCCATCCTTGCGCTCCACCGAGGATGCAGCAGTCGCCCGGAAAACAGTTGCGCCGGTTGCTTCTGCATTGGCGAGCAGCACCGTATCCAGCTCGTCACGCGGGATGATGAAGCCATGGCCCGGCATCCCGTGGGCGCCGTCATAATAGGGAATTTCTCCGCGATAAGGCATTCGCGGGCCGAAATAGACGCGGTTGTGAGTAATCGGCAGGCGGCTGGAGAAGCCGAGATCGCCAGTGCAGCCCATCGCTTCCAGAATGCGCAGCCCTGCTGGTTCGACAAAATCACCGCAGACCTTTTCGCGCGGGAAACTGGCCCGTTCAACCACGGCCACCGCGATACCGCGGCGCGCCAGCGACCATCCCATGGCAGAGCCAGCAGGGCCTCCGCCGACGACAATTGCGTCGAAACGGCTCGATCGTGCCATTTTTCCCCCTTAACAAACCACCACTTGCACGCTGGACCCCGACACAGAGTGTTCTGCACCTGATGCGATTGCAAGCGTTACTTCTTGCGCCCAAGAAAACGGGCCATAGAATGGCCGCTTGGGGAGGCTGGCTGATGGCGATATTATGTAATCGAAACAGCAGGACAGGCGGATTTGCGAATCCGGCCCGTAGCCGACTGAATAGCGGGCGGATTGTTTCTGCAATGGCCCTCATCTCATGATCGCGATGCTGATCTCGATCGTATTGGTCGCCCTCACGATCCTCATTCATTATGAAGCCCTGCGCCTGACTTCGCGCAGTTTCGTACATATGCACATTCCCGCTCGGGCGCGGATCATCGTGGTGCTGGCTGTTGCGCAGCTATCCCATGCCTTGCAGGTGCTGCTCTATGCCTTCGTCTATCTTTGGCTGCACCATCTGGACGGTAACGAGTTCATTTCAGGCGCAGAAACCTTCGACCTCGAGCACGCGTTCTATTTTTCTATTTCGTCCTATACCACGCTCGGCATTGGTGACCTAGTGCCGCAAGGCCAGCTGAGGATAATTTCCGGGATTGAAGCCCTGAACGGCCTCGTCATGGTGGGGTGGACCGCCTCCTTCACCTATATTTCCATGGAGAAATTCTGGCACCTGCACCGCCACTAGACGCAGCATGAATTCTCCTGCAGCCGGCACTTTGCGCCAGATTGCAACCCCGATGCATTTCGCCCCGAATGACCGCCTCCCGAACAGGAAATCCAGATGAAATCAAATCCAGAGAACACACCGGTCATTGTCGGTGTCGGGCAGATCAACGATCGGCCGGAAAGCGCGGCAGATGGCCAGCATCGCGGGATGCATTCGGGCGAATTGATGGTGGCTGCACTTCGGCGCGCGGAAGAAGACGCGGGCGGAGAATGGCTGGCAGACTGCCAGTCGCTTGCACTGGTCGACCAGATTTCCTTCCGCCAGCTCAATCCACTGGTGGATTTTGTGGCGGATGCCTGCGGCATGAAACCGGCAGTCGCCTATCAAAGCAAAGGCCCCAATGGCGACAGCCCGGTCCTGCTGCTGAACGAAGCGGCGAACCGCATCGGCTCCGGCGAAATCAGCATAGCCGCCGTCACCGGCGGCGAGGCCCTGCGAACAGCGATGCAGATGGCCCGCGCTGCTGCTGCGGACAAGGCGGCTGAAACCAACGCCGTGCGTGCCGTTTCAAGCCGCAAGACGCCGGGATACCGGCAGACGTATGGCCTTTCTGCGCCGGTGGATTTCTACCCATTGTATGAAAACGCAGGGCGCGCTGCCTATGGCCAGTCGCTGGCCGAAGCGCAGGCGGAAAGCGGGGCGATCTGGTCGCTCTTTTCCGAAACCGCCAATGCCAATCCCAATGCGTGGATCCACCAGCCGCGCAGCGCAGCCGAGATTATCGAGCCGACTGCGGATAACCGCCCCATTGCCCACCCCTATACCAAGCTGATGGTGGCCAATTCCTCCGTCAATCAGGGTGCCGGCTTCATCGTGGCCAGCATTGCCGAAGCGCGGCGGCGCGGGGTGCCAGAAGACCGGCTGATTCATATCGGCTATGGCGCTGCTGCCCATGAAAGCGACGATTTCCTGGCGCGCGACCGGTATGACCGTTCGCCCAGCATGGAAGTCTCTCTGCGAAAGGCGCTGGAGCTCAACCATCTGACCGCAGCGGACTTTGGCCATGTGGAACTCTACAGTTGTTTTCCCTGTGTCCCCAAGATGGCGCGGCGTATCGTTGACTGGCCGCTGAACAAACCTGCCAGCGTGTTCGGCGGGCTTACCTTTGGCGGCGGACCGATCGGCAATTACATGAGCCATGCGGTTGCCAGCATGGTCGATGCATTGCGTGAAACGGGCGGCAAGGGGCTGCTTTTCGCCAATGGTGGCTATGCCACGCATAACCACACCATCGTTTTGTCGGCAGACCAGATGGACGGCATCAGCTTCCCGCAGAATTTCGATTTTCAGGCAGAGGCAGATGCCGCACGCGGGCCGGTCCCCGAACTGGAGAAGGATTATTGCGGGCCTGCCACGATTGAAACCTACACCGTCATTTACGCGCGTGACGGTTCGCCCAAACACGGCGTTATCCTGGCGCTGACGCAAGGCGGCAACAGGACGCTGGCCAATGTTCCTTCATCCGATATTGCGGCAATCGAAATCCTGGTATCGGGCAGGCAGGAACCGGTCGGCATGGCAGGCCAGATCAGCGATAGCGGCGAAGGCATACGGAACTGGTCCTTTACCGCATGAACCCATCGTCGGCTGATCTATCCGCCACCGATACCTTGCCGCTGGCAGGTATCCGGGTGCTGGACCTCACTTGCGGGCCGATGGCAGCCATCGCGCGGCATTTTGCGGAACTGGGCGCAGATGTCATCCGGATAGAACCCGAAGATGGCGGCGCGGACCGCAAGCAAGGCACGCTGGCGGCAGGTAACAGCATCGAATTTGCAGGGGCCAATCTGGGCAAACGAGCGGCACCAGAACAAGGTTTTGATGTTCTTGTCGAAAGCGCCGCCATTCTGGTGATACCGCGCGGCGCCAAGGATGTGGACGCGCTGCGCAAGGCTCATCCCGCACTGGTCATACTGGCAGTTTCCGATTTTGGTGATACGCAAGGCTTTACTGACTGGCGCGGGTCCGGCCCTGTCTATCACGCCTTGTCGGGGGAACTTTCCCGCTCCGGCATTCCGGGCCGTGCGCCCTTGCTGCCGCCGGGCGATCTGGCGGTGCAATGCGCCATCGTGCAGGCTGTCTATGTGGCGATGATTGCTTGCTGGCAGGCAATCCGCACTGGCAGCGGCGACCATATCGACTTTTCCACGCTGGATGGCGCGGCGCAGGCGCTTGACCCGGGATATGGCGTCGGCGGCAGCGCCACCGCAGGCGTGCGCGCCAGCACATTACCGCGTGGCCGCCCGGATGCAGCGCATATGTATCCGATATTGCCATGCAAGGATGGCTTCGTGCGTTTCTGCGTCCTTGCGCCGCGCCAGTGGCAGGGCCTGCTGCGCTGGATGGGCGAGCCAGCAGAATTTGCCGACCCGTCGTTCAATTCCATCACCGCGCGTTACAAATCGCCCGACCTCATCCCCGCAATGATCCGCTTTCTGGCGGACAAGACGCGGCTGGAAGTGGAAGCAGGCGCGCAGCAATTCGGCGTCCCTGCTGCGGCATTGCTCGATCTCGACGAAGCGCTGCAAAGCCCGCAAATGATCGCGCGCGACCCCTTCCAGCCCGTCGAAATTGCGCCCGGTATCGAAGCGCCCTTTCCCGACGGGGTGATGGAAATTGATGGTGTGCGGATGGGCATTGGCCGGCCTGCCCCCGCCCTGCCCGATGCGCAGACCACATGGCATGATGCGCCGCGATTGCCCCATGGCAACAGCATCGGCCCACGCCCATTGAGCGGCATCAAGGTGCTCGATTTCGGTGTTATCGTGGTGGGTTCGGAAGCTGGCCGAATGCTGGCGGACCAGGGCGCTGATGTCATCAAGATCGAATCCTCGACTTTTCCCGATGGCATCAGGCAGACCGCCGGCGCGGAACCGATTTCCGCATCCTTCGCATCGGGCAACCGCAACAAGCAGAGCGCCGCGATCGACATCCGGCATCCGCGCGGCAAGGCGTTGCTGATGGATCTTGTGCGCCAGTCCGATGTTATCCTGTCCAACTTCAAGGGCGGCACGCTGGAATCGCTCGGGCTGGACCATGCCACGCTCAAACAGATCAACCCGCGCATCATCGTGACCGACAGTTCCGCCTATGGCCCGACCGGCCCATGGTCGCGCAGGATGGGGTATGGCCCGCTCGTGCGGGCTTCTGCCGGGCTGACCATGCAATGGCGCTATCCGGAAGAGGCGGAAAGTTTTTCCGACGCGATCACCATCTATCCCGACCATGTCGCTGGCCGCATTGTGGCAATCGGGGTGCTGGCCCTGTTGATCCGCCGCCTGCGCACCGGACATGGCGGGCGGGTCAGCGTCAGCCAGGCCGAAGTGATGCTGTGCCACCTCTATGCACAAATCGCGGCAAAGTCGCTGGCTGGCAAAGGCATCCCGCTGGAGCCTGCAGACGAACATTCGGCTGTTTACGCTTGTGCCGGCGATGACAATTGGTGCGTAGTCACCATTCGCGGCAAGGCTGACAGGCTGGCAATCGCAAGGGTGACCGGCGATGCCCCTCTGGAACAATGGCTTGCCGGGATGCCACCTGTAGCCGCGATGGAGCGATTGCAGGAAGCAGGCGTTGCGGCGGGCGCGATGCTGCGAACATCCGAGCTACCCGATTTTGCCTATTACAAGGCGCGCGGTTTTTTCCGCACCACGCGCCACCCCCATATTGCCGATCCGGTGTTGATGGAAAATGCGCCAGCGCGTTCTGCCACGCTGCCTGATCCGCCCGATGGCGCGGCCCCGCTGCTGGGCCAACATACGCGTGACCTGCTTCACGAACGCCTCGCCCTTGACGAGGCCGAGATCGCAGGATTGCTGGCCGAAAATGTAGTGGAACAACACGCGGGGGGCTGACCGTCAGCCTCCCCCGCGACAAGACCGGCCGATCAGATAGAGCGGCTGATGACTTCCTTCATGATTTCGCTGGTGCCGCCGAAAATGCGCGTCACACGCGCATCGCGCCACAGGCGGGCAATCATATATTCGTTCATATAGCCTGCGCCGCCGTGCAGCTGCAGCGCCGCATCGCACACACGGCCCTGCAATTCAGTGTGCCACAGCTTGGCCGATGATGCTTCTGCGGTGGTCAATTCGCCAGCAATATGCCGTTTCAGCGCCCAATCGATATGCGCCCAGCCAACCTGCAGTTCCGCCGCAATCCCGGCGAGGGTGAACTTGGTATTCTGGAATTCGAAGACTGTCTGGCCAAAGGCCTTGCGGTCCTTGGTGAAGGTAACTGCTTCGTCAAAAGCGCGCTGCGCGCCTGCCTGGCAGCCGATGGCGATGGAAATACGTTCCTGCGGCAGTTCTTCCATCAGGTGGATGAAGCCGCGCCCTTCCTGTCCGAGCAGGTTTTCCTTGGGAACGCGCACATCGGTAAAAAACAGTTCGGACGTGTCGGCCGAATGCTGGCCGATCTTGTCGAGATTGCGTCCCCGTTCAAAACCGGGCGTTCCGGCATCCACCAGTATAAGCGAAGTGCCCTTGGCGCCTTCTGCCGGATTGGTCTTGGCCACCACGATCACCACGTCGCAATTCTGGCCATTGGTGATGTAGGTTTTGGAACCGTTGATGATGTAATCATCCCCGTCGCGCTTCGCCGTGGTCCGCACACCCTGCAAATCCGACCCTGCGCCCGGTTCGGTCATGGCGATGGCCGTGATGATATCGCCGGAAATCATGCCCGGCAGATATTTCGCCTTCTGTTCAGGCGTGCCCAGACGTTCGAAATAATTGGCCGTGATGTCGTTCTGAAGGGTAAATCCGGCTGATGAACCGAGGTAGGAAAGTTCTTCGGCAATAACGGCATTATAGCCGAAATCGAGGCCCAGCCCGCCGTTTTCCTCTGCCACTGTGGGGCACAGCATCCCTGCATCGCCCAGTGCCTTCCAAGCCTCGCGTCCGACGATGCCTTCGGCTTCGTGCTGTTCGAGAAAAGGGGTCATGTGTTCGGCGAACACCTTGCGCACAGTGTCACGGAACATGTCGTGATCTTCGTTGTAGGCAAAGCGCTTGGACATATCGAGCATGGGAGAGTTCCTGTCTTTGGCCTGTATCAGGCGACCGCGCCGGCTTCGCGCAGGCGGGCAATTTCATGAGCATCAAATCCGATGGAAGCAAGCACTGCATCGGTGTCAGTGCCTGCCGGTTTTTCGCCGACCGGTGCAGGCGCCGCCGTGCCGCTGAAACGCGGGGCAGGCGCTGGCTGGGTATCGCCTGCCACTTCGACAAATGTGCCGCGGGCGGCATTATGCGGATGGTCGGGTGCTTCAGCCATGGACAGGACGGGCGCAAAGCACACATCGGTATGTTCCATGGCGGCGCACCATTCAGCGCGCGTTTTCGTCCTGAAAAGCTGCGTCAGCCGGTCTTTCAGCGCGGGCCATGCAGCAGGGTTCATCTGGGCATCGAACTCTGCATCGTCCGCCAGACCCGCAATCCGGCGCAATTCGGCATAGAACTGCGGTTCGATCGACCCGATGGAAATGAACCCGCCATCAGCACATTCATAAGTGTCATAGAAATGCGCCCCTGTATCGAGCAGGTTGCCGCCGCGCGTATCGGACCATGTGCCGGCATTGCGCATACCCCAGATCATGCCCATCAGCAGCGCCGAACCGTCTGTCATGGCCGCATCGACAACCTGCCCCTTGCCGCCGCGCGCCACGTTCAGCAGCGCGCTGACCATGCCGAACGCCAGCACCATGCCGCCGCCGCCGAAATCGCCCACCATGTTGATCGGCGGGGTCGGTTTTTCGCCCTTGCGGCCATAATGATAAAGCGCGCCTGACAAAGCGATATAATTGATGTCGTGTCCGGCTGACTGGGCATAGGGGCCATCCTGCCCCCAGCCTGTCATGCGGCCATAGACCAGCCTGGGATTGTCTGCCTGCAGCACATCGGGGCCAAGACCGAGACGTTCCATGACGCCGGGGCGATAGCCTTCGATGATGCCATCGGCACTGGCGCAAAGTTTGCGCGCCACGGCCACACCTTCGGCAGATTTGAGATCAAGCGCCACCGATTTGCGTGAACGTGCCAACACATCCTTGCCGCCGATGGAACCCACGCCGCCACGCTTGCCGGCCGGCCGGTCGATGCGGATAACTTCCGCACCGTGGTCCGCCAGCATCATGCCGCAAAATGGCCCCGGGCCGATCCCTGCGAATTCGACGATCCGCAGCCCCGCCAATGCGCCTGCCATAACCCCGCCCCGCCTTACTTGCCGGTCCAGTTGGGTGCGCGCTTTTCAGCAAAGGCCGCAGCCCCTTCGCGCGCATCGGGTGACAGGAAAACCTGCGGCAGCAGCTTGGCCTGTTCCTCATACCGTTTGTCGAGCGGCCAGCCCCGCGATTCGTCCATAATCTGCTTGGAAACCCGCACGGCGATGGGGCCATTGGCGGTAATCGACCTTGCCAGTTCAATCGCGGCATCCAGCGCCGGGCCATCTGTGACACGGTTGATCATGCCAAGGTCATAGGCGCGGGCCGCATCGATGAAATCACCGGTCAGCGCCAGTTCCATCGCCACCTTGTGCGGGATGATATCGGGCAGCACCATCAAGCCGCCTGCCGCTGCTGCAAGCCCACGTTTTGCTTCCGGAATGCCGAATTTGGATTTGCTGTTCGCCACCACCAGATCGCAAGCGATCATCAGTTCCAGACCGCCTGCCAGCGCATAGCCTTCAACCGCTGCAATAAGCGGTTTGACCGGCTTTTTCTCTGTCAGGCCGCCAAAGCCGCGGCCGGGAACAGACGGGCTTTCGCCGCGCAGGAAACCCTTGAGATCCATGCCGGAACAGAACGTGCCACCAGCGCCAGTAAGAATGCCGACCCGCAGATTTTCATCAGAATCGAGCCGGTCCAGTGCGGCTGCGATACCTTCCGAAGCGGCCTTGTTCATAGCGTTCTTTGCTTCGGGACGGTTGATCGTGATGATGAGGATTCCGTCTTCCTCGCGCGTCAGCAGTTCTTCGCTCATTCAAATCCACTCCGTTGTTGGGAAATCCCGTCATTCCTTGCGGCTCTTGCCGCAGGCATTTTCCCAACATATATAACTAGGACGCACACCTTGTCCATTCACTAAGGAAACCACACAGATGGCCGAAGCCTATATTATCGACGCGGTCCGCACCCCCCGGGGCATCGGCAAAGTAGGCAAGGGATCGCTTGCAGCATCGCACCCCCAGCACCTCGCGGCGACTGTCCTGAAGGCGATTGCAGAGCGCAACCATCTCGATACTTCGACCGTTGACGACGTCATCTGGTCCACCTCCACCCAGCGCGGCAAACAAGCCGGCGACATGGGCCGCATGGCTGCCCTGGATGCAGGGTATGACATTACTTCATCCGGCCTCACGCTTGACCGGTTCTGCGGCGGCGGCATCACCACGGTAAACCTTGCAGCAGCCCAGGTGATGAGCGGCATGGAAGATTGCATCGTGGCTGGCGGCACCGAAATGATGAGCCTGACCTCGCAAATGGCGCAGGAAGACATGGCCGAAGGCAAGGCCCCGCAGATGATGGGCGCAGGCAACAAGCGCCTGCAATCTGTTCACCCGCAGTCCCATCAGGGAATGTGCGGCGATGCCATTGCCTCCATGGAAGGTTACACGCGCGAAGAACTGGACGAAGTGGGTTTCCGCAGCCAGCAGCGCGCCGATGCCGCGATCAAGGCCGGCAAATTCGCCAAGAGCCTGATTCCCGTGCTGGACGATGATGGCAATGTCATCCTCGACCATGACGAATATCCGCGGCCCGAAACCACCCGTGAAGGGCTGGCCGAACTGCAACCGGCCTTTACGAAAATTGCCGATGTTCCGCTGGACCATGATGGCACCACCTTCCGCAAGCTGATCAACCAAAAATACCCTGATCTGGAGATCAGGAATTTCCACCATGCCGGCAACAGTTCAGGCGTGGTCGATGGCGCGGCAGCAGTGCTTGTTGCATCCGAAGCCTATGCCAAGAAGCATGGGCTGAAGCCGCGCGCGCGCATCGTTGCCACCGCCAATATGGGCGATGATCCGACGCTGATGCTGAATGCGCCTGTTCCTGCCGCGAAGAAAGTGCTGGAAAAGGCCGGATTGACCAAGGACGATATCGACCTGTGGGAAATCAACGAGGCATTTGCTGTTGTGGCCCATAAATTCGTGACTGACCTCGGGCTCGATTGGGACAAGGTCAATGTCAATGGCGGCTCGATTGCCCTTGGCCACCCGATTGGTGCGACAGGTTCCATCCTGATCGGCACTATCATTGACGAGCTGGAACGCACTGGCGGCCGGTATGGTCTGGTCACCATGTGCGCCGCTGGCGGCATGGCACCTGCCATCATCGTCGAGCGGGTCGAGGATTTCGCCTGATCCTTCCGAAGTCCGGTTTCCCCGGACCGGAAACATAGGCTGACGGCTTCGGCCAATATTGCTGCCATTTCCCCGCTGCGGGAAATGGCAGCAATTGTTTGTGCCGCCTGAAAAGCAGCTGAAGGCAAAATTCGTCAGGAACTGTTGCGAGCCAGCGGGCATTGCTGCATGGCGACAGCGAACTCTCGTATTGATGAAAACGGACTGGATTACGATGGCAAGCACAGGTGCAGGCAGCAACGCATTGCAGGGCAAGCTGGTGGTAATGACTGGCGGCAGCGGCTTCTTCGGGACGCATATCGCACAGGCATTGCTGGAACGCGGCGCCCGTCTGCGCATTGCCAGCCGCCATCCGGAAAAGGCGTTCAAGCTGAAACCGCTCGCCAATCTGGGCCAACTCCAATTTGCGCGCTGCGATGTCACCAAGCCTGCCAGCGTCGCTGCCGTCATGCATGGCGCGGATGCGGTAGTGAATCTTGTCGGCGCATTTGACGGCGACCTGATGAAACTGATCGCGGGCGGTGCCGGCAATGTGGCAGAAGCTGCCGCGGCCGCAGGCGCGCAGGCCATGGTGCATATCAGCGCCATCGGGGCTGATCTTGAATCGGAAGCCGAATATGCGCGGGCCAAGGCCCAGTCGGAAATCGACGTTCTGGCCGCCTTCCCGCAGGCGACCATTCTGCGCCCGTCGCTGCTGTTCGGTGAAGAAGAAGGCCTGCTGCCGATGTTTGCCGGGATGATTTCGGCATTGCCCGTGCTGCCGGTGTTCGCACCCCACGCCAGGATGCAGATGCTGTTCGTGGATGATGCCGCAGAAGCGGTCGCAAATGCGCTGGCCGACCCTGCCCGATCGGGCGGCAAGACCTTCGAAATTGCAGGGCCGGAGGCCATCGGCATGCTCGATCTGCACAAGCAGATCGCAGCAGCGCAGGGCCGCAACCGTCACTTCATCGAAGTTCCCGATGCAGCATCCGCCATCTTTGCAGCCCTGCCGCTGACCCCGATGGGCCGCGACCAGTGGATCATGCTGAAACAGGGCAATTTGCCCTCAGGAAAACTTCCCGGAATTGCAAAGCTGGGCGTTGAACCGCGCCCGCTGGGCCTGTTCCTCGACCGGTGGATGGAACGCTATCGCAAGCATGGCCGCTTCACCCAGAAAGTGACGCTGGCAAGCTAAGCCACGGGCTGCCTGCGCTATTGCGCGGCAGGCTTCCCTGCATCGTCGCCGGAAATCAGATTGACCGGTTCGACCAGCAGTTTGGTCCCATCGCTGCCGATGATACGAACCCGTGCGCCGATTTCCATATCGGGCCCACGGGCAATCCATTCACCGTCACCGAACCGCACCCGTCCGCTGCCGCCGTCAAGCGCCTGCGTCACCACTGCGGTCTGGCCAATCATGCGGCCACTGCGGTTGTTCATCAGCGGATCGCTGCTTTCAATCGGGCGGTCCTGCAGAAACCGCTTGGCGGAATAGGCTGCAATCAGCGCCAGAAAGATGAAATTGATCACCTGAATGAACAGGCCCAGATCCAGCACAAAAGTCAGCAGGCCGGTAATCAGCGCTGCAACCGCCAGCCAGATCAGATAGACCCCGGGGACCACCAGCTCGAGCGTTGCCAGCACGAGTCCAATGGTCACCCACACCCATGGCGCATCAAATGAACCGAGATCGCCCACTGTCAGCTATCCCGGCTGCGCGGAACGCTGGGGCGCTGGACTCGCACCCGTTCGCGCGGGTCTGCTGCAGGCGGCAGGGGCGTGGACGACTGGCCGGTTCCGGGCTTGAGCGCATCGCCCAGCAATTCGCCAATACCGCCAAGCGAACCGACCAGCTGGGTCGCCTCAATCGGGAACAGGATGGTCTTGGCATTGGGGCTGTCGGCAAACTTCCCGATCGCCTTCGTATATTCCTGGGCGATGAAGTAGTTGATGGCCGAATTGCCGCTATCGGCAATGGCATCGGATACCATCTGTGTTGCGCGGGCTTCTGCCTCGGCGGCACGTTCGCGGGCTTCGGCGTCACGGAAGGCAGCTTCGCGCTTGCCTTCTGCAGAAAGAATGGCGGACTGCTTTTCGCCTTCTGCGCGCAGGATACGGCTGGCGCGGTCGCCTTCTGCCTCGAGGATTTCGGCACGTTTCAGGCGCTCTGCCTTCATCTGGCGGGCCATGGCTTCCGAAATATCCAGCGGCGGGCGGATATCCTTGATTTCCACACGGGTGATCTTGATGCCCCAGGGCGATGTCGCTTCGTCCACCACTACCAGCAGACGGGCGTTGATTTCATCCCGCTTCGACAGGGTTTCATCGAGGTCCATCGAACCCATGACAGTCCTGAGGTTGGTCGTCGTCAGCGCCATGATTGCGCCATAGAGGTTGGACACCTCATAAGCGGCCTTGCCCGCATCCAGCACCTGGAAAAACACGACTGCATCAACGCCCACCATGGCATTATCGGCAGTGATGATTTCCTGGCCCGGAATATCGAGCACCTGTTCCATCATGTTGACCTTGTGGCCAACCCTGTCGACGAAGGGCAAAAGGATATGCAGGCCCGGCTGGGCAGCCAGCGTGAACCGGCCCAGCCTTTCCACGGTATAGACATAGCCCTGCTTGACCACCCGCACCGTGCTGAACAGCAACATGGTAAGCAGTGCCAGAGCACCCAGCAATACGACATAACCCATCATTCAAACCCCTTTATGATTTCCGCACGATAGCGCGCGTGGCGGACAGGGGGAAGGAAATCCCGCAAACATGGCCCGCAAGCATGGTCCGCAAACAAAAAGGGCCGCGCTTTCGCACGGCCCTTTTCATCGTCATCGCATAATGAATTATGCGCTGACTGGATCGTCGTTGCCGTCCGTGATCAAGACGATCGCGGCAATCACTGCAGCAGCGCCGAGGATGTAAAGCAGGATGGAGCTTTCACCTTCGAGGTTGCTTGCTTCTTCAGTGACGGGCGCTGCAGCACGTGCAGGCGCAGCCTGTGCAGCAACTGGTGCAGCAACAAGGCTGAGTGCCGCTGCAGCTGCAGCCATCTTTGCAAACTTCATTTAAAACTCCCTGGTTTCTCAACTTTCATACACATCATGTAGCCAGCGCAGCCACGGTGGCGACCCGAGCCTCAACCAGCGCTGAGTGACAAGGCTATGAGAAATTTGTGACGGTTTCAAGATTGGTCAATTTCGCAAGCAACGGAAAATTACCCAAATTCACCATTTTCAGGTCCAACCGCTTTCTTGAAATGCACTTTCCCGGTTAACCGTGGCAAGGATGCTACAGGTAGAATGCAGCAGCCCGCCCGATGTGAATTCACCCCCCATTCATGGGCGCAGGCCCAGCCGCGAAGCTTCAAAACAGTCCCGCGAGGTCCGGATGGATACGTTTGAGCGTGAAGCACTGAGCAAGGTCCCAGCGATTACGCTGGGTTTCTGGATCATCAAGATCCTTGCCACCACCTTTGGCGAAACCGCAGGCGATACCGTCAGCATGACGCTCAATCTGGGATATCTGGTGGGGACCGCCATCTTTGCATCCTTGCTGGTCGCTCTGGTCTGGCTGCAGATCAGGGCGCGGGCGTTCCATCCGCTTGTCTATTGGTCCACCATCATCGCTTCGACCACCGCTGGCACCACGCTGGCAGATTTCGCCACGCGTTCGCTAGGCATCGGATATCCCGGCGGATCGTTGCTGCTGCTTGGCCTCGTCCTTGCCAGCCTGTTTGTCTGGTATCGCAGGCTGGGAACGGTTTCGGTCGCCACCGTGCATGAACCGCGCGCAGAGATTTTCTACTGGCTGACGATCACTTTTTCCCAGACGCTGGGCACAGCCCTGGGCGACTGGCTGGCCGATGGCCCGCTGGGCTATCTTGGCGCGGCGGGCGTCTTCGGCGCCGCACTTGCAGTCCTTGCCCTGCTCTATTTCAAGAGCAGCGTCAGCCACATTGCCCTGTTCTGGGCCGCCTTCATCCTGACAAGGCCGCTGGGCGCAACCGTGGGCGATTTCCTAGACAAGCCGGTTGCGCAAGGCGGGCTTGAATTCAGCAGGCCGCTGGCATCGACTGTGTTGATCATCGCCATCATCGCGCTGATCATCATCCTGCCGCAACGTGCAGGCAGCGCCGCGCAAAAAAGCGCCGTTGCCTGACCTGAGCGTGGTTCAGAGCCTGGAATATAGCTCCATCTTGGCGGCATAGGCTTCTTCTGCGGCTTCCTTGGCATAGGCCGGGCTGTCGAGAACAGTCCAGCCGTGATCGCCAGCATAAACCCTGGTCAGAGCAGAGCGCTCAGCCGCATCTGCCGAAGCGCGCAGCACGTCCTTTACGTCAGGTTCCTTTGCATCGTCATTCTGGGCGATGGCGAACAGGAAGCTCGATTGCGTCTGGCCGAGCAATTTGTGCGGGCTCATTTCGCTTCCTGAAACAAGGCCGCCGCCATGGAACGATGCCGCAGCGCGCATCCGGTTCGGCATTCCTGCCGCGCTCCACACGGTGAACGGGCCGCCCATGCAATAGCCTTCCGCACCCACGCCGCGCGATTTGTCGACGCCTGCCTGCATGTCCAGCCACGGGATGATTGCCTGGGTATCGCGCATGATTGCCGTGGCATCCAGCTTGCCGCGCCATGGCCCTACCTTGGTGAAGCCTTCGGCTGAACGAAATTCCGCAAAATCGGCAAATTGCGGCGCAGGCACATCGCGGTAATACGGGTTGACCACCAGCACGGCATAGCCTTCTGCAGCGGTGCGGCGCGCCATCATTTTGAAGGCATCGCGCAGCCCGGCAATATCGGGCCAGCATATGACGGCCGGATGCTCCCCGCTCGACGGGCGGACGAAGAACGCATCCATCGTGCCGTCCATCGTCTTGAAGGTGACATCGTCTTCGGCAAGGCCACCGCTGCCTGCTTCCATGCCGGCACAGGCCGCCAGCGTCGCGGCCGCGCCCATCGCGCCGATTGCGCCGAATTGCCGCCGGTTGATGCCTTGCGAAAATCCTGTCGACATCAGCGCATTCTGACGCCAGTTGGCATTTGTATCGTGAAAATCGGCGAGGTTCTTCTCATCACACATGGTCGGCTCCTGACGGCATCGGGGAAGAAGTCTGGTAGTTGTGGCAGGCAACGTAGCAGCAGCGCGGGTGCAGTCCAGCCAGCACATTATACAGCAGTGATGGACAAGTGCGAAAATGCGTAGCAGACTGCAATCTAAGTGATGCCGAGCCATAAAAATTGCCGGTGCACCGTAGGTTATGGGAGAGAATCGGATGGCAAATCGCAATTGGATAGCAGCGTTGACGGCGCTGGCACTGGCAGCCTGCAACAGCGCAGGCGATACACCTGCCCAGTCTGCCCTTGCCACCACCGGTGTTACCGATGCGATGCTGGCCGCAGGGGTCGGCGATGAATGGCTGTCCTATGGCGGCGGCTATGACGAACAGCGTTTCAGCCCGCTGACCCAGATTTCAGACCAGAACGTGGGCGAACTCGGCCTTGCGTGGTTCGCTGACCTTGATACCGCGCGCGGGCAGGAAGCCACCCCGCTGATGCATGATGGCACGCTGTATGTGTCCACCGCGTGGAGCATGGTGAAAGCCTATGACGCGAAAACCGGCGCGCTCAAATGGTCGTATGATCCGCAAGTCCCGCGCGAAACGCTGGTGCGCGTATGCTGCGATGCGGTGAACCGCGGCGTCGCCCTTTATGGTGACAAGGTCTATGTTGCCACGCTGGACGGGCGCCTCGTGGCTCTCGACATGAAAACGGGCAAGGAAGTCTGGTCGAAAGTTACCGTACCCGATCAGGAAAACTACGCCATCACGGGCGCGCCGCGCATCGCCAAGGGCAAGGTGCTGATCGGCAGCGCAGGTTCTGAATATCGCGCACGCGGCTATATTTCGGCCTATGATGCGCAGACAGGCGAAATGATCTGGCGCTTCCACACTGTCCCGGGCAACCCGCGCGACGGGTTTGAAAACGATGCCATGGCGCGCGCCGCAAAGACGTGGGAAGGCAAGTGGTGGGAATATGGCGGCGGCGGCACGGTGTGGGATTCCATCACCTATGACCCCGGCACCAATCTCGTCTATTTCGGCACGGGCAATGCCGAACCGTGGAACCCCAAGGCCAACAATCGCGGCCTTGGCGATGCCTTGTTCACGTCATCCATCGTGGCGGTGAATGCCGACAATGGCGAATATGCATGGCATTTCCAGGAAACGCCTGAAGACAGGTGGGATTTCGATTCCGATTCCCAGATCACCATCGCCGATATCGACGTGGGCGGCACGTCGCGGCGGGTCGTGATGCACGCACCAAAGAACGGCTTTTATTATGTGCTGGATGCCAAGACGGGCGAATTCCTGTCGGGCAAAAACTTCGCGCCGGTAAACTGGGCGGACGGTCTGGACCCCAAGACCGGCAGGCCCAACATCCGGCCCGAGGCCCGCTATGAACAGACCGGCGAAATGTTCCTCGGCACGCCCGGCCTTTATGGCGCGCATACGTGGCACCCGATGAGCTTCAGCCCCAAGACCGGCCTCATGTATATTCCGGCCAATAATACAGCCCAACCCTATCTGGCCGACAAGAACTTCGAAGGCTCCGAAATTGGCGGGCAGATGGGTATCGACGGGGCGACTGTATCGCTTCCGGCAGATGCCAAGGCACGCAAGGATGCGATGGCGGCAACCACCGGCCACTTGCTGGCATGGGACCCTGTCGCCCAGAAGGAAGTCTGGCGCGTGGAACATCCCGGACCGTCCAACGGCGGCACCATGTCCACTGCGGGCAATCTGGTGTTTCAGGGCACGGCCGGCGGTGAATTCCGCGCCTATGCCGCAGATAGCGGCAAGCAATTGTGGTCATTCCCGGCGCAGACCGGGATCATCGCCGCGCCGATGACCTATTCTATCGATGGCGAACAATATGTCGCCATTCTGGCTGGCTGGGGCGGCTTGTGGGACATTTACCCTGGCCTGTTGTCTGGCAAGTCCGGCCCGATGCGCAATATCAGCCGCCTGCTCGTGTTCAAGCTGGGCGCAGATGGCAAGCTGCCGCCGCCCCCGCCAATGAACAAGATGGTGCTCGACCCGCCGCCCTTCACTGGGACAGAAAAGCAGGTGGCACAGGGCAAGGCGTTGTTCGCACGGTATTGCAGCGGCTGCCATGGCGATGCGGCCATTGCAGGGGTGCTCAACCCTGACCTGCGCCATTCGGGTGCCATTGCCAGTGCCGATACGATCAAGGCGGTGGTGCTGGACGGCGCGCTGAAGCACAACGGCATGGTTTCCTTCAAATCCGCCGTCAAACCCGCCGATGCAGAGGCCATTCGCCAGTATCTGATCAAACGCGCGAACGAGGACAAGGCGCTGGAGGGCAAATAACCCTCCGGCCTGCATGACACGGCATTCCACCGCTTTTCCGCTGCAATATCGTGGTGCGAAGAGTAGATTTTGAAACAACGAACCCGCTCGATTCGCGCCATGGAAGCGCGGCGACCTAACCAGAAACGGAGATTTCGATGCCTGAACTCTATCACAACCTGATCAATGGCGAGATGATTGACACTGGCGAGTGGCTCGACGTGATCAACCCGGCGACCGAAGAAGTGATCGGCAAAGTGCCGGCTTGCGGCGCAGCAGAACTGGACAAGGCCGTTGCCGCAGCGCGCGCCGCATTCAAGACATGGTCCAGGACCCCGATCGAGGAACGTCGCAAGGCCGTGCAGGGCATTGCCAAGATCATCCAGGACAATCACGAAGAGCTCTATCGCCTGCTGACTTCGGAACAGGGCAAGCCCCACGAACAAGCCAAGGGCGAAATCATGGGCGCTGCCTATATGGCAGGTAGCCAGGCCACGCTTGAACTGGAAGACGTAGTCAACGAAGACAGCGACACACGCCTCAGCCGCACGCGCCGTGTGCCGGTGGGCGTGGTCGGCGGCATTGTGCCGTGGAACTTCCCGGTCATGATGGCAGTGCAGAAAATTGCACCGGCCATGCTTTCGGGCTGCACCATCGTGCTCAAGCCTTCGCCTTTCACGCCGCTGACCACTCTGCGTCTGGCGGAACTGATCAAGGATGCAGCGCCCCCGGGCGTGGTCAACATCATTACCGGCGAAGATTCGCTCGGCCCGCTGATCACGTCGCACCCCGATATCGACAAGATCACCTTCACGGGGTCAACTGCCACCGGCAAGAAGATCATGGAAGGCGCGTCCAAGGACCTGAAGCGCATCACGCTGGAACTGGGCGGTAATGACGCGTCGATCGTTCTGCCCGATGCTGATGTCGAAAAAGTTGCCGAACAGCTGTTCTGGTCGAGTTTCTCCAACGCTGGCCAGATCTGCGTTGCTGCAAAGCGCATCTATATCCACGAGGATATCTATGACGAGTTGAGCCAGGCAATCGCAGCCTATGCCAAGACCGTTACCGTCGGTGACGGTTCGCAGCAGGGCACCGGGGTCGGCCCGATCCAGAACAAGAAGCAGTTCGACCGCGTATGCGAACTGATCGAGGATGCGCGCGACAATGGCTACAAGTTCCTGGTGGGCGGCGAAGTCGACCCGTCAGGTTCCGGCTATTATGTGCCGATCACCATTCTCGACAATCCGCCTGAAGATGCCCGGATCGTGGCTGAAGAACAGTTCGGCCCCGTCATGCCGCTGATGAAATTTTCGACCGACGATGAAGTCATCGCACGGGCGAATAATTCGGAATACGGCCTGGCTGGTGCAGTCTGGACCAAGGATACGGACCGCGGCGTGGCCATTGCCGAGCAGCTTGAAACAGGCACGGTGTGGATCAACGAATATCTGCACCTGTCGCCTTTTGCGCCATTTGGCGGACACAAGCAGTCCGGCTTCGGTGCCGAATACGGTTTGGAAGGCCTGAAGGAATTTACCTACGCGCAGGTCATCACCGTGAAGAAGGACGCCATGGTCTGACGGCCAAATGCAATATCAGTGCTGAGATGGAAAGGGGGGCCATGTGCCCCCCTTTTTATACCGTGCAAGGCGCTGATGTTCAGCTAGTCAGCGCCGCGCCAGCGCCGCTTCGCACTGCGTCATCAATTCTGCGATGATATCGGCGACAGGTTCTTCTGCCTTGACCATGCCGACCGACTGGCCCGCCATCAGGCTGCCGTTTTCGACATCGCCATCAATGACTGCACGGCGCAATGCGCCCGCCCAGTAATGTTCGATCTGCAGCTGGGCCTCCATCATTTCCAGCCCTTCACTGTCGAGAAGGCCGGCCACTTCGCGCTGCTTTGCAGTGAATTCCTCCGTTCCCTTGTTCTTCAATGCGCGCACCGGAATGACGGGCAGGCGCGGATCGACCTGCACCGATGCCACCGCGTCGCGAGCATTGGCGCGGAAAAACGCTTTCTTGAAATTGGGGTGGGCAATGCTTTCCGTGGCGCAGGCAAACCGTGTACCCAACTGCACGCCAACAGCGCCCATTTCGAGATAGCCTGCAATCGCTTCGCCCCGCCCAATACCGCCAGCTACGAAGACGAGGTGATCTTCTGACAGTTCAGGCAGGAATTCCTGCGCCAGCACAGACGTGGAAACAGGGCCGATGTGGCCGCCTGCTTCCATCCCTTCGACCACCAGGGCATCGCCGCCTGAACGCAGCAGTTTCTTGGCCAGCGCCAGCGTTGGCGCAAATACGATGACCTTGGCACCAAATGCCTTGATCGCCTCGACACTGCCCTTGGGCGGAATGCCGCCGGCCAGCACGACATGGGTCACGCCATGTTTCGCGCAGATGTCGATGAGATCGAACAGTTGCGGGTGCATGGTGATGAGGTTCACGCCGAATGGCTTTGCGGTAAGCGCCTTGGTCGCCGCGATTTCGGTGTCGAGCAATTCGGGCGTCATTGCCCCGCAGGCAATTACGCCGAACCCGCCGGCATTGCTGATGGCCGAAACCAGTCCACGTTCCGAAACCCAGCTCATGGCCCCGCACAGGATGGCATATTCGCTACCGAGAAAATCGGTGCCGCGTTTCATCAGGGCGGAAGTCTTGGGGAAAGCAGTCATCGATACTCCGGGAGAAAATTGTCATTTTCGCCTTAGGACGGTCAAACTTTGCGAGCAAGCTATGCTCTGAACGCGGCGACTCGCGGCATTATCGAACAAACCGATTAGAGTGATGCCATTAATCGGTTCGAGTAATATCCGCTGGTCTGATATGCAGATGTATAAATCACAATAGGAGAGGACCTCATGGCCGAAGCAGACCCCCAGATTTCCGGTTGCCCATTCAGCAGCGCCAGCGGCAAGCAGCGCAAGCTGACCGGCAGAGGAAACCGCGACTGGTGGCCAGATGCGCTGCAGCTCGACATTCTGACGCAGAACGGCAAATCACCCGACCCGATGGGCGATGATTTTGACTATGCCGAAGCATTCAACGCCCTCGATTACAACGCCCTGAAGGCCGATCTGACCGCGTTGATGACGGACAGCCAGCCGTGGTGGCCCGCCGATTATGGCAATTATGGCCCGTTCTTCATCCGCATGGCCTGGCACGCCGCCGGCACCTACCGCACCGCTGACGGTCGCGGCGGTGCGTCGAGCGGACAGCAGCGGTTTGCCCCGCTCAACAGCTGGCCCGATAACGGCAATCTCGACAAGGCGCGCCGCCTGTTGTGGCCGATCAAGCAGAAATACGGCAAGCACATCAGCTGGGCCGACCTGTTCATCCTCACCGGCAATGTCGCGATTGAAAGCATGGGCGGCCCGGTCTTCGGCTTCGGCGGCGGACGCAAGGACGTGTTCGCGCCGGAAACGGACATTTACTGGGGCACGGAAGAACTGTGGGTCGACCAGGGCGCTGAAACCCGCATTGACCCGGCCAAGCAGCTGGACCTGGAAAACCCGCTTGCGGCCATTCAGATGGGCCTCATTTACGTCAATCCTGAAGGGCCGGGCGGCAATCCCGATCCCCTGCTTTCAGCCCGCGATATGCGCATGACGTTCGAGCGCATGGCGATGAACGATGAAGAAACTGTCGCGCTGACAGCTGGCGGCCACGCCTTCGGTAAGGCGCACGGGGCCAAGCCATCCGACACATTCCGCGGCGCGCCGGAATCCGAAGCGATGGAATTGATGGGTTTTGGCTGGCTGAACGATCAGGACGAGATCAACAAGGGCCACATCACCACTTCGGGCATCGAAGGCGCGTGGACGCCCAACCCGACAGCATGGGGCGGCGACTATTTTCGTGTCCTGTTCAAATATGATTATGAACTGGTCCACAGCCCGGCAGGCGCCCAGCAGTGGCAGCCGATAAACCCGGACCCGGAAGACATGGCGCCCGATGCGCGCGATCCTTCAAAGAAGGTCCCCACCATGATGACCACCGCCGACATGGCGCTGAAGATGGACCCGGAATATCGCAAGATTTCCGAACGCTTCCGCGATGACCAGGCGGCTCTCGACGATGCCTTCGCCCGTGCATGGTTCAAGCTGTGCCACCGCGACATGGGCCCCAAGGCCCGTTATCTCGGCCCTGAAGTGCCAGCAGAAGACCTGATCTGGCAGGACCCTGTGCCAGCCGGAACCGTGCCTTCGGACGGTGATGTATCAGCCTTCAAATCGGCCATCCTGTCGAGCGGGCTGACCACGGCTGAACTGGTCAAGGCGGCCTGGGCATCGGCGTCCACCTACCGTCAGTCGGATCATCGTGGTGGTTCGAACGGTGCACGTGTGCGCCTTGCCCCGCAAAATGGCTGGGCAGTCAACGATCCGGATGAACTGGCCAGGGTTCTGGGCAAGATCGACGGACTGCGTGGCAGCCTGTCGATGGCAGATGCCATCGTGCTGGCCGGCACTGCCGCAGTTGAAAAGGCAGCAAGTGATGCCGGCTTCGACGTCAAGGTGCCGTTCACCGGTGGCCGCGGCGATGCCAGCGCAGAGCAGACCGATGCCGACAGCTTCGATCCGCTTGAACCGCAAGCCGATGGTTTCCGCAATTATCTGAAAACAAAGATGAGCGTGAAAACCGAAGACGTGCTGGTTGACCGGGCCAACCTGCTCGGCCTGTCCATCCCCGAAATGACAGTGCTGGTTGGCGGCCTACGCGTGCTTGGGGCCAACAGCGGTAACAGCAAGCATGGCGTGCTGACAGATCGCCCGGGAACGCTCACCAACGACTTCTTCGTAAACCTTCTGGACATGAAGACATCGTGGAAGACAGTCGACACCAGCGGCGACGAAGAGTTTGTCGGCAGCGACCGCGCAAGCGGCGAACAGATGTGGACTGCAACCCGCACCGATCTGGTCTTCGGCTCGAACTCACAGCTTCGCGCTATCTCGGAAGTCTATGCCGAACGCGGTAATGAAGCGAAGTTCGTCAACGACTTCATCGCTGCGTGGAACAAGGTGATGAACGCCGGCCGCTTCGACTAGGGGCTGGCACCAGCTAAACCCGGCATCCCTCCAGCCGGGTCGCAAGGACCTTCCCGTGCCGCATGGCACGGGAAGGTTTTTGTTTGGGCGCTTTGTCATTTGGCCAATGCCGGATGATTTGCCGAAGCGATCAGGCCGTTTCGTCCGGTGCATCCAGCCCGTATGCTGTGTGCAGTACGCGCACGGCCAGTTCGGTTTCATCCTCGTCGATCATCACGCTGACCTTGATTTCGGACGTCGTGATAGCCTGAATGTTGATCCCGCGGTCTGCCAGCGCCTTGAACATGGTGGCAGCAACGCCCGCATGGCTTTTCATGCCCACGCCAACGACACTGATCTTGGCAATCTTGCTGTCGGTGATGATGCGGTTGAAGCCGATGGCGCTGCGCTGGTCTTCCAGCAGCGCCTGCGCGCGCGCCAGATCCGTCTGCGGCACGGTGAAGGTCACATCCGTTTCGCCCTTGTCGCGGCCCACGTTCTGAATGATCATGTCCACATTGATCGACGCATTGGCGAGCGGTTCGAAGATATGCGCCACTGCACCCGGCTTGTCGGGCACGCGGGTCAGGATGATCTTCGCCTCGTTCTTGTCATGCGCGATGCCGGTGACGTGTTGGCGTTCCATTTCCCCATCCTCTAAAATCTGTTCCATCTCCTCTTCGGAGACAATCATGGTGCCGGGCAGTTCATCCGCCGACGGGCTGTCTTCATCGATGAAGCTGGACAGGACCTGCACACGCACGCCTTCCTTCATCGCCAGACCGACCGAACGGGTCTGCAAAACCTTTGCGCCCACCGAAGCAAGCTCGAGCATTTCCTCGTAGGTTACAGCCTTCAGCTTGCGCGCCTTGGCCACGATGCGCGGGTCGGTCGTATAGACTCCGTCCACATCGGTGTAGATATCGCAGCGATCAGCCTTGATCGCGGCAGCCACGGCCACGGCTGATGTATCAGACCCGCCGCGGCCCAGTGTGGTAATGCGGCCATCAGACGACACGCCCTGAAAGCCGGGGATCACGGCAATTTCGCCCGAATCCATCGCCGCGATCAGCGCTGCTGCATCAATTGTATCGACCCGCGCCTTGGCATGGGCCTCGATCGTGGCAATCGGCATCTGCCAGCCGAGCCAGCTGCGCGCCTTGCAACCCAGCGATTGCAGCGTCAGCGCCAGCAGGCCCGAAGTAACCTGTTCGCCGCTGGCCACCACCACGTCATATTCGGCAGGGTCATACATGGCGTTGGCTTCACGGCAGAAATTCACCAGCCGGTCAGTCTCCCCCGCCATGGCGCTGACCACCACCGCCACCGAATCGCCAGCAGCCTGCTGGCGGCGCACGATATTGGCCACGCGGCGAATACGCTCGGTGCCGGCCATGGATGTGCCGCCAAATTTCATCACGATCCGGGCCAATGTATGTATCGCCTCTTTGCTGGAACCAGTTGTCGGAGGCTGTTAAGGGGGAGCCATGCCCGATGCAACTGTATCAAGTGAAACCATCCGCCCGAACGAAGCGGCGCACTTCGGTGCGCTGGCCAAGGATTGGTGGGACCCGGCTGGCAGTTCTGCCATGCTGCACAAGCTCAATCCCGTAAGGCTGGGCTTTATTCGTGAAGCGATAGACCTGCATTGGGGCGGCGATGTGGAAAGCGTGCGCCCGCTGGCAGGCAAATCCGCGCTTGATGTCGGCTGCGGCGCGGGCCTCCTATGCGAACCTCTCGCCCGGATGGGCGGGCGGGTAACGGGCGTGGATGCCGCTTCGGAAAACATCGCTGTCGCATCTGCCCACGCCGCAGGCTCCAGGCTGGAAATAGAGTATCGTGCGGGCGAACTTGGCACATTGGGCCTTGGCCAGTTCGATCTTGTGACCTGCCTTGAAGTTATCGAGCACGTGGCCGACAAGCAGGGCCTGATCGATGAACTGGCGCGCCACCTTGCGCCGGGTGGATTGATGATCCTGTCCACCCCGAACCGCACCACAAAGTCGCGCCTGCTGCTGGTTCAGGGCGCAGAAGCGCTCGGCATGGTGCCCAAAGGCACGCATCACTGGGAAGATTTCATCGCGCCGGATGATCTGGCGCAGCTTGGCGCAAATGCCGATCTTGAAATGCAGGCGCCGCGCGGAATTGCCTTTACCCCGATGCAGGGGCTGCACCTGTCCGATGACATGTCGCTCAATTATATCGCGGCGGTCACCCGCGCAGGCTGAGGCGCCCCGGGTGACCTTGGGCCTTACCGGACCGGCTCACTTATTGGCCTGCTTGTCTTCCGGCACATCATCGTCCGGCCCGAAATACAGCGCAGCGCATTCATCGGCCAAAATGCCGCCTTCCATCGTCAGATCCTGCTTATACGCATCGCGGATATAATCCATGGTCGAAAGATGGCGGTCCTCGAAATACATTTCATGGACATCATCGCGCCCTGCACCATGCACAATGCGGGTCACGCCTGCCCAGATGGAAGCAAAGGTGCACATGCCGCAGGGCTGGAGCGTTGAATAAAGTGTCGCGCCTTCGATCTTCATGTCGTCGACAGCCGCACCCGCGGCGCGCAGCGCCATCACTTCTGCATGGGCAGTTGCATCGCAATTTTCCGCTGTCCGGTTGACGCCGCTGGCAATGACCTTGCCACCGCGCACGACGATGGCAGCAATGGGTGTATTGCCGGGATTGGTGCCCTTCTCCTCCACCGCCAATTCAATTGCGCGGCGCATCCAGTCAGCGTCATTTCCAGCCAGTTCTTCAGCCAAGCACATTCTCCCACGTGGTACTGTCGAACCCTACGAGCAGTTCGCCTGTATGTTCCACCACGGGGCGTTTGATCATCGACGGGTTGGCGGCCATCAGGCGCACAGCCTTGGCCATGTCGATTTCGGCCTTGTCGGCATCGTCCAGCTTGCGAAAAGTCGTGCCGCGCTTGTTCAGCAGAACTTCCCAGCCCACCTCGTCGGCCCAGCCTTCCAGCTTCGCAGCGTCCACGCCCTGCTTCTTGTAGTCATGGAAGTCATAGGAGATGCCGTGCCCATCCATCCAGCTGCGCGCCTTTTTGACCGTGTCGCAATTGGGAATGCCGTAGAGAGTTACTTTTGCCATTTGAAATCGCCGCTTTCCTGAAGATGTCTGCAATGTGGGCAAGAGAATGCGACAATCCCCAATCAGTTACCACCTGATTTGAACCAGGGGTCAAAAACGCAGCACATTCCGAATAGCGCGCTGTCCGCCATATGGTTTCATACGCCAAAAGCGGCCGGCTTGAGAACGCCCACAAACAAGACATTCGGAAACCCTGAACGGGAAGGCCGCGCACCGGATTGAAAACAGCGGCGAGTCGGAGAATCCATTCGAGCATTCCATCGCTCAATCCCATGGTTGTGACAAACTAACTTGACATATAGTCTGGTTGATCATACATGGTTGATATCAAGTTTGTTTTACAAAAAGACAAATATATACGACTTACGGTTGAGCAATTGGAGGCAATGATGACTGATGTGGAAAGAAGCGAAAACGGGGGACGCAGCCGTGCGGGCCGCGGTGGGAACGTCCTTGGCTATCTTGGGACCCTGAATGAGAACAGCATGCGGGATCAGGATCGCAGCAATGAAAGGCAAGTTGTCATCTACGTGTGTTTATGGACTTTGACTCTAGTCTCCACCGCAGTCATCAAGGGCCTCGGTCAGTTTCAACAGCCAATCATCGCGTTCATTTTTTTGCTCTCGTTGATTCCGGCAGCTTTGGCGGTCAAATCTTACCTCAAAATGCTGCGTGAAGCAGACGAGATGTTTCGAACCAGGCAGCTCGAAGCGTTGGCCGTGGGTTTCGGCGCGGGCTTCATCAGCGGCACCACCGTTATATTTCTTGAAATTCCTGGCGCTTTGGGTGCCATCGCCATTGTTGCACCTATGACATTGGGGTTTTTTGCACGCATGGTGCTGGCAGGACGCGAGGCTGCCCGCGATGCATCTGCGGCAATTGATGCGAATGAGGAAATGCAGTGAAAAATCGATTGCATGTTTTGCGTGCCGAGCGGCGCCTGTCACAAGCAACACTGGCGGAAATGCTCGATGTGTCTCGTCAGACCGTGAATGCGATTGAGGTTGGCAAGCATGATCCAAGCTTGACGCTGGCATTTCGAATTGCGGCCATCTTTGATGCACCTATCGAAGATATCTTCTTAGGGCT
Organism: Erythrobacteraceae bacterium; assembly: GCA_024642525.1. Lineage (GTDB taxonomy): Bacteria > Pseudomonadota > Alphaproteobacteria > Sphingomonadales > Sphingomonadaceae > Allopontixanthobacter. The sequence continues at coordinate 81,029 of JAHEAX010000005.1, read as the reverse complement.
TGAAGAAGCGGTCGAGGCGTTGAAAGCGATTAGGGAGTCTACTCAAGCCTGAGCAGTCATGCGGGTTCAATTCGCCCGCTCAGGCGGTTTTCCCGCCCAGATGCGCGCTCGCGATGGCGACAGCCAGGGCATCGGCTGCGTCGGAGCCGGTGATATGCGCGCCCGGCAGCAGGATCTTGAGCATGGCCTGCACCTGCGTCTTGTCCGCAGCGCCAGTGCCAACGACAGATTTCTTGACCTGGCGTGCCGAATGTTCGGACACTGTCAGGCCCGCCATGCCGCATGCCGCCATGATGGCGCCGCGCGCATGGGCCAGTTTCAAAGTCGATTGCGGGTTCTTGTTGACGAACACTTCTTCTGCAGCCGCACGGTCAGGCCGGTGCGCGGCAATCACCGCTGCCACGGCATCCTGCAGCATGGCCAGCCGCAGGGTGATCGGCGTCTTTGAATCGGTGGGGATCTGGCCGTTGGCAATATGCACCAACCGGCTGCCTTCGGATTTCACCACGCCCCAGCCGGTGCAGGTAAGAGAGGGGTCCAGGCCGAGAATAATCACAGCAAGGCCCCCTCTTGCCGATCAATCCTGGCCAAGTTTTTCCATGATCTCGTCAGAGATTTCGTAATTTCCCCACACGGTCTGGACGTCGTCATCATCGTCCAGCACATCGAGCAGCTTGTAGAGAGTGGCCGCGCCAGCTTCATCCATTTCCACCGTAATGTTGGGCTTCCACGCAAGCTTGACCGTTTCAGCCTCGCCCAGTGCTTTTTCCAGCGCGCTCGACACTTCGTGCAGGTCGTCGGCGGCGGTCCAGATTTCGTGCTCTTCCTCGCCCGACTGGATGTCTTCTGCGCCCGCTTCCATCGCGGCTTCCAACACCTTGTCTTCATTGCCGATGCTGGCAGGATAGACAATCAGGCCCAGCCGTTCAAAACCGTGGGCAACCGAACCTGATGCACCCAGATTTCCGCCGTGCTTGGAAAAGGCGGTGCGAACATTGGTGGCAGTGCGATTGCGGTTGTCAGTCAGCGCCTCCACGATGATGGCAGAGCCGCCGGGACCGTAACCTTCATAGCGGATTTCTTCGTAGTCATCGCCTTCATTCGCCGTGGCCTTGTCAATGGCGCGCTGGATATTGTCCTTGGGCATCGACTGCGCCTTGGCGCTATTGACCGCAAGGCGGAGGCGCGGGTTCATGTCCACATCGGGCGCGCCCATCTTGGCTGCAACCGTGATTTCACGGCTCAGCTTTGAAAACATTGCCGAACGCTTCTTGTCCTGCGCACCCTTGCGGTGCATGATATTCTTGAATTTGGAATGGCCTGCCATGGGTGTGTCCACGTATTATGACTAGAGTATGGGGGCAGCATTAGCCGCATGAGTGGGAAAGTCTCAAGCCCTGTCAGCCATCAGGGCGGACATTTGATTCCGGCCGAGTGGCACAGCTTCGCCGCTTTTGTCAGAAAGCCTGTTCTGCCGGGCCGGGCGAGCGGGATTACATCCAGCTCCATCAAGGCAACGCTGGGCCTTTTCCTGTTCGATCTCGTCTTGATGACCGGGCTGATTTCGGCCGCGCTTGCCGCCACCAAAATGGGCTTTGCGATGCCCGATACAGCGCTGGGCAAGATGGAACTGACCCTGCCGCTTGTCATGCTGGTGGTGTTGGGCGCACCGATCAGCGAGGAATTGCTGTTCCGCGGCTGGCTTTCGGGCCGCCCGGCACATCTTGCACCTTATGCGATTGCGGTGGTGGCAATCATTCTTGGTGCAATCATCACCCGTGTTTCGGGTTGGCCGCAAATATTCGTGACAGGGGCAGTTGGCGCTGCGGCAATCATCCTTGCCATCGTCGCCGCGTGGAAATTGCGTGGCAGACCAGCAGCGGCATGGTTCCAGCGGCATTTTCGCTGGTTCTATTACTTGGCAACGGTTGCCTTTGCGGCGGTGCATTTGTCCAATTACGACGAATCCAGCCCGTTTATCCTGATGCTGGTCATACCGCAGGCACTGGCCGGGCTGATCTTCGGATTCGCCCGTGTCAGATACGGCCTGTGGTCGAATATCGTGCTGCATATGCTGCACAACACCACCTTCATTTCGCTGGCGCTGATCAGTGCGGAACTGACCTAGAGGACCACTGCCGTGCCGCTGGCGCTGACCATCAGCATCGACCCGTTCTGCCCCAGCACTTCATAGTCGATATCGACGCCCACCACCGCATTGCCGCCCAGCGCCATCGCTTCGGATTTCATTTCCGCCAGCGCTTCCTTGCGGGCGCGGGCCAGCACGTCTTCATATTTGCCGGACCGGCCGCCGACGATGTCGGTAATGCTGGCAAACAGATCGCGGAACAGGTTGGCGCCCACGATCACTTCACCGGTCACAATGCCGAGATACCCTTTGACAGGATGCCCTTCCACCGTTGGCGTGGTTGTCACAATCATTCCGCTTGTTCCATCCTGCGCCTTGTTTCCCCAGGGGCTCGCCATTGTGTAGTCTCCTAAAGTTGCACAGGATGGAGTGTAGCTGCGCTTCAGCCGAGGCCAAGTGCCGATTTGTACACGTCGAGAATGGTTTCCATCTCGCTGCGGTCATCGGGCTTCATTTTCCGCAGGCGAACCACCTGGCGCATGATCTTGGGATCATAACCCACTGCCTTGGCTTCCGCGTAAACATCGCGAATATCGTCGGCGATGCCCTTCTTTTCTTCTTCCAGCCGCTCGATCCGTTCGATCAGCAGGCGCAGGCGGTCATCGGTGGCTTCGGCCATCGTCATTACTCCAGGTAAATTGAGAATCGGTTGGCCAGTGCTCTAGCCAGCATCGCAGGGCCGGTGAAGGTGGCTGCTTAAAATTATTCGCTATTTCGCATTTCTGGCCACGCTTTCCTGCATCAGGGCAAGCTGCTCGGGCGTGGCTTCGTGCTGGTAACGGACCTTCCATTCATCCATCGGCATTCCGTGGATAAGTGTCCGCGCGGTTGCCTTGTCGGCATCCAGCCCGGCATCAACAATCCAGTCGGCAAGGCAATTTCGGCAAAATCCGGAAAGTCCCATCAAATCTATGTTCTGCGCATCATGCCGGTGCTGCAGATGGCGCACCAGGCGGCGGAATGCGGCGGCAGCCACGGCATCTGGCAGGTCGTCCAGAGTGAGGGTTGCATTCGTATCCATTATCATCGTCCTTGTGCTGTAACGCGGCTCTGGCATAGGCAAAACATATGGCAAAGCTTGATCAGCGCAAACTCGCTCCTCGTGGCCGCAAGGTCAAAATCCTCGCAACGGTGGGGCCAGCCAGTCGCGACCCTGAAATGCTCCGCAAACTGCTCAAGGCAGGTGTCGATGCGTTTCGTGTGAACATGAGCCACGGCGAACATGAAGGCCATGCCGAAACCATCCGTGCGATCCGCGCGATGGAAAAGGAATTCAACCATCCGGTGGCCATCTTCTGCGATTTGCAGGGACCAAAGCTGCGCGTGGGCAAGTTCAAGGACGGCAAGGCAGTCATTCGCCATTCGGGCCATTTCACACTCGATCGCAACCCGGAACCCGGCGATGAAACGCGGGTGGAACTGCCGCACCCTGAACTGTTCGGCTTGCTGGAAAAAGGCCAGCGCCTGCTCATCAACGATGGCAAGATCCAGCTGAAAGTCATCGAGGCAGATGCAGACAGCATCCTGTGCTCCGCAGTGGTGGGAGGCGTCATCTCGGACCGCAAGGGCGTGAACGTGCCCGATGCGGAAATCCCCATCCCTGCCCTCACTGAAAAGGACCGGCGGGACTTGGCCTTTGCCGTGCAGAACGGGGCGGACTGGATTGGCCTGTCATTTGTCCAGCGGCCCGAAGACCTTGCCGAAGCGCGCAAGCTGATGGGCGGATATGGTGCGCTTTGCGCAAAGATCGAAAAGCCGATGGCAGTGCGCCGCCTCGATGAAATCCTTGAACTGTGCGACGGGGTTATGGTGGCCCGCGGCGATCTGGGCGTGGAACTGCTGCCCGAAGAAGTGCCGCCGCTGCAGAAGAAAATCGTCAACAAGGCCCGCATGCTGGGCAAGCCGGTTATCGTTGCCACGCAGATGCTGGAATCGATGATCGAAAGCCCCGCCCCGACCCGCGCCGAAGTGTCCGACGTGGCCAATGCTGTCTATGATGGCGCAGATGCAGTCATGCTGTCTGCCGAAACCGCCGCGGGCGAATGGCCTGAAGAAGCCGTGACGATCATGGACCGGATTGCCGCGCAGGTGGAACGTGACGAAGCCTATCTGGAACGGGTGCGTTTCCTTGAAACCCCGCCCGATGCCACCACCGCCGATGCGCTCAGCCATGCCTGCATGACCATTGCCGATACGGTGCCGATTGCCGCGATTACCGTTTTTACCGGCTCCGGCTCCACCGCGCGTCGCGTGGCCCGTGAACGGCCTTCTGTGCCGATGCTGGTGCTGACCCCGTCCGTGCGCACGGCGCGCCGCGTTGCCCTGCTTTGGGGGGCGCACGCCGTGACCACGAAAGACATCGGCAGTTTCGAAGAAATGATCGCCAAGGGCAAGCGCATGGCGCTGCGCCAGGGCATCGGCAAGGCGGGCAGCAAGCTGATTGCCCTTGCAGGTGTGCCGTTCGGAACGCCTGGCTCCACCAATTTGCTGCACGTCGTGACGCTGGCGGGTGACGAGCTGGAGAAGCACCAGCCGTAAAAGCGGCGATGTTCGCTAAGGCCACTGCGCTGCGCATCATTGCCGGCCGACTTGATCCTGAATAGCCTCACGCGCATTATCCCTGAAAGGGAGAGGCAATATGCACGTTCCGGAAGGCTTTGCGGTTGTCACGCCGTATATCTTTGTCACTGGCTGCGCGAATTATATCCAGTTCCTCGAGACAGCTTTCGGCGCGATGGAAATTGGCAGAACCGTGGACCCGAACGGCCGCATCGCCAATTCCCAGCTACGTTTCGACACATCGATGATCATGTTGAGCGAAGCTTCCGAGCAATTTCCACCAACTTCGGGATCGTTCTATCTTTACGTCGAGGACGCCGACGCATCGATGCAAAAAGCATTGGATGCAGGCGCTGCTAAAATCATGGATGTCGGTGACATGTCCTATGGTGACCGGCAAGGCGGCGTCCGCGATCCTGCGGGGAACATATGGTGGATCTCGCAACGTTTGAGCACGGACACCTATTTCTAGCAGCCGCCTACCCCCCAATTTGATATTGATGTCCTTCGGTTTCCCAAGCCTGCAAGATTCAATGCTTACGTTAACCTGCGGCACGCTCCAGACGCCGCCGCGCCGTTTCCTCGCCCAGAACGGGTAGCAATTCACCCATGTCCGGGCCGGAATTCTGTCCTGTCAGCGCCTGGCGCAGGGGCAGGAACAATGATTTGCCGCCGCGGCCAGTGCTATCCTTCAATGCCCCTGTCAGCGCGTGCCACGGGTCGTCGCTGGCAAAGTTCAGCGTCTTTGCCGCTTCGGCAAGAAAGACACGGTCATCGTCGGAAAATTCGGGCAGGTCGATGGGGCCAATGACAATCCGCCAGTAATCCTGCGCGCCTGCAACCGTTTGGAGATTGGGCCGGATGGCGTGCCACGCCGCTTCGTCCATGCCTTCGGGCAGCCGGTCTGCCACCGGTGCGTAATCCATTTGGTGGACAATGGCGGTATTTATCCGGTCAAGGTCGGCATCATCGAATTTCGCAGGTGCGCGGCCAAAGGTGCCAAGGTCGAAAGTTTCGATCAGCGCCTGCCGGTCAGCAATGGGTTCAACCGGCTGCGATGTTCCAAGCCGTGCCAGCAGGGCAACGATGGCTTCGGGTTCGATACCGCGCGCCTTGAAACTTTCGCAGCCCAATGATCCAAGCCGCTTGGACAATTTGCCTTCCTTGCCCATCAGCAGCGCCTCATGGGCGAAACGCGGCGGCGCGGCGCCCATGGCTTCAAACATCTGCACCTGCACTGCGGTATTGGACACATGGTCCTCGCCCCGAAGAACGTCCGTGATGCCCATTTCCACATCATCCACCGCGCTGGGCAGCATATACAGCCACGACCCGTCGGCACGGCGGATGACAGGGTCTGACAATTGCGCCGGATCGAATTTCTGCGCCCCGCGCACACCATCTTCCCAAGTGATCGGCGTTTCATGGTCCAGCTTGAAGCGCCAGTGCGGCGATACGCCGTCTGCTGCCTTGGCGATGTGGTCGGCTTCGGTCAGTTGCAGGGCGAAGCGGTCATAAATGGGCGGCAGGCCGCGACCCAGCTGCACCTTGCGCTTCAGGTCCAGTTCCTGCGCCGTTTCATAGCAGCGGTAGACGCGGCCATCGGCTTTCAGTTTCTGAAATGCGGTTTCGTAATGACCCAGCCGCTTTGACTGGCGTTCTTCCCCGTCCACATCCAGCGCAAGCCAGGCAAGGTCCTGCCGGATGGCAGTGACGTATTCCTCGCGGCTGCGCTCTGCATCGGTATCGTCGATCCGCAGCATGAACTTGCCGCCGGATTTGCGCGCCAGAAACCAGTTATGAAGCGCGGTGCGGATATTGCCGACATGAAGATTGCCCGTGGGGGACGGGGCGAAACGGGTGATGATTGTCATGCGCGGCGGTTAGCCTGCGCGCCGCGTCTCGACAAGCAAATCGGCGCGGGAATTGCCTTGCAGCGCCGCCCACGCACGCTAGCATCCACGCCATGGACACAATTTCACAATTCGAAGCCGCCCTTGATCAAGCCAATGTTCCAGGAGGGATCGGCATCATTGTCGACCGTGATGGCATCCGCTTCAGCCATGCCGCCGGCTATGCCGACATCACCAGCGGCGCACGAATGGCGGAAGATACCTTGTGCCAGATCGCGTCCATGACCAAGGCGATGGTGTCTGTGGGCGCGATGCAGCTGGTGGAACAGGGCAGGCTTTCACTGGATGCCCCCATTGGCGATGTGCTGCCAGAACTGGCCAATCCGCAAGTCATCAGTGGGTGGAACGCAGACGGTTCGCCGATGCTGCGGCCGGCGGCACGGCCCATCACCTTGCGCCATTTGCTGACTCATACTTCGGGCCTTGGCTATTCCTTCGTGCAGCCTGACATTTTGCGATATTTCCAATGGGCAGGAATGCCGCCAGCCGGATCGAAGGCGAGCATTACCATGCCGCTGCTGTTCGATCCGGGCGATGAATGGGCCTATAGCGTGGCGACCGACTGGGTCGGCCTCGCGATTGAAGCCGTGACCGAATCAGACCTGCAGACCTATCTTGCGGAGCATGTTTTTGGCCCACTCGGCCTTCATGACACAGGCTTCCACGATGCCCTGCCTGCGGGCGCTGCCAAGGTTCACATCCGGTCAGCAGAGGCAGAAACCGGCTTTGTGACCCATGGCGTGTTTCTGGGCGGCGGCGAATTCCATTCCGGCGGCGGCGGGCTGGTGTCCACTGCACCAGATTATGCCCGCTTCCTGCAGATGATCCTTGGCGGCGGGCAACTGGACGGCAACCGGTTACTGAAGGCAGAAACCATTGCGGAAATGAGCCGCGACCAGGTTGCCCCGCTGCGTGCAGGCGCGTTGACCACGGCCATGCCCGAATTTGCGACGCCCTTCGATACATTCCCTGATCAACACACCGGCTGGGGCCTCGGCTTCCTGATCAATCCGGAAAGGATCGAAGGCGGGCGATCTGCTGGCAGCCTTGCCTGGGCCGGTATCTTCAACTCCTATTACTGGATTGACCCTGCGGCGGGTATCGGCGGCGTGTTCGTCAGCCAGATTTCCCCGTTTGGCGATCCGGGCGCGCTGGCAGCATTCGATACGCTGGAGAAAATCGCTTACGCCTGACCTGCCTTTGCAGCAGGCATGAAAAACCCCGCCGGAGCAGCTGCTCCGGCGGGGTTTTCAATTGGCTTATGCCGACGTGCTTACGCTTCGTCTTCGCCAGCTTCGTCCTGAACAGGCTCGGAGGTTGCAGCTTCGCCGCCTTCCTTTGCCTCTTCGGTCAGATATTCGCCAGCATCCGCATTGGTGCCATGGGTTTCGCCTTCGACAGCCGCCAGCGGATCATCGCCCATTGCAGCTTCAGGGCCCTGGGCGAGTTCCGCCGCGTGCTCTTCTTCTGCAGTATTGGCCATGATGATGGCATCCTGGGCCTTCTTCCACGAAGCGCGCAGAGCAGCATCGCGGCTGGAAGCAGTGACGCGCATCCGGTTCATGCCCGCGCCGGTACCGGCAGGGATGAGACGGCCAACGATCACGTTTTCCTTCAGGCCGATGAGCGAATCCTTTTTGCCTTCGACAGAAGCCTGCGTCAGCACCCGGGTCGTTTCCTGGAAGGAAGCCGCCGAGATGAAGCTGCGTGTCTGCAGGCTCGCCTTGGTGATGCCCAGCAGGATCGGAACGCCTTCAGCCTTCTTCTGCTTCTTGTCGAGCTTGGCGTTATATTCGTCCATCTCTTCACGGTCGACCTGTTCGCCCGGCAGCAGGGTGGTGTCGCCACCGTCGGTGATTTCAACTTTCTGCAGCATCTGACGAACAATCGTCTCGATGTGCTTGTCGTTGATCTTCACGCCCTGCAACCTGTAAACTTCCTGGATTTCGTTCACGAGATATTCGGCCAGAGCCTCGATCCCCAGAACATCAAGAATGTCGTGCGGGTTCGGGCTGCCCGAAATCAGCGTATCGCCCTTCTTGACGAAGTCGCCTTCCTGCACGTCGATCACCTTGGTCTTGGGGATCAGATATTCGACTGCATCACCCTCTTCCGGGATGATCGCGATCTTGCGCTTGGCCTTGTATTCACGAACAAATTCGATCTTGCCGGAAATCTTGGCGATGATCGCATTGTCCTTGGGAATACGTGCTTCGAACAGTTCGGCAACACGCGGCAGACCGCCGGTGATGTCGCGCGTCTTGGCGGCTTCACGCGATGCACGGGCAAGAATGTCACCCGCTTCGACCTGCTGACCGTCTTCGACCGACAGCGATGTACCCGGTGCCAGCATATAACGCTGGGCTTCGGTTTCACCGTCATCGTCAAGGCTTTCGCCTTCGCCGAGCAGGGTCAGACGGGGACGCAGGTCCTCCTTCTTCTTCCGGTTGGCGGAACGGTCTTCTACGACCACACGCTGGGCAATGCCCGTTGCATCGTCAACGCGTTCTTCCATGGTCTTACCGTCGACAAGATCCTGGAAGCGAACGACGCCCGACTGTTCGGTGATGATCGGCAGGGTGAACGGATCCCATTCGGCAATCCGGTCGCCTTCCTTAACCTTCGCGCCATCCTTCTGCATCAGCACGGTACCGTAAGGCACCTTGTGGATTTCGCGCTCGCGGCCTTCGGCATCGATCACGACCAGTTCACCGGTACGGGCGAGCGACAGCAGGCGGCCGCGCTTGTCCGTGATGGTGGGCATGTCGCGATAAACGATCTTGCCGTCCGAAATGGCTTCGAGATGGCTGGTTTCGTTGATCTGCGCGGCACCGCCGATGTGGAAGGTCCGCATGGTGAGCTGCGTGCCCGGTTCACCGATCGACTGTGCAGCGATAACGCCGACAGCTTCACCGATGTTAACCGGAGTACCGCGGGCAAGGTCACGCCCGTAGCACTTGCCGCACACACCCTGGTCAGCTTCGCAGACCAGTGGCGAACGGATCTTGGCAGACTGCACTTCAGCCGCTTCGATTTCGGCAACCATCGCTTCGTCCAGCAGGGTGCCGGCCTTGACGATGACTTCTTCCGTCTTTGCATTGACCAGATCTTCAGCCGTGGTGCGGCCGAGGATACGTTCGCCAAGCGTTGCGATAACCGAACCACCCTGAACGATTGCACGCATTTCCAGCATGTTATCGGTCTTGCAGTCTTCCATGACGATGACGCAATCCTGCGACACGTCAACCAGACGGCGGGTGAGGTAGCCCGAGTTTGCCGTCTTCAACGCCGTATCCGCGAGGCCCTTACGAGCGCCGTGGGTGGAGTTAAAGTATTCAAGAACGGTCAGACCTTCCTTGAAGTTCGAGATGATCGGCGTTTCGATGATCTCGCCCGAAGGCTTGGCCATCAGACCGCGCATACCGGCAAGCTGCTTCATCTGCGCTGGCGAACCACGCGCGCCCGAATGGCTCATCATGTAGATCGAGTTGATCTGCGCTTCCTTGCCGTCATCATCGATCGGGCGGGCTTTAATTTCGTCCATCATGGCATCGGCAACCTGGTCGCCGGTGCGGCTCCATGCGTCGATAACCTTGTTGTACTTTTCCTGCTGGGTGATGAGGCCGTCCTGATACTGCTGCTCGTAATCGGCAACCAGGCTCTTGGCGGCTTCGATCATGCCTTCCTTGGAATCAGGAATGATCATGTCATCCTTGCCGAAGGAAATGCCAGCCTTGAACGCGTGGCGGAAGCCAAGCGTCATGATCGCATCGGCAAACAGGACAGTGTCCTTCTGGCCGGTGTGACGGTAGACCTGATCGATCACGTCGCCCACTTCCTTCTTCGTCAGAAGACGGTTGACGATGTCGAACGGAACCTTGTGGCTCTGCGGCAGACATTCACCGATCAGCATACGGCCAGGCGTCGTGACGAACCGCTTGAGCACGGTCTTGCCCTTTTCATCGGCCTGCGGAACGCGGGTGATGATCTTGGAGTGCAACGTAACCGCACCGACATGAAGTGCCTGATGCACTTCCGCCATGTCGGCAAAGCGCGGCAGTTTCTCGACCTTTTCGCCATTTTCGTCTTCGACGAATTCCGGCGTCTTTTCCTGACGGTCCATCGACAGGTAATAGATGCCCAGCACCATGTCCTGCGAAGGAACGATGATTGGCTTGCCGTTGGCAGGCGAAAGGATGTTGTTGGTCGACATCATCAGCACGCGCGCTTCGAGCTGGGCTTCCAGCGAAAGCGGCACGTGGACAGCCATCTGGTCACCATCGAAGTCGGCGTTGAAAGCCGAGCAGACGAGCGGGTGAAGCTGGATCGCCTTGCCTTCGATCAGCACAGGTTCGAACGCCTGGATGCCGAGACGGTGAAGCGTCGGTGCGCGGTTCAGCATCACCGGATGTTCGCGGATCACTTCGTCAAGGATGTCCCAGACTTCCTTGCGTTCCTTTTCGACCCACTTCTTCGCCTGCTTCAGGGTCATGGACAGACCCTTGGCATCGAGACGGGCGTAGATGAACGGCTTGAACAGTTCGAGCGCCATCTTCTTCGGCAGGCCGCACTGGTGCAGCTTCAGTTCCGGACCGGTCACGATGACCGAACGGCCGGAATAGTCGACGCGCTTGCCCAGAAGGTTCTGGCGGAAGCGGCCCTGCTTGCCCTTGAGCATGTCGGACAGTGATTTGAGCGGGCGCTTGTTGGCACCGGTAATCACGCGGCCACGGCGGCCATTGTCGAACAATGCGTCAACAGCTTCCTGCAACATGCGCTTTTCGTTGCGGACGATGATATCCGGCGCACGCAGTTCGATCAGGCGCTTCAGACGGTTGTTACGGTTGATGACGCGGCGATAGAGATCGTTGAGATCCGAAGTCGCGAAACGGCCACCATCCAACGGCACCAGCGGGCGCAGTTCGGGCGGAATGACCGGCACGACTTCGAGGATCATCCATTCCGGGCGGTTGCCGGAATCAATGAAGCTTTCAACGACCTTGAGGCGCTTGATGATCTTCTTCGGCTTGAGCGTGGATTTGGTAACCCGCAGCTCTTCCATCAGGTCATCGCGTTCCTGCTCGAGGTCGAGATCCATCAGCATGGTCTTGACCGCGGCAGCGCCGATGTCGGCAGTGAAGGCATCTTCGCCGTATTCGTCCTGCGCTTCGACCAGTTCATCTTCGGTCAGCAGCTGGAATTTTTCCAGCGGGGTCAGGCCCGGTTCGGTGACGATGTAGCTTTCGAAATACAGCACGCGTTCCAGCTGCTTCAACTGCATGTCGAGCAGCAGGCCGATGCGCGAAGGCAGCGACTTCAGGAACCAGATATGCGCAACAGGTGCGGCCAGTTCGATGTGGCCCATCCGCTCGCGGCGGACCTTGGTCACGGTTACTTCAACGCCGCATTTCTCGCAGACGACGCCCTTGTACTTCATCCGCTTGTACTTGCCGCACAGGCATTCGTAATCCTTCACAGGACCGAAAATGCGTGCGCAGAACAGGCCATCGCGTTCAGGCTTGAACGTACGATAGTTGATGGTTTCCGGCTTCTTGATCTCACCGAAGGACCACGAACGGATACGCTCTGGCGAGGCGATACCGATCTGGATCTGGTCGAATGTATCCGGCTTGGCGAGCTGGTTCGTGAATTTTGTCAGGTCGTTCATTTTGTCATCCCTTGTGGGGCGAAATCATCAGGTGGAAGGTTGGGGGTGGGCGACGCCGTGGCGCCGCCCTGCCCTTCATTCCGCAGCGATCTTGAAAGCATCGTCGTCTTCGTCACCATCGGTGAGCGAGGACAGTTCGATGTTGAGGCCAAGGCTGCGCATTTCCTTCACCAGCACGTTGAAGCTTTCCGGAATGCCGGCTTCGAAGGTGTCGTCGCCCTTGACGATCGCTTCGTAAACCTTGGTCCGGCCGATGACGTCATCGGACTTCACGGTGAGCATTTCCTGCAGCGTATAGGCAGCACCATATGCCTGGAGTGCCCAGACTTCCATTTCACCGAAGCGCTGTCCACCGAACTGCGCCTTACCACCCAGCGGCTGCTGGGTGACGAGGCTGTAGGGGCCGATGGAACGGGCGTGGATCTTGTCGTCCACCAAGTGGTGCAGCTTCAGCATGTAGATGTAGCCCACGGTAACCTTACGGTCGAAAGCTTCGCCCGTGCGGCCATCGTGCAGAGTCACCTGGCCGGAGCCGGGCAGGTTTGCCAACTGCAGCATTTCGGTAACGTCAGCTTCGCGCGCACCATCGAATACAGGTGTGCCCATCGGCACGCCGTTCTGGAGGTTGCCCGCCAGTTCGATAATGTCGGAAGCCGAACGGCCGTCCAGTTCTTCGTGGTACTGGTCGCCGTAAACGTGCTTAAGGGTTTCGACCACCGCTGCCGGCGGCTTCATGCCTTCAAGGTCATCGCCTGCGTCAGGATTGGCTTCACGCCATTCTTCCAGCGCCGCTGTCACCTGCTGGCCAAGACCGCGTGCAGCCATGCCCAGGTGGGTTTCGAAGATCTGCCCGACGTTCATGCGCGAAGGCACGCCCAGCGGGTTCAGCACCACGTCGACGGGGGTGCCGTCTTCGAGGAACGGCATGTCTTCGGCGGGAAGGATGCGCGAAATCACACCCTTGTTACCATGACGGCCAGCCATCTTGTCGCCTGGCTGAAGCTTGCGCTTCACGGCAACGAAGACCTTGACCATCTTGAGCACGCCCGGTGCGAGTTCATCGCCCCGTTCCAGCTTTTCACGGCGATCTTCGAACTTCTCTTCGATGATCTTCACCGCATCGTCATACTGCGACTTCACGGCTTCGATCTGGGTCTGGCGGCTGTCATCGGCGACAGCGAACTTGAACCATTCGAACTTTTCGAGATCGTCCAGCAGGGCTTCGTCGATCACCACGCCCTTCTTCACGCCCTTCGGCACTGCAGAAGCGGTCTGGCCAAGCAGCATTTCGCGCAGGCGGTTATAGGTCGCCCGGTTGAGAATGGCGCGTTCGTCTTCGCTGTCCTTGCGCAGACGCTCGATTTCCTCGTTCTGGATCGCCCGCGTACGGTCATCGATTTCGATACCGTGGCGGTTGAACACGCGGACTTCGACGACCGTGCCGGCAACACCTGGCGGCAGACGCAGCGAGGTATCGCGGACGTCCGATGCCTTTTCACCGAAGATGGCACGCAGAAGCTTTTCTTCCGGCGTCATCGGGCTTTCGCCCTTCGGCGTGATCTTGCCAACCAGAATATCGCCCGGATGCACTTCGGCACCGATATAGACGATCCCGGCTTCGTCGAGGCTGCGCAGGGCTTCCTCGCCGACGTTGGGAATGTCGCGGGTGATGTCTTCAGGCCCAAGCTTCGTGTCACGGGCCATCACTTCGAATTCCTCGATGTGGATCGACGTGAACACGTCGTCCTTCACGATGCGTTCGGAGATCAGGATCGAGTCTTCGTAGTTGTAACCATTCCACGGCATGAACGCGACGAGGCTGTTGCGGCCAAGTGCAAGTTCACCCAGATCGGTGGAAGGACCGTCAGCGATGATGTCGCCGGGTTCTACCACGTCATTCACCTTCACCAGCGGACGCTGGTTGATGCAGGTGTTCTGGTTGGATCGCTGGAATTTCTGCAGGGTGTAGATGTCGACGCCAGACTGGCCTGGTTCAACATCGCCCACTGCGCGGATCACGATACGCGTGGCGTCAACCTGGTCGACAATGCCGCCGCGGGTTGCCGAAATGGCAGCGCCGGAATCGCGGGCCACGGTTTCTTCCATGCCGGTGCCGACAAACGGCGCTTCGGCACGAACCAGAGGCACGGCCTGACGCTGCATGTTGGAACCCATCAATGCGCGGTTGGCGTCATCGTTTTCCAGGAATGGAATGAGCGATGCTGCCACCGAAACCAGCTGCTTGGGCGAAACGTCCATCAGCGTGATCTGGTCGTTGGGAAGCATCACGAATTCGCCGGATTCGCGCGCCGAAACCAGTTCTTCGACGAAGCTGCCGTCTGCATTGAGTTCAGCAGAAGCCTGCGCCACGGCGTGCTTCTGTTCTTCCATTGCCGACAGATACTTCACTTCCGAAGTCACCTTGCCGCCCTTTACCAGACGGTAAGGCGTTTCGATGAAGCCGTATTTGTTGACACGGCTGAACGATGCAAGGCTGTTGATCAGACCGATGTTCGGGCCTTCCGGCGTTTCAATCGGGCAGATACGGCCATAGTGGGTCGGGTGAACGTCGCGGACTTCGAAGCCTGCGCGTTCACGCGTCAGACCGCCTGGCCCAAGCGCCGATACGCGGCGTTTGTGCGTCACTTCGGACAGCGGGTTGGTCTGGTCCATGAACTGCGAGAGCTGGCTGGAACCGAAGAACTCGCGAACGGCAGCCACGGCGGGCTTGGCGTTGATGAGATCGTTCGGCATCACGGTCGATACATCGACGCTGCTCATACGTTCCTTGACCGCGCGTTCCATGCGCAGCAGGCCGACGCGATACTGGTTTTCCAGCAGTTCGCCCACAGAACGGACACGGCGATTGCCGAGGTTGTCGATATCGTCGACTTCGCCCTTGCCGTCCTTCAGATCGACCAGTTCCTTGACCACGGCGAGGATGTCTTCCTTGCGCAGGGTCGTGACCGTGTCTTCTGCGTCGAGTTCAAGACGCATGTTCAGCTTCACGCGGCCGACCGCAGAAAGGTCATAGCGTTCGCTGTCGAAGAACAGGCCTTCGAACAGGGCTTCAGCCGTTTCCTTCGTTGGCGGTTCGCCGGGGCGCATCACCTTGTAGATGGCTTCCAGGCCTTCATCGCGGTTTTCAGCCTTGTCGACTGCCAGCGTGTTGCGGATCCACGGGCCGATGTTGACTTCGTCGATATCGAGCAGGGCGATCTGGTCGACGCCGGCATTGTCGAGCACTTCGAGATGCTCTGCCGTCACTTCGTCTCCGGCTTCGATGTAGATGCGGCCGGTCTTTTCGTCGATCATGTCGTGCGCTGCATAATGGCCGAGAATTTCCTCGGTCGGGATCAGCAGCGTGGTCAGGCCGTCCTTGGCCGCCTTGTTGGCGGCACGCGGACTGATCTTTTCCTTGGCAGCGAAGATTTCTTCACCGGTCTTTGCATCGACCAGAGCGAAATCAGGCTTGAGGCCGCGCCATGCTTCGGGGTTGAACGGCATCTGCCACCCATCGCCCTTCTTGCCGGACACGCGGTCCCAGGTGACCGTTTCGTAGAAATGGTTCAGAATGTCTTCGGCCGACAGGCCGAGGGCATAAAGCAGCGCCGTAACCGGCAGCTTGCGCTTGCGGTCGATGCGGACGTTGACGATGTCCTTGGCGTCGAATTCGAAATCGAGCCACGAACCGCGGTAAGGAATGACGCGCGCAGCAAACAGAAGCTTGCCCGACGAGTGCGTCTTGCCCCGGTCATGGTCAAACAGCACACCAGGCGAACGGTGCATCTGCGACACGATTACGCGTTCTGTGCCGTTGATGATGAAGGTGCCATTGCCCGTCATGAGCGGCATGTCGCCCATGTAAACGTCCTGCTCCTTGATATCGAGCACGCTGCGGGTTTCGGTTTCCTGATCAACCTCGAACACGATCAACCGCAGCGTCACCTTCATTGGCGCAGCATAGGTGATGCCGCGCTGGCGGCATTCGGTCGTGTCATATTTGGGGGGTTCGAGTTCGTAGTGGACGAAATCGAGTTCAGCCGTGCCAGCAAAGTCGCGAATCGGGAAAACCGAACGCAGGGTCTTTTCCAGACCTGAAACGTAACCGATCGACGGATCGGAGCGAAGGAACTGTTCGTAGCTCTCGCGCTGCACTTCGATCAGGTTCGGCATTTTCACGACTTCGTGAATGTCGCCGAAAATCTTGCGGATACGCTTCTTGGCGGTACCTGTCCGGCTGGAACGGGATACCTTGGGTGCCTTTGCTTTGGTAGCCATGGAGGTTTGGTGCCTCTTTCAGATTGGCCGGCACCATGAATGGCAACCGGCGGAAAATTCATACCACACGCTGGTTCGTGCCCTGATCGACGCCGGTGGGCCGGAACGCAAAAAAGCCGCAGCGAAGGGCGACTCCATCCGGTGTGGATGAAGAGCTGCTGCAGGCGTTTGCGTCGCGATCATGGATACCGATGCTTCCTTTCGTGAAAGGTCCCCGCGCAAGGACCCGTCTTGCTCGAAGCAATCGGCAGGCGCCCCATATAGGAGCGCAGCCGCCCTGTGTCAAACGCTGGCGCGAGAGGAAAAGACACAGCCGGAGCAGGCAGCAAAACACGCAACGCACGCGCTTCAAACATCGCGAAACAGTAAAGCCAATATCGTTTTTCAATATTATCGATTGACAATAAGCCGAATCGGCCATATTGAATATCGATATTGAGATTATTGGAGAACGACAAATGACCAAGACCTTCGGAAATAGCTTCGCCCTGGTGATCGCCATGCTGGTGACTGCCGCCTTGCTGACACCGGCCGTTTCAGTGCCGGTTGACGCGCCCGCCCCAGCTTACGAGATCGCCTGATCCGCGACCTGATGTTGTGACCCTTCTCGTCTGAAAAGGAATTTACCATGACCCGCATTTTCAACGATCCGCTGCTCAGCTTCGCGCGGTTCTTCATCGTATTTGCGATGGCGGTTATCGTCATCGGCCTGGGCGCAATTGTCATCGCGCTTCCTTTGCTTGGCATTTACCACGCCGAAGTTCTGGCCGAACTGGCTTCAGACGGCGCGCCTGATGCCGCGCTCTGGGCGATCATCGGCCTGCTGCTGATGGCAGGCGTTATCCTGTCCCTGAGCTGGCTGTTCCTGCGCCACATGAAACGCATCATCGACACCGTGGCAATCGGCGATCCGTTCGTGCCTGAAAACGCCGACCGGCTGAGCGCGATGGGCTGGCTTACGCTTGCCATCTATCTCGCCGCCATTCCGCTTGGGGCCATGGCCGTCTGGCTTGCTTCGGTCACCGAAGGCGCCGAAACCCGCGTTTCAACCGATGTCGGCGGCGGCGGGATCGTTCTGTTCCTGACACTTTTCATCCTCGCACGGGTTTTCCGCAAGGGCACCGAAATGCGCGAAGAACTGGAAGGGACCGTCTGATGACCATCATTGTAAAACTGGACGACCTGCTCCACGAACGCCGCATGACCCTGACAGAGCTTGCCGAACGTGTCGGCCTGACGCTGGCAAACCTGTCCATCCTGAAGACCGGCAAGGCCAAGGCAATGCGGTTTTCCACCCTCGAGGCGATCTGCCGCGAACTAGATTGCCAACCAGGTGACCTTTTGGGATATACCACTGGAAACCAAGGGGAAGATGCATGACATTCTGGGGCGGGCTGAAATATTCCTATCGTGAAAGCTGGGCTTTCATTCTGGCCTGCCCCCTTCTCTTTCTTGTCCCTGTCCTTGCCGAATTCGCCCAGCACATCGCTGAAATGCAGATCGGCATGTATGATAGCCCGGCTGCCGCACAGGCACTTGAAAACGACCCGCTCCGCATGGCTCTGGGTTTCATCAAGACCCTGGCCCTTGCCCTCCCCGGATATTGGGTAACACGCTATCTTGCCGGCGGCCGCGATGTTGCCGCTGCCCGCACGATCGACCCTGTGGCGATTCGCTTGTTTGCATGGGTCTTTGCCTTCAACGCCATTCTGGTTGCCCTGCAATTGTTCGTGCTGCCACGCACTGCCACGGCCCAGTTGGCCAGCATAGGTGTCAGCCTGGTTCTGATCCCGCTGCTGGTGCGATGGATAATGGCATCGCCGCTTGGCATTGCGATCACTCCGATGCGATCCATCCGCGAAATGTTGCCGCAATTGCCGTGGGCCATCCTCTTTTCCCTCGCCGTAGCGCTGCCGCTCATGATCCCCCATTATGCGCTTGGCGCAGCTGCCATCTTTGGCCCCGGCCTGGCATTGAAATGGGCCATTCTGCTGTTTGATTCGCTGCTGGTCGGTTGGCTGGCGGCCGCATTGATTGCCGGAAACTGGGTCATCGCAACGCGCAAGATGCCGATCTCTGCTTGACTTATGGGCGCGCCTGAACCAGAGGCGCTCCCGATCGCTGGGCCGACGGGTCCAGTGGTCATCCGTCCGAGACAGTTGGTGAAGGCAATCTGGCCTTCTTAATTTCCAGCCTAGACGGGGACAGAGAATTTTCGCGGTACCACCATGTGCTCGCAATCGTGCCACTCCAATATCGGGTCTGGCACACCTCCTTCCCCCTCAACGGACTCGCCCGTGTCGATCTATCGGCATGGACAAACGTAGCCGGTCGCTTGGGCTGTCGCCATATCGGCGAAAATCTGGGCGGCCAATTTGAAGGAGTAAGGCATGGATCGTTCGCAAAAAGCCGACGCGGTTGCAGCCCTAAGCTCGACCTTTGCAGAGAGCGGCGTCGTGGTCATCACACGCAATCTCGGCCTGACGGTGGCACAGTCCACCGATCTGCGTGCAAAGATGCGGGACGCGGGTGCATCCTATAAGGTTGCGAAGAACCGTCTTGCCAAGCTTGCCCTGAAAGACACGGATTACGAAGCCCTTGGTGACATGCTCACCGGGCCGACTGCTCTGGCCACATCGACCGATCCGGTTGCTGCTGCCAAGGCTGCCGTGGAATTCGCCAAGACGAACGACAAGCTCGAAATCGTCGGCGGATCGATGGGCGGGCAGCTGCTCGACGAAGCTGGTGTCAAGGCTCTCGCCTCGATGCCTTCGCTCGACGAACTGCGTGGCAAGCTGGTGGGTCTCGTCAACGCCCCTGCGACGAAAATCGCACAGGTCGTCAACGCCCCCGCTGCAAAGCTCGCTCGCGTCTTCGGTGCCTACAGCACCAAAGAAGCAGCGTAAGCGGTTTTCCACCGAATTTATCCGGGACAAGAACGCCGTTCTGGCCGGACCAAGTCATTTTATTTGGAGTTATAAATCATGGCCGATATCGCCAAGCTTGTAGAAGAACTTTCGAAGCTGACCGTCCTTGAAGCAGCTGAACTTGCCAAGGCACTGGAAGAAGAGTGGGGCGTTAGCGCCGCTGCTGCTGTTGCTGTAGCCGGCCCTGCCGCTGCTGCAGAAGCTGTCGAAGAGAAGGACGAATTCGACGTCATTCTCACCGGCGACGGTGGCAAGAAGATCCAGGTGATCAAGGAAGTCCGTGCCATCACCGGTCTCGGTCTGACTGAAGCCAAGGCTCTCGTCGAAGGCGCGCCAAAGGCCGTCAAGGAAGGCGTGAACAAGGCTGAAGCTGAAGAAGTTAAAGCGAAGATCGAAGCTGCCGGTGGCACCGTCGAACTGAAGTAAGCTTCACAAAGTTTTGCGGATGTCTTGAAGCATTCGCAGATGGGAGGGCGGTACCGCAAGGTGCCGCCCTTTTCATTTATGTGCAGGCTTCAGGCCGCATTGGTCGATTCCACGTCATTGCCGAACAGCACGATCATCGCCCCTGCAACCACCAGCACACAGAAGCCGAGCTTCCTGTGCCAGCCGGACCCGGATGTGATGAAAGCCCGCCTTGCCGCTATGGCGGATTGCAGCGTGTAATAGAATGCAAAGGCACGGCTGGCATAGGCGATGATCTGGAACACATCGGCCTCCCATGTCATCACGATGCCGATCGCCACCAGCAGCACATAGCCATAGCGCGCGGTCATTCGCCCTCTGGTCAGTTCTTCCACCAGCCCGCCAGAACCGCTGGTATCGGCAATGGCGGCGCTGAACTGGGCCGCCAGTGCCGCCAGCACCAGCAGAACGGTAAGCAGCGGCGTGACCATCGCCATCAGGTCGATGATCGCGGTTTCATCGAGTTGAAATTCGCTGCGGTCAAAGGCGAAAGCAAACAGGCCGATATAAACCATGTAAATGATGCCGCAGACGATCTGCGCCAGCTGCATCGAACTGATCCGCACCTGCGGGCTATATTCGCTGCCAAGATAGCGCGAAGTCTCGAAACCCTGCACGGTGATCACCAGGCCGAAAGCCAGCGTCAGCGCCGGCCAGCCCGTCAGCGTGCTGGCATGGAAGAACAGGTCGCCATTGCTGGCCTTGCCGTAGAAATACCAGCAAAGGCCGACCAGCAGCCCCATGATAATCGCCAGCTTGATGGTGACGGCGGTATATTCCATCTTTTCCAGTGCCCTGAAGCCCCGGAACCAGCCCACCGTCAGGATCAGCAGATAGACCGCGCTGGTCAGCAATTTGGCATTTGTCTGCCCGTCAAACGGTGTCTGGCTGATGGCAAAGGCACCGAACAGGTTGAGGTAATATCCCACCGAAATCATGAAGGCGAAAACCAGCGCCCACGAAGCCGCTATTTCCAGCCGTTCGACATAGAGGTCTTCAGACGCACCGGCCTCGTTGCGCTCTGCGATATTATACCGGAGCGCCGCGCCGAAAAGATAGGCACCGACACACAGCCCCGCCATTACAAGCGGGGCAATGCGGCCATACGCAGACACAAGAATGGGGGCGAGAACAAGGAAACCGCTGCCGATGATTGAGGCCAGCGGCGTGACCGTGGCGCGCCACAGGCCGGATTTGGCAAAGCGGGGCAGAAACAGGACTACTCCTGTCAACAGAACGGACAGGACAATCATGAAATCGAGCGCCATGGCCTTGCCTTAACATCCTGGCTGAATGGAAATGTTTCTGCGCATGCTCATCAGCCACCTGCGGGACTGGCGCGACCTAAAGGCGCTTCATCCGCAGCCAGTCCGTTTTGCCAACCCACACTCTGTCCAGCGCGGCGGTGGCAGCCTTCGCCTCGGCCCGGTGGCCCAGCTTCCCTTCGGAAAGCCCGAGCCCGTAAAGCGCCCAGCCATTGTTCGGCGCTTTCACCAGTGCCTTTCTGAAGGCTTTGCTCGCTTCGGCAAAGCGGCCTGCCGAATAGAGGGCGGAGCCGCGTGATTGGGCGACCGGATAATACCAATAGGGCGGTTCGTTATACGGAATGCTGCTTTCGATGGTTTCGGCCCGTTCGAAATATCCCACGGCATCTGAAAACCGCCCCTGCCAGTGGGCAAACCGCCCCTTGGCGACCAGCGTAGCCAGTGTGATTATATCAGGCGCGGGAAAGCCTGCATCGACCATGGCCAGCGCGGCAGGTGATTTGCCGATCTTTTCCATTGCGGAAATTTCATCGGCAAACTTGTCTGCATCCTGCCGCTCCGCAAAGGCGATCGCCCGTGCATAATGCCGCATGGCATCGACATAGGCGAGTTCGGTCGATGTCTGCGTCAATGCCAGAATGGCATCGGAACTGGCATATTGCGCAAGGGCGAATGACGGCGCAGCATGGATTGCCTGCACCCAGGGCAATGCCTTGGCCGTGCGCGTATCGAGAATGCGTTTCAACCGCTCGCTCTCGTTCGCGACTGTGTTCATGTCGCCGACCATCTGCGCCGATGTCAGCAGGAAATGGACGTTGTGCGGATAATAGCCATACCGGTAGAGGCCATCGTCACCGATCTGCGAAAGATAGTCCTCGTCAGCGCGGACCGCAGTGACATTCGCCCGCATGGAATCCGCATATCTGCCAATCCGGTAATAGATATGGGCGGGCATATGGATGAGATGGCCGACACCTTCAGGGGCCTTGCGGGCCAGCGCATCTGCCGCGGCTTCTGCGCGGTGCGGGTCGGCGCTGTCTTCCATCAGGTGAACATAGAGATGGGTCGCCTGCGGATGGTCCGGATTGCGCGTCATGGTCTTTTCGACCAGCGAAATGGCCGACCCGATACGGCCCAGCGGATTTTGCCTGCCCTTGTCCCAGTAATTCCACGGAGAGGTGTTCATTGCCGCTTCTGCAGATAACACGGCGATGTCGTCATTACCGGGATTGCGCGCGGCGATCGCCAGCATTGCATCGGCATACGCTGCATCGAGATCTGTCCGGCTTGCATCTTCCGCTGCGGAATACCGGATGAGCTGGGCTTCGATCAGCTCGCGTTCCAGAGGCGTTGCTGTGCCGATCAAACCTTCGGCCCGGTCTAGCGCCGTAAGAGCAGCCCGGTTCTGGTCTTCATCCATCCCGGCGTTGATGTTAGGCCCGTTGGCCAGCGCCTCGCCCCACCAACACATGGCGCAATCGGGCGCCAGGCGCTGCGCCTCGCGGAAGGACCGGAGCGCACCTGCGTGGTTGAAGCCATAGGCCAGCATCACCCCCTGGTCGAAATATTGGCGGGCCTTACCGTCAAGGCCGCTCGCAGGGATTTGCGTGGGGTAGATATAGTCCAGAAGAGGCATAGCTGCGCGGGCAAGCCCATCTTTCTTCGCCAACTCCTCGGCAAGTTGCAGCCTGTTTTCCAGCACAGCGTCATTGGTGTTGAGCCCGCGGCACAGGAGGCGGGCCAGCCTTGTGGGATCAAGCGCTGCGAGTGTCTGGCTGGAAATTTCCGCTGGCGGCGCAGTGGATGCACCTGAAAGACCGGCCGCGATGAACGCGGTTATCGAAATGGCTGTAACCTTGAACATATCGCTGAACTCCCCATCAGGATGCGCGACCATTCATATTCCGGATCACAGAATACGCCTTTTGGCAGAAGCTGTCGAATTGCCGGCATCGCGGGCATCTGGCCATTGCCCCAACCAGCGTTGGTCTATGCTTCGGGCTTTGCCGCGTCGGCTGTTCCCATGTCCACCATGAAGCGTTCCTTGGCGGCGTGCAGATCGCCATCTTCGAGCTGGGCTGCCAGCCGCTCGCTATCGCGCGCACGGAAAACGCCTTCTGCCCGTTCAATTTCCTGCAGGCTCAGCCCGAGGCCGCTCAGCGCTTCACGCCCCATTTCAACGGCGGATTCGATCACTTCGCGCGACATGTAATCTACCGGCGCGCCGCGCAGCCTGATGATGGTGCGCCTGTCGAAAACACGCACATAAAGGCCCGCGTTGGGGAATGCCTCGTGAATGCCTTCGAGGATTTCTGTCGAAAGCTGGTCCTTGTCGATGCAGAACACGATAACCGTCGCTTCGGCTGCGCCCGCCTGCCGCAGCAAGTCCATCCGCGTGCCATCGCCGTAATAGACCTTGGCCCCGAATTCGCCCGCCACATCGATCTGATCAACATCGCTGTCGATCAGGGTCAGCTGCACGCCTGCTGCCTGCAGCAGCTGCGCCACGCTCTGCCCGAACCGGCCGAAACCGATGATGAGGGCGCTTGCGCCATCACTATGCGGTGCCTCGCGTTCGCCTGATGTCTTGGCCGGTTGGCGGAACCGGCTGGCGGCCATCATCAGGAACGGTGTGGTGGCCATGGACAGGGTGATGATCGCCCCGAACAGGCTGGATGCCTCTGCGCTGATCAGCCCGCCATCCTGCGCCTGCGCAAACAGCACAAAGCCGAATTCACCGCCCTGGCTCAGGAGTAAACCCAGCGCCAATGCCGGCCGCCACGCCATGCCAATGACAAGGCCGATGCCGAGAATGATGATTGTTTTGACCACGATCAGCGCCAGCGCCATCGAAACGACGAAAACAGGATTCTCAGCGATTGCGCCCAAGTCCAGCATCATGCCGACTGCGAGGAAGAACATACCCAAAAGGATCGAGCGGAAGGGTTCGATATCGGCTTCAAGTTCATGCCTGTAGGGCGTGCTAGCCAGCATGACACCAGCGATAAATGCACCAAGCGCTGTCGAAAGCCCCAGTAATTCCATGACAAAGGCAGAAGCCAGCACGGTGAACAGGCTGGCAACAACGAACATTTCGCGTTCATTGAGGTTGCCAATCAGCCGGAACAGCGGACGCAGGATGAACCTGCCTGCTGCTATCAATCCGGCAATGGCTGCCAACGTCAGCAGCGCCAGCTGCCAGCCCGGCACGCCTGCTTCACCGCCTTTGTCCGCACTCATCGCGGCAACAATTGTGATAAGCGGGATGATCGACAGGTCCTGGAACAGCAGGATCGCAAAGGCGCGTTCGCCAAATGGTGTGCGCAGCCTGCCCGAACTTTGCAGCATCGGCAGAACCTGCGCAGTGGACGAAAGACCCAGCGGCAGACCCAGCGCAAGGGCCGCTGCCATGGGATAGCCAGCCGCCAGATATATCACCGCCGTCACCGCCAGCCCGCACGCAACAACCTGTGCCAGACCAAGCCCGAAAATTGCGTTCTTCATCCGCCACAATCGCGCAGGGTCAAGTTCCAGACCAACCACGAACAGCAGCATCACGATGCCCAGTTCTGCAATGTTGATCATCTGGTCGGCCCCGCCGACAAGACCCAGCACCTGTGGCCCGACAACCGCGCCCGCCACCAGATAGCCCAGTGTCGCACCAAGTCCGAACCGGCGGAAAAGCAGCACGAATGCGAGGGCAAAGCCCAGCATCAGCACCCCGTCTTTCAGCAAGGATGCCCCTTCATGCGCCATATGTGTTGGCCCTTTTCATGGTCGATGCGCCTTGCATCACAGCGTTTTCAGATAAGCGATGATTTCGGCCCGCTGCCCTTCATCGCGAAGCCCGGCATAGGACATGCGCGTGCCTGGCACCTGCGCGCGCGGGTTGGTGATGAATTTATCCAGCGTCGCCTCATCCCAGATCAGGCCCGATGCCCGCATGGGCGCGCTATAGGCAAAATCGCCGACATGGCCTGCCTTCGCGCCATAGACCCCGGCCAGCGAAGGACCGATGCCGTTCTGCCCCGGCTTTGTCTGGTGGCACGTTCCGCATTGCACGAATGCCAGCGGCGGCTGCCCCTTTGCAGGTGCGGCAGATTTGACAGGTGCCGCCTTTGCGCTCGTCAGATTGCCCGCATCTGCCCGTGCTGTATCAGGCGCGCTTGCGCTACCACAGGCTGTCAGGCTGGCCATCAGGAAAAACAGGGGCAGGCGCATTTCTATCGGTCCTTCTGGCGAGGGCGTATCAGCTCTTTACCCTCGCCTAGCCTTCCTGCCTGCCGAGTGAAAGAGGCAACACCCCGGTGCAGAGTTTCGCCGGATTTCAACTAAGCCTTTGCGACATCTCCGCCCCGGCGTAACCAGACCGGCTTTATGTCGCGCGCATCAACCTTGTCTGGCCATACGCCGCACCATCTGCACCCATGGCGTGCGGAAATGTCAGCCACATTGCGGCTGGCATGGCCGCTGGCGGCTGCCAATCTGCTGCAGATGCTGGTCCATGCCGTCGATGTCATTTTCGTGGCGCGGTTGGGTGAGGCGGAACTGGCTGCATCCAGCCTTGCCATTGCCCTGTTCGGGCTGGTCTTGTGGGGCCTTTCGGGTCTGACCGGCGCTGTGGCGCCGCTGATTGCGGCAGAGGTTGGCCGCCGCAAACATGCTGTCCGCGAAGTCCGCCGCAGCGTTCGCATGGCGCTGTGGCTGGCAGTGGGCGCAGGCATGCTGGGTATGGTCGCTTGCCTGAACGGCGAACGCATAATGCTGCTGACGGGGCAAGACCCCAAGATTGCCGCGCTGGCAGGGTCGTTCATGTCGATCATCATCTGGGCCACGATTCCGTCAATCATGTCCAACGTGCTGCGCATTTTCGTGTCGGCACTGGGCCGGCCCATTTTTGCGACCATGATTATTGCATCGGCCATCCTCGTCAGCATCCTTGCCAATTACATGCTGGTGTTCGGCAATTTCGGTGCACCTGCGCTGGGGCTGGAAGGTTCGGCGCTGGCCAGCGTGGTGACATCGCTGTTCATCCTGTTCGCCTATGTCGTCGCCATTACGTGGGACAAGAACCTGCGCCGCTACCGGATTTTCGGCAATTGGTGGCGCACGGAATGGAGCAGGATGCGCGAAATCATCCGCATCGGCACACCCATCATGGGAACCATTTTTGCCGAAGCGGGCCTGTTCAGCGGGGCTGCATTCCTGATGGGCCGGATCGGCCCTTCGCAGCTGGCAGGGCATACAATCGCGCTGCAGGTGGCAGCCCTTGCCTTCCAGATACCCTTCGGCATCGGCCAGGCTTCCACCATCCGCGTGGGCTATCACTATGGTGCTGGCGACCGCGATGCGATGGGCCGCGCTGGCTGGGTGGCGCTGATGATTGCCGTTGCATTCAGCATGGTGACCGCGTCGATCATGCTGTTCATGCCGCGCACGGTATTGTCGATCTATGTCGATACCGATGCCGCCAAGAATGCCGCGATGGTCGGCTTTGCCGTCCAGTATCTGCTGTGGGCCGCCATTTTCCAGCTGGTGGATGCGGTGCAAGCTGTTTCGGCAGGCAATCTGCGCGGGCTGCAGGATACTCGGATGCCGATGGTCATCGCCATGATCAGTTACTGGGCAGCCGGTTTTGGCGTTGCCTTCTGGCTGGGTTTCAATACCTCGCTGAGCGGAACAGGCATCTGGATCGGCCTTGCCACCGGTTTGCTGGTGGCATCCATCCTGCTCACCTGGCGGTGGATGCGCCGCGGCAATATCGGGCTGGTCTAACGCAAGGCACAGTTCAGCCGATCGAGGTGCGGGCAGCGAAACTTTTTCTGCGCCTGACCCGTTGACTCCCTGAACGCGCATACACATATGCGCCCCGTTAGCACTCTAACCTTAAGAGTGCCAAAACATACTATTCACTCATCTTGAAAGAAGAGGTCAGACACATGGCATTTCGTCCCTTGCACGACCGCGTTCTGGTTCGTCGGATTGAAGCTGACGAAAAGACCGCTGGCGGCATTATCATCCCCGACAGCGCCAAGGAAAAGCCGAGCGAAGGCGAAGTAATCTCCGTCGGCACCGGCACCAAGTCGGAAGACGGCAAGATCACCCCGCTCGACGTAAAAGCTGGCGACCGTGTGCTTTTCGGCAAATGGTCCGGCACCGAAGTCAAGCTCGACGGTGAAGATCTGCTGATCATGAAGGAAAGCGACATCATGGGGATCATCGGCTGATAGCCGGGTTTCCAACGCTTTTCTCCCACAACCAAATCAAAGGAATTCAACAATGGCTGCCAAGGACGTGAAATTTTCGCGCGACGCGCGCGAAGGCATCCTCAAGGGCGTGGACATCCTCGCCAATGCTGTAAAGGTTACGCTGGGCCCCAAGGGTCGTAACGTTGTCATCGACAAGAGCTTCGGTGCACCGCGCATCACCAAGGACGGCGTTACCGTCGCCAAGGAAATCGAACTGAAGGACAAGTTCGAGAACATGGGCGCGCAGATGCTCAAGGAAGTTGCGTCGAAGACCAACGATCTCGCCGGTGACGGCACCACCACTGCCACTGTTCTGGGCCAGGCCATCGTTCGCGAAGGCATGAAGTCTGTTGCAGCAGGCATGAACCCGATGGACCTCAAGCGCGGTATCGACCTTGCTGTTTCGAAGGTTGTCGAAAACCTTCAGGGCCGCTCCAAGGACGTGGCCGGTTCGGCTGAAATCGCTCAGGTCGGCATCATCTCTGCCAACGGCGACCGTGAAGTTGGCGAAAAGATCGCCGAAGCCATGGAAAAGGTCGGCAAGGAAGGCGTAATCACCGTCGAAGAAGCCAAGGGCCTCGAATTTGAACTCGACGTTGTCGAAGGCATGCAGTTCGACCGTGGTTACCTGTCGCCATACTTCATCACCAATCCGGAAAAAATGACCGTGGAACTGGAGAACCCCTTCGTTCTCATCCACGAAAAGAAGCTTTCCAACCTGCAGGCTATGCTGCCGATCCTGGAAGCAGTGGTTCAGAGCGGTCGTCCGCTGCTGATCATCGCTGAAGATATCGAAGGCGAAGCTCTCGCAACCCTGGTGGTCAACAAGCTGCGCGGCGGCCTCAAGATCGCTGCAGTCAAGGCACCTGGGTTCGGTGACCGTCGTAAAGCCATGCTGCAGGATATCGCTATCCTGACCAAGGGCGAAATGATCTCCGAAGACCTCGGCATCAAGCTGGAAACAGTTACGCTGGGCATGCTGGGTGAAGCCAAGCGCGTCACGATCGACAAGGACAACACCACCATCGTCGATGGCGCCGGTGAAGCCGAAGACATCAAGGCACGTGTCGGTGAAATCCGCGCGCAGATCGACACCACGTCGAGCGATTACGACAAGGAAAAGCTGCAGGAACGTCTCGCAAAGCTTGCTGGCGGTGTTGCAGTGATCAAGGTCGGCGGCGCTTCGGAAGTCGAAGTGAAGGAACGCAAGGACCGCGTCGACGATGCGCTGCACGCAACCCGTGCTGCTGTCGAAGAAGGCATCGTTCCCGGTGGCGGCACCGCACTCCTCTACGCCAGCAAGGTTCTTGCCGGCATGAAGGGCGCGAATGACGACCAGACCCGCGGCATCGACATCGTTCGCAAGGCAATCCTGGCGCCTATCCGCCAGATCGCCGAGAACGCCGGTCATGATGGCGCTGTGATCTCGGGCAACCTGCTGCGTGAAGACGATGAAACGCAGGGCTTCAACGCTGCAACCGATACCTATGAAAACCTGGTTGCAGCCGGCGTTATCGACCCGACCAAGGTCGTTCGCACCGCACTGCAGGACGCAGCTTCGGTTGCTGGCCTGCTGATCACCACGGAAGCAGCCATCTCCGATGCGCCTGAAGAAAAGGGTGCCGGTAGCGGCATGCCTGACATGGGCGGCATGGGTGGCATGGGCGGTGGCATGGGCTTCTAAGCCCGGCCCACCCCGGTTACCAAAAGAAAGGCCCGGCGGAGCGATCCGCCGGGCCTTTTCCTTTGCCTGCTCTTGGTGTGCAGGCTGTGGGCTTCAGCGCGCCCCAGTCATTTCGGCCACGTCATTTCGGCCACGTCATTTCGGCCACGTCATTTCAGCCCAGTCATTTCCCGGCTTGAACAACTGCCAGCACGTCTTCGGGCCAGGTGACCGGATATTGTTGCTGCGGGTTGAAGGAACCACCCTGGTCGGCAGCTTCTGCCGCGGCGATTTCGGCAGCAGTCAGAAACTCGCTCGGCTCCAGCGCGAACACGTCCAGCCCGCGGGTAATCTCGGTCGCGTAGATGCGGCCCTTGTACCAATAGGCTGACCAGTATCCGCCGGTGACAAGCTGGTCCTTGTCGATCGGGCCGCGGTCAAAATAGGCGATTTCGACAGGATTTGCTGAATCGGTGAAATCCATGATCGATATGCCACCCTGATACCAGGCCTGCACGAAGATATCGCGGCCCGGCACGGGGATGATCGAGCCATTATGGGCAACGCAGTTTTCCTTGTCGCCCTGCGGTGCAGGCAATTTGTAGAGGCTGCGGAATTTCAGCTTGCCATCGACAATGTCGTAAATCGCATCGGCGCCCCAGTTGCGCGGGTCCGATGCCTGGCACCGCGGCCTGCCGCCGCCGCCCCATTCGTCGGTGAACACGACCTTGGTGCCATCATTGTTGAAGGTGGCCGAATGCCAATAGGCAAAGCCCTTGTCGACGACCTCATCAATCCGCTTGGGTTTGCGCGGATCGGAAATGTCGAAGATAATGCCATTACCCGAACAGGCGCCTGCAGCCAATTTCCTGGTCGGGAAAACGGTGATGTCATGGCACTGGTCGGTCCGGCTGGTGTCCTGCGTATCGTCACCATGGTCACCACCCTGCCACAAACCGGCAAGGCGGCCCGTCTTTGGGTCTGCGAACACGGTCGGGCTGTCGATGATGCGCGATTTTGACGGATCGGCCAGCGGGATTTCGATGACATCGATGCGGAACAGGGCCGTGCGGTCATCACCGGGCACTTCGCCAATGCAGCCTGCCAGTTCCTTTTCATCGCGGACCTGCGAAGTGCCGGAATTATAGACGATGAGCGAACTATCCGTGCGCGCCGCCAGCGTATGGGTGTGCGAGCCGCGACAGGTCTGCACTTGGCCCACCTGCACCGGCCGCCGGATGTCGGAAATATCGAAAATCCGCAGGCCGCGGAAACGGTCTTCGCTGACCTTTTCAGTCACCCCTTGCAGGCCGCAATCCACCCGTGCACGGGTGTCCTGCACGCTCATCAGCAACAGGTCGCCAATGATGGAAACATCGCCTTGCCCGCCGGGGCAGACGACCGAACTGACCAGTTCCGGTTTGCCATCATCGGCCAGCTTGTAGGCATTGAAGCCGTGATAGCTGCCAGCAACCAGTATATCGCCGGAAAAGGCCATGTCGGTATTTGCGAAATCGAGCAGCGGCGAACGCTTGGAAAATTCAGGTTTGCCGCCATCATCCTTTGGCTCTGCGTCTTTGCCATCGGATTTCTTCGGTTTGACCGGCTGCAGATCAGCCGGATTGCCGGGGCTGAAGAAGCCTGCAGGCTTGGGCAATGCCGTTACCAGCCGCAGGTTGCTGATGGCCTGACCAGCATCGTGCAGGCCCGCTGTCAGGGTGGCGCGCGGATCGCTTGAAAAACTTCCGAGAACGGCATTCATGCGTTCTATTTCCGCGTTCTGGTCGTTGGTCACTTCATCAGTGAATTCCAGCATCACCGGATCATACGCCGTGCCTGGCTGGGCAATCAGTTCCTTCACCATGTCGACCGCACCGGTGTGATGCGCGATCATCAGTTCGAGGAACATGCGATCAAATGCCGCACCGCTCAATTCGCGCAGCCGCGCCATCTGGGCAGGTGTTGCCATGCCTTTCATGCCCATGTGGGCTGCATGGCCCATGCCCGCCATATCCACCGGTTCCCCATGGCCGGCGAGCCAGTTCTTCATGAAGCCGATTTCATCCGCCTGCGAGGCATCGATCCTGCCTGCAACCGCGAGAATTTCTTCGCGGTTGGTGCGCCCTTTGACCAGCGCAGACATGTCGACCGCCTGCTGGTGATGCACGATCATGCCTTGCATGAAGGCGACATCGGCGGGGGAATAGCGGGTGTCGGCAAGTGCGGTGGCATCCTGGGCGGAAAGCACCTTGGGTGCCTGCCCCGGTGCGCCCGGCTGCACGATCGAAACATCCTGCGCCGCGGCTATGGCCGAAGTCGACAAAAGCAGTGCGACCAGCGAAGTGCGCGCAAACCTGCGCGTGCCAGAATTTTGTACAGTCATGAAGATGCGCCCTCGAGTTCCTTCTTGTGAACGACAGGGGCAACAAAAACAGGCAATTCGTCAAGCGAATTCAGCGCGGAAGGCGCGTTACATTGTTCGGTCTGTCGACGGGAAGGGTTTGAACGGGGCCGTCAGCGATGCCTCTAGCGCCTCGTCCTCTTGCGCAGCGGGGTCATCCACTCCGATCTCGATTTCTTCCTGCGGCACATCATGGCGGAACGTTCCATGCAGCCTGTCCCAGAAACTGAAACCGCTGGTCCAGTTGCTATCCCGCTGTTCCCGGGCCGCCGAATGGTGGATGCCGTGCATTTCCGGTGTGGTGATAACGGCTGACAGCCACTTGTCCCACTGCCCCGGCAGACGCAGGTTCGAATGGTGGAACAGGATGGAAGCGTTAAAGAAATGCCGCCACAGGCCGAGGCTTTTAGGGCTGACGCCTGACAGCCGCACCTGCACGAGCCGCCACGGCAAAGACACCAGCATATCGGCCGCATGGAAGCGCACTGCGGTGGACGCATCCATGTCGGGGTCGAGATGGTGGATGCGGTGGAACCGCCACAGGAACGGTAATTTATGCGTCGCCACGTGCCACAGATAAAATCCGTAATCCATTGCCACCACCCCGCCGATAACCCGCAGCGGGGCAGGCAGCTTGCGCGCAAATCCTGTGCCGTTTTTCAAATTCGCACGGGCAATCCTGCGGGTCAGCGGTTCTTCCACTGCGGCGATTACTGCGGCGCAGCTGGCACCCATTGCCGCGTTGCGAAGCGTGCGCGGAACAGTCCTGCGCGTCCGTTTTCGCAGCGGCCTCTTCTGTTCTGCCACAATGATGCCCGCCACCACGGCAACGGCAGAAATGGCAAGGGCGAACCGGCGGATGGACATGCCCCTTACTGGCCTATGGCGGCGCATACGTCGAGCGGCTAGTGCATGGGTATGCAGCCCGTTTCAACCCCCGTCCGCCTGGCCATTTTTGCCCGCTATCCAGAAGCGGGCAAGGCGAAAACCCGGCTGATACCCGCGCTGGGCGACGAAGGTGCTGCGCTTGTCTATCGCCGCTTGCTTGAACGCACCGTTACAGCCGCCCGCCAGAGCGGGCTTGCCTTTGAACTGCGCGTTACCGGGGCAGCGCCCGCGCTGTTCAGGCAATGGCTTGGCGATGATATCGAGGCAGTGGAACAGGGCGGAGGCGATCTGGGGGAACGGCTGACGCGCGCTGCGGCGCCCGGAATGGTGATCGGCAGCGATGCGCCGGGCCTGACGCCTGCATTGCTCCGGTCGGCGGCAGGGGCGCTCGAAAATGCGCCTGCCGTTATCGGCCCGGCACGCGATGGCGGCTATTACCTGCTTGGGTTCAACGCGCCTGTGCCTTTTGCATTCAGCGATATGGAATGGAGTACGCCAGCTGTCTTTGAAGAAACCATGCGCCGGCTGGAAAGCCATGGCATCACGCCTGCAATTCTGCCCACGCTTGCAGACATCGACACGATTGATGATTTGGCGGAATGGCCGGAACTGCTGCCATGAATGAAGTTACCATTGTCATACCGGTCCTGGACGAAGAACGCGCCCTTCCCCGCCTGATCGGGGTTCTGGCAGCGCTCGATCCGAAACCGGCGGAGATAATTGCCGTCGATGGCGGCAGCACGGATGACACGAAAGCCCTGCTGCAATCTGCTGGCTGGCGCGTTCTGCAAACCGCCGCCGGGCGCGCAATCCAGATCAATGCAGGCGTTGCCGCTGCACGATCTGCCAATGTCTGCGTGCTGCATGCAGACACTATCCCGCCGCGCGACATGATTGCGGTCATCCAGCGTGTGCTGGCAGACCGGTCAATCGCGCTGGCAGGTTTTACCCCGCTGATAAAGGGTCCGGACACAACGCGCTGGTTCACCACTTTCCATAATTGGATCAAGACCTGGTATGCGCCGCTGCTTACCCGCCCGCACCTTTTCTTCCAGGGGGTGCGGCTGCTGTTTGGCGATCATGCCATGTTCTTTCGCCGTGCCGAATATCTGGCGGTGGGCGGCTGCGATCCGGGCACACCGGTGATGGAAGAAGCGGATCTCTGCATCAAGATGGCGCGGCTTGGCAAAGTGAAGCTGGTGCCTCGCTGGGTGGAAACATCAGACAGGCGGATTGCCGCATGGGGGCCGGTGAAGGCCAACTGGATTTACTTCAAGGTCGGCATAATGTGGGCCTTTGGTGCCCGCGCGCGGCTGGAACGGGAATATCCGAACATTCGCTGAAGATCGCGCTCAGGCTTCCGCACCTATTTCTATGCCGCGCAGGAAGCCTTGCCCGATACAGAAATCTATCAGGCGGTGGAGATATTCCGGCCCTGTCGGCGGGCACACGCGCCCGGTCACATACTGCGCCTCGCGGTCGTCAAAATGCGGATCGCGCTGGAAATAGCTGGCGTATAATCCGGCAACCCTGCGGAACAGCCGCCGTTCCATGGCCGGCAGGCTATCGGGGTCGAACCGTTCCGGCTCCACCAGTTCGGGCTGGCAGAACTGCGGGAATGCGGCGATTGCCCCTGTAAAGACCGGCACCGGAACAGGCTGGCCCGAGACAAGATGAAATGTTCCGCCTGCCGCACGGCGCATATTTGCCGCAATATCGACAATACTGCCTGCGACATGGTCAATCGGCACAAAATCCAGCGATGCCCCGCTGCGGGCAGGCATATGCCGGACGCGGCCCTCTGCAATCAGCTTGAAAGCCGCATAGGTCGTGTCGAACTGGCGGATGGCGCCCGTGGCGCTATCGCCCACCACGATGCTGGGCCGCGCGATTGCAAACGGCACACCGCTTTCGCGCACGAGCCGTTCTGCGGCGGCTTTTGATTTTTCATAACCGTTCTTGAAACCGCTTTGCGGCAGCGGGTCGCTTTCCAATATGGTCCCGTCACGCGTGCCGCAGACATAGGCTGTGCTGATGTGCAGGAGCGGCATATCGCCCGATCGGGCAAATTCCACCGCATTGGCTGCGCCGCCAGTGTTCACCTGCCGGTAGGTTTCATCATCAAGGTCGAACCGGACGGTCGCGGCGCAATGGATCAACAGATCATGCGCGGCTGTCAGCTGCTCGAATTCTGCCTGATCGAACCCGAAAAGGGGTTTCGAAACATCGCCGCACACCACGGATTGCGGCGCAATGCCAGCACCATCATTGGCGCGGATATCACGGTTGTTATGGACCAGCGCCGTGACGTCGTGACCTGCCGCCATTAGGCGCGCAGCCACTTCGCCGCCGATCAGGCCCGCTGCGCCGGTGAGGAAAATTTTCAGCAACAGCCTGCTGCCTCGTTGCTTTCCACCGAGGCCGAAAACGGGCTGTCAGTGCCGCAGCCGGGAAACACGCCGTAATGCTTGCTGAAATCGCCGAAGAATTCGAAATGTTGGGCAAACCGCGTTTCGGCCAGCATTTTCCAGCTATTGCCGCAAATGGGGAATATCCGGCCTGCTTCGATCAGGTGATGCCCGTCCAGCTCAAACACGCGTTCTTCGCCTGTAACCGTGCCCTTGTAGCGCACTGCCTGCCCGTAATCTTCGCATTCAGGCTCCAGCCCATCCAGCTTGAACAGGCGATAGGTGGCGGAATGGAAGGCAATCCCGTCCAGCTTCTCGGCAATTTTCTGGTCGCCAATGCCCAGCGGGCGCGAAGTGACCAGGCGCGGATCTGCAAAACCGGCTTCCTTCGCCAGCTTTACAAAATCGCCCCAGTAAAGCGCGCCAGAAAGGCATTCACCATGCAGGACAGGATCATCCAGCAATTCTGCCGGAACGCGCCTGTCTGCATAGACATCGGAAAAATACAGTTCGCCGCCCTGTTTCAGAAGGCGGTGGGCAGCGGCAAAAACCGCAGCCTTGTCTGCCACCAGATTGATGACACAGTTGGAAACGATGACATCGAAATGCCCCTGCGGCAGGTCCAGCTCGTCCAGCCGTTCGATATCGCCTTCCATGAAAGCGACGTTAGACCTGGCAAATTCGAATTTCTCGCGGTGCCATTCAATGTGCCGGTTTGCGACTGCCAGCTGTTCGGGCGTGGTATCGACGCCAGTGACACTGCCATTTTCGCCGACGAGCTGCGCGAGGATATAGGCATCCTGGCCGCTGCCGGAACCAAGGTCGAGGATATGCGCCCCTGCAATTGCCTGCGGCGACACCAGCCCGCAGCCATAATAGCGCGCGCGGACTTCTTCATGCACATTGCGCATCGCAGCCATGATGGCGGGGGGCGGCGCTTCAGCGGTGCAGCAGGCGTCGGTCTTCAGGTCTTGCGAGCCTTCCAGAACCTTGCCGTAATAGTCGCGGCTGTTTTCGATATTCATGGGATTACGCGTCTCCGGCGCTCGAATTGGCAATTGGTTTCAAAACCGCTTGGCACAATTCATTTCGCTGCGCAGCCCTAATTGGTTACACCTGCCTGCAAGATGAAATTTACTCATGATGCGATCGTAATTGGTGGTGGTGCCGCCGGCCTCACTGCGGGAGGCGGCGTGGCGCTGTTCGGCCTCAAAGTGGCGCTTGTCGAAGCAGGCAAGATGGGCGGCGAATGCCTCAACAATGGCTGCGTCCCGTCCAAAGCCCTGCTGACGGCAGCGCGTCACGCACAGGCCGCGCGCGAAGAAAAATACGGAGTCAGTCCGGGCAAACCGGCCATTTCGTGGGCCGGTGTTCGCGGCCACATCCACGATGCCATCGCCATGATTGAGCCACATGATTCCCCGGAACGTTTCGAAGAAATGGGCTGCGAAGTTATCCGCGAATGGGCCACCATAACCGGCAAACACACAGTGGACGTCGGCGGGCGGACATTGTCAGCCCCGCGCATTGTGATCGCAACAGGGTCAAAACCAGCCATCCCGCCCATAGAAGGCGTGGAGAGCGTCTCTTATCTCACCAATGAAAATCTGTTCGATCTGGATGAACTGCCCGGCCACCTCGTCATCATCGGCGGCGGTGTTATCGGCATGGAAATGGCGCAAGGGTTTTGCCGGCTGGGCAGCCAGGTCACCGTGATCAACCCCGGCCCGCTGATGGAACGGGACGATCCCGAAGCGGTCCGGATCGTCTCCGACCAGCTCGAAGCAGAAGGCGTGACCTTCATTGACGGGGCGGCAACCAAGATCAGCGGGCAGGCAGGCGCGATTGCAGTCGAGGTTGGCGACGGTCCAACGGTGCAGGGAACGCATCTCCTCATCGCTACCGGACGTCGGGCCAATATCGACAGTCTCGGGCTGAAACAGATCGGCGTGGAAACGGGCCGCAACGGCATCATTGTTGATGCGCGCCGCCGGACTTCGGTCAAATCCATCTACGCAATCGGTGACTGCCGCGATGGGCCGCGTCTGACCCATGTTTCCGGCTATGAAGGATCGAACGTGGCGCTTGAAATCACCCTTGGCATCCCTGCCAAGGTGGATTGGAGCGCGCTGCCCTGGTGCACTTATGTCGAACCGGAACTGGCACAGGTAGGCATGACCGAAGCACAGGCACGCGCCGCGCATGGAGATGCCATTACCGTCATCAAGGAAGGCTTCGACCACAATGAACGCGCCATTGCCGAAGGGCGGACCGACGGGTTTCTGAAAGTCATACTGAAAGGCAAGAAGGTGCTCGGCGCCACAATAGTTGGTAAACACGCGGGCGAGTTGCTGCTGCCGTGGAGCCAGTCCATCACTGGCAAGAGTTCAACCTTTGCGATGGGGTCTGCCATCATCCCCTATCCGACCCGCAGCGAGATTGCGAAAGCCGCTGCCTTTGCCGCGTGGGAACCCACCGTATTCGGCAAAATCCCAAAGAAATGGGCGGGTTTCGTCGCCACGCTTCGCCGCGCATTCAACTGATCATGGCATCTCGGACACTTCGCTCTAGAGGCCGGAACGCGCCGGTTGGCACTTCACCATTCATGGTCGAAGCTGCCAGCCTGCCGCGCGAGAAATTCTCCGACCCGCAGTGGACCGCCAAGGGCGAAGCACGGGCCAGCGTTGCGCTGGCACAGCTTGAAACCCTGTGGTTCAACACCGGCACATTGTGCAACCTTGCTTGCGCCACCTGCTACATTGAAAGCAGCCCGACCAATGATGCGCTGGTCTTCATCAAGGCAGCAGATGTCGCGGCCTATCTGGATGAAATCGCGGCTCTCAACCTGCCCACGCGTGAAATCGGCTTTACCGGCGGCGAACCGTTCATGAACCCCGAATTCATCACCATGCTGACCGATGCGCTGGAACGCGGGCACCATGCGCTGGTGCTGAGCAATGCGATGAAGCCGATGCGGCGTTATGAAAGCCAGCTGCTTGCCTTGCGCGAAAGGCATGGCCCGCGGCTGACCATCCGTGTCAGCCTGGACCACCATACCAGATCCGCGCATGAGGCAGAGCGCGGACCGCGCAGCTGGGAAATCGCACTGGACGGTCTTCGGTGGCTTTCGGAAAACGGATTTTCCATCGCGGTTGCAGGCAGGATGCTGCCCGGCGAAGGCGAGGCAGATGAGCGATCCGGTTATGCAGAACTGTTCGCCCGGGAAAATCTGAACGTCGATGCAGCAGACCCTGCACGGCTGGTGCTGTTTCCCGAAATGGACGAGGCAAAGGACATTGCCGAAATCACCACGGATTGCTGGGAGATTTTACGTAAGTCACCGAGTGATATGATGTGTGCCAGCAGCCGGATGGTGGTCCACCGCAAGGGAGAAACCGCGCCGCGCGTGGCTGCCTGCACGCTCATACCCTATGATCCCGGTTTCGACATGGGTGCAACACTGGCAGAGGCATCGCGAGACGTGGTTTTGAACCACCCCCATTGCGCGCGTTTCTGCGTGTTGGGCGGGGCGAGCTGTTCTGCCTAGAGCAGCCGCGCAGCCACTGCGTCGAGCTTTGCCAGCATGGCCGGGTCACGCGCATCCGGGCTGGTAATCAGCGCATGGTCGAGCACCTTATCGAGCGGTGATGCAGCACGTTTTTCTGGCAATGCAGTGACAAATTGCTCGATGGTCTTGCGCGCAATATCGCCATTGGCATTCATCTGGGCGATGACGTCGCTAACTTCCACGAAGGCGGCATCTTCGCGCCAGCAATCATAATCCGTCACCATGCCGACCAGCGCGTAGGGCAACTCTGCCTCACGGGCCAACTTGGCTTCGGGCATGGCAGTCATGCCTATAACATCAGCGCCCCACTGGCGGTAAAGCAGGCTTTCGGCGCGAGTCGAAAACTGCGGACCTTCCATGGCCAGATATGTCCCGCCGCGAGCGACTTTGCCGCCGGCATTTTCCACTGCGGCAGCAGCAAAGCCTGCCATCCGTTCACACACCGGTTCTGCCATGGAAACATGCGCCACCATGCCAGTGCCGAAGAAACTGGAAGCGCGCCCTTTGGTCCTGTCGATGAACTGGTCCACCACCACGAAACGACCAGGCTCCAGTTCTTCCTGCAAACTGCCGACGGCAGAAATAGCCAGCAAATCGGTGCAGCCAGCACGCTTCAGCGCATCGATATTCGCGCGGGCATTCACTTCTGATGGCGGGATGCGGTGGCCACGCCCATGCCGGGGGAGAAAACGCACCTGCACCGCGCCGATCCTGCCGCAAAGCACCTGGTCCGATGGTTCGCCCCACGGCGTATCGATGCTGATCCACTGCGCGTCTTCCAGCGCATCCATCTGGTAAAGGCCGGAGCCCCCGATGATGCCGATCGTCCAATTGCTCTTCATGTCTGCTCCGCCAATGTTATCTGCCCGGCTTCATGGCAACAGGCATATCCGGCCGCCGCGGCGGGCAACGGAGAATCCTGCATCTGCCACCGCTTTGCTTTGCTGCGAATCAGCATAGCGGACGGGGTTGGTATGATTGAAATGAATGAAGCGAAACTTAGCTTTTGTCGCTGCGGGTAATCCGGCCAGCCGTTCCATCGTAGCCAATATGCGCGGATGGGGGATTGTGCTCATGTCGCGGCCGGGCAGTTCATCATCGTCATAAAAACTGGCATCGGCATACATAAGGTCTACCTCGCCCAGCATCGCTTCCGGCGTCAGGCCATAATCGCTTTCCCATCTCTCCCAGCTGTCGAGGTCGGGCAGGAAAAACAGACTTTTGCCGGGAGTATCGATACGAAATCCCACGGTTTCGGAAAATTCGTCACGGTGCGGGGCGCGGTAAGGCGTCACCTTGATCCCGCCGCCCAGATCGGCAGATTGCCGGTCCTCCAGCGGTTGAAGCGCGATATTGCCATAGTTGACAAGCTGGCCCCACGGGCCGTTACCTGCCAGAAATTCACGCATCCGCGGCATGGCGAACACCTTCACCCCTGCTGTTCCGGCAGATTCCTGCCCGAGAAACATCAGCCCTGCATAATGCCCGATATGGGCATGGGTCAGGAAAATGCCGGACAGGCCGAGCGGCGCACCGTTTTCGGCAGGGGCCATTTCATCGAGCATTTGCACCTGCTCACGCATGTCGGGCGTTGCCTCGAACAGGTAACGCGCGGATGTGCGATGATCCACCAGCGCAAGTGAAGCTGCCAATCCGCGCTCAGACCCATCCTGCCATGCCGGATCTTGCGGATTGCCGATCTGCGGCGTTCCGGCATCCTGGCTGGTGCCCAGCACGATAAGCTCGATGGCGCAGCTTGCCTTTGGCGCAGTTGCCCCGGTTGCCCCGGTTGCCCCTGCCGGTGTCGAGGCAAGGAATGCCGCAACCAGGGCAAGCACGCGTTTGCTCATCCGTATTTGCCTTTGCGCGGGCCGAGATAGCCAAACAGGTAAGCGCCCACCTTGCGCATCTGGATTTCCTCTGCACCTTCGGTGATCCGGTAACGGCGGTGGTGGCGATATATATGTTCAAACGGCTTGTGCCGCGAATAGCCAATGCCGCCATGCACCTGCATCGCCCGGTCGGCAGCATCGCACACCAGCCTGTTTGCCCAGTAATTGCACATGCTCACCTTGTCGGACAGCTGGCTCTCGATATCCTTGTGCGGCATCCGGTCCATTTCCCACGCGGTCTTGTAGATCAGCATCCGCAGCATTTCGCATTGGGTCGCCAGTTCAACCAGCGGGAACTGTATGGCCTGGTTGCGGGCCAGTTCCTGGCCGAAAGGCTTGCGCTGGCGCGCATATTTCACGCTTTCTTCAAGGCAATAGGTCGCCGCACCCAGCGAAGATGCTGCCTGCCGGATGCGGTTCTGGTGAACGAAGCTTTGCGCCAGCGCGAGGCCCCGACCTTCTTCGCCAAGCATTGCCTCGTCCGGCACCCAGATGTTGGTCAGGCTGAGCCGTGGATGGTCGGTGGGCATATTGAACGTCCACATCCATTCCTCGATCTTCAGCCCTTCGGTGGGGTTGGGCACGAGAAAACAGGTGATGCCGCGGGCATCGCCGGCATCACCCGATGTGCGCGCAAAGGTGGCGCAATGGGTGGCGACATGCATCCCGGTGATCCACATCTTCTCGCCATTGATCAGCCAGCCATCCACCCCGTCGCGCGTTTCGCGCACGGCAGTGGTTTCCATGTGGGTCGCGTCCGAACCATGCTCTGCTTCGGTCAGGCCGAAGGCCACGCGCTTTTCACGGGCGAAACCGCCGTGGATGAATTCCTGCTTCTGCGCTTCGGTGCCGAAAGTCTCGAACATGGCGACGAAGGGGAAATTGCCCACAATGGAATGTTCGTTCTGCAAATCATTATGGAGGCCAAGACCCATTTGGGTAAAATGGTCGCGGATGACTGCCATCCACAGGTTGGAACCATCCTGCCCGCCATATGCCTTGGGCGCGGAAAACCGCCAGTGGCCTGCCGCATCGGCGCGGCGCGTGGCTTCCACCAGCAGTTCTTCCCAATCCTTGCGCGGCAGGCCGCCTGCTTCGAAATCGGTCCGCGCATATTCGCGCCGATGATCGAAAAAGCGAATATTGTCATCCTGCTGTTCCAGCGGCCTGATTTCAGTTTCGATGAATTTGTCGAGCACAGCCATGTAATCGACGAGGTCCTGCGGCAGCGAGAAATCCATCATTGTGTTCCTTCTTCGGTGTTGTCGGTCCATTGTGCACGGGCCAGCGCCAATGCGGGATATTTGGGCATATCTGCAGCCAGTTTGTCGAGCGCCTTGCGCCGCAATGCCGCCAGCACATGCGGGGTGGCGAGCGAAGTGGTGCCATCCAGTAATGCCTGCGCCAGCGCAGCATCATGCGGCATAACGCCGCTGACCGAACCCCTGGCGATGATGCCCAGCGCATTGCGCGCGACTGCCAGCTGGAAGCGGTCATGCCCCTGCACATCGTCCTTGATCGAGGCCAGCCATTCGGAAATGGCAGTGGCAATCTCGGCAGTGCTGGCTTCTCCGTTTGCGCTTTGCTCTGCCTCCGATGGGGCGGGCAGCGGCCTGCTGCGTTCATCTGCCGGTGCTTGTGTTTCCAGCAGCATCAACAAATCCAGTTCCTGTTCCGCAGTGCGCCGCGAAATGACCACCCGTTCCAGCGAGCGATCCTCCCCGCTGCGCCAGTAACGCGCCATGCCAAGGCAGCCCAGCGCCCACCAGCAGGTGCGATAGACCAGCCAGTAATGCACCCGCGCACGGTCAACCGGCGCGCCGCCTGCTGCTTCATACGCAGCAAACCAGTCCTCGAAAGATCCCAGTCCCAATGCGGGCCTGTCGATCCGGGCAAAGCGCCAGACTGTCATGCAGGCATAGGCGATGTCTTCATGCCGGTCGCCCAGATGGACGATTTCCCAATCGAGCACGGCAGAAAGGCGGCCATCGTCCACCAGCAGATTGCCCAGACGGAAATCCCCATGCAGCAGCGCAGGTGCAATTTCGTCCGGCACGTTATTGGCCAGCCACGCCAGCGCCAGCGCAATGATGGGGCGGTCCCCGCCTGCTTCGCGGAACTGCTCGCGCAGGCCAGCCAGCGCGTCCTTGTAGGACACATGGGGTACAGATGCCGGAACGCGAGAAATATCGAGCGCGTGGATCGCGGCAAGTTCGCGGGCAGCATCATTCAACAAGGTTTCGGCATCGGGTGTCGCAAGAATGGTGCGCGGGTCGGCTGTGCCCGCCATTGCCCGCATCACAAAACCGGTGCCAATGCCGTCTTCAGGTGCAAGTTCCGCCACCACTTCGGGCGCGGTAACGCCGCCATCATGCGCAACCCTGATTATCTCGGCTTCCACGTCATGGCCGTATGCGCTGCGATCCATCATTTCGGGCGATGGCGCGCGGCGCAGCACGAATTTCTCCTGCCCGCTGGTAAACAGCCAGCTTTCCATCATCGCGCCGCCTGTCAGCCGGGTCAGGCCGTGCGGCGCTTCGCGCCCCGCCCTCGCCATGGCGGACGTAAGGCCATCGACCAACGGTATTGTCGTCATACCTTCTCCACGTGCGGGGCCGATTGCATGATGGCCCCTCCACTCGGCTTCGAAGGTTGCAGGAGATGCCGCAACTCACAAGAGCCAACTGGCGCGGCTGGCATTTATCACGCAGCCGAATGCGTGGATTATGCGAAGCCCGGCGTAATCTTTTGTCCCGCACGAGACACTTTTCGTCACTTTTTCCTTGTCAGGCCCGTCAAGTTGGGCCGTTAAGGATTTACAAACCTTAATTGCGATACGTGTGGGGGCATGCAGATGAGATCACGAATATTCGGTTCGATCGGCGGCGCCATGACTTTGGCCCTGTCTTTGGCATTGGTGCCTGCAAGTGCGGCACAGGCGCAAACAACCAATTTCGAAGCCGCGTTCGACAGGACGCTG
Source organism: Erythrobacteraceae bacterium (assembly GCA_024642525.1). Lineage (GTDB taxonomy): Bacteria > Pseudomonadota > Alphaproteobacteria > Sphingomonadales > Sphingomonadaceae > Allopontixanthobacter. The sequence continues at coordinate 37,754 of JAHEAX010000005.1, read as the reverse complement.
GGCACCGAAACGCGGGCGCCGCAGAATTTCAAGGCAGTTTACGACACCGGCCTGGAACAGCGCATCGCCAAGCTGGCAGACGGTGACAAGGGACGCATCGGCGTTGCCGCACTGGATCTTTCCAGCGGCGCGCAGTTATCTGTTCTGGGCGACCAGCGCTTCCCGATGGCCAGCACCAGCAAGATCGCCATTGCCGCGACCTTCATGGAAGGCGTCGAGAAGGGCCGCTGGTCTTTGACGAGCGAATTTCCGCTGTTGATTCCGGTCCGCTCGGCCAAATATTCGACCCGTGTGGCACCCGTCACACCAGGCCAGCACCTTCCCGCCAGTGAACTCATCGAATTGATGATCACGCGCAGCAGCAATTCGGCAACCGATGCCCTGCTGGCGGCGGTTGGCGGGCCCAAGGCGGTCAATGACTGGACCCGCCGTGCAGGCATCCGAGAATTCCGACTTGACCGCGATATTGCAACGTTGGTCCGCGACGATGGCGAAATTGACCCTGCGGCCCATATCGATATGCGTGACAGCGCCTCGCCCAAGGCGATGATCGACCTTCTGTCGGGCCTTTACCAGGGCAAGTTCCTGAGCAATTCCAGCCGCCGGGTAATTCTGGGCGCGATGGAACGCTGCCGCACCGGCAAACGCCGTATTCCGGCGCTGCTGCCCGCTTCTGCGCAGGTTGCCCACAAGACCGGTTCGCTCAACAATACATCGAGCGATATCGGCATCATCCAGACACCCGATGGCCGCGCCATTGCCGTGGCAATCTATGTCACCGGCCAAGGCTCACGTCTGGCCCGTGAAGACCGGATCGCCCAGATCGCCCGCGCTGTTTACGATGGCTACACAGCGCAGGACGGCCAGAATTGGACAAGCGTCAACTACACCGGCGGCTGACAATGGCATGAGGCAGGGCGATCCTGCCGGCGGCCTTGCTTCCAGAATCAAAAAGGGCGGCGCCTTGCGGCACCGCCCTTAATTGTTTCGAACGATGTTCGAAGCTTAGTCAGCCTGAGCTTCAGCTTCGGTTTCGCCCTGAACAGCAGCTTCGGTTTCAGCAGCAGCTTCGTCAGCGGTTGCAGCAACGTCGGTTGCAGCAGCGTCAACGGTTTCAGCAGCAGCGTCCATGTTGGCTTCAGCGTCGGCCATTGCGGAATCAGCAGTTACTTCTGCGGATTCTTCGGTGCCTTCCGAGCAAGCGGCGAGGGTCAGAGCGGCGCCGGCAGCTGCGGCAGCAAGAACGAACTTACGCATGTTTTAAATTCCTTAAACAGCGATTGAAAGTCGTACGCCCCGTCGGGGTCATACGTTGAGGCCTTCCGGATGGTTGGCTTCTGGGGGTCTAAATAATGGCCATAATGTGACCGTGCAAGCTGTTTCGTCACAATTCGCCATTTTTCCGCCTTATTTTTGCCCGGATTGGCTCAATTCCGCCACATTTGATTGCGCAAAAAGGCAAACAATCTTGGCTGACCTTGCTCTCATCCGCTGCTACCAGCAGCATCATGTCCGAAAAAAAGCATCTCTATCTGGTCGATGGCTCCGCCTATATCTTCCGGGCCTATCACCGCCTTCCACCGCTCACCAATCCGGAAGGCACACCGGTGGGCGCGGTCTATGGTTACACGACGATGCTGTGGAAGCTGGCAGAAGACCTCGACAAGGCCAATGGCCCGACGCATCTGGCGGTGATTCTCGACAAGTCGAGCCAATCCTTCCGCAATGACATCTACCCCGAATACAAGGCCAACCGCCCGCCTCCGCCAGAAGACCTGGTCCCGCAATTTCCACTGATTCGCGATGCGACGCGTGCCTTCAGCTTGCCCTGCATCGAGGAACAGGGGCTGGAAGCAGACGACCTGATCGCATCCTATGCCCGCGCCGCCACCGCGCGCGGATGGGATGTTACCATTGTATCATCGGACAAGGACCTGATGCAGCTGGTGGGCAAATGCGGCGAGACGGGCGGCTGCATCGATATGCTCGACACGATGAAGAACGCGCGCATCGGCATTCCCGAAGTCGTAGAGAAATTCGGTGTGCCGCCCGAAAAGGTCGGCGATGTCCTCGCGCTGATGGGCGATTCGGTTGACAATATTCCCGGCATTTACGGTGTTGGACCCAAGACCGCGACCAAGCTGATCCAGGATTATGGCGATCTTGCGGGCGCGCTCGATGCCGCAGCCGACATGAAGAAATCCAAGCTGAAGGAACGGCTGATAGAGCAGCGGGAAATGGCGGAACTAAGCCGCGTTCTCGTCACGCTGAAGGAAGATTGCGATCTTCCCATGCCGCTCGACGATTTCCTGCTCGACGGTGTGCCGCCCGAACCGCTGGCTGCATTTCTGGAAACGCACGGTTTTTCCAGCCTGCTGCGCCGTCTGGGTGCAGGATCCGGCAGCCCTGACCGGCCCAACGATCTCAATCCGGCCAAGAAGGTCAATGCCGGTTCGCAGGCGCCATCCGGTTCCCACCAGGCGGTCCCGGAAATGCCCGCGATTGACCGCAGCACCTACGCCTGCGTGCAGGACATGGCCGATCTGGAAAAATGGATCGAACGGGCATTTGATCTTCGCGAAGTGGCAGTCGACACCGAGACCAGCGCGCTTGATGCCATGCAGGCTGAACTGGTCGGCATAAGCCTTGGCCTCGGGCCGAATGATGCCTGCTATATTCCGCTGGCCCATGGCGGGCATGACTTGCTGTCGGAAAAGCCGCGCCAGATTGACCGTGGTGCGGCGCTGGCGGCCTTGAAACCGCTGCTGGAAAGCGATGCCGTCATCAAGATCGGCCAGAACATCAAATATGACCTCAACGTCCTTGCCCGTTACGGCGTGGACGTTTCGCCGGTTGATGACACGATGATCATCAGCTTCGATCTGGATGCAGGCCGTTCGATGGATGGCATCGGCGGTGGGCACGGGATGGATGAATTATCCAGCCGCCACCTTGGCCACACGCCGCTTGCGTTCAAGGACGTATGCGGCACTGGCAAAAAGGCCATCGCCTTTGGCGAAGTGCCGCTGGACCGGGCGACCGAATATGCGGCCGAAGATGCCGATGTCACATGGCGGCTGTACCAGCATCTGAAGCCGCGACTGGCGATAGAAGGAGGCACGCGCATTTACGAGCGCGTTGACCGCCCTCTGATAGCGGTGGTGGCAGGGATGGAGCGTGAAGGCGTCAAGGTTGATCGGCCGAGCCTTGCAAAACTGTCGGAAGAATTCGCGGCGGAAATCAGCAGTCTCGAAAAGCAGATCCACAAGATGGCGGGCTGCGAATTTACCATTGGCAGCCCCAAACAGCTGGGCGACGTGCTGTTCGAACAGATGGGTTACAAGGGCGGACGCAAGGGCAAGAGCGGTCAGTATTCCACCGATCAGGCAATCCTGGAAAAACTGGCTGAACAGGGCGCGGAAATCGCCACCAAAGTGCTCGAATGGCGCCAGCTTTCGAAGCTGAAATCAACCTATACCGATGCATTGCAGGCCGCGATCAACCCAGCCACCGGCCGCGTCCACACCAGCTATTCACTGGTTGGCGCGCAGACAGGCAGGCTTTCATCGACCGACCCCAATCTGCAGAACATCCCCATTCGCACCGCGATCGGGCGGCAAATCCGCGAATCTTTCGTGGCCGAACCGGGCAATGTCCTGATGGCAGCTGACTATAGCCAGATCGAACTGCGGCTGGCTGCCCATATGGCGGATGTGCCGACGTTGAAGGAAGCCTTCGCACAGGGGCAGGACATCCATTCCCGCACGGCGGAAGAACTGTTCGGCAAGGTAGACCGCGAAACGCGGGCGCAGGCCAAAACGATAAATTTTGCTATCCTCTACGGCATTTCGCGCTGGGGTCTGGCAGGCAGGCTGGGCGTGGAACCGGACGAAGCGCAAGCCATGATCGACACCTATTTCCAGCGCTTCCCAGGCATCCAGCGATATATCGTCGCCACATTGGAAGGCGTGCGGGAAAGCGGCTATTCCGAGACATTGTTCGGCCGCAAGACCTGGTTCCCGCGCATCAATTCAAAGAACCCGAACGAACGCCAGGGCAGTGAACGCGCCGCGATCAACGCCCCCATTCAGGGCACCAGTGCTGACATAATCAAGCGTGCCATGGTGCGGATGCTGCCTGCCTTGCGCGAGGCTGGCCTTGACCGGGTCCGTATGCTGCTACAGGTCCACGATGAACTGGTGTTCGAACTGCCGGAAGCGGACGTGAGCGCAGCCAAGCCCGTTATCGAACAGGTGATGGCAAATGCGGCGCGGCCCGCAGTTGAACTGGATGTTCCACTTGGCATCGAAATTGGCAGCGGGCCGAGCTGGGGAGCAGCACACTGACCGAATTTCCCTTGAACCCGGCCAAGCTGTTTTCCCGAAAGCGGTCCTTGAAATGGACCAATTACGTGCTTCTCGGGCTGATCTCGGCTGCACTGCTGCTGGGCCTGCTGTTCGTTTTCCGCACGATCGAAGCCGAACGGGCAGAGCGTAGCCAGGTCCGCAAAACCAACGATATACTGATGGAACTGCGCAATGTGAGCCGTGCCGCGCTGAATGCAGAAACCGGCCAACGCGGATATATGCTGACGCTCGACCGACGCTATCTGGAGCCATATGAAACGGGCAAGGACCAGTATCGCCCCGCCATGGACCGGCTGAAAGATCTGCTCGGCAATTCAGCAAGCCAGAGGCAGACAGAACTGCTCGACGAGATTGAAACTCTGCTCGAGGCAAAATTTGCCGAGCTGGATGAAACTGTCGAATTGACGCGCAATGGAATGCTGCTCGACGCGCGTCAGCGTGTGCTAACTGATGAAGGTCAGCTGCTGATGGCCCGCCTGAAGCGTGCGACTCGCGAAATGGAGCAGATCGAAAACCAGGTTCTACTATCTGCGACCACTGATACGGCCAAGGCCGAGGCCCAGGTGCTGCCGCTGTTATCGGGCGTGATTCTGCTTTTGCTTATTGCGCTGGTGTTCGGCTCGCGCCTCGCCATCCGCGCGGCCCAGGCCGAAGTGAAGGCGGAACAGGCAGCGGCCCTTGCCGAAGCGCGGGACCGTGCCGACCTCTTGGCGCGCGAATTGAACCACAGGGTCAAGAACCTGTTTGCTGTTATTCTGGCCATTGTCCGCATGAGTGCACGCGATAATCCGGAAGCAAAGCCGGTGGTGGAACGCATTGCCGAACGCATCCACGCGCTGCTGACCGCGCATGAAGTGACTCAAGGCACGCTTGAAAAGCCGGTCGCATCGCTGCAAACTCTGATCGAAACCACTCTTGCGCCCTATCGTTCGAGCAAGATGCAGGCCGAACTGGACGGGCCGGAAGTGATGCTGCCTGCCAAACAGGTTACGCCGCTGGGCCTCGTGCTGCACGAACTGACCACCAACGCCGTCAAATATGGCGCCTGGTGCAGCGAGGGCCTGCTGACCGTCAAATGGCATCATGACGGAGAAAACATCGTGATCGACTGGCATGAGGCATGCCTGGTGGAAGATGAAACACCGGCGCGCAAAGGCTTTGGCAGCATGTTGATGGTCAGCGCATCGCGCCAGTTGCGCGGCAATATCGACCGCAAGTTTTCATCCGATGGCGTCAATGTCAGGATCGATTTCCCGCTGGATCTCTGACCCTGCTACCCTTGCAACGGGGCTTGCCAAGCAATAGTGGCCGACCCATGCTTGATAGATATTTCCCCAAGAACACCGAAATTGCCTGGAACGAACTGGCGATGTCCGCTGCCGAATTGGCAGTAACGGTCACTGCCGCGCTGATTTTGCACCGCGTACTTTTCGCCATCTTCAACCGGCTTGCCCGCATGTCGGCAACCCCGGTGGACGGCATGGTTTACGACAAACTGTTCCGCCCGCTTCGCTGGTCCTTCGTTGCCATCGGCATTTCCCTGCTGGCGAAGGCCAATGCCTATGTGGATGCATTCTGGAACGTAGCATCCAGCTTCATTGTGCCTGCGTTGATGGGCTGGGTGACACTGGCCATCGTGCGCGCCTTTGCCGAGGCGCTGGAATACCAGACAGAAGCTTCGGCAGACCCGGTGGCGGCGCGCAGCCGCAAAACGCGTATTTCCATCCTTTCGCGGGCAGCGACCTTCGCCATTATTCTGGTGACCGTTGGCCTCATGCTGCTGGCGATCCCCGGTGTGCGCGACGTGGGCGTTACGCTGATGGCATCGGCCGGTCTTGCGGCCCTTGCCGTTGGCGCAGCAGCCCAGCCGGCGCTTAAATCCCTCATCGCGGGAATGCAGATGGCAATTACCGAGCCGCTGCGGCTGGGCGATCTGGTGGTGGTCGAAGGCCATACCGGCCGTGTCGAGGAAATCCGCATGAGCTTTGTCATCGTACGGACATGGGATGAACGGGCTATCGTCGTTCCGACGTCTTCATTCCTCGATCACAGCTTCGAAAACTGGTCCCGCCAGAGCGAAATGCTGACCGGCCCTGTGTTCCTTCACCTCGACCCTGCAACCAGCATCGCGCCAATTCGCGCCGAATTCGAACGGTTCGTGGCAACGCAGGATTTGTGGGACCAGCGGACCGCCACGCTGGTGATGACCGAAGCCCATCCTGAAAGCGTCGAACTGCGTCTGGCCATGAGTTCGCACACGATTGGCGATCTGTTTACCCTGCGCTGTGCAGTGCGCGAACATATGATTGAATGGCTGAACGCGGAAATGCCCGGCGCGCTCATCCGCCACCGGCTTGAAGTGCAGGCAGCGAACGAGCGCGTGGCAAAATAGGCAGATGCGCCTCAGCTGTGCTTCTTGCTGCGGGTGGATTCAATCATCCCGTCATAGACAAAGCCGATCGGGTTGACCTCTGCAGCGCGTTTTTTGAGTTCGCCCTGCATCTTCTTGTATTCTTCCTCCATCTTTTCCGTGACGGTGGCGCGCGAATCGGCGACTGCTTCTGCAAAGTCGGCAGCCGTCACTTCCTTCACATCCCCGCCGGCACGGCGCAGTGCGTTAAGACCGGCGCGGCGCACGATATCTTCCAGATCAGCGCCAGTGAAACGTTCGGTCTTGCTTGCCACATCGGCCAGCGCAACGTCGGCTGCCAGCGGCATATTGCGGGCATGGATCTTGAGGATATGCTCGCGGCCGGCAAGGTCGGGCGTGCCGACATAGACCAGTTCGTCAAACCGCCCGGGACGCAGCAAGGCCGGGTCCACCAGATTGGGCCGGTTGGTTGCGCCAATCACCACCACTGACTGCAATTCCTCAAGCCCGTCCATCTCGGCCAGAATGGTATTCACCACGCGGCCAGTGACCTGCGGTTCACCCTGACCTGACCCGCGGGCAGGCACCAGGCTGTCGATCTCGTCAATGAAGATCACACATGGAGCAACCGAGCGGGCGCGGGCGAACATACGGGCAATCTGCTGCTCGCTTTCGCCATACCATTTTGACAGTAGGTCCGAGCTTTTCATGGAAATAAAATTGGCTTCCGCTTCCTTGGCAACAGCCTTGGCCAGCAAGGTCTTGCCTGTGCCCGGCGGGCCATACAGCAGGAAGCCCTTGGCCGGACGAATGCCGAGGCGGCGGAACGCTTCCTCGTTTTTCAGCGGCAGTTCGATGCCTTCGCGCAGCTTGGCAACGGATTCGTCCACCCCGCCGATGTCATCCCAGCCCACCGTGGGGGTCTGGACCATGACTTCGCGCATCGCCGATGGCTTCACGCGCTTCAGCGCCGAGAGGAAATCTTCGCGCGTCACGCAAAGCTCTTCCAGCACTTCGGGCGGTATCGTGCGTTCATCAAGATCGATCTTGTGCATGATGCCGCGCACAGCATCGATGGCAGCTTCGCGCGCAAGTGCGGCGATATCTGCCCCGACAAAGCCGTGGGTCACGCGGGCCAGTTCGCCCAGATCGACCTTATCACCCAGCGGCATACCGCGGGTGTGGATTGCCAGGATTTCGCGGCGGCCCTTCACGTCGGGCACGCCGATCACGATTTCGCGGTCAAACCGGCCCGGCCGGCGCAATGCTTCGTCGATGGCATCGGGGCGGTTGGTGGCCGCGATCACCACCAGATTGGCCCGCGCTTCGAGGCCATCCATCAGTGTCAGCAACTGGGCCACCAGTCGCTTTTCCGCCTCACCCGGCACTTGTGTGCGTTTGGGGGCAATGGAATCGATCTCGTCGATGAATATGATCGACGGGGCGACACGGGTTGCCTCCTCGAACACTTCGCGCAGCTTCTTTTCGCTTTCGCCATAGCCCGATCCCATGATTTCCGGGCCGTTGATGGTGAAGAATTCAGCGTCGCTTTCATTGGCGACGGCCTGCGCAAGGCGGGTCTTGCCCGTTCCCGGCGGGCCGTGCAGCAACACGCCCTTCGGCGGGTCAACGCCAAGGCGGGTGAACAGTTCAGGGTAGCGAAGCGGCAATTCGACCATTTCGCGCAATTGTTCGATAGTGTCGGCCATGCCGCCGACATCGTCATAGTTCACCACGGCGCGGCCATCACGCGGCTCTTCAAATTCGGCGCGCAACTCGACTTCGGTATTTTCGTCGATATGGACAATGCCCTTGGGCGCGGTTGAAACCACGGTCAGACGGATCTGCGTCAGGGCGTAGGCCGGGGTGTTGAACATCCGCTGCACTTCGGGCGGCATATTCTGCACCGGCTGCTGGCCGGTAGTTGCCACCAGGTCGCCAGCGACAACGGGCCTGCGGAAGAAATTGCGCTTCAACGCCTGCGTCGGACCCTGCAAGCGCATTTCGCGCTGGGCCGGCGCAAATACTACGCGGGTTGCAGGGCGCGATTCGGCCACGCTGATGGTGACATGCTCGCCCGAACCGACTTCGGCATTGCCGCGCTGCAAACCGTCAAGCCGGACAATTTCCAGCGACTGGTCTTCATCATAGGCGGCCATGGCAATGGCAGGCGTGCTGCGTTTGCCGACAATCTCGACAACATCGCCTTCGGTGATGCCGAGCGCCTGGAAGGCTGACCGTGGCAGGCGCGCAATGCCCTGCCCGCTTTCTTCCTGCCGGGCCGCAGCAACCTGTAGCCGGACGTTCTTGAGTTCTACTGCCGCTTCAGCATCAGCCATCGGGCGCTCGCTCCTGAGATAATAAGCCTGAGATAATTAGATCGTGTTGACCCATAGCTAGGAAGCGCAGGCCCATGATGCAAATGGACCAGCGGGCGATATGTGCCGAAATGCCACGAGATACCTGCCCGCGCGCCAGGCAGAAAAAAGGCCCGGTCGGTAACGACCGGGCCTGGAAAGTCTTGGGAGAGGATGCCTAAAAGGCACTGTCGATATGAAGGCATAGGTGTTTTTGTGCAAGTGCGAAAAACTCATTGCCTGTTGCATAATTTGCAACATGCGGACTTTACCAACGATAATCAGCCATTTGCGAATTGATCTAGCGCATATTTGAAAACTCCTTCGCTGTCGCAACGCGAAATTTTGTGCAATGCACCAATTAGAGGGCCTGGCGAGGAGCGTGCGATCATGAATAGTAGCGCCACTTGCGGAAAAGCATCGAGGCGAAACGATTCGTCTTGTTCGATCTTCGCCTGCCAGATCATAATATATCGGTCGCCAGGCGTTCTGTACGCGGCCTCGCGGGGTGACATCGGCCCTGCGGCACAGTAGGGATTTGCGGCCTTTCAGGAGATATCATGAACAAGATTTACCCCGATGCAAAATCCGCCCTCGACGGACTGCTGCGTGATGGCCTGCTCGTGGCCTCCGGCGGTTTCGGTCTATGCGGCATCCCCGAGCGGCTGCTCGACGCCATTCGTGACAGCGGCGTTGCCGGGCTGACATTTGCCAGCAACAATGCCGGTATTGATAATGAAGGCATCGGCAAGCTGCTGCGCACGAAGCAGGTGAAGAAGATGATTTCGTCTTACGTCGGCGAAAACAAGGAATTCGAGCGCCAGTTTCTTTCCGGCGAGCTGGAAGTTGAATTCTGCCCACAAGGCACTCTGGCAGAACGCATGCGCGCCGGCGGTGCTGGCATTCCCGGCTTCTACACCAGGACAGGTGTCGGAACACAGGTGGCCGAAGGCAAGGAGGTAAAGACCTTCAACGGCGAGGAATATATTCTCGAAGAAGGTATTTTCGCTGACCTTGCGATCGTCAAGGCATGGAAGGCGGACGAAACAGGCAATCTGGTCTTTCGCAAGACAGCGCGCAATTTCAACCTGCCTGCCGCCACCTGCGGCAAGGTCTGCGTGGTCGAAGTGGAGGAAATCGTCCCCGTCGGCAGCCTCGACCCTGACTGCATCCATCTGCCGGGCGTCTATGTGCAGCGGCTGGTTGTCGGCGCTCCCTACGACAAGAAAATCGAATTCCGCACCGTCACAGCGCGCGACCAGAACAATGGAGGGAATGCGTGATGGCAGAGGCAGCAACAACACCGGCCCACGGCTGGACACGCGACCAGATGGCGGCTCGCGCCGCCCGCGAATTGGAGGACGGTTTCTACGTAAATTTGGGAATAGGCATCCCGACGCTGGTCGCCAACCACATCCCCGATGACATCCATGTCACCCTTCAATCGGAAAACGGGATGCTCGGCATCGGGCCGTTCCCCTATAATGAGAATGTCGATGCGGACCTGATCAATGCGGGCAAGCAGACCATCAGCGAACTGCCCAACAGCGCCTATTTCGACAGTGCCGCCAGTTTCGCGATGATCCGCGGCGGTCACATTGACCTGACCGTGCTGGGCGCGATGGAAGTGAGCGAGAATGGCGACATCGCCAACTGGATGATACCGGGCAAGATGATCAAGGGTATGGGCGGCGCCATGGATCTGGTCGCCGGGGTGAAGAAGATCATTGTGGTGATGGACCATTGCGCAAAGGATGGAAGCCCTAAGTTCATCCCTGAATGCACCCTGCCGCTGACAGGCCGCAATGTGGTCGACATGATCGTGACCGATCTTGCCGTGTTGCAGCGGCCCGACCATTCCAGCCCGTTCCGGCTGGTTGAACTGGCACCCGGTGTCACTGCCGATGAACTGGCCGCCAAGACCACGGCCAGATATATCGCCTGACCAGGCGCAGACATGCGAACGAAAAGGGCCCGCCAATTGGCGGGCCCTTTTTATTTCGGTTTAGACGCCGAAGCAGTTGTTCAGCGCTTCAATGCAACTTTCAGATCATCAACCAGATCGGTCTTTTCCCAAGGGAAATAATCGCCTTCCGCGATACGGCCGAAGTGGCCGTAGGCTGCGCTCTTGCGGTAGATCGGCTTGTTCAGGCCCAGATGCGTACGGATGCCGCGCGGGGTCATCCCGCCCAGCGCTTCGATCGAGCGGATTGCATCTTCCAACGCTTCGTCTGTCACGCCTTCGGCAGCAGTGCCGTGGGTATCGACATAAAGCGACAGAGGCTTACTGACACCAATCGCATAAGCCAGCTGGATGGTGCAGCGCTTGGCAAGACCGGCAGCCACGATGTTCTTGGCCAGATAGCGCGTGATATAGGCAGCTGACCGATCAACCTTGGTCGGGTCCTTGCCAGAAAACGCGCCGCCGCCATGCGGCGCTGCGCCGCCATAGGTATCCACGATAATCTTGCGGCCGGTAAGACCTGCATCGCCATCAGGGCCGCCAATTTCAAACGCACCAGTCGGGTTGATGTGATAGACTGTTTCGTCCGATAATAATTCTGCTGGCAGAACATCGGCCACCACGCCTTTGACATAGGCCTTAAGCTCGGCTTCCTTTTCGCCTTCGTGATAGCCTTTGGCGTGCTGGGTCGACACGACAATGGCCGTCGCCGCGGCAGGCTTTCCGTTGATGAAACGCAGCGTGACCTGGCTCTTGGCATCAGGTTCAAGGAACGGAGCAGCGCCTGACTTGCGGTCAGCCGCCATACGCTCGAGAATCTTGTGGCTGTAATCCAGCGTGGCAGGCATCAGGTCGGGCGTTTCATCACAGGCAAAACCGAACATGATGCCCTGGTCGCCAGCGCCTTCATCCTTGTTGCCGGACGCATCGACGCCCTGCGCAATTTCAGATGACTGGCCGTGGAGGTTGTTTTCGAACTTCAGCGTTTTCCAGTGGAAACCATCCTGCTCGTAACCGATTTCTTTCACGGTATCGCGAACAACTTTTTCGATTTCTTCCAGCGCGCCTTCGGCCCACTCGCCGTTTTCATAGACGCCTTTGCACCGGATTTCACCAGCCAGAACAACACGCTGCGTCGTCGTCATGGTTTCGCAAGCGACGCGAGCTTCCGGGTCTTTGGACAGGAAAAGGTCGACGATTGCGTCTGAAATCTGGTCAGAAACCTTGTCAGGATGGCCTTCGGAAACGCTTTCGGAAGTGAACAGGTAGTTGTTACGCATGGAACCTCAACTCGAAAGGATTAGCTAGATATAAAGAATTCTTTATGTGTTTGAGAAGCTTACTAGCGGCGTCTCAATCGCGTGGCAACCGGCGATGCGGCCAGAGCGATGGCAAGGACAAAAAAAGCCCAGCCAAGCCCCAGAGCATTGCCGGTCCTGGCAAACCATGTCGGCGCTTTGGCAGGCGGAACAAATCCATCGATGCGGTCTGCGCGGTGCCGCGGGATATGTGACCGGACAATTCCGTTGGCATCAATTACCGCACTGATGCCAGTGGTGGTCGCCCGTAAAACCGGCAGACCTTCCTCGATTGCGCGCATCCGCGCCTGACCAAGGTGCTGCGGCGGACCCCAGCTACCGAACCAGCCATCGTTTGACGGGTTGAAAATGTAGTCAGGCCGATTGCCGCGATCGACCACCTGCCCTGAAAACACGATTTCATAGCAAATCTGGATACCGGCGTTGCCCCATGGGCCAAGCTGCAAGGTCTGTGGCCCCGGGCCGGGAATGAAATCCAGCGTCCCTGCCACAAGGCGCGATGCGCCCAGCGGTTCCAGCAGCCAGCGAAGCGCAAGATATTCGCCATAAGGCACAAGATGCGCCTTGTTATATCCGCCAACGATCGCACCATCCGAAGCCAGCGCCGTGACCGAATTATATGCACCCACTGCCCGCCCATCCTCGATGAGCAGATCGACCGCGCCGGTTAGCAGCAAGCCATCCTCACCGACAGCGCGCCCGAGACGATAGCGCGCAAAGGCAGGGTCGCCTCCTGCGGTCATATGGTCGTAATATCTCTGCGGATACCCATCGCGCAGATAATCCGGTACGCCCGATTCCGGCCAGAGGACCAACCGGTTTTCAGTCGGCTCCCGCTTGGCCGACAGCTTGGCCGTTCGCAGGAAATGCTCTTCATATTTGGAAGGATCGTCCAGTTCTTCCTGCCGCACATCAGGCTGCACCAGGGTGAAACTGAGCGTGCCTTTCGCCGGAGGCGGGGCGGGCCAGTACATTCCGGCACCAAGCAGCACGGCAAGCGTCAGCGCGGGCAGCGCGCGCCGCTGCTGCAACAGGAACATCAATGCAGCGGCCAGGACGATCACCAGCCCTGACAGTGCGTAAGTCCCCATCCATGGCAATAAGGCCGCCAGTCCCGGCCGGTCCCACGGGCCAAGCAAGACAAGACCAAGCGGATCCCATGCATAGCCGGTAAAAACCCAGCTGCGCAGCCATTCCGCGATGACCCAACATCCGGCAAAGCCGATGCCGCCCGCCAGAAACGATGTCCGGCGCGCCACATAGTGGCCCGCAAGGCAGGCAAGGGCCGGATAAATTGCGAGATAAAGCGATACCAGCGGCACGGCCAGCCAGCCCAGTATCGGCGGCATTTCGGCCTGATAGGTAAAGGCCGTGGCAATCCAGTTATTGGCCAGCGTGAAATGTGCCACGCCGAAGAACCAGCCGGTCCAGCCTGCCGCACGCATGGTCGGCGCCTTTCGGACGAGCCATATCAGCCCGCCAATGGCAAACAGGGTGACGGGCCACAGGCCAAGCGGCGGAAATCCGGTGGCGGCAGCAAGGCCCAGCAGCGCGGCTGCAAGGCGCGGGCGACCTTCAAAGAAGCCGGTTATCTGCTGGAGGCGCTCCATTGGCGAAGCCCCGCCCTCAGCCCGGACCTGCCTTGCCCCGCATGTCAGCCAACTGCTTCAGAAGCGTCGCTATCATCCGTGCGCTTGCGCCGTGGACGCGGGGTCAGCTTTTTTGCAGGCTCTGCACCGCTGCCGTTTCCGCTGCCGATTGCTGGCGGCAATGCGGCAATATCAATTTCGCCCGAATCGTCTGCTGCAGGACGCGGCTTGCGCGGCTTGCGAACCTCAGTTCTGGCACGCGGCTTGCGCACAGGGGCATCATCATCGCCGTCTGCACCATAGCCCGAGTGATCATCGTCCGACTGGTTTTCGTTGCGGTCGCGTGACTGGCCGTTGCCGCGGTTGTTGCTGCGTGTACGATCGTTTCCGCCACGCTGGCCCGAATTGCGGTCATTTCCGCCCCGTCCATCACTGCGGCCGTCGTTGCGCCCGTCATTACGGCTGTCGCCGTCGTCGTCGGAATTGTCATCATCGCTGCGGCTGTCGAAGCGATCATCATCTTCGTCGCGCCGGTTGCGCGGACGGCGCTGGCGGCGGCTGTCATCGTCATTCTGGGAATCGCCGGAGCTGTCGCCCTGGTCATCGCGCTTGGCGCGGGCTTCGTCCTGGCGAACCTTGTTGTCATTGATGACGCGGAAATAGTGGTCGGCAAATTGCAGGAAATATTCGGCCTGAACACGATCGCCATTATGCTGCGCGTCCTGGGCAAGCTTCTTGTATTTGTCGAGCAGCTGCGGTGCATTGCCACGTGCGCGGCTATCGATACGGTTTAGCTGGTTTCCACCTCCGCCCTGTGGGCGATTACTGCTACGACCGCGACGACGATTGTTATTACGATTGTTGTTCAAGGAAAATCTTTCCCTCTTGGTGACCAGTGCCCGGACAAACCGCCGGCGAGGTCGCTTCTTATGTGTGCCGCGAACGCCTGAACGCGGCTCGCGGTGCCCCAGTTTTATTCAGCTCGGGCGGTAAAGCCCAAGTGACCTGACAAATGTTGGAGCTGGACCGGGCGGGTGGCGAACACGCCGCAAACCGCTGGTCTTGTCCTAGAGGTAGCCATTGCCGCAGGGTTTGCCAAGCCCTTATGTCAGAACCAATGCGCGGGGCCTGTGGGCAAGATCGTGATGGACTGTCACGCTGAAACCCGCGGCACGGGCCAAATCGCCGACCGCCGCCGCCTGTGTGGCACCGATTTCGAGCACGGCCTTGCCGCCCGGCACCAGCAGGCCCGATAATTGCGGTATCAGCACCTTGTAATCGTCAAGCCCGTCCGCACCTGCGAAAAGCGCGCTTGCTGGTTCGTGGTCGCGCACCGATGCGTCGATCGGCGCGGCGTCTTCCACATAGGGCGGATTGCTGATTACAAGATCGAACAGGCCAAGGCCCGCTTGCCAGCCAGCCATTGTCCAGTCACGCCGCACCAGTCGCGCCCGGTCCTGCACGCCCAGCCGTGCCGCATTGGCAGCTGCAACCGCCAGCGCGCCCAGCGAACTGTCCACCCCGATTCCCTGCAGCAGCCGCCGCTCTGCCAGCAAAGTCAGCAACAAGGCGCCAGAACCCGTTCCGCAATCGAGCACGCGGCCACCTGCGGGCACAGCCTCCATCGCGGCTTCGACCACACATTCGCTATCGCCGCGCGGGATGAGAACGGCAGGGGTCACGATGAAACTGCGGCCGTAAAAATCCTGTTCGCCAAGGATATAGGCGATGGGTTCGTGCCGCATCCGCCGCTGCAATAATGGCTGAAAATCAGCAGGAACAGGATCGCCGCCACACCTCAGCAGCAGCTCGGAGCGGCTCACACCCAGGGCATGGGCCATCAACAGTTCGGCATCCAGCCGGGCCGTGTCGCTGGATGATGCCAGCAGCGCCGCGGCATCCCGTATGGCCTGCATCGCAGTCATCGGCCCTGTGGCCGCGCCTTTTGCCGGGTCAGCCATCCAGTGCAGCGAGGCGCTTGGCCTCGTCTTCGGCAGACAGTGCATCGACCAGTTCGCCCAGCCCTGCGCCTTCCAGCACTTCGGACAATTTATGCAATGTCAGGCCGATCCGGTGATCCGTGACGCGCCCTTGCGGGAAATTATACGTCCGGATTCGCTCTGACCGGTCGCCCGAACCGACCATGGCCTTGCGCGCCTCTGCCTCGGCCCCGTGGGCTTCTGCACGTTTCAGGTCATAGAGGCGCGTGCGCAGAACCTGCATCGCCTTGTCGCGGTTCTTGTGCTGGCTGCGCTGGTCCTGCTGGATGACCACGAGGCCGGTAGGGATATGGGTGATGCGAATGGCGCTGTCTGTCGTGTTGACGTGCTGCCCGCCCGCGCCGCTGGCGCGGTAAATATCGATCTTGAGGTCGCCCGGGTCGATCTGCACATCGACTTCGTCAGGTTCGGGCAAAACAGCGACAGTCGCAGCAGATGTGTGGATACGTCCGCCACTTTCAGTCACCGGAACGCGCTGCACCCGGTGGACACCGCTTTCGAATTTCAGCTTGGCAAAAACGCCCGTGCCGCGAACATTGGCGACGACTTCCTTGAAGCCGCCGACATCGGACGCGCTCATGCTGACGATTTCAATTTTCCAGCCCTGATCGGCGGCGTATTTTTCATACATGCGGAACAGATCGGCGGCGAACAATGCGGCCTCGTCGCCTCCGGTTCCGGCGCGGATTTCAAGCATGGCCGGACGGGAATCGGCGCTGTCACGGGGCAGCATGGCAACCGCCAGGCTGCGTTCCGCCACTGGCAATTCATGATTGAGCCGCGCGATTTCCTCTGCCGCCAGCGCCTGCATATCCGGGTCGCCATCGTCCAGCGCGTTCAGCTCCGCCAGTTCTGACCGCATCTCCACTACGTCGGCAGCAGCACGGGCAACCGGTTCAAGCTCCGAATAATCACGGCTGGCGGTGACAAATTCCTCGCCTTCCAGCGTGCCGGATGCAAGGCGCGCTTCCAACTCGCTAAAGCGGTTTGCAATCTGGCGCAGCCGCTCGTCGGAAATACTCATTTCATGTCCGGCGCGGATTTAACGTAATCAGCCAGGATCGCGCTGATCTTTTCGCAAGCCGCATCTTCGCCCTTGAAACGCATCTGCGGCGCGGCGTCCTTCATCGACAGGGCAAGTATGGTCTTGCCGCCAGCCTTCACTGCCTTGTCGAAACGTTTGCGCGGCGAACCTGTGGCAAACAGGTCTGCCGAAAAACCATTGCGGCGCAGAAGGGTGACGGCACCCGTGCCAAAATCCAGCGCGCCATCATCTTCCACCACAACCGATACATCAGCGCCCGCTTCGGCCAGATCGCCGACCAGCATCGCCAGCCGTTCAATCCCGGCAGCCCAGCCGACAGACGGGGTGTGCTGGCCGCCCAAAGTCTCGATCAGCCCATCGTAACGGCCGCCGCCAAGGACCGTGCCTTGTGCACCGAGCCTGTCGGTCACGAATTCAAAGGCGGTGTGGCGGTAATAGTCAAAACCGCGCACCAGCCGCGCATTGCGTGTCCACGCCACACCTGCTGCATCGAGCCCGTGAGTCACCGCCGCAAAGAAATCGCGGGCCCCACGCGTCAGGAAATCGTCAATCGGCGGTGCGTCTGCCACAATCGCGATATCGCCGCGATCCTTGCTGTCGAGGATGCGCAGCGGATTGCGTTCCAGCCGGTCGCGGCTGTCTTCGCTGAGGGCATCCTTGTGGGCCGAAAAATAATCGACCAGCGCACCGCGCCACGCGTCGCGGCTATCAGGATCGCCCAGCGTATTGAGCTGCAAGGTCACGCCATCGGCAATGCCCAGTTCCTTCAACAGCTGGTCAGCCATGGCCAGAAGTTCGACATCGGCCTGCGGTTCTGCCGCGCCCAATATCTCGGCGTTGATCTGGTGGAACTGGCGATAACGCCCCTTCTGCGGGCGCTCATAGCGGAACAGCGGGCCGTGCGTTGCCAGCCGCAAAGGCGCGTGCTGCTGCCAGCCGTCAGTGATGAAGGCGCGCGCGATGCCCGCAGTAAATTCAGGCCGCAGGGTCAGCGATTCGCCGCCGCGATCTTCGAAGGAATACATTTCCTTGGCCACAACATCGGTCGTTTCGCCCAGCGGCCGCGAAAAAACCTCTGTCTTTTCAAACACCGGCATCTCTGCGCGGCGGAAGCGATAAAGCTTGCGCACGCGTTCAAAGGTTTCGACCACGAAAGCGAAAGCTTCCGCGTCCGCGCCGAAGATGTCCTGCGTGCCGCGTACGGCCTGGGGTGTATTGTTTGCCATGATGTGCGGGCGCTTAAATGCTCGCCGCCTTCCCTGCAATGCCCGCGCGGTCCATCCGGTTTTTATTGCACTGCAACAGAATGTCACTTGGCGATGCGCAGAGGGGGCGCTAGAGGGCCGACCATGCAAATCGACATGATACCCACAGGGGATAATCCGCCCGAAAGCCTCAACGTAGTAATTGAGGTGCCTACCGGCGGCGAGCCTGTAAAATACGAATTCGACAAGGCGTCAGGCGCGCTGTTCGTGGACCGCATCCTGCACACGCCGATGCGCTATCCGGCGAATTACGGCTTCGTGCCGCACACTTTGTCGCCTGATGGCGACCCTCTGGATGCGCTGGTTATTGCCCGTTCGCCCTTTATCGCAGGCTGCGTTGTGCGCGCGCGCCCGATTGGCGTGTTGAACCTTGAAGACGAACATGGCGGCGATGAAAAGCTGATCTGCGTGCCCGTCGATACCACATTTCCTTATTATTCGGACGTGGGTGAGCGTAGCGACCTGCCGTCGATCGTGCTGCAGCAGATCGAGCATTTCTTCACCCATTACAAAGACCTGGAAGCCGAAAAATGGGTCCGCGTCGGCCAGTGGGGTGATGCTGCGGCAGCGCGCCAGATCGTAATCGAAGCGATCGAACGGGCAAAACAGGCAGGCTGAACCTACTCCACGGGCCTTTCTTGATCGAGCAGGTCCTTGTCCCGGGGATCAGCGGACCGTTCGGCGGCGACCATTTTTTCAACTTCATTGTCGGGCGACACGTCGGCAGGCGCTGTCGCCTGCGCAGGCTCGGGTGCCTGCACTTCTGCGGCCTGCTTGCGGATTGCAGCCTTACCTGACTTCGCCTGCGCGGCTTCGCCCTGCGATATGTCCCCCTGGGCCAGAGGCAGCGGCGCGCCAGCATCGAAGCGCAGGCGATAAATCGGCTCTGGCAAGGCAAAACCGGCGCACTCCAGCGCATCCTTCACGGCAGGAATGGCTTCGCTGCGGGCTTTGAACCAGTCCGTCTGGGTCTGGTCGATCCAGCCTAGGAACTTGATCACGATATTGGAATCGCCCACCTGCTGTACGCGGGCTGACGGTTCCGGATTATCCAGCACGAAATCCAGCCCGCGCAGCACTTTGACGCCCAATTGCCGTGCTTCGCCGACATTGTCTTCCGCATCAATGCCCAGTTCGAATTCGAACCTGCGATGCGGATTGCGGGTGTAATTGGTGATCACCGCCTTGAAGACCGTGGAATTGGGGATACGCAAATGGTTGCCATCCAGTGTCATCAGCACTGTTGCCCTGCTGGTGAGGCGGATGACCCGGCCTTCCATCGTGTCGATCACCACATGGTCATTGGCACGGAACGGCTGGCGCAGGGACAGCATCAGCGATGCCACATAGTTTTCAATCGTGTCGCGCATGGCAAAGCCAAGTGCGATGCCGATCACGCCTGCGCCGCCCAGCACGGCCCCCAGCAATGCAGTCGCGCCAATCATGTCGAGGGCGATCACCATCGCGCCGACCAGAAAGGCAAAGCGGATGGCGCTGGCGATCAATTCCGCCAGGAAGCTGTTAGGGGCAAGCCGGTGCCACAATGTGCCCAGACTGGCGATGAGATATCCGATCAGCGAAATGACCAGTGCGACGCCCATGGCAACGCCAATCAGCGGCAGCATGGCGACAAAGCCGTCGATCTTGGCGGAAAGTCCCCCAATCCCGCCGAGATTGCCATCGACCGACACATCCCGCTCGACCGAATTTTCAACCGTCACAACGCCTGCAACGCGGCTGGCGATACGTTCTGCCCGGTCCTTGTCGGCAGTATCGGTAACCGACCCGCCCAGAGACACGACGCCCTGTTTCACTTCGACAGTGATGTCCGACAACGCCGGAATTTCACCAAAAATATCGCTGATGCGCTGGGCTATCCGGTCGTCCGCGCCGACATCAAGCGTGTCTTCGATCCGCGGTTCGGGGGCAACTTCGGCTGCCGGCACATCGGTTGCGGCGGGGACCAGCATAGACGCAGGCGCTGCTGCCGGGGCGATCAGCAGCAACGCTGCCATCATCCATCGCCAGAACATCATGTACCTACTCCCCTGCCACCATCATCGCGTCGATCCGGAGGGTCGGCACGTTGACCGTGCGATACATTTCCAGATCATCTGCTACCTGCAAAGCGGCCATCATCGCCAGAAGGTTCCCGGCAATGGTGAATTCGGACACTGGTCCCGCGATTTCGCCGTCTACAATGCAGAAGCCTGCTGCACCGCGGCTGTAATCGCCCGTCACCGGATTGACGCCCTGCCCCGAAAGTTCGGTCACGAGCACGCCGCGGCGTATATCGGCTATCAATTCGGCGCGGGTCACTTGCCCTGCTTCCATATGGACATTGCTGCTTGAAACGCCCGGTGCGCCGCTGCTGCCGCGCGCGGCATGGCCAGTGGGCGCAATGCCCAATTGTCGGGCGGATGCCATATTGGTGAGCCAGCCTGTAACCCTGCCACCTTCCACAAGAGCTCGGGGCGCTGTTGCCAGACCTTCGCCATCGAACGGACGGGATCGCAGGCCGCGCTTCAAATGCGGATTGTCGAGGATGCGTATGCCTTTGGGGAACAGGTCTTCATCCAGCCGGTCGAGCAGAAAGCTTGACCTGCGGGCAATGGCAGGGCCGGAAATGGCGCCGAGCAAATGCCCAACCAGCGAACCGCCCACGCGGGGATCGAATACAACCGGCATTGCGCCGCTTGCCAGACCGCGGGGGTTGAGCCGCGCAACCGCCCTGTCGCCAGCTTCCTGACCAATGGCCCGAGGCGACGGCAGGTCAGCATTGTGGCGCGCGGTGCGGAAGGCATAGTCGCGTTGCTTGTCGCTGCCTTCACCTGCAATCACGCTGGCGCTCAGGGAATGGCTGCTGGCCCCGTAACCACCCATGAAACCGTTGCTGGTGGCCAGCACCGCGACGGATCGGCCATAGCTGGCACTTCCGCCTTCGCTGTTGGTAACGCCCGTTACTGCGCGCGCTGCATCTTCTGTTTCTTCCGCGCGTTGCCGAAGGCATTGGGGGCCGGGCTCCACTTCATCTTCAAGGTCGAGATCGTCCCACTTGCCGCCTGCCAGCAATTCAGCCGGCGCGATGCCTGCAAAGGGGTCTTCCGGCGCGGCCTTGGCCATGGCCACCGCGCGTTCTGCCAGTTCCTCGAATGCGGCGGCGGAAAAGTCGCTTGAACTGATGGACGCCGATTGCTGACCGACAAAAACGCGCAGGCCGATTTCCTCACCCTCGGAACGCTCCACATCTTCCAGCTTACCCAGCCGGATGCTGACCGCTTCAGAGGAACTTGCCCGCGCCACGGCATCGGCGCTGGTGGCACCGTGACGTTTGGCAGCATCGAGCAATTGGGCGCAGCGGTCCTGCGCAGCGGCAAGATCAATCATGGGGAAAGCTGGTCCGGATCATGCCCCGGACCTAGGCGAGGCCGATTGAAGGCGCAACGCCTGCGCCTCTCAGCAACGGCAATCAATCAGCCTGGTCAGCCGACAAAGATGGTATTGAACAGGCCAGTCAGCGCAAATGGCAGACCGATTGCAAGGGCCCAAAGGCCGAGCTGGTCACGCCGGTAAGCGCCCGATCGTGACGGGTCAGCGGCTTGTTCGTCGGTCAATCCATTCCACCGATGTTCGAAAAAGCGGCAGGCGGGAATAATGCCCACCACCAGCACAACCAGCGCAAAATACGGGAGAATTGACGAACCGCCACGCTCCATCGCGCCTACGGTCACGAAAATCTGGAGGCCGGTATAAATCAGCAGGGCATAGGCGACATTGTCGCTCATGCCGCGGCGCCAGTCCAATGGCCTGGTGCGTTTTATGGAGGGTCCGTCTGCCTGACGGTGTGCGACCCCGTCCATTGCTTTCACCATGCCCATCTCTCCCCATGTGCAAGTTTGTGAGTCGGAGTATTTCAAACCTTGGCCTCGCAGTCAAACAAAGTAACCATTTTGCAACAATCCGCGCAAGCATCAGCGCCATGCACAAAGCTTGCCACTTTTCGACGAACGGGGGTTTTCTGACCGCCCGGCAGTGCTACATGGATGGGTAATGAGCACCTTAGACCAAGCCGCCGCCACTGATGCCAACCCCCGGGTGGATGCATCTGCCCCCATTCCGCAAGGCGGTCTGGAAGTTGTCTCCATTGCCAAGAGTTACGATAAACGCGCGGTTCTGACCGATATTTCGCTGACCGTGGGCAAGGGAGAAGTGCTCGGCCTGCTCGGCCCAAACGGCGCTGGCAAAACGACCTGCTTCTATTCCATCATGGGCCTTGTCCGTCCGGATTCGGGCCGCATCCTGATGGATGGCGAAGATGTGACCAAGCTGCCGATGTATCGCCGCGCCA
This sequence comes from Erythrobacteraceae bacterium, assembly GCA_024642525.1. Lineage (GTDB taxonomy): Bacteria > Pseudomonadota > Alphaproteobacteria > Sphingomonadales > Sphingomonadaceae > Allopontixanthobacter. Next base: position 15,130 of record JAHEAX010000005.1, on the reverse strand, counting down.
TTCTCGGCCTTGGCTATCTGCCGCAGGAAACATCCATTTTCCGTGGCATGACCGTGGAACAGAATATCAATTGCGTGCTGGAAATGGTCGAACCTGATCGCGATACACGTGAGCACGAACTGGAACGCCTGCTCGACGAATTCGGCCTTGCCCGTCTCCGGTCTTCGCCCGCCATGGCCCTGTCAGGCGGTGAGCGTCGCCGCTGCGAAATCGCGCGCGCGCTGGCAGCAAAGCCATCCATCATGCTGCTGGACGAACCCTTTGCCGGTATCGACCCCCTGTCGATCAGCGACATTCGCGACCTGGTCAAAGACCTGAAGCAACGCGGCATCGGCGTCCTTATTACAGACCACAATGTACGTGAAACGCTGGATATCGTGGACCGGGCCTGCATCATCTATGGCGGGCAGGTCCTGTTTGCCGGCACTCCGCATGATCTGGTCGCGGATGAAAATGTGCGCAGGCTCTATCTTGGCGAAGGTTTCACATTGTGATGCGTCGCCGTCTTACAAAGCCTGCGCCAACGGCAAGCTGACCGATGGCATTGGGGCCACGCCTCGACTTACGGCAGAGCCAGTCACTGGTGATGACGCCGCAGCTGCAGCAGGCAATCAAACTGCTGGCGCTGTCCAATCTGGAAATTGAAAGCTTCATCGGCGAAGCGCTGGAATCAAACCCGCTGCTCGAAGCAGGCGAAGTCAGCCGCGATGCAAGCGACAGCGACGATGTCCCTGATCGTGCACGCGAAGAAGGATCGTCCGACACGCTAATGGCCGAAGGCCGCGGCGAACAGGACAGCCCGCTCGACATCGCTGCAGAAACGCTCGATCGTGACCGGGACACTGGTGACGGGGAATGGAGCAGCGCTTCCAGCACCATGATGGGCGCGGAAGGCCCATCGATAGACGAGCGCGGCGGCGGGGCGATATCGCTGGCAGACTTCCTCTATGAACAGGTCGGCCCAGCATCCGGCGACGAGCGGGAGGAATTTCTCGCCCGCTATCTCATCGGCCAGATTGACGATGCCGGCTATATGACCATGCCGCTGCGCGAAGTGGCGACCGCGCTCAACGTGCCCATTTCCGAAGTGGAGCGCGCACTTGAAGTGGTCCAGTCGCTCGAACCCACCGGAGTGGGCGCGCGCAGCCTGTCTGAATGCCTCGCCCTGCAGGCCATCGAAGCGGACCGCTATGATCCGTGCATGGCCCGCCTGATCGACAATCTGGAACTGATTGCCAAAGGTGCCTTCGACCAGCTGCGACGAATGTGCGACGTCGATGACGAGGATTTCGCCGATATGCTCGGCGAACTCAGAACCTACGATCCGCGCCCCGGCCTGCAATATGGCGCAAGCGAAGGCACTGCCGTTGTGCCCGATATTCTGGTGGGACACGGGACAGATGCGGCAGGTGCTGAAAGCTGGAAAATCTCGTTGAACGAAGCAACGCTGCCCAGGCTGGTGGTGAACCGCACCTATTACCTCGAACTGCGGCAGGGCAGCACTGACAAGGAATCGCAGTCATGGCTGCGAGAAAAGCTGGGCGATGCCAACTGGCTGATCAAGGCGCTGGACCAGCGGCAGAGGACCATCCTCAAGGTCGCCGCCGAAATCGTTAAACAGCAGGATGGGTTTTTCCGCCGCGGCGTTTCGGAGCTGAAGCCCCTTACCTTGCGCGCCGTGGCCGAAGCGATCGAAATGCATGAAAGCACGGTCAGCCGAGTCACTTCCAACAAATATCTGCATTGCGACCGCGGCACGTTCGAGCTGAAATATTTCTTCACCAGCGGCGTTGGCGCATCGGCCGATGGCGAAGGCGGCGCATCGTCAGAGGCGGTCAAATCGCGCATCAAGGCGCTGACCGATGCTGAAGACCCCAGGAAAATCCTGTCGGATGACAAGCTGGTCGAACTGCTGAAGGGCGAAGGGTTTGACCTGGCGCGGCGCACGGTTGCGAAATATCGCGAGGCGATGGGAATCGGCAGTTCCGTCCAGCGCCGCCGTTCCAAGAAAATGGCCGGTATGCGCTAGGCATTCAGCGGGCCTGTCCATCATGCTGCGGGATCATGGTTAAGGCCCGAAACGACACAAAACCGCGGCCCGCAGACTCCCTGCGACTCGCCGGATTCCATAGGTTTACGCTTAATTAACCTTTTCTGTTCAGAAGTTGTGTGGTTAATACAGGTCAACACCTCTTGCTAAGGGGTTACTGCCTGAAGGTTTAGGCCACAGGGATTCGGGTTAAGGGGGGACTTTCCCATGCGTGTACTGCTTATCGAAGACGAGCCTACAACGGCAAAAGCAATCGAGCTGATGCTCACGACTGAAGGCTTCAACGTCTATTCGACCGATCTGGGCGAAGAGGGCCTCGATCTGGGCAAGCTGTATGATTATGATATCATCCTGCTCGATTTGAACCTGCCTGACATGCATGGCTATGACGTGCTCAAGAAACTGCGCGTCGCCAAGGTGCAGACGCCGGTTCTCATTCTTTCCGGCATTGCCGAAATGGACAGCAAGATCCGCAGCTTTGGTTTCGGCGCTGACGATTACGTCACAAAACCGTTCCACCGCGAAGAACTGGTTGCCCGCATTCATGCCGTGGTCCGCCGGTCCAAAGGCCACAGCCAGTCGGTCATCCGCACCGGCAAGCTTGCCGTGAACCTCGATGCCAAGACGGTGGAAGTCGATGGTGCCCGCGTTCACCTGACCGGCAAGGAATATGCCATGCTGGAACTGCTCAGCTTGCGAAAAGGCACGACGCTGACCAAGGAAATGTTCCTCAACCACCTGTATGGCGGCATGGACGAACCGGAATTGAAGATCATCGACGTGTTCATCTGCAAGCTGCGCAAGAAACTGAGCCATGCCTGCAGCGGTGAAAATTACATCGAAACCGTCTGGGGCCGCGGCTATGTTCTGCGCGATCCGGATGAAAAGGCAGAAGCTGCCTGATAGAATAGCTTTCCTTTGGACGGGAATTTGAGCCCGGGGCCTCGCGTCCCGGGCTTTTTATTGGTAGCGGGCCGCCATCATGACTGCACATAAACCCGGTGATCCCACCACGCTGAACCGTCTGTATGGCCGCACGCAGGGCCGCGCCCTGCGCCAGGGCCAGCAGGAACTGCTGGAAACCCTGCTGCCCGCGCTCAGCGTGCCTGACGAAGGGCCAGTTACATCGCAGGCACTGTTCGGCACCAATGCGCCCCTCCATTTCGAAATCGGCATGGGTTCAGGCGAACATCTGGCCGCGCGCGCCGATATGCTGCCCGACCACGCCTTTATCGGCGCAGAACCTTTTGTGAACGGCATGGTCGGTGCGCTTGGCCATGTGCGCGACATGGGGCTGACCAATGTGCGGCTGCACATGGGCGATGCCCTCGAAGTGCTGGCGCGAATTCCTGATGGCGCCTTGTCCTTTGTATATCTTCTGCATCCGGACCCATGGCGCAAGGCCCGCCATGCCAAGCGCCGGATGATGAATGACGGCCCGCTCGACATGATCGCAGCAAAGCTGAAGCCGGGCGGCGAATTCCGTTTCGGCACCGATCACCCTATCTATCTGCGCCATGCGCTGATGGTGATGCGGCGCCACACGCACCAGTTCGACTGGCTCATTTCCGGCCCGGGCGATTTCCAGAAGCGCCCCGGCGGATGGACCGAGACCCGATATGAAGCGAAAGCCCGCCGGCAGGGCCATGAAGTATGGTATTTCCGCTATCGCAAGCGGGCCTGAAACTGGCGCGGCAAAACTGGGCCTGAAACGGGATTTGAATAGGCTGGCTTGACCGGGTGAACGCACAAAGAAACTCTTTGTCGCCAAACTCCACAAACCACTCTAGCGGCGAAAAAAATCGCTGGAGTGATGGCGAATGGATTTCTTCGGGATCGACTTTACCGCCTTGTTGCCATTCATCGCCGTCGGCTTTGCCGCGCAATTGGTGGATGGCGCGCTGGGCATGGCATTTGGCGTCATTACCAACACGCTGCTGGTTGGCGTGCTGGGCGTGCCACCTGCGCTTGCATCCCAGCGGGTCCATATCGTGGAATGCTTCACTACTGCGGCATCGGGCATCAGCCATCTGGTGCAGGGCAATATCGACAAGAAATTATTCTTCAAACTGCTCATCCCCGGCGTGATCGGCGGGGTGACCGGTGCCTATCTCCTGAGTTCGGTGGATGCCGCGGTGGTGAAGCCCTATGTGCTCGCTTACCTCACCTGCATCGGCCTTTACCTGCTGGCGCGCGGCCTGCTTTACCCGCCCAAGCAGCGGGAGGCGAAATATGTCGCCCCGCTCGGCCTGGTGGGCGGCTTTCTCGATGCTGCTGGCGGCGGCGGCTGGGGGCCAGTGGTGACATCCAACCTGCTTATTCAGGGTGCCAATCCGCGCAAGGTGGTAGGCACGGTGAACTCGGTCGAATTCTTCCTGACCATGGCAGTGTCAGCCACTTTCATCTTCCATCTCGGCATTGCCGATCTGGCCGGTGCAACGCTGGGCCTGCTCATTGGCGGGGTCGTGGCAGCACCTTTTGGCGCGATTGCAGCCAAGCGGTTCTCGACCAAATTCGTGCTGATACTTGTCGGTATCGTGCTGACGATGACCAGCGGTTACGGGGCGTGGGCAGCGTTTAACTGACGCCTCAACCCACAACCCCGGCAGCGGCCAGCACGGCCAGTGTCAGGATGTCCGGCGCAATTGCAGTCATCGGCACGATCTGAACCGGCTTTTCCATGCCGATCAGCATCGGGCCAATGGTATCATCCCCGCCCAGTTCCCGCAGGATCTTGGCGGAAAGATTGGCTGACTGAAGGCCCGGCATCACCAGCACATTGGCGGGCGCTGACAAGCGGCTGAACGGATAAAGCGCCATGACCTTCGGGTTCAGCGCGGCGTCAGGCGCCATTTCGCCTTCATATTCGAAGTCCGGCTTTTCCTTGTCCAGAATGGCCACCGCGCCGCGGATATTATCGAGCCATTTGCCGCTCGGGTTGCCGAAGGTGGAATAAGACAGGAAAGCGACCCGCGGTTCATGGCCCATGCGGCGGGCGACTTCAGCCGTTTCGCGGGCAATATGTGCCAGTTCTTCCGCGCTCGGGCGCTCGTTGATCGTGGTGTCGGCCAGGAAGGTCGTGTGGTTCTTGCCGATCATCATGTGAATGCCGAAAGGCAGCGCGTCTTTCTTTGCATCCAGCACCATGTTCACTTCACGCGCAGTCTGCGCGAAGGTGCGGGTCACGCCGGAAATCATCGCGTCGCCATGTCCCAGTGCCACCAGAAGGGCGGAAAAGACGTTGCGTTCCTGGTTCACCATCCGGCGCACATCGCGCTCGGTAAAACCCCGGCGCTGAAGCCGCTTGTAAAGGAAGGCGACCATTTGGGGCACATATTCGCTATCGGCCGAATTCTGGATTTCGAAATCACCCGGATTATCGACGCCCAGCATATGCAATTTGTCGGCCACGGCCTTGGTCCGGCCAACCAGCACCGGCGTGCCATAGCCAAAATCGCGGAACTGGATGGCTGCGCGCAGCACCACATCTTCTTCCGCTTCGGCAAAGACTACGCGCTTGGGGTGGGCGCGGGCAATTTCATAGGTGTTGGTCAGAACCGCGGTGGTCGGGTTGAGACGCGACTTGAGGGCAAGGCGATAGGCGTCAAAATCCTCGATCGGGGCCTTGGCAACGCCTGAATCCATTGCTGCCTTCGCCACCGCAGACGAAACGACTTCCATCAGGCGCGGATCGAATGGCGCAGGGATGATGTAATCCGTGCCGAACTTGTGGCTCTTGCCATAGGCTGCTGCGACTTCGTCGGGCACACGCTCCCGCGCGAGTTCTGCAATTGCGATGGCGGCGGCAACCTTCATTTCCTCGTTGATGGCAGTTGCCTGCACATCCAGCGCGCCGCGGAAGATGAAGGGGAAGCCCAGCACATTGTTCACCTGGTTGGGGTGATCGGAACGGCCAGTTGCGATGATGGCATCGGGCCGCACGGCCTTGGCATCATCTGGCGTAATTTCAGGGTCGGGATTGGCCATGGCAAAGATGATCGGCTGGTCGGCCATTTTCTTCACCCATTCGGGCTTCAGCGCGCCTGCAGCCGAAAGGCCGAGGAAGATGTCCGCGCCTTCGAGCGCTTCTTCCAGGCTGCGTGCTTCTGTCGGCACGGCATGGGCGCTTTTCCACTGGTCCACATCCTCGCGGCCCGGATAGATCGGACCGGTGCGATCGCAGACGATAACCTGGTTGTGCGGAACGCCCATCGCCTTGATCAGCGCGGTGCAGGCCAGCGCAGCAGCGCCAGCGCCATTGACCACGATTTTCACATCCTTCAGCTCGCGGCCGGTCAGGAAACAGGCGTTGATGAGGCCAGCGGCGGAGATGATTGCCGTGCCGTGCTGGTCATCATGCATGATGGGAATGTTCATCTTGTCGCGCAGCGCCTGCTCGATGATGAAACATTCCGGCGCCTTGATATCTTCAAGATTGATGCCGCCAAACGTCGGCTCCATCAGCGCAACGGCGTTGATGAACGCGTCCGGGTCTTCCGTCGCCAGTTCGATGTCGATTGCATCAACATCGGCGAAGCGTTTGAACAATACAGCCTTGCCTTCCATCACAGGTTTGGACGCAAGTGCGCCAAGGTTGCCCAAGCCCAGAATAGCGGTGCCGTTGGAAATCACGGCAACAAGGTTCGACCGCGCGGTATATTTCGCGGCATTTGCCGGATCGTCCGCAATCGCCTGCACTGGCGCTGCCACGCCAGGTGAATAGGCCAGCGACAGGTCTCGCTGGGTGGCCATCGGCTTGGACGCGATGATCTCGATTTTGCCGGGGCGGATCGTTTCATGGTAAAACAGCGCCTCGCGCGTGGTGAAGCTGGTCTGTTTCTCGTCGGCCATGTCCGGTACTCCCTGTGTGTTGGCCATCCCGTAACGGAGACAGGGCCGAAGTGATAGGGCAAAGCGCCCAGAATCCGCCCGATTTTGATGGGACAGGGGAAAGCCCGCGCCCGCCCCTTCCCGAATCGGAATGACAACGCGTAGTCACGCCCACATGGCGGGTTCCAAGGCCGGTAAGGTCACTCCGATGATGCAGCAGTATCACGCGCTCAAGCGCGAGGCGGATGGCTGCCTGCTGTTCTACCGGATGGGCGATTTCTTCGAATTGTTCTTCGACGATGCGAAAAAGGCCGCCGCCATTCTCGATATTGCGCTGACCAGCAGGGGCGAACATGACGGCCAGCCTGTCGCCATGTGCGGCGTGCCGGTGCATGCTGCGGAAGGCTATCTTGCCCGCCTGATCAAGGCAGGGTGCAGGGTCGCCATTGCCGAACAGGTGGAAACGCCCGAGGAAGCGAAGAAGCGCGGCGGTTCCAAGGCGCTGGTGGCGCGCGACATCGTTCGCTTTGTAACTGCAGGAACGCTGACCGAAGAAGCACTGCTGGAACCGCGCCGCGCCAATATGCTGGCCGCCGTGTGCGAAGTGCGCGGCACGGCAGGGATTGCCGCCTGCGACATTTCAACCGGCCGGATGGAACTTGAAGAATGCTCGCCGGAAGATATCGGCGCTGCCCTTGCCCGCTTGGGGGCAAGCGAACTGGTCGCGCCGGATGATTGGGAAAATGCGCCTGAAAGCGCCATCTGCCGCCCGCGGAGCGATTTTGGCAGTGACGATGGCGAAGCCCGCCTCAAAACCATCCACGCGGTGGCAACGCTGGATGGTTTTGGCCAGTTCACGCGGGCCATGCTGGCTGCCGCAGGCGGTCTCATCGCCTATCTCGACCATGTCGGCAGGGGTAACCTGCCCTTGCTGCTGCCGCCTGTTGCCCATAGTGGCAACACGACGCTGGCGATGGATGAAGCTACTCGCACCAGCCTGGAAATCCTGCAATCGCAGCAGGGAACGCGGGCAGGCAGCCTGATTGCCGCGATTGACCGCTGCGTTACAGGCGCGGGCGCGCGCCAGCTGGCAGACGATCTGGCCGCGCCGCTGATGGACGAAGCCGCCATCGAAGCACGGCTGGCGCTGGTTCATTGGTTGCACGATGACCCGCTGCTGCGCGCGGACCTGCGCGATGTGCTGCGTTCATTGCCCGATATCGGCCGCGCACTGGGCCGCATCGTGGCAGGCCGCGGCAGCCCGCGCGATCTGGGGCAAATCCGCGATGGCTTGGCAGAAGCGCGGCGCATTCGTGATTTTCTGGCGAAAAAGCCCGACCGGCCGCCGCTTCTGGAAAGCCTTATCCCTGCGATGGGCGGCCACGGCAGCATGGTCGATCTGATGCAGCGCGCACTGGTCGCATCACCGCCAACCGAACGTTCGCAAGGCGGCTATATTGCCAATGGCTATGATGCCGCGCTCGACGAATTGCGGCAGATGTCCGGCAATTCGCGCCGGGCAATTGCCGCCATGGAAAGCCGGTATCGCGAAGAGACCGCCATTGCCGCGCTCAAGATCAAGCATAATGGCGTGCTTGGCTATTTCATCGAAGTGCCGGCAAAACACGCCGACCGGCTGATGGACGCCGAAAGCGGGTTTACCCACCGCCAGACAATGGCTGGCGCGGTCAGGTTCAATTCGCTGATGCTGCACGAAGAAGCGGCCCGCATCGCCGAAGCAGGCGGACACGCGCTGGCAGCCGAGGAAGCGCATTTCGAAGAATTGACCAATGCAGTCGTGGATGCACGGCAGGCAATTGCGACCACCGCAGCGGCGCTGGCGCGGATCGACGTGGCAGCCGGGCAGGCAGAGCGTGCTGCAGACGGCGGCTGGTGCCGTCCAAAGATTACGCAGGACAATTGCCTGGCCATCGAAGGCGGGCGGCATCCGGTGGTGGAAGCAGCGCTGGCCGCTTCGGGCGAAAGATTTGTGGCCAATGACTGCAGCCTGTCGCCCGATGACCGGCTGTGGCTGATCGGCGGGCCCAATATGGGCGGTAAATCCACCTTCCTTCGCCAGAATGCCCTGATTGTCTTGCTGGCGCAGGCGGGCGGATATGTGCCTGCAACATCGGCCACGGTCGGGCTGGTCGATAAATTGTTCAGCCGTGTCGGCGCGTCCGACAATCTGGCGCGCGGCAGGTCGACCTTCATGGTGGAAATGGTCGAAACCGCTGCCATCCTCTCACAGGCGACGAAACGCAGCTTCGTCGTGCTGGATGAAGTAGGACGCGGCACTTCAACTTATGACGGGTTGGCGTTGGCCTGGGCCGTGGTGGAAGCAGTGCATGGCACCAACCGGTCACGCTGCCTGTTTGCCACCCACTATCACGAATTGTCGCGGCTGGCCGAAAGCTGCGATGCGCTGTCGCTGCACCATGTGCGCGCCCGCGAATGGCGCGGCGACCTTGTCTTGCTGCACGAACTGGCAAAGGGACCGGCGGATCGCAGTTATGGCCTTGCCGTGGCCAAACTGGCGGGCGTGCCGAAACAGGTTGTGTCGCGGGCGAAATCCGTCCTCGACCGGCTGGAAAAAGGCCGCGCCGAAACTGGCGGCCTTGCAGCTGGTCTTGGCGACCTGCCGCTGTTCGCCGCAGCCAGCCAGGCCGAAGAAAAAGACGCAGACGAATTGCGCAATCACCTGGAATTGCTGGATATAGATGCTCTCAGCCCGCGAGATGCGCTGGATATGCTTTATGAGCTGAAGCGGCTGGCAGGCTCAACCGAAACTTAACCGGTTTCAGTCTAATTTGGCAGCCATGTTGGGCCAGGTCTTTCGCAGCCGTTGGGGCGCCTTGATCATCGTGATGATTTTCGCGGCAAGTGCTGCTGCACTGATCGGCACCGAGGGTAATAGCGGCGCCCTGCTGAATGCGGCAGACGGGATTGCCCGCCAGCAGGCTGAAATGGACGAGCAGATCAGGCTGGCAGGAGGCAAGCCAGACGCAGAACCGCGCCATGAACGGGTGATGATGGACTTCACGCCCGAGGATGAACTGGTAGATGATGCTCAGGGAATTGACCCCACGCCGGTGGAAGAAGAACCGATCGAACCCGACGTGATTGCACAAGACGATGATGTGGTTATTGTCCTGAGCGATGACGACACCGGACAATAATTCGCCCTCCCGAAAAGGTCCGCAGCCCGACAGCAGCACAAAACTGGCAGAAAACAGGACCGAATGGGCGGAAGACCGGACCATTCTGGCGCTTGAGCGGACATTTGCAGGCTGGATGCGAACGTCGTTTGCCGCGATTGGTATCGGCCTCGCTTTTCGCGCCTTGTTCGGAGAATTTGACCCGCCGTGGCTGGCTCGCGCCATTGCCACCATGTTCATCGCGCTTGCGATCGTCTTCGCGCTGGGCGCAGAAAAACGTGCGAGAAAATCCTTTGAGCGGCTGTCATCCCACGCGGTTGACGCGCCGAACCTGCCAAATCTGCGCTGGATAGCCTACGCAGTCTCGGCAGGTGCGGTATTGCTCATTCTCGCCTTGTGGGTGCTGCATTAGACAGCAGGGCTGGCTGCCTTAGCTGCCATCGCCTTTCAACCCGTCGAGCTTGGCCGCATCGCCGAACTTGTCGACATTGTCGTCATGGTTGGGTTCGCCGCGGAAGGCATCCATGTCGATCCGGCCGCTGCTTTCCATGTCGCGCATATGGTCGATCACGTCCTGCGTGGAATCGTCCATCAAATCGCTGCTGTTGTCGCTCTTGGTGCTTTCGGTCGGGCTATGCGTCTCGCCGGACATACCGCGTGCCTGCTCTGCCACTTCATGCGCTTGCGAGCGATGATCGTCCTGCTCGTCATTATGCGTTTCGGGCGCGAGAGAGGACTGGCGGTCTTCCTGGCTGTTGGGTGTAGGCTTGGTCATGCAAATTGCTCCTTTGCATGCCTAACGGATGGCCTGCCCCGCCCGTTCCACAAAAACTCAGCGGGTCGGGACGGGCACGTCACCTGTATAATCGTAAAAGCCGCGTCCGGTCTTGCGACCGAGCCACCCGGCTTCGACATATTTCACCAGCAGCGGCGCTGGTCGATATTTGGAATCGCCCGTGGTGTTATACAGCACCATCACGATGTCGAGGCATGTGTCGAGACCGACGAAATCCGCCAGTTCGAGCGGGCCCATAGGGTGGTTGAGACCAATCCGGCAGCCCTTGTCGATATCCTCGATGCTGGCCGTGCCCTGGCCCAGCACGAATACCGCTTCGTTCAGCATGGGGATGAGGATGCGGTTCACGACAAAGCCGGGTTCGTCCTGCACTTCGACCACCTGTTTGCCGAGGCTTTCGGCGAAGGCGCGGGTCCGCGCAGTGGTTTCGCTGCTGGTGGCAAGGCCGGGAATAATCTCGATCAGGCCCATGACAGGCACGGGATTGAAGAAATGCAGGCCGATGAATCGCGCCGGATCAGGCGAGAAATTGGCCATCCGGGTAATAGGGATGGAACTGGTGTTGCTGGCCATGATGGCATCGGCGCCAAGAACCTTGCCGGCTTCGGCAAAGATCGACTGCTTGATGGCTTCTTTCTCGGTCGCGGCCTCGATAATCATCTCGGCATCGGCCATGGCGGCATAATCTGCAATCGGCGTGATGCGCGACAGGGCGGCTTCCGCTTCGGCGATTTCCAGCTTGCCCTTGCCCACCAGCCGGCCAAGCGATTTGTCGATGCCCGCTTTCGCCTTTTCGGCAACGGCAAGTTCGACGTCGGAAAGCAGCACCTGCATGCCGTATTGGGCAATGGTCTGGGCAATACCCGAACCCATCTGGCCCGCACCAATCACAGCAATCTTTTGCATCGCACCAATCCTTCGCATCTGCAGCAAGGATGGCCTGTTAGCCTGCCGGGGCGGGCCTGACTAGGGCTGGATTAGGGCAATGGCCTTCAGCGGTTTGCGCCGGGTATCCACTTTACATCGGCGCGGCCATGATCGTTCGCGATACGGGCCAGCACGAAGAGATAGTCAGACAGGCGATTGATATAGGCGAGCGCTGCCGGATTGACCGGCTCTGCCTGTGCCAGCGCAGTCACGCTGCGCTCTGCCCGCCGCACGGATGCGCGGGCAACATGGACCCGTGCCGCCGCTTCACAGCCGCCGGGAAGGACAAAACTGTTGAGCGGTTCCAGGTGTTCATTCAGCCCGTCGATTGCCTGTTCCAGCCATTCAGCCTGAGCTGGAACGACGCGCAAAACCATGTCGGACGGCGTGAAATCCTTGCCGCCCACTTCGCCCAGCGGGGTCGCCAGGTCTGCGCCAAGGTCAAACATATCGTTCTGGATGCGGAACAAAGCGGCTGCATGGCTGCCATCGGCCAGCGATACAGCGGCAACGCCTATGGCGCTGTTGGCTTCATCTACCGCGCCGATTGCCTCGATCCGCGTAGCGTGTTTCGGGCAGCGCGAACCGTCCACCAGCCCGGTCGATCCATCATCGCCGGTGCGGGTATAAATCTTGTTCAGCTTGACCATTTTGGTGGTCTCAGCCGCGGCCGCCAATCGCAAGGATGATGGCCACGACCAGCACGGCAAGCGCCTGATATTTGATCCGCGCGAACATCATCTTGTTCTGCAAAAGCTGCATTTCGGTGTTCTGCTGGGTATCGCCGCTTTCCAGGTCCAGCTTGGTGGTTTTCAGGAAAGCCACGATGCCCCGGACCAGCGAAATTACGACCAGCGCACACAGCACGACGAGCACGATTACGAGGAATGTTGTCATGCCAGCAATGTAGGATCACTGCAGGAAAATACCAGCGGGAAAGGAACCCTCGCGAATTTCTGCCGCCAGGGTAAGGCCATCGTCGCCTGCCAAGCGCCTGTCCGCCAACGAAGCAGAGCCGCGCCGCTTGGCGAGTTTGGTCCCGCTTTCATCCACCAACAGTGGATGATGGTGCCATTGCGGCACCGGAAGATCGAGCAAGCCCTGCAGCAGGCGGTGGATATGGGTGGCTGAAAACAGGTCCAATCCCCGCGTCACCAGCGTTACCCCGTCGGCGGCATCATCCAGCGTGGCGGCAAGATGATAGCTTGCTGGTGCTTCCTTGCGCACCAGCACGACATCACCGCCTGTTTCAGGGGACGCTCGCTGGGTGCCAGCCACCATATCTGTCCAGTAAAGAGGGCCAGTAAGGGCGAGTGCGGCCCTGACATCCAGCCGCCACGCCGCGCCTGTGGTGGAATCGGGCTGATTGTGGCGACACGTGCCGGGATAGACCGGCCCTTCTGGCCCGGTTTGGGTTGCAGCCAACGCAATTTCAGCCCTTGTGCAAGTGCATGGATAGAGCAACCCCATTGCCTTCAGCCTTTCGGCCGCAGCGGAATATTGCGCCAGCCGGGTCGATTGTGCGGGTACTTCCTTCCAGCCTAGGCCAAGCCACGCCAGATCCGCGCGATAGCTTTCGGCCAGTTCCGGCCTGCTGCGTTCAGCATCGATGTCTTCCACCCTCAGCAGGAACTCGCCGCCTGCCACTGCCGCCAGATCATGGGCCACGATTGCCGAATAGGCATGTCCGAGGTGGAGCGGCCCGTTGGGGCTGGGTGCAAAGCGGGTGACGATCATGATCGGGATGGCCGAATAGGGCAATTACATGCCGCGGGCAAAATGTTCTGTGGATTCAACCCATGTCACGGGGTTGACGCTTTTTCGCAGCAATGCCTACCTAGACGCAATCGGAGGTGACACCAGACGTGTTCAAGGCCGAATTGATCGAACGCGCGGCACGGTTTCGCAGCGCAGCAGAAGATCCGACACGCAACGTTTCGGGATGCCCGGCGCTTGTGCTGAATGCGGATTACACGCCGCTTTCCTATTACCCGCTCAGCCTGTGGCCGTGGCAAACCGCCATCAAGGCGATTTTCCTCGACCGGGTGGACGTGGTGGCGACCTATGACCGCGAGGTGCATTCGCCTTCGCTGGACATGAAAATACCGTCGGTCATCGCCTTGCGGCAATATGTCCGCCCGAGCGAATTTCCGGCCTTCACGCGGTTCAATGTCTTCCTGCGCGACCGGTTTGCCTGCCAGTTCTGCGGCGATACGCATAATCTCACTTTCGACCATGTCATTCCGCGCCGACTGGGCGGCAAGACAACTTGGGAGAATATCGTGGCGGCCTGCGCCCCCTGCAACATGAAGAAAGGCGGCCGCACACCGCAACAGGCGCATATGCCCATGGTCAAGCCGATCCGCCCGACGAACTGGCAATTGCAGCAACGCGGCAAGTCATTCCCGCCAAATTTCCTGCATGAAACATGGCGCGACTGGCTTTACTGGGACATCGAGCTGGAAGCTTGAGACGCAGCTTCGGCTTATAATTCAGACGCAAACACTATGACCGATGCGCCTATTTGCCGTTGCGGAAGCGCCATTCATCGTCAGACCTGACGTAGCTGATATAAAGAAGGGCCGCAGTGGAAACCATCGCTACAATTATGAATGCCAAGGGTGGAAGTAGCGATCCGGACAAAGCCATTGCGCCCATGTACAAGGCCAGAACCAGCCATCCCTCCCACGCGATGGGGAAACCCACACCGTAACCAAATCGCTTCACGGGGAACCATGGCTTCTTGTCACGAGCGGGCATTTTAATTCCTGACTGGTTGAACCGAAAAGTGTATCCGAGGGACGGTTTTCACTCAATAGTCGGGCCTTCTCGACCGCTTCAGGTTACTGCCGCACGTGTCCTGAACTCCGCTTTGTCCCATTCGCCGGTGTCGATCACCTCGGCCAAGGCTTGTGCAGAATGGAAAACATCCTCGAACGAGACATAGGCGGGCGCAAAGCCCAGTCGCAAAATATCAGGCGCACGGAAATCGCCGATAATGCCGCGTGCGATGAGCGCCTGGCAGATGGCATAGGCTTCTTCGTGGCGATAGGACAGCTGGCTGCCGCGCTGGCGGGGATCGAGCGGACTGACCAGTTCCAGGTCGGGCAAACGTTCGGCCACGCATTCGCGGAAGAATTCGCTCAGGCTGCGTGATTTCTCTGACAGCCGTTCGACCCCGATTTCTGCGATCAAGTCTACGCCCACTTCCAGCGCGGCAAGGCCCAGAATTCCTGGTGTGCCAGCCAGCAAGCGGTCAACACCCGGTGCCGGGGTATAATCATCGTCGAATGCGAAGGGCTGTGCGTGGCCCATCCAGCCGGTCAGCGGCTGTTGCAGCCTGTCATGATGGCGCTTCGCCACAAAGGC
>JAHEAX010000025.1 GCA_024642525.1 Erythrobacteraceae bacterium | reverse complement strand
AAACAGTGGGGCTTTCTTGCGTTCTACCGAAGCGCTTCAATGTATAAGCGTCGCACTGCGCGCGCCACTCGAGCTGCTATAGCTTCAGTCTAGGGTCAGCGGGCCGTGGTTCAATCTGGGCAGGACATGGCGTGCGAAAAGATCGCATTCCGCAATATGTGGGTAGCCTGAGAAGATGAAGGCATCGATCCCTTCTGCCTGATAGGCGCGGATTTTGGCCAAAACCTGATCGGGATCGCCAACGATGGCAGCGCCGCAGCCAGATCGCGCCCGGCCAATGCCTGTCCAGAGGTTATCCTCGACGAAACCATCGTCGGCTGCGGCAGCGCGCAATTCCGACTGCCGGCCAACGCCTGCTGTTGCCGCATCGAGTGACTTCTGGCGGATGGCTTCGCCTACACCGTCATCAAGCTTGGATAGCAGACGCGCCGCATATTCGCGTGCTTCGCTTTCGGTTTCGCGAACGATGACATGGGCCCGGTAACCGAATTTCAGAGTTCGCCCGAACGTCGCGGCCCGCGCTGTCAGATCACTCACAACTTCGCGGACTTTGTCCATTGTGTCGGGCCACATCAGGTAAACATCGGCAGCTTCTGCAGCTGCGTCACGTGCCGCAGGGCTCAACCCGCCAAAATACAGTGGCGGACATTTTCCCGACACCGTCGTGATCCGCGGAGGATCAAGGTCAAGATCATAGAATTCGCCCTGGTGCGACAGATGCTCGCCATTGAGCATGGTCTTGAGGATTTTCATCACTTCGACCGTGCGGGCATAGCGCGGCTCGCTGTCCAGCTTCTCACCCGGCAAATCGGAGGAGATAATGTTGACCGTCAGGCGTCCACCAAGAATCCTGTCGAGCGTGGCGATCCTGCGCGCCAGTTGCGGCGGCCAGTCTTCGCCGATGCGGACGGCCATCAGCAAACGCATCCGGTCAAGAAAAGGCGCAATGGCCGAGGCGAATACCGTTGTATCCAAACCGAGCTGGTAACCGGAAGGCAGCAGAATATTGTCGAAGCCACCCTTTTCGGCCGCCAGCACGATATTGCGGCAATGTTCCCAGCTGGATTGCAGCATGGGATCGGGCGCACCCAGAAATTCGTAGTCGTCGTCGCAGAGGGCGGAAAACCAGCTGACTTCGCAGGTCTTTGCAGCAGGTGTCGTCATGGCAGTTTCTCCCCTCGCGATGCAACCAGCACGTCGTACCATGCCTGCCGCGTCCACGTGATTTCATAGGCTTGCGCGGCTTCTCTGATCCGATCTGCGTTTTGCGAACCGATGATCGGGATGGGCCGGGCAGGGTGGACCATTGCCCAGCTATAGGCAGCCGCAGTGCGGCTTACGCTGAACCGTTCGGCCACGTTGTCCAGCGCGTTCGCAACGGCCGTTTCGCGAGCACTGGCCGGGTTGGCTATACGGCCGCCGCCCAGTGGCGACCACGCCATGATCGTCAGATTGTGCTGCATCGCCAGATCAAATTCGCCGTTTTCAATCGGCGTGAGGCAAAGCGGCGAGAATTCCGGCTGTGTGCTCACGAGCGGAACGTCGAGGAAACTCTGCAATGCCAGTGTCTGGGCATTCGTGAAATTGGAAACGCCTGCCGCTCGGATCTTGCCGGCATCCATGGCCTTTTGCAGCGTGGCAGCAATTTCTTGAGGATGGGTGAGAATGTCGGGCCGGTGGATCAGCCACAGATCGAGATAATCGGTCTTCAGCCGTGCCAGTGACGCATCAATGGCGGATGTAAGATAGGCATCACTGCTGTCATAAGGCAGCGGCGGCATGATCCCGCCTTTTGATGAGAGGACGATTTTTTCGCGCAAGCCGGGGTTGCTCGCAAAAATCGTGCCCAACAGCGATTCTGCATCGCCAAAACCGTCCGTGCCGTTGAACCCGTAAATATCTGCCGTATCGAAGAAATTTATCCCGCTTTCCAGCGCAGCGTTGATGAGGGCGTGGCCATCATCGGCCGTTCCTTCAAATCGCCACATACCCCATGCCAATGACGAAACAGTAATGTCACTGGAGCCAAGTGGCCGCATAGGCTGCGGTGGTGCGAGTTCACTCATTTCGATGATAGCCCCAATAAGGTGTCTGCCGGTTTATTCTGTCCGAGCGCGACGACAGATCCGCGTTCGATAAGTTCATGTTGCAAGCGCTGGTGAACCAGCGTCTGCCCGGTCAGGAGCAAGTCGGTCGCAGTCCTTGCCAGGTCAAAGGTTGGTTGACGGATCGTGGTCAGCGGGGGCCATACCATCCGCGCCAGCGTCGTATCGTCAAACCCGGCGACAGACAATTCGCGCGGCAATTCCAGCCCGGCCTGATGGGCCGCAGCCAAAACGCCAGCGGCCATATCGTCATTGCTGGCAAAAACCGCAGTCGGGCGTTCGGGAAGTGCCAGGAATTTCTGACACGCGTTGAAACCGCTATCAAAATCAAACTCGCCATCCGCCATCCAATGCGGATCAAACGGCAGGCCAGCACGGTCCAGCGCCCGGCGATAGCCATATAGCCGTTCGTCAGAGGCCATGTGATTGGGATGCCCCTTGATAAAGGCGATACGGCGATGGCCAAGGTTGATGAGATGTGTTGTCATGTCATCTGCCGCCTGGGCATCGTCCATGAAGACAGACGATGTCATGGCATGATTAGTGCCAGGCGAAATGCGCACGAAGGGTATGCCCAGCGCTTCCAAGGCCCGCAAAACCGGATCGCAATCTGTGACAGGCGATGACAGCACAATTCCGTCCACATGGGTTTCGCTGACCAGCGCACGGACCTGATTGCCCACATCCGGGTCTGCCACATCCACCGGCTGACCCAAGAGGCGGACCGAGCTTTCGTGGCACCGCTGCCAGCAGCCCAGGCGGATCTGTTCGAGGTAATAGGGGCTGTGGTTATCGTAGATAAGAGCGATCTGCGCCGATTTGGTCCCCGCAAGAATGCGCGCAGCAACGCTGGGCCGGAAATCAAGCTGCTTCATGGCAGCTTCCACCTTTTCGCGTGTCTCCGCGCTTACATAGGGATGGTTATTCAGCACCCTGCTGACGGTTTTGACCGACACATTGGCAAGCGCCGACACGTCACGAATATTACTGCGATGGCTCAATTCGTGGTTCCTTCAATGATGGGGCCACGCGCCTGTGCAAGATCGGCAAAGACTGCTGCAAACGGGCTTCCCTGCCGCGCGAACACCGGCGGCGACCCCAGCGGGGCATCGATCAGATGCCGTCCGCCGTCAAATTCTTCCCCGGTCCACACGTTGATCCAGCTATCCTCTGTCGGCAGCAGCACATCGCGGCGTATTGCCCCTTCTTTTATCACAGGCGCGACCATCAGATCCCGCCCAAGCAGATATTGATCCTGACAGAATGCGAAATCACCTTCGGCGGGATAATGCAGAAACAGGGCGCGCTGCAAGGGCATGCCTGTCGCCGCAGCTTCGGCCACCAGTGCGCGCAAATAGGGTGCCAGCGCTGCGTGCACCCGCGTCATGGCGGCAAAATGGGCGAGGATTTCCGCTGACGAATCCACCTGGAGGTTGTCGTCCGGGCGATTGCCTTCATGGGTGCGCATGACGGGGCTGAATGCACCCAGTTCCGCCCACCGCATCAGCAATTCCGGCGTTCTGATCACGCCATGCAGCGAGGTATAGCCGCCGACATCACTATGGCTGCTGACATTTCCGACCAGGCCGCTGGACAAGGCTGCAGTGATAACGGTGCCAATCCCATCGTGACGGGAAAAATCGACACACTGGTCGCCTGCCCACAATAGCGGGCAATATGCCTGCACTCCGGTGAAGCCGGCGCGCATGAAAAACATCGCATCGCCCGTTTTGCCTCGCGCTGCAATCGCCCGGGCATTTACTTGCGCCCACAGCACAGGCCAGTGGTTATGCGCCAACATCGGGTCGCTTCCATCATGCAGGCGCAAATCCGTCGGCAGATATTCGCCAAAATCGGCCATCCAGCCGGACAGGCCGAAATCGAGCATTTCCTTACCGATAATCCGTTCGGCAAACCAATCGGCCGCGTCCGGATTGGTGAAATCGACAATACCGCAGTCAAACTCGCCGAAATCGACAATATAGGGCACATCTTCGTCTAGCCGCAGGGCAAGGAATCCCTGTGCAGCCGCCTCGCCATACTGATCGCCGTCGATGGCCAGATAGGGGTTCACATAGCCTAAAAAGCGGATGCCATCTTCCTGGAGGCGGGCAATATGTTCGGGCAGATCGGGGTGGCGATCCCCGCGCCAGCGCCAGTCCCAAAACAGACGGCGGCCAAAGCTGGTTTCGCGGATCCCGACCCAGTCTTCGCACCACAGACCCGATACAGCAGCCCCAGCGGCGCGGATTTTCTCCAACCTGTCAAAGCTGGCCGAGCCTTGCTTCAGCCCGACAATTGCGCCGCTGACGGCCCAATCAGGCAATGGCGCGGCGCGGCCGAAACGGGCTGACAAGGCGCAGACCAATTCCGCCATGCTGCCACCAAACAGGAATTCGAGGGTGAGATGTCCTTGCCACACATCGATCCGGTGGCGGGCTTGATCGGTGAAATCGAGTGCGGACCATGCGCTGCTGTCCAGATGGCAGGCATAATGTGTGGACGACAGGAAGGTTGGCTGGGGGTAATTGGTGGTCCAGTAATCACCGCCCGCCTTGCCTTCTGCGTCCATGATGCGGGTGAGTTCGCGGGCCTTGTCGCGGCCGACCCCGGGTTCGCTGGTCCACATGGGAAATTTGCGGCCGTTGAGGCGCAGATAGCTCAATTGCTCACCGCCGCCCCAGATATGCTCGCCTGACGTGGCAAGCAGGCGTGCCGAAATGCGGTTGCAGTCAGCACCCTGTGTTCTGGCGCTGAGGCGAAAACCTGCATCACTATCGCCGAGCGTCAGTTGGACGACCAGCCCGTCTACGCCTTCCATGCGGACTGACTGGGGCGTTATTGTTGTGACAGAAACACCGGAAATGTCGGTTGCCTGATCCGCAATCTGGAAGTTGCCGCGGTACATCTGCACGTCAGGCACACCCACGCCGAATGTGAAGGCGGGCGCACCGGACGTGTGCACGAGCATGGTGCGCCCGGCATAGTCGAGGCGGAACCCATCTTCCAATGCGACAAAGCGTGCCTGCACCCCAGCGACCCTTTTTTGCGGCTGTGTTGACCCGGCAACAGCCATAACCGGATGCAATCAAGACTATATGACACCGCTTGACAGATCAACGCCTATATTACATCGGGAAATCCGATGGAGACATCTCCGGCCGACGCATGGTCAAACATGCGCGTCCGATAAACGGGAGGAAAGATGATGCTTGGAATGAATGTGGATTCTGCGCGTGCGACCCGGTTTTTGCTGGGTATGGGCGCGTCTGCGGTCGCACTGGGATGTGCCATGCCCGCCATGGCACAAGTTCAGGAAATCGTTGTAACTGCACAGAAAGTTGAAGAGAATGTGCAGGATGTGCCGATCGCAATCACAGCGATTACCGGCGACCGACTGGCCGACACCGGCACCACCAGCCTTGAAAATATCGGCGATCTGGTGCCGTCTGTCACCTTCCGTAAAGGCACCACCAGTGCCAATAGCGCCATCATCATGCGCGGCGTCGGCACGATCACTTTCTCGGTTGCTGCCGAACCTAGTGTGTCCACCGTTGTCGATGGCGTTGTCCTTAGCCGGTCAGGCCAGGCATTCTCCGATCTGCTAGATATAGAACGTCTCGAAGTATTGCGCGGGCCGCAGGGAACCTTGTTCGGCAAGAATGCATCGGCAGGTCTGGTCAGCATCATTTCCAAGGGCGGCACTGACACGCTTGAAGCCGATCTGCGCGCCGAATATTTTGAAGGCGATGAATACCGTCTGCGCACGTCCATTTCGGGGCCGCTGTCAGGCGACTGGTCTGGCCGGATTACCGGCTTCTATGGCGGCTATGATGGCAACATCCGCAACATCTTCTACAATGAAGACGTCAACGGATATGAACATTACGGCGCGCGCGGCATAGTCGATTACAACGGCGACAAGGCCCGCTTGCGCCTGATCGCCGATTATTTTCGCGCCAATGACGATTGCTGCGCCGATGTGACCGGCGCCTCGCGCGGGGCAGTGCTGGATGCAGAATTGGGCTTCCCCGTGGCACTGGGCACCGACCAGCGCACGGTTAATCACAATCTCATCACCGAGACGAAGGACAAGCAGTGGAGCCTGACCAGCAATCTCGATCTCGACGTGTCGGATACCCACACTCTGAGTGTGATCCTGGGGTATCGCAAATGGCAGAACACGGAAATCCGCGAGGGTGACTTCCTGCCCCGTGCGATTGTTGGCACTGCTCAGCTGCATGACAATGGCTTTGTTGAAACCGGCCAATATTCGGCAGAAGTGCGCCTTGCATCTGACCCGTCAGAAGCATTTTTCTATCAGGTTGGCGCGTTCTACTGGCATTCGGATAACAAGCAGGACTTCACCCGCCGCGATATCGTTTGCGCCAGTTCAACCTTGCCTGTTGCACCAAGCGGCGCGCGTCCGTGCAATCTGAGCAACACTGCCAACACCACGTTCCCGACCGCGACATCGGCGAGCGATGTGAACAGCACCAACTTCGCACTGTTTGGCCAGTCCACCTACCGCTTTACTGACCAGTTGAGCGTGACGGGCGGCCTGCGCTGGACACGTGACGAGCTTGATTACACGCACATCCGCGCGCCGGGCGTCAATGCCACAACCGGCTTGCCGCTGTCCGGACCCGGCGTTTCGGGCAACCCGGCTGGCGGCACGATTGCCAGTGGCGGAAACGGAACCAACACGTCGGCTGGCAGCAGCACAAATGACAATATTTCGGGCAAGGCATCTATCCAGTTCGAACCGTCTGAAGACTTCCTGTTCTATGGCAGCTACACGCGCGGCTATAAGGGCCCGGCCTTCAACGTTTTCTTCAATCACACAGCGCCCAATAATGCTGTCCCGATTGATGAAGAAACGTCAGATGCCTTCGAAATCGGCATGAAATCCCAATTCTGGGACCGTCGTATTCAGCTGAACACGGCGTTGTTCCAGGCAACCTATGACGGTTTTCAGGCGAATAACTTCATCCTGCTGAACGGCACGACCATCACCAATCTTACCAATGCCGGCACTGTGCGGACCAAGGGCTTCGAAGTGGATGCCGTGGTCGCGCCGGTGGATGGATTAACCCTGCGCGGCAGCGTGGCCTATGCCGATGCCAAGGTGCGCAAGTTCAACCCCAATCCGATTACCGGGGCGGCCGATGCGCGCAATGGCACGCGTTTGCCACTGGCACCGGAGTGGAGCTGGAATGTGGGCGCCGATTATGAAACCGAAGTGGGCAGCGCGTTGAAGGTCTATGCCTCCACGAGCTACTCATACACCGGATCGCAATTCTCCGATCTGGGTGAGGGTGGCCCGCTCGACAGCTATGGCATCTGGAATGCCAGCCTGGGTATCGGCACCGCTGACGATCTTTACCGCCTGACGCTGCATGCACGCAACATCACTGACGAAAGCTACGCTTTGCTGAATGTCGGCAACGGGCAGCGTTACCAGATCCCCCGCGATGCCGACCGGTATTTCGGTGTGACGCTTAGTGCGAAAATCCGCTAGGCTGCACATTAGCCATTTGGCCCAAAAGAAAGGGGGCGCTGCCAGCGATGGCAGCGCCCCCTTTTCGATTCTGTTGTGCAATCAGTCCGCGGTATTCACCACTTCAAGCCGCGGCTGCATCAGGTGAATCCAGCCCAGGGCCAGCAGATAGGCGCTTGCCGACATAAGGAACATGGGTGTGTAGCCATATCCTGCATCCAGCGACCAGCCAGCAAATTCCAGCATTCCCGCGCCTGAAAGATTGCCTGCCAGCGCCCCCATCGCAATCACGCTGCCAACTTGGCGCGCAGGCACGATATCGGCAGTCATGCCGAAAATGTTGGTCGAGAAACCCTGATGGGCAAACAGGCCCAGCCCGATGATCATCGCCGCTGCCCACTGGTTGGGCGCGTAGAGCGCAAGCGGCAGGGGCAGGATCAGCAAGGCATAGGCGAACATGGATGTCTTGCGCGCACGGTTGGCATCCATCCCCCGGCCCAGCAGCATCGGGAACAGGAACCCGCTGGACAATGCACCAGCTGCGGCCAACACATAAACGATGGCCGTGGGGTAACCGATTTCGCCCTGACCCAGATCAAACTGGCGGGCGAAGAAATCGGGTGCCCAGAACAGGATGAACCACCATACAAGATCAGTCAGCGTCTTGGCCCCGATGACAGCCAGAGTGCGGCGGTCGCGGATAAGTTCGCGCCAGGGCGGCGCCTTTTCGCCATCTTCCTGCGCCGTCAAACGGGTGGCCACCGGTTCCAGCTTTGACGTGCCAAGCCACCAGAACAGCAGCCAGACAAAGCCCAGCGCGCCGGTGATCAGGAATGCTGCATGCCAACCCAGCGCCAGAGCAATCAACGGCACTGCCAGCGGCGCAAGAATGGCGCCGATGTTGGATGCACTGTTGATCACGCCAAGGCCGACAGACCGTTCGCGTACGGGCAGATAGGTTGCAGCAGCCTTGATTGCGGCTGGCGTATTGACTGCTTCGGCCACGGCCAGGGTAACCCGCGCTGCCACAAATTGCTGGACCGACGTTGCCACTGCGTGGGCCATGCCCGCCAGGCTCCAGACGGCAACCGCCACACCGTAGCCCCAGCGAACACCCACCTTGTCGATGAACCAGCCAACCCCGAGCAGGGAAAAGGCCGCGGCAATCTGGAAAGAACTGCCAAAATGGGCAAATTCCTGGTCGGTCCACTGGAAATCGGCCTGCAGCATCGGCTTAAGCAATGCGAGCACCTGCCGGTCCAGGTAATTGAGCGCAGTGCCGAAGAAAATCAGTGCGATCAGCCCCATTCGAATGGCGCGCTGGCCCTTTGGCGCATCTTGCGTCACGGTCATGCTTTTCGTTCCTCCCCAGGTGACCGCAACATCCAGCGCAACATGTGGCGCTGCGGTCATTTTATTTGTCCGGCCATATGTCGGGCAATCTGCCCGTCAGGAACCCAGAAAAAACTTGCGCCCCTGCAATATGATCGATTATTGCCTCGATATGACACCGCAAGACATATGGCAAGGATGCATCCTGCGGCAGACCGGCTGGCATGCGCCTTCCACTTGCGAGTCAATCTAGGTGGAACCCGGTGCCGCTTCGCCAGAAACGGAAATGTATGACCTCATCTTGGTGGGCGGCGGGGTCAATGGCGCAGGCGTTGCGCGTGATGCTGCCGGACGCGGGGCGCGAGTGCTTCTGCTGGAACGCGGCGATCTGGCGCAGGGCACGTCTTCTGCTTCAACAAAGCTCATTCATGGCGGCTTGCGCTATCTTGAGCATTACGAATTTTCGCTTGTTCGCGAGGCGTTGGCTGAGCGCGAAGTGCTGTGGCGCATTGCCCCGCATATTATCTGGCCGCTGCGTTTTGTGCTGCCGCATCGCCCCGGCCTGCGGCCCCGGTGGCTGCTGCGGCTTGGCCTGTTAGTCTATGACCACATCGGCAGCCGTAAGAAAATGCCCGCTACAAGATCGATAAATCTCAGTCATCACCCGGCGGGCGGGCCGCTCAAACCTATCTACGCCAAGGGCTTTGAATATTCAGACGGCTGGGTGGATGATGCACGTCTGGTCTTACTCAACGCCAGGGACGCAGCGCTTCATGGGGCGGCGGTGTGCACACGAACAGAAGTCATCAAGATAGAAAGCCGCGCCGACGGCTGGCTGGTGACCGCGTGCGATGCTGATGGGCAGGTGCAACACTATAAGGGTCGGTCTATCGTGAATGCGGCTGGCCCATCGGTGGTCGACCTGCTGGGCCGCGCAGGCGCGCGAAGCAGCCGCAACGTGCGGCTGGTGCGTGGTTCGCATATCGTGGTGAAGCGCATTTTCGACCATGATTATGCCTATTTCTTCCAATTGCCCGATGGGCGGATCTTTTTCGCCATCCCTTATGAACGCGATTTCACGCTGGTCGGCACAACCGATCAGGACCACCATGGTACCCCCTTTGACGCGCAGGCCAGTGAAGATGAAATCGCCTACCTTTGCGAAGGCGCCAATCAATATTTCACAAGGCCCATCAGCCCAAGCGATGTGGTATGGACCTATTCCGGGGTGCGCCCCTTGCTGGATGATGGGTCAGACCGCCCTGAAGCGGCGACCCGCGGTTATGAAATTGACTGCAAGGCAGGCGATGATGGCCACCCGTTTTTGTCGATATTCGGCGGCAAGATAACCAGTTACCGAAAGGTGGCGCAGGAAGCCGTGGACCGGCTGGTTCCGTATCTGGCGGCGCTTTCCGGCGAAAGGTGGACAGATAGGGCCGCACTGCCGGGCGGGGATTTCCCGATGGACGGTGCAGCGCAAGTCAAGGCCGGTTTGCAGGAACGCTATCCGTTCCTTTCGGCATGGGACGTGGATCGCATCGCCAAGGCTTACGGTACGGATGCAGGCATCTGGCTGGCAGAGGCCAAATCGCTCGCCGATCTGGGGCAGTGTTTCGGCCACGGGCTTTATGCAGCCGAAGTCGATTATCTGGTGCGGCATGAATGGGCGCAAACAGCAGACGACATATTGTGGCGGCGCAGCAAACTGGGGCTGCATTTCGATGCTGCCCACACTTCTGCACTTGCCGGCTATCTTGAACACAGGTGAAAATGTCATGATCAGAATAGTTGCCCTGGGCGGCACTCCACGGGTGGGCTCATCCACTGAAAAGGCGCTGGCTCTGGCGTGCCGATCTGCCGAAGCATCGGGCGCACACATCACCCATTTCAACGGTGAATACATGAGCTCGCTGCCGTTCTATGGTGGGCCGGGCCACAGTGCGGACGCTGGCGCAGACATGGTTGCCGCAGTGCGCCAGGCTGATGGTATCCTGATTGCTTCGCCCGGTTATCATGGCAGTATTTCAGGGTTGGTCAAAAATGCGCTCGATTACATCGAGGACCTTTCAACCGACGAGCGGCCCTATCTTCATGGACGGCCTGTCGGGCTCATTGCCACATCCTTTGGTCATCAGGCTGCGATGAGCACCCTGCTTACGCTGCGCAGCATTACGCATGCCCTGCGCGGATGGCCTACGCCCGTAGGGGCCGCCATCCGCACCACGCCTGAAACATTCGACGAGAATGGCGAAATCAGGGATGTGGGCGCCCGGATGCAGCTTGAACTGGTCGGTCAGCAGGTATTTGGCGCGACGGGGAAGTTCCTGTGACCGCGGCCATGAAAATGTCGGACGATGGCTATGCCAACCTTGCAGATGTCGGCACCCATTTGGCCGATGGCGGGATCATCATACTGGCAGGCGATGCGCTGCGTGGCGGCGATCTTGATTTTGCCATGGCTGCCAGCAAGGCAACGCCAGCTGCGATTAATTTCATGGCCCGATACGGGCGCGGCCTTATCTGTCTTGGTCTGACCCGTGCGCGGGCGTGGGAATTGGGCATTACCGCACAAAGCAATCAGGGGGCAGCCAGCAGCGGTCGGCCATTCGGTGTTTCCATCGAGGCCAGCCACGGTGTTGAAACCGGCATTTCGGCATTCGACCGGGCGCATACGATAGCCGTGGCGATGGCGGACGATGCGCGCGCTGCTGATCTTGTAACGCCGGGCCATGTCTTTCCGCTCATCGCCCACCCTGATGGCCTTGCGGCGCGCCGGTCAACATTGGAAGCGGGCATTGCGTTGTGCCAGAAATTCGGTCTTGGGGATGGGATCGTGCTGTGCGCTATAATGCGTGAGGATGGCTCCATGGCGCGCGCCGATGAAATGGCGGAATTTGCCCATACGCACCAGACGCCCATTCTCGACATTGGCGCGCTCATCAGTGAGTGATCCATCCTCTTCGCGGCAATCGCCGATTGGTGCAGACCTTTACGGCGAGATATATCTTGCCGAAACGCTGGATGCTGCGCCATCGCGGCAGCGCTTTGGCGCGTATCTTCCGGGCCTCGTGGTCGTGGCCATCGCTGCTGCGGCGGCAACCTATCTTTCCGAACATTACGGTCTGCCTGTTATTCTGGCAGGGTTGCTGATCGGCCTTTCGCTGAATTTCATTTCAGGCGATGAACGGGTCACACCCGGCCTTGATCTCTGCAGCACAAATTTCCTGCGCTGGGGCATCGTCCTGCTGGGCAGCCAGATTACCGTGATGCAGATAAGCAGCCTCGGTCTGCTGCCGTTTCTGGCGCTGATAACCATTATGGCGCTGGTGATTTTTTCCGGCGTTCTTGCGGCAAGGGCGCTGGGGCAGGGCAAATATGTCGGTCTGCTGGCTGGCGGCGCAACGGCCATTTGCGGCGCTTCTGCCGCCCTTGCGATTTATGCCGTGATCGGACGCGACCGGCTGGACCAACACCGTTTCACATTTACGCTGGTTGGAATATCCCTTGCCAGCGCAGTCGCCATGTCGATCTATCCGATATTGGCGCAGCAATTCGACTTTACCGACCGGCAGGCCGGATTTCTGATGGGTGCCGCCATTCATGATGTGGCCCAGTCGCTCGGTGGGGGGTTCAGCTTTTCACGCGGCGCGGGCGAAGTGGCAACTATCGTCAAACTGACACGCGTTACCTTGCTTGCCCCAGTGGTCGCGCTGATCGGGATTGCGCTTGGCAGTGCGGCCACAACTGCTAGCGCAGGCGGTGGCGGCAAAAACAAGGGCTTCATGGCCCATTTGCGGCTGCCGTGGTTCATCACCGCGTTCTTTGCCGTGGTGGCGCTCAATTCGCTGGTCGATATGCCAGAGGTTCTACGGGAATACGGCCTGTTCCTGTCCAAGGCGCTGCTGCTGCTGGCGGTTATCGGCACAGCCATGCGCTCGCGGCTGGATGCGTTGATGTCGGAAGGCTGGCAAGGCTTGGTGCCGGTCATCGTGGCCACACTGGTGTCGTTTGTGGCATCGTTCCTTTTTGCCTTGCAGTTTATCTGACGCTTTGGGCACGAGCGCCTTCATGTGCGTCTTGCATGCGTGGGCGCAGGCCGCCAATGAACAACCATGCGAATAGCGTTTTATGAGCCGGAAATTGCCGGCAATGTCGGGGCTGTCTTGCGCCTTGGTGCTTGCATGGGCGTGCCCGTGGACCTCATCGAGCCGATGGGCTTTGAATGGGATGATCGCCGTGTCAGGCGCACCGCGATGGATTACATCGATCATGTCGAAGTCACTCGTCATCAGGGCTTTGCGGCATTCAAGACGCAGATGGGCAGTGCGAGGCTGGTGCTGTTCACGACCAAGAGCCGGCAATCATCCTACGATTTCAGCTTCCGGGCCGATGATGTGCTTCTATTCGGCAAGGAAAGCGCAGGCGTGCCTGCCGAAGTTGCAGAAGCATGCCATGCGCGTTTGCGCATTCCGATCCGGCCACAGGTCCGCTCGATGAACCTCGCTATATCAAGCGCGCTGGGGCTGGGTGAAGCCTTGCGACAAACAGGGATGCTGCCTGTTTAAGAGGGCTTGTTTGCAGAGCGGTGCGTTCCGTTTCTTGGAAGGATGCATCCCTTTACATAATGGGCCTTTACATAATGGGGCTTATCAATCTGTAAGGGGCGCTTGGCTGGTTAGCCGGCACCTTGCAGTGGTCTCAACCCAGAGTGTGCATCATGGGATATGCAGCGGAAATGAGGCCACGCAGCGATCTGCAAAAAATTTGTAATAAAGTTCCAAAAAGGGTTTGACCGAATCGAGAGTGGTCCATATATGCCCTTTCACCGGGACGGCACTGGCGGTTTTGACTGCTACTTACGCTCTGGTCGCCAACATAAACGGA
>JAHEAX010000015.1 GCA_024642525.1 Erythrobacteraceae bacterium | reverse complement strand
GCGGCAGCTGGGTTGCCCCCAAGGGCGAACCTGACAAGCCTGCAATCGAAGCTCTGGCCCGGAGCGCAATGGAGCTTCGCGGATGACCAGCATTGAAATCAGCGTCAGCGGGTTGAAGGAAAGGCTGCAGGCGCTGCATGTAAAAACGCGCGAAACGCCACTATTCAACCCCGTGTTCCAGCTTTCGCTCGACCTGTCGCGAAAGATGGAAAGCGGCGAATTGACGCTCGATGCCGTGCAGGGGCTGGTATCTGAACTGGAATGCGACGCCTTGCAGAGCCGCGCCCGCCGCCTTCGCCGGTTGGTCGCACCCGTCTCGCCAGATGCAAATATCGCGGTGCTGGCACGGCACACTGCGCAGGAAGATTTCGCCGCCTATCGCGCCCGGTGGGAGCAGCCCGGCCTGCACGCTGTATTCACGGCCCACCCCACCTTTCTTCTGACCCCTGCCCAATCCGAAGCCGTGGCCCGGTCGGCCAGCAGCGACGACGATATTGCCGAAAACGCCTGCCCTGCACCCAGCCAGCGGCCTGAAATCACCCTTGCCTATGAACATGGCCGCGCCATGCAGGCGATTGCCAATGCGCAGGATGCACGCGATCGCATCGTGGGCCAGGCCCTGTCGACGGCACAAGAAAACTGGCCGGACGAATGGACCAGCCTTGTCCCGCTGCCAATCCGCTTCGCCAGCTGGGTCGGTTATGACATGGACGGGCGAACCGACATCAAGTGGTTCGATTCCATCGGCTTCCGCCTGTCTGAAAAGGCAGAGCGGCTGGACCGCTATGTTGCATCGTTGGAAGCGATAGACGCTCACCACCCGCTGCTCGAAAAACTACGCGGCGCAGCGCAATATACCCACGCCCGCACCCATGATTTCCGCAGCGATCTGAGCGAGCCCGCCGCACTTTCAGCAGCGGCCAACAGGCTGACGCAGGAAGACCCGGACAAGCTGCTGACGCTTGCCCCTGTCATAAACGCACTCGAAGAAGAAGCCGCCGCAGCTGACAGTGGCCGCGCCATTGCTCTCAAGACACTTGCCGCGGCCATGCGCGCCGACGGGCTTGGCATGGGGTGGATCCATTTCCGCGTAAATTCCAGCCAGCTCCACAATGCCATCCGGCGGCGGATTGACCCGGACAATACGCTCGACCTCGGCAGCAAGGGCGCAATGGCAACATTGCGTGAATTGCTGGAAACAGTGAAGCCACTGCGGTCTAACTTCGCGGCACTCGCCATCGAAAGCAGCACCGCCATCCGCCAGTTCCTGGCCATGGCGCAAATACTCCATCACGTGGACGGTGATGCGCCGATCCGGATGCTGATTGCCGAATGCGAACAACCCTCCACCATTCTGGCCGCCCTCTATTTCTCCCGCCTGTTCGGCATTGAAGACAAGGTCGATGTGTCGCCCCTGTTCGAAACGGAAAGTGCGCTGGAACATGGCGGCCGGTTCCTCGACGCGCTGCTTTCAGAACCGGTCTACCAGTCCTATGCCCGCACCCGTGGGCGCGCTGCCATCCAGACCGGATTTTCCGACGCAGGACGTTTCGTCGGCCAAATTCCGGCCAGCTTGGCGATTGAGCGGCTGCAGGGCCGGTTGGCCGATGCCATGCGCGAAAACGGGCTGACGGACGTGGCTGCGCTCATCTTCAACACCCATGGCGAAAGCATGGGCCGCGGCGCACATCCTGAAAGCTTTGCCGACAGGCTGGCATGGCCTCTCAGCCCATGGGCACGCCGCCGTTTCATCCGGGCCGGTATCAGGCTGGAACCCGAGGTCAGTTTCCAGGGGGGGGATGGCTATCTGTTCTTCGCCACTCCTGAACTGGCGCTGGCAACGCTGAGCAGAATTGCTGAAAACCGCCCCGCCGATACGGATGCGGACGCGCCGACCGACCCATTTTATCGCCGCACCGATCTCAGCCTCGATTTTTATCGCGCCATCCGTTCCCACCAGCGCCAGCATCTTGAAAGCAAGACTTATTCACGGGCCATTACCGCCTTCGGGCTTGGCCTGCTGAACGAAACAGGCAGCCGGAAATCTCGCCGCCAGTCGGATATTTCGGCAGACCGGGACATGAGCCTGCGCCAGATCCGCGCGATCCCTCATAATGCGATTTTGCAGCAGCTTGGCTATCCGGTGAATGTCATCGCCGGAGTTGGCAGCGCGGCTGACGGCAATTACGAAGATGTTGCCGAGCTGCTGCAGGAAAGCGAGCGTGGCCGCCAGCTGGTGCGCCTGCTGCGCGCGGCGAACGCCTTGGCGAGCATCAAGACAGTCGCTGCCTTCGGCGAATTGTTCAATTCTGCCTATTGGGCCAGCCGGCCCTATCGCGGCATGGAAAGCCATCTGTCCGATGCGTGCGAGGCATTGGCGGAATATCTAACCAAGGACGACCGCACCGGCGTGTTCCGCCGCCTTGCATCGCGCCTGCGGGTAGATGCGCTGAAACTGCATCGCCTGCTCGATCTCATTCCTGACGAAGCGCCTCTGCCAGACCGTGAAGATACGCGGCGCACGATTGGCGTTTTGCAGTCGCTGCGGCTGGCCCTGCTTCAGCATATGTTCCTAAAGGCAGTGTCGATTCCCGCGTTCAGCCGCGCCAACGACATCAGCCGCGATGATGTGCTGGAAATGGTCTTCACGCTGAGGATCGACGACGCATTGACGCAGTTGCGCCGTGCCTATCCCACCAGCTTCCCACGGCTTGACGATTTCGACATTGCAGAGCCGAGCGATTATCCCGATGGCACCGGCGAAGGCTATTCGGCCATCCAGCGTGACTATATCGACCCGCTGGAACGGTCCTATGGGCTGGCGCTGCAGATCACCACGGCCATTGCCAATGAATTCGGCGCCCATGGCTGACCCGTTGCTGCGTTAATTATTGCCCGCGGTGCGTTTCACTGTGGGACGGGGCATGGCTGATACTGGCAACTTTCAACGATCTGGCGCATTAAGGCTGCATGGACCCGATCTTGAAATGGATAACGCTGGCAGCAGCCACAGTGGCGCTGGCATTTGGCGGCGCGACACTGGCTGGCGACTTCATGGGCGAAGGCACTGCAACCGGCTTGCAAGCGGTTGCCGCGCCTGAACGCAGTCCGGCAGTGGAAGGTCCGGTTGCCGCTAGTGCGCAACCTGCCGCTTTGCAGGAAGAGCCCGACGGCCCCTTCGTCATCAAGCGCATCCTGCCGATTGATGGCCCGATCAAATATGGCGAGTGGCACTGGGACGATGAAGGCGTTCCGGATGGTCCGCTGGTGATGACTGTCGATCTTGAAGCCCGCGTCCTGTCCGTGTTCCGCAATGGCTATGAAATCGGCGCGACCGCCGTTTTGCTGGGCACGCAGGATCACCCCACTCCGCTTGGCAGTTTTCCCATCCTGCAAAAGAAGCGCGACAATATTTCGAGCATCTACGGCGCGCCCATGCCCTATACGCTGCGGCTGACATGGGACGGAATTTCCATCCACGGTTCGCCCGTGCAAAATGGCTATGCCAGCCACGGCTGCATTGGCACGCCCAATGATTTCGCTGCCAAGTTGTTCGCCGTCGCCAGCAAGGGCGACACGGTCATCATTACCCGCGGCAAGATGATCGGCATGGGCGATTCCATAATCTAGCCGGTCCGGCGCTGCGGCTCCGGCGCGAACACCCATTCCTCCCCGTCTACCCGTGCAACTGCGCCGGAAAGCGAGGCTGTCTCGCCATTTTCCAGCGCATCGACCAGCCGTGCCACTGCGCTGCCGCGGGGTTTACCGCCAATCTCGGCAATCAAGCGGGCGACCACTCGCAACCGGATGGCTCGCGGTGCCCTGGGCAAATAGCGCAGGGTTTCCCCGTCTTCCCTGACGCAGCCTTCCCATTCCTGCATTATACACCATTCCAGTGCTTCTTCGGCATCAGCCAGATGGCTGGCGCTGGCGGCAAGTGCAGCAGTATCGATCCAGTCTGCACCTGACAGGCGCTGACGCAGCTTCACCCGGTCAAATTTGAGGTCGAGGTTTGACGGGTCTTGCACCGCTTCGATGCCCGCATCTTCCACCAGCAGGCCAAGATCCTGCCTGCGCCACCCCAGCAAGGGGCGCAGCAGGGGGATTTGGGTGCCAGGAACAGTCGTGCGCGCCCTGATGCCTGTGAGGCCAGACAGGCCACTGCCCCGATTGAGCCGCATGAGCATGGTTTCCGCCTGATCGTCAGCATGATGGGCAGTCGCAATCGCTGACAGTCCACGATCAGCCGCCCATTTTGCAAGGGCACCATAGCGGGCATTGCGCGCTTCATCCTGCACATTGCCTGACGCAACATTCACCGTGAATGTCACATGCGGCACGCCCAGCTCTGCGCAGGTTCGCGCCACGAAGTCAGCTTCTGCGGCCGCTTCTGCCCGCAGGCCATGGTCCACCGTCGCCGCCTGGATTTCGCCGGGCAAGGCAGCGTGGGCCAATAGCAGCATTGCCATGCTGTCCGGACCACCGGAAACCGCCAGACCCAGCTTGCCGGAACTATCGCCTTCCTTGGGCCACAGCCGCGTCAGATCAGCGCGGAACCGCGCTACCAGCTGCGGATCAACGGGCCTGTCAATTGCATTTTACCTTGCGCAAATTGGCCTGATACTGGTCGGCCAGACGCCCTGAAGCCAACGCGGGGTATGTCTCGCCAAATTCTGCAAGAGCGATACAGGCACGGCTCGTATCCTTGGTGGCAATCATCGATTCAGCGAGATACAGCAAGCTGTCAGGCGCGCGGGCAGACTGTTTGTCAGCCTGGTAATTGCGCAGGAACCACGGGGCAGCTTCCTTGGCCTTGCCATCGTCCAGATAGGCACGGCCGAGCAGGTTGCGGCCAAAGCTTATGCGGCTGTGGTTGGGGTATTTCTCGACAAACAAGGTCAGCTGCTGCTGCGCTTCGGGATAGAAGCCTGCATCCCACAGGCGGAAGCCATAACTATATTCATCATCGGCGGCATCGTCTGTCTGCGGCTTGGCGATTTTCTGCACGGCGGCAAGACGTTCTGCCGTCGGGCCAGTGGCAACAGCCGGACGAGGTGCAGGCTGCTGCGGCGCTGGACGTGCGGCCACTTCCACCGGCGGACGAGTGGCGGATGCACCACCGGTCATGGCCGAAAGATTGGTTTCAGGCGCGCCATTGGCCGCTTCTGCCGCTGCGCCGCTGGTGACTTCCAGCGCGGCCAGACGGGTAGTCAACAGGCGCAGGGAATTTGTGTTTTCCTCTGTCTGCGCTGTCAGCGACTGCATCTGTGTTTCCAACGCATCCATCCGCGCCAGAATATCTGTCACTGCGGTGGAGGACGGCGTTACAGAAGTGGCAGGCTTGGCAGCACCACTGGTGATTTCAGGTTCGAAAAACCGGCCCGCCCCACCAGGAAACACGGTGCGTTGCAGGGCGCGGACTTCCGCTTCGAGCTTGCGAATGCGCGCTTCGTCATTGTCCTGCGCACTGGCTGGCATGGAGGCGGCACCGATAGCGACAATCGCCATGCCGCCTAGAACTGCACGGCTGAAACGGGTGGTCATCTTGCGAAACGCTCCTGTAAATCCAAATAAACGGCCCTTTCAGACCGATATGCCGCCGACACGCAAACCGTGGCTGAACAGCGTGACCGATTCCTGCCGCACCATTCCTGAATTGTCGAGACTGGGACGGGTAAATCGGGGGAAAGCCCCGGATGGCGTCAGTTGGCCGGAATTGCCGATGGCTGACCCGCTGATTGGCCCGACGCGGCCACAGTTCCAACTGGCACAGCACCGGCGGCATCACGTGCCAGCAACGCCTGCGCGCTGATGGCGACGTCACGCATGATCTGGTCGTCTTCAGCCAGTTTGTTCACCGGTTTTCCGTCGATGGAAATGGCCAGTGCATCGGGCCTGCCGGTCCACAGA
This sequence comes from Erythrobacteraceae bacterium, assembly GCA_024642525.1. Lineage (GTDB taxonomy): Bacteria > Pseudomonadota > Alphaproteobacteria > Sphingomonadales > Sphingomonadaceae > Allopontixanthobacter. Next base: position 46,864 of record JAHEAX010000015.1, on the reverse strand, counting down.
CGCGGCCCTTCGACATCGCCAGGAACAGTATAGGTTTCACCCTTGGCCATTTCCTTTTCCATCAGACGCGTGCCTGCCGCATCGTAGAAACGCACCCACACGCCGTCTTCAAGCGCGGTAAAGACAACCGGCCCTTCGGGATTGATGGCATCCTGCGCGCCCGGCGCAGCAGCCGGCGCTACAACCTGCTGCGGTGCAGGTTCTGTCAATGGGCCAGGGCCAGTGCCCGGCATGAAGTAATCGCGGAAATAGGCAAAACCGCCGACCAGCAGCAGGACTGCTGCAAGCGCGCTCAGCCATGCAAGACCGCGAGTGGGAATCCGTGCCGGATCGCCCGGTTCAAAACCCGGTGTCCGGCCGCGATCGTCGGAACCGGCCTGTGCCAGTTCTGCCCTCACCTGGTCGGCAATGACCCGGTCATCCAGACCGACAACCTTGGCGTAGCTGCGCGAAAAACCGATGGCATATGTTCGCGCGGGCAAGCCCGTGAAATCACCTGCCTCGATCAGTTCGAGATGCCGCTGGGGGATGCGCGTTTCTGCCGCCAACTGTTCGAGCGACATCTTGGCCTTTTCCCTCGCCCGTCGCAGCATCTGGCCTGCCCCTTCGAGAGGCAATTGATTTTCAAAATTTTCATCCACGTCCGACATTTTTGATCCCTTGCGCCCCCGGTATTTTATTTTGACGCATCAGAAGAATGCGCGGGGCCGCCTGTCAAGCAGGTTGCGTGCGAGGCCTACGCCAATTCGACGAGGCGGCTTCGCTGCACGGTGAACTCAATCAACCTCGATATCATTGGCCGCTGCCCAGCCTTGAAGTTCCTTGCGAATGTCCGCGGGGGGCTGCGAAAGCATCTTGCTCATGAAATTTGATAATTGTTTCAGATCGACCTTGCGCACCAGCTCCTTGATCGGGCCGACCGAAACCGGCGTTATGGACAGCCGCCTGAACCCCAGCCCAAGCAATGCCAGCGCTTCCAGCCGCCGCCCGCCCATTTCACCGCACACACCCAGTTCCACCGGCTGCCCCTCGGTCGCCAGCGCAACCCGGCGCAGGAACCGCAGAATTGCAGGGCTGAGCCAATCATACCGTTCAGCCAGTTTCGGGTTTGCCCGGTCGGCCGCAAACAGGAACTGGGTCAGATCATTTGTCCCGACCGACAGGAAGGACAGGCGCGGGATCAGCAGGTCCAGCACTTCGGCCAGTGCAGGAACTTCCAGCATCGCGCCATACTTGATGGCTTCGGGAAGCAGTTTTTTCTGCGCTTTTAAATATTTGACCTGGGATTCGAACACAGCTTTTGCAGCATCGAATTCCCACGGCTCCGATACCATCGGGAACATCACGTAAAGCGTCCGGCCCGCAGCAGCTTCGATCAACGCTCGCGCCTGGACTTTCAACAGGCCTTCACGTTCGAGCGCGAGGCGCAGGGCGCGCCAGCCCATCGCGGGGTTTTCATCATGCTCTGCCTCGCCAGAGCGGAGATAGGGCACAGCCTTGTCGCCGCCAATATCGACCGTGCGGAAGATGACCGGTTTGTCGCCTGCGGCTTCCAGCACATCGCGGTAGAGCCTGAACTGGCGTTCGCGCTGCGGCAGGGTGGAAGACACCAGAAACTGGAATTCCGTTCTGAAAAGCCCGATCCCGTCAGCGCCGACCAGGCTGAGGCTGGAGATATCTTCACGCAGCCCGGCATTCATCATCACCTGAATGCGTGTGCCGCAGCGGGTGAACGGCTCCACATCGCGCAATTCGGCATAGAGTGCCTGCCGTTCGCGCGATTTGGCAAAGCGCGCCTCGAACGCGGTGAGCATCTGCTGCGCTGGCCGGACAATGGCAGTGCCGGCATCGGCATCCACCAGCACTTCGTCACCTTCGCGCACGATGCCGCGGACACCGCGCGCACGGCCCAGAACGGCAATACCCATCGCGCGCGCCACGATGACGACGTGCGAAGTGAGAGAGCCTTCTTCCAGCACCACGCCTTTCAACCGCCGGCGGTCATATTCGAGCAGTTCGGCAGGGCCGAGGTTCCTTGCAATCAGGATCGTATCCCGGCGCAGACCCTGCGTTGCCGCCGTTCCCAACTGGCCCGACACGATGCGGAGCAGGCGATTGGACAGGTCTTCCAGATCATGCATCCGGTCAGCCAGCAGCGGATCGTCGATTTCGCGCATCCGCATCCTGGTGCGTTGCTGCACCCGCTCGATCGCGGCTTCCGCGGTCAGGCCGGAATCGATTGCTTCGTTGATCCTGCGCGACCAGCCTTCGTCATAGGCAAACATCTTGTAGGTCTGGAGGACTTCTTCATGTTCACCGCCAACACGGAATTCCGCCTGGCTGGTCATGGCGTCAATACCTTCGCGCATCTTGTCAAAAGCGCGGTAAACCCGCTGGCGTTCGGCCTCTGTATCGTCCGCCATAACCTGGTCGATGGTGATGCGCGGCTGGTGGAATACAGCGACGCCGCTGGCCAGCCCCTTGGCCAGCGTCAGCCCTTCGATTGTGACCGGCCCCGTCTGCGCCGCAGACAGGCCCAACACGGTTTCTTCGTCGACGAGTTCATTGTGGGCGATCAGTTCCGACAGCACCATCGCGGTTGTCTGGAGGGCCTCGATCTCGACATCTTCATAGCGGCGCGGGTCCACATGCTGCACGCACAGCACGCCCACTGCGCGTTCACGGTAGACAATCGGCACACCAGCAAAGGAATGGAATTTTTCCTCGCCTGTTTCGGGCCGATACTGGAAGTCAGGGTGCGCCTTTGCCTCGGCAAGGTTAAGCGTTTCGATCTGCTCGGCAATCATGCCGGTCAGCCCTTCGCCGATTGCCATGCGGGTGACGTGAACCGCGCTCGCATTCAGCCCGCGGGTTGCATAAAGTTCCAGCATTCCTTCGCGCAGAAGGTAGATCGAGCAGACTTCGCTATCGAGGCTTTCGCCCACAATTTCCACCACGCGGTCGAGCTTGCCTTGCGCGTGCATACGCGAAGCCATGACCTCGTGAAGCTGGGTCAGGATCTGGCGAGCGGAGGCAGCTGCTGTCATGTCTTGTGCCTATAGCACGAAGCGAATGAATGAAACTGCCGAACGCTCGCCTGATTTCGTATTCCGCGGCAAATGGCGGGGAGCTGGCGCCTCAGGCTTGGGCGAGCTCCTCCTTAATTCGTAATTTCTTTTTCTTGAGAGCCTGGACCATCACATCGTCGGGAGCGGGGCGGCTGAGTTCGCTGCGGATTTTCGCATCGAGACCGGCATGCTTGCTCTGTAGCGCGATGACGTGGGACGATTCCATAGGGTTCTCCTTCGATTTGGCCAAAGCCTGGCCTGCCTTCGAAGGCGACTCGTCCTGAGCGAACGAGTCGCCTTGGAGACATAGAAACATATCGAAGGCGGCTTGCGAAGTGCTGTCTTTCCCCTAAGCGACAAGGCACCGCTATTGAGCGGTGAGATGATGCTGTGCTTTTTTGGGCGAAGGGGCTGATCGGGGTGAACGAGCAGGAATTGCGTAAGCGGCTGGCGGGCCTCAAGACCGAGCACCGCGACCTTGATGCCGCGATTGATGCGTTGATGGAGGCTGGCTCCACCGACCAGTTGCAGATTGCACGTCTCAAAAAGCGGAAATTGTTGCTGAAAGACCAGATTGCCATGGTCGAGGATGCGCTGCTGCCCGATATTATTGCCTGACCACACAAGACACGCCCAAAGCCGTTTCATCGCGGGACAGTTCAAAATTCACCTGCCATTTCACCTGATGGCTGCTGGCGCGCTTCCGGCTGGTGCTATAGCCATGGTGCACAATGCAAAGACCTACCGATCTTAACCGCACGATTGTCGAAGACCTTTATTGCGAAGCGCTGATGCTGGCCGATGAAGTCCGTTCGGTTTTCGATCTCACGCCAATCCGCGAAACGGGCGAAGATGCCGACCGGAAAAGGCTGGCCGTTTCAGTAGAAGGCCTGCGCACCACCACGCGGGTGATGCACGTGCTGGCCTGGCTACTGAACCACCGGGCGTTCTTCGCCGGTGAATTGAGCGAATTCCAGCTGCGCAGACATAGCCGCTTGCCCGCCGACCGCGCGCCGGACGAGGAAAATCTTGCGCTACTGTCACCCCAGACGCGGCAACTGGCGCTTGAATCGGAAAAGCTGCATCAACGGATTGCCCGCCTTGATGAACAGTGGAGCGCAAGGTTTGAAAGCCGCCAGTCCGGCGTATTCAGCCTGCATGAACGGCTGAACAAGGCGATTTCGCAAATCTAGGCAGCGCCGACAGCATTGCGCCAGCGCGCAGCACGGCTGCTGCGCAAATCATCCGGCATGTCGGGCAGAAACTGCTTCACATCGCCGCGCATGGCATCGGCAGCATCTTCCAGACTGCCGAAGATACCTGCACCCAGACCTGCCAGCATGGCCGTGCCAAGGGCCGTGGTTTCGACAAAATCGGGCCGCTCTACCGGTATGTCCAGTACATTGGCGATGTCCTGCGCCATCCAGTCATTCGCGCTCATCCCGCCATCAATCTTGAGCGATGTCCATTTTACCCCGTCTGCAGCAAAGGCGCGGGCGAGATCGTCTGTCTGATGTGCCATCGCTTCCAGCGCGGCGCGTGCGATTTGCGCCCGCCCTGTCGCAAAGCTGAGGCCAGCAATCACCCCGCGTGCTTCGGGCTGCCAATGCGGCGCGCCCAGCCCGGAAAGGGCAGGGACAATCACCACGCCGCCGCTGTCTTCAATAGAGCGGGCAAGCGTTTCTGTTTCTGCCGCCGTACCCAGCAGGCCCAGGGAATCGCGCAGCCACTGGACCAGGCTGCCAGCGACGAAGACGGACCCTTCCAGCGCATAGGTCCGCTCGCCGCCCAGCTGGAACAGCACAGTGCCCAGCAAACGGTGGTTGGATGCAGGAATACCGTGACCCTTGTTCGACAGCACGAAAGCGCCGGTACCATAGGTTGCCTTGGTCTGACCCGGCGAAAGACAGCCCTGCCCCACCGTGGCAGACTGTTGATCCCCTGCAAGGCCGGTGATCGCAATCCGCCCACCGAACAGTTCCGACAGGGTGGTCCCGAAATTGCCCGCATTATCGACCACTTCGGCCAGCGAACCGAACGGCACATCGAACAGGTCGCACAGCCCCTGGTCAAAGCCAGGCGCATCCAGAGGGAGCAGCAATGTGCGGCTGGCATTGCTGGCATCGGACAGGAATGCACCGCCTGTCAGTTTGTAGATCAGCCAGCTTTCAACGGTGCCAAGCGCCAGCCTGCCGGCAGCGGCAGCATCGGCCACTGCGGCTTCGTTTTCCACCAGCCAGCCCATCTTGGTGCCTGAAAAATACGGGTCGAGCAGCAGGCCGGTGCGGGACTGCACATCATTTTCATAGCCCTTGCCGCGCAATGTTTCGCACAGGTCGGACGTGCGCCGGTCCTGCCAGACAAGCGCATTGGACAGCGGCTCGCCTGTGGCCTTGTCCCACGCCACCACTGTTTCGCGCTGGTTGGTGATGCCGATTGCGGCGATCCGGTCTGCGCCGCCTGCACGATCAACCATTTCGCGCGCGCAGGCGAGTGTCCGGTGCCAAATTTCGCGCGGATCATGTTCCACCCTGCCCGGAGCTGGATAATGCTGGGTCAATTGCTGACTGGCACTGCCCAACAGCGTACCGCCCGGCGCAAACAGCATCGCCCTGGTCGAAGTCGTCCCTTCGTCCAGCACGAGAATTGTCTTGTCTTCAGCGCCGTTGGGCATCCTGCTCTCCCTTGGCCGTCGTTTAGAGAATTCCGCTAATGCTCGACAAGCCCCTAACGTCTCCCCATATCGTGGGCCTATGGCCATTCCGCCCAAACCCTGGCCGACCGGCAAGGTCGAACAGCCCGAACCACTGGTGCGCCGCGTGCTGGCGCCCAACCCTTCCCCCTATACCTATACCGGAACGCAGACCTATCTTGTGGGCAATGCAGGGCGGATAGCGGTAATCGATCCGGGCCCGGATGATGAAGACCATCTGGCCGCGCTCGTAGCAGCCATCGGCGACGCTGAAGTCGCGGCGATCATGTGCACCCATACGCACCGCGATCATTCGCCTGCAGCAAAACCGCTGTCCCAGCGCACCGGCGCGCCCATTGTCGGCTGCGCGCCGCTGGTGCTTAAGGATGATGGCCCCCGCGCCGATGCCCCTTTCGACAAGACCTATGCGCCAGACCGTGTGATGGAAGATGGCGAAAGCATGACCGGCCCGGGCTGGACGCTGACAGCAGTGGCCACGCCGGGGCACACATCCAATCATCTGTGCTTTGCGCTGGAAGAAAGCGGCGCGTTGTTTACCGGCGATCACGTTATGGGCTGGTCGACCAGCGTAGTTGTCCCGCCTGATGGCGACATGGGCGATTACATGGCCAGCCTGGCAAAACTGTATGAACGCCAGGACCGTGTTTATTATTCCGCACATGGCGCACCGATCGAAAACCCCCGCCAGCTGGTGCGCGGCATGATTGGCCATCGCCGCCAGCGCGAAAACCAGATCCAGCGTCTGCTGGGCGAAATGGCGCAGTCAATCGACGATCTCGTCCCGCAAATGTACAAGGGATTGGACGAACGGCTTATCCCTGCTGCCGGGATGTCAGTGAAGGCCCATCTGATTGATCTGGAACGACGGGGCATGGTCAGGAGTTCAGGTGATCTATGGACGATAGACTGAAAACCGGCATCAACGCAGAACCTGTATCTGCCGAAAGACCCGCTGCGCATCCTGCCGTGATGCACACTGACAATAGGTCGCTTGCGCGCGTGCAGGCATTGCCGTGGCTGCTCTTTATCCTGATGCTGGCACTGTCCGCATGGCTGGGCTGGCGCGCATTTGGCGCAAAAGACCTTGGCGACCCCTTGGCGACCAGCCTTGTTGCATTTGAAAAGCAGAACAGCCTGACCGTTTTCAGCGCGCAACTTGCCCCCGTGGTGGCGAGCAATGACAGCCGCTTTTTCGGCACGATCCAGAGCAGGCAGGTTGCTGTGATACCCGCTCGTGTCGATTATACGCTGGACCTGTCACAAGTGGGCGCGGAACGGCTGGCGTGGGATGCGGACAAGCACACGCTCGACGTCCAATTGCCCGCGATCAAGGTCGGCAAGCCCAATCTTGATGAAGCGCGGGCTCAATATTTGCGGGAAGGTATCTGGATCAGCCGCGATGCGCAGGACAACCTCACCCGCAAGAACACCCAGCTGGCCGAACAGCAGGCTGTGAAACAGGCGGCAAACCCGGTCCTGATGGACCTGGCGCGTGGCGCTGCGAAGGATGCAATCCGCCAGAACCTTGCTATACCCCTCAGCGTTGCCGGATATGGCGACGTTAATGTAAATGTCCGCTTCGACGGAGAGAAAGCCCCACAATGACCGCTGAAAACAAACTTCCCACCGGCACAGACCTGCGCGCCGAAATTGACCGGCTGCGCAAGGAACGCAATGCGGTCATTCTGGCCCATTATTACCAGAAGCCGGAAATTCAGGACATTGCGGACTTTGTTGGTGACAGCCTGCAGCTGAGCCAGCTTGCAGCAGACACGGACGCGGATGTCATCGCGTTTTGCGGCGTCAAGTTCATGGCCGACACGGCCAAGATCCTCAGTCCAGACAAGATCGTGGTGCTGCCCGACATGGATGCAGGATGCAGCCTTGAAGACAGCTGCCCGCCGGAAAAGTTCAAGGCTTTTCGCGAAGCCCACCCCGACCATATCGCGCTGACCTATATCAACTGCTCGACCGAGGTGAAGGCGCTGTCCGATGTGATCGTGACCAGTTCCTCTGCCGAAACCATCCTGCAGCAGATTCCGGAAGACCAGAAGATCATCTTCGGCCCCGATCGCCATCTGGGCGGCTATCTCAACCGCAAGTTCAACCGTGAAATGCTGCTGTGGCCCGGTGTCTGCATCGTGCATGAAGCTTTCAGCGAAAGTGAGCTGCTGAAACTGATGCAGCAGCACCCCGATGCGCCTGTTGCAGCCCATCCTGAATGCCCGACGCATATCGTCGAGCACGCAGACTATGTAGGCTCCACCAGCGGCATCCTGCAATTTGCGCAGAATTTCCCCGGTGACACGCTGATCGTCGCGACAGAACCGCACATTATCCACCAGATGGAAAAGGCGCTGCCGGAAAAGAACTTCATCGGCGCGCCGGGTGCGGACGGCAACTGTAACTGCAATATCTGCCCCTACATGGCGCTCAACACCATGGAGAAGCTGTACACGGCGCTGCGCGATCTCGAACCGCGCATCGAAATCGAGGAAGGGCTGCGCCTTGCGGCGAAAAAGAGCCTCGACCGGATGCTGCAAATGGCCAGTGGCACGATCGGCATGGGCGATCTGGGCCGCGCCTGAATGGCCGTGTCAGAATTCTGAATTGCAACCGATTGGCATTTTGCGCGTTTAATGTCCCGAAGACCGGCGGTGGGCCGGTTTCGGGGCAGTCATGATAAACCAGATCCAGTCATTATGGACCAAGGCCAACGCCAGCTATTGGTTCTATCCTGCACTTTTCGCGATTTTATCGCTGCTGCTGGCGCTGTTTTGCGTGCATCTCGACAGGACAGGCTGGGCTGATTTCCTGGCAGAAATTGAATGGCTCCAGCCTGCCCGCCCGGAAGGGGCGAGCAATATGCTCACCGTCATTTCGGGTTCCATGATAGGCGTCGCTTCCACGGTGTTTTCCATCACTATTGCCGCTGTCGCCTATGCCAGCGGCAATTACGGCCCGCGCCTGCTGACCAATTTCATGGAAGACAAGGGCAACCAGCTCAGCCTTGCGACCTTTATCGGCACGTTCGTTTTCTCGCTTACCGTGCTGCGGGTCGTGCGCACCGCCGAAGAACAGCCGCTGCTGATCGGCAACCCCGATGCGTCGAGCGGCTTCGTGCCGCAATTATCGCTACTGGTTGCCTATGCCCTCATGGCTATCTCGATCATGGTTCTGGTGTTCTTCCTCAACCACATTCCCGCATCGATCCGCATCAACACCGTCCTCGAAGGGATTGGAGAAAGGCTGATTGGCGATATCAGGGCCCTGTTTCCAAAGCCTGCACGCAGCGCAGTTACCGCGAGCAGCCCCGATGGTACGCCGGTTGCCACAACCGGTACAGGCTATATCCAGCGGATAGATTTCGACCAGTTGCAGGACATTGCAGAACGAAAAAACGGCAAACTGCAATTGAATGTCCGCACGGGCGATTTTGTCCATCCGGCCATGACCTTGGCCCTGTGGAAAGGGCTGGACCACGAACAGACTTCGCCCGACGATGAAATTCGCGAGTGCTTCGGCCTCGGCGGAATGCGGACTCCGGTGCAAGATATGCAGTTCCTGATCGACGAACTGGCTGAAATTGCCCTGCGAGCGCTTTCGCCAGGCATCAATGACCCTTTCACGGCCATTACCGCCTTGCACTGGCTGGGCGCGGCCATGGCAGAACTGGGCAGGCGCGACCTGCGCCGGTCATTCCATGACGAAGGCGAGGAAGAGCGCGTCGTTCCGCTGAATGACGATTATGCCCATTTCATTGCCCGCGGTTTCGGCGCGATGCGGGGGGCAGTTTCTACCAGCAGGATTGCGTCGCTGGTCATGTTCGACACGCTGGCAAACACCGCCAGCACGCTGAACGATGCAAGCCGCAGCCGCGAACTTGCCAAGGAAGCGGAAAAGCTGGTGGTTCAGGCAAGGCTGAACCTCGAAGGCCCTGAAATGGACGAAGTGGAAGCCCGCTATATTGCCATCAGCCAGAGGCTGGCTGGCTGAACTCAGTCCTGCGTCAATGCAGGGGCCGCTGCGGTTGGCTGGGCCTTGCTGCCGCGTGCCAGCACCAATGCGAGGCCGAGCAGGAGCATCCCTGCAACATCAACCACGCCAATCGTTTCACCGAACGCGAACCAGCCCGACAAGGCAGCGACAGCAGGCTGGGTCAGCAGGGCGAGGCCAATTACCAGCGGCGGAAAATGTTTGAGCGAGAAGACCAGCAAGCCCTGCCCGACCAATTGGCTAAGCACGAATAATGCAATCAGCGGTGTCCAGTTTTGCGGCCAGACAGGTTCCCCCTGCAGCAGCGCGATGATCAGCAGCACCGGCGCTCCGGCAAGGCTTGACCATGTCAGCAAGCTCCAGCTTCCAAGATTGGCGCGGGCTTTTTGCAGGATCAGGAGGTATCCGGCATAGAACATCCCAGCCAGCAGGCAGAACAGGTCGCCCACCAGCGTTTCCGGCGAAATTTCGAGCGATTGGCCCATCAGTATGACAGCGCCGCTGATGGCCGAGACAATCGCCAGCCATTCTGTCCCGCGCGGCAAACGCCGCCACAGGACAAAGCCCCACACCATCAGCACCAGGCTGCCGGAATTACCAAACAATGTGGCATTGCCCAGCCGCGTGGCTTCGATGCCAATGTGCCAACTGGCCAGATCAAACGCGAAAACCACACCTGCCAGCAATACCAGCATCAGCACCGGGCGGGCGATGTTGCCCAGCCTTTCACCGCTGGTCTGGGCCAACAAGGCAAGGAATGGCAAAGCGAGGAAAAGCCGCCAGAAACCGGCAGAAACAGGCCCCGTATCCGCCAGCCGAACGGCCCATGGCCCCAGCGCCAGTGCAACGTTGCCTGCCAGCAATGCAGCCAGCAGCAACCAGCGCGGATTCTGGCGTTCGTGCGGCAGTTCGTCAGCAGGGGTGCTTGAATTGACCATTCAGCCCCCTTAGCTGCCACTATGAAAATTCATATCATCAAAAAAGAAGGGGCCTGAATTTTGAACGACGCTCTGTTTCAACCCATCACGCTTGGCGCAATCGAAGCCCGCAACCGCATCCTCATGGCGCCCCTCACGCGTGGCCGCGCCACGGTGCCAGGCTTTGTGCCCAATGAACTGATGGCGAAATATTACGGCCAGCGCGCCAGTGCAGGCCTCATTATCAGCGAAGCGACCGGTATCAGCGTCGAAGGCCTCGGCTGGCCATCAGCACCAGGCATCTGGAGCGACGAGCAGGTAGAAGGCTGGAAGGCTTCGACCAAGGCCGTGCATGACCAGGGCGGCAAGATCGTGATGCAGCTGTGGCACATGGGGCGTATCGTCCATCCGGATTTCCTCGGCGGCAACCCTCCGGTTTCGGCATCGGCCACCACTGCACCGGGCCATGCCCATACGCCAGAAGGCCGCAAGGACTACGAACAGGCCCGCGAATTGTCGGTTGAAGACATAGCGCGCGTGGTGGAAGATTATCGCCACGCTGCCGAAAACGCGAAGAAGGCCGGGTTCGACGGCGTCCAACTGCACGGCGCGAATGGATATCTGGTCGACCAGTTCCTGCGCGATTCCACCAATCTGCGGACCGATGAATATGGTGGCCCGCCAGAAAACCGCGTCCGTTTCCTGCGCGAAGTGCTCGAAGCGCTGATTTCCGTCTGGGGTGCAGGCCGTGTTTCCGTGCGGCTTTCCCCCAATGGCGAAACGCAGGGCTGCGATGACAGCAACCCTGCCGCCACATTCGCTGCAGCAGCGCAGGTCGTGCAGGATCTTGGCCTCGGCTTCCTCGAACTGCGCGAACCTGGCCCTGACGGCACCTTCGGCGCAACGGAAGTGCCCAAGCAAAGCCCGATGATCCGCAAGATCTATACTGGCCCGCTGGTGCTCAACAGCGACTATACCGGCGAAGAAGGCGCAGCCGATGTAGAGGCGGGCAAGTGCGATGCAATCGCCTATGGTCGCCCCTTCATCTCCAATCCTGATCTTCCCGCACGCATTCGCGTGGGCGCCGAATTTGCGCCTAACGTGAATGTGCCGCAGAGCTGGTATCTGCCCGGCGAAGCAGGTTACACCGACTATCCGACGATGGCGGAAGAAAACGCCTGATCGGAAAAACCGGCCGTTTTCATGGCGCGTCCGGGCTGATGCCCGGGCGCGTCATTCGTTTTCGGCAGGTGTTTCGGGCGATGGCGAGGCAGCAGCTTCGGCCCCTGCTCCGTCTTCCTTGTCGCCGTTTTCATCGCCGGCAGCAGCATCGTCTGTTCCCGGCGCAGCAGGCGTTTTTTCCAGCGATGGTGCCTGCGACCTGATCGTATCAAGCGGCAACATGTCATCGCTGATGGACCCTTCCAGCACTTCGCCTGCGGCGCTTCCCTGCCCGCCTGCGCCCTGGTCGGCCGCAGGATCGCTACCGCAAGCGGCCAGAAGCAAGAGGCATGGCAGGATAGCGACAAATGGCTTCACTTGGATTCTCCGCAACTCGTGTCCAGCGCGGCCAGAAACTCGCCAGCGCGCGCCAGCAATGCCTCATCCCATGCCTCCGGCGCAAGATCGATCCCCAGCCGCGCAAGGCTGGTGACGCCATATTCCGCAATTCCGCATGGCACGATGCCGGTAAAATGGGTGAGGTCAGGCGACAGGTTGACTGAAAAACCGTGCATGGTGACCCAGCGGCGCACGCGCACGCCGATTGCACCGATTTTGGTTTCGCTTCCGTCAATATCGCGCGTCCAGATTCCGATGCGCCCTTCAGCGCGCCAGCATTCCACGCCGAAATCAGCCAGCGTATCGATCACCCAGCCTTCCAGCGAATGGACAAAACGCCGCACATCGCGCCCGCGCCTCGTAAGGTCCAGCAGGACATAGCCGATCCGCTGACCCGGACCATGATAGGTATAGCGGCCGCCCCGCCCCGCCTCGACAACTTCGAAACGCGGATCGAGCAGTTCGCCCGCAGCCGCGCTGGTGCCGGCGGTATAGACCGGCGGATGTTCAAGCAGCCAGACCAGTTCCGGCGCTTCGCCTTGTGCAATCGCTCGGTTGCGTTCATCCATCACGGCCAGCGCCTCGCGGTAGCCAACCTGGCCCGCTTCGCGCTTCAACTCGACATCGGACATCATGTTTTTTGCCATTTGGATTGCGTGGCAAGGCCTGCCTCGCTTATCAAGGACATATTGATATCGGGGGAGTAACCAAAATGAAGTTCGACATGGGACGTGCCTGGAACGAGGCAACCAGCATGATTGCCGCAAACCGCGAATTGGTGGCGATTATCGCCGGCATCTTCGTGTTTCTCCCCAGCCTGGTTCTGGCAATTGTCGCGCCGGAGATGATTTCCGGCCCTACAGAAGTAAATCCTGAAGACCCGCTGGCGACCATGACGGCATTCTATTCCGAAAACGGCCTGTGGATTTTCCTGCTTGCGATTGTGCAGGCAGTCGGGTCGCTGGCGCTGTTTTCGCTTTTCACCGATGGCAGGCCCACAGTGGGTGATGCGATCAAGACCGGCGCGGTCACGCTGGTGCCCTATATCCTGGCGCAGATTTTGCTGGTGCTGGTAATCGCCGTGGTGATCGGTGTGCCAATTGGCCTCGCGGTTGCGGCAGGCGGCCCTGCTGCGGGCGCGCTGGTAGGTATCCTCGGATTTGTTGCCTTCATCTACATGATGGTGAAATTCTCGCTGCTGGCACCGGTCATGGTGATTGCAGGCGTGCTCAACCCTGCCAAAGCATTGAAAACATCGTGGGACGTTACCAAGGGCAACAGCATCCGGCTGCTGCTGTTCTATGTGCTGCTGATGCTGGCTGTCATCGTGGTGGCAGTGGTGTTCGGCCTGGTCAGCGGTCTGCTGGTGGCCATGCTTGGCACCGGCGCAGTCAGCCTGATGGTGGCAGGCGCGATCAATGGGATTCTGGGCGCAGTCTGGGCAGTGCTGATCGTTTCAGTGCTGAGCGCCAGCTACCGACAGCTTGCTGGCCCCAGTGCAACTGAAGTATCCGAAACCTTCGAATGAAAACCTGTGCGAGGCGGCTTCAGGCCGCCTCGTCCTTCCAACCCCAGAACAACTGGCACGGCAGGATATTCCACAGTTCGAAGCCCTGTTCGATACGGGCAAAATGCACCGCCATGAAATCACGTGCGGCTGCAGAAAACTGATAAACCAGAAACGCGCCGCCAGGCCGCAGCACATCATATGTTGCCTTGGCAATCGCCGGGCCGACACCTTCTGGCAATGTCGAGAACGGCAGGCCCGACAGCACATAATCTGCATGGTCATGGCCATTATCGCGGATGATCTGTTCCACATTTTCAGCCGAACCCAGCACCGCGGTAAAGCGGCTGTCGGTGATTGTGCGGTTGAGATAATCGATAAACAGCGGGTTGGTGTCGATCACGATCAGCGCGCCGTCATGGCGCAGGCGTTCCAGCACGGGGCCGCAGAACGTGCCCACGCCCGGACCATATTCCACGAACAATTTGCATTCGTCCCATTTAACAGGGGCTAGCATCTTGGCGATGGTAAAGCGCGAGGACGGGATGATCGAGCCAACCATCTTGGGATGTTCGAGGAATCCGCGAAAGAAAACCGCCCACTGGCTCATCAGGTGGCCAAAACGGCTGCCTGCGCTGCGGCGCTGTGTAATCGTGACCTGGCTGGTATTGTTCAAGAAAAGCGTCCCGTCCAATGTGCCCGGCTATCCCCGCCGGATCATTGCGGGGCGTTGGCAAATAAGCATCATCATTGCAAGCACAGGAAAGCAGGACTAGCGCCGGAGTTACGATGCAAGATACCGATAATACACAGGTCGATAGCCCGGCCCCTGCCGTAGCGGCCAGGCCCGGCACGCCTGCCATATCGCGCAACCGGATGGCCCTGCTCTTTGCGGTGATGCTGACCACTGCGGCGGGCAATACGGCCATGCAATCGGTCATGCCTGCCATCGGCACGTCGCTGGGCGTGAACGACGTGTGGATCAGCCTCGCTTATAGCTGGTCGGCGCTGCTATGGGTTATCTGCGCACCTATCTGGGCACGGCGTTCTGACAAGCGCGGGCGCAAGGCCATGATGGCGCTTGGGCTGACCGGCTTTGCAATTTCCATGGGCCTGTGCGGCCTTATCCTTTGGTTTGGCCTGCTTGGCTGGCTGTCGGCGATGTGGACATTGCTGATCTTTGCCGCAGCGCGCAGCCTCTACGGCGGATTTGGCTCTGCTGCGCCGCCTGCGGTGCAGGCCTATGTCGCATCGCGCACGGCGCGGGCACAGCGCACGCAGGCCCTATCGCTCATTGCATCCAGTTTCGGACTCGGCACGGTAATCGGCCCTGCCCTTGCGCCGCTGCTGGTGTTTCCCGGCCTTGGGCTGACGGGGCCATTTGCCGCCTTTACCGTTCTTGGTGTCGCCACTCTGATCGCCTTGCGCGTCTATCTGCCCAATGACGAACCGCAGTTCCCGGCGCGCGGTTCCGCCTATGATGCGCCCTATGGTTCGGGCGGGTCCAGCAGGCAGCCGCACCAGGAAAGCGACGAGGACGAAGAAACGCCAGAAGCGCTGGCTGAAGATGGACCGGCCAGGCAGCTGGGCTGGTGGGAGCCGCGCCTCAGGCCGTGGGTCATCGCCGGCCTGCTCGGCGGGCATGCACAGGCTATGGTGCTGGGAATTTCAGGCTTCCTCGTGCTCGACCGGCTTGGCTTGCGCGAGACACCGGCGCTGGCCACAGGGCCGATCGGCATTGTTCTGATGAGCGGCGCAATTGCGACCCTTCTTGCCCAATGGGGCCTGATCCCGCGCCTCAACCTCGGGCCGCGGGCTGCTGTCCTGTCAGGCGCAGTTCTGGCCGCCGTCGGCACCACGCTGTTCGGCGCAGCGCAGGATCTACACGGCATCGCGCTTGGCTATTCCATAGCATCGCTGGGCTTTGGCCTGTTCCGCCCCGGCTTCAATGCCGGCGCATCACTTGCCGTCACGCGCAGGGAACAGGGCGAGGCATCAGGCGTGGTGGCTTCTGCGACAGGTGCTGCTTTCGTGGTCGCCCCTGCCATCGGCGTATGGCTGTATGGCCATTCGGACTGGCTGGCCTTTGCCGTTATCGTCGCGCTGTG
The DNA here is from genome assembly GCA_024642525.1 of Erythrobacteraceae bacterium. Classification (GTDB taxonomy): domain Bacteria; phylum Pseudomonadota; class Alphaproteobacteria; order Sphingomonadales; family Sphingomonadaceae; genus Allopontixanthobacter. The sequence continues at coordinate 30,995 of JAHEAX010000015.1, read as the reverse complement.
CGTGACAGTGGTGGCAATCGGCTGGCGGTCCCTCACCGCCGATGAAGTGATGACAAGGGAACGTGCCAGCTGAATTCGCGGCGGGTCAGAGGATTTCCTCGACCTTTTCCTTGGGGCGGCACAGGCGAACACCCTTGTCCGTTTCCACCAGTGGCCGTTCGATCAAGGCGGGGTTTACCACCATGGCATCCAGCACGGCGTCATCGTCGGCGCTGGTAAGGCCGCGCTCCTCTGCATCTGTCCCCCTGACGCGCAATCCATCGCGCGGGGCAATTCCCGCGTGACGATAAAGCTGGGCAAGCTTTTCGCGGGAGGGCGGATTTTCAAGGTAGCGAATCACCTGCACGTCGACACCGACGCGATCTTCCAGAATCGCGAGCGTATTGCGCGAAGTGCCGCAGTTCGGATTGTGCCAGATGGTCGCTTTCAAGGGAGCCTCCGTTGGTCGTAGTTGAATGGTAACAGCTGGCCCCGCCCTAGCGCCCCTGCATTTATGCGCCAAGGCCCGAACTTTTTTCAATTTATCTTCAGACAAAGGTTGCAATTGCAAACCATTCTCAATAGCAGGCCCTCGATAGCGATAATCATTCGCAATAAGGGATCATAATGCACTTTACCACTTTCCGCGCCGCGCTGCTCGCCAGTGCCATCATCGCCATTCCTGCATCGCCAGCATTCGCTGCTGCAGAAGCCGAGCCCGAGCGCGACTACCTGCCTTCGGAAATCGTCGTGAATGGCCAGGCAGATGGCTATTCTTCCAGCGATGGTTCGACCGCGACCAAGACCCCGACACCGCTGATCGACGTGCCGCAAAGCGTATCTGTCATTACCGATGACCAGTTGCAGGATCAGGCCATCCGCCAGTTGGGCGATGCGCTGCGCTATATCCCCGGCATCTCGCTGGAAACCGGCGAAGGCCACCGCGACGAAGTGTTCATTCGCGGACAGGAATCGAGCGCGGATTTCTACCTCGACGGTCTCCGCGATGACGCGCAATATTACCGCTCGCTCTATAATGTAGAACGGATCGAAGTGCTGAAGGGCGCAAATGCTCTCATCTTCGGCCGCGGCGGCGGCGGCGGCGTGGTCAACCGTGTCAGCAAGACTGCCAAGCTGAGTGACCAGTTTGCCGAATTCGAAGCTTCTATCGATAATTTCGGGGCTTTCGCCCTCACCACCGATCTGAACCAGCCGCTGTCAGGCACAGTGGGAGCACGCATCAATGCGACCTACGAAGAATTCGGCAATGCGCGTGATTTTTACGAAGGTCGGTTTATCGGCATTTCCCCCACGCTGACCGCTGAAATCGGCCCGGATACGCGCGTTACCGCAACCTATTCCTACGATGACGATGCCCGTGTGACAGACCGCGGTGTTCCTGCGCTGGGCGGCCTTCCGCTGACTGGATATGACCGTGCATTCTTCGGTGATCGTGACTTCAATTTCGCGACATCAGAAGCGCATATTGCCCGCGCCCGCATCGACCACCGTTTTTCTGCCGACCTTACCGCCAATGCATCAGTGCAATATGCCAATTATGACAAGGTCTATGCCAATGTCCTGCCGCGCAGCACAGACGGCACGACAGTGGATCTGTCAGGATACCGCGATGTCACGCAGCGCGAAAACCTGATCGGGCAAGCCAATCTGGTGTGGGAAACCGGCACCGGCAGTATCGACCATACAATCATGCTTGGCCTCGAAGCGGGTTCGCAGGACACGCAGAACAGCCGCCAGAACGTGCTGTTCGACACGGGCCTTGGCCTGACCAGCACGGCCACAGTGCCGCTGGCGCGCGAGATTTTCGTGCCCCCGGTTTCGCTGACCGATCCGATCCGCATCCGCGACAGCCAGCTGAAGACTCTGTCGATTTATGCGCAGGACCAGATCAAGATTGGCGAACATCTCGAACTGGTGGGCGGCATCCGCTGGGACCGGTTTGACCTTGATACGGTCGAAACGCTGAGCGGTGTGACAGGCTCGCGCGTTGATGAAATGGTCAGCCCGCGTTTCGGCGTGGTGGCAAAACCAACCGAAACGCTCTCGATCTATGCCAGCTATACCGAAAGCTTCCTTCCGCAGGCGGGCGACCAGTTCCTGTCGCTGACGCCTGATACAGAAGCGTTCGAGCCGGAAAAGTTCACCAATTACGAACTCGGCGCGAAATGGTTGCTAAAGCCGGACCTGTTCCTGACAGCCGCCATTTTCCGCCTCGACCGCAGCAATAGCCGCGCGCCTGATCCTGCAAATACCGGCTTCACCATCCTGACAGGCGCAAGCCGCACGGAAGGCGCTGAATTCAGCCTTGTCGGCAATGTCATGAAGAATTGGGAAGGCAGCCTCAGCTACACCTATATGGACGGCGAACTGCAGACCACCACCACGGCCGGTGCGGCAGGCACACGCTTGCAGCAATTGCCGCGCCACCAGATTTCTGCGTGGAACCGGTTCCAGGTCACCGATCGGTTCGGGTTTGGTGTGGGCGCGATCTATCAGGCTGACCAGTTCGCATCCTATTCCACCGATGTAGTCCTGCCGACATACTGGCGCTTCGATGCAGCGGCATTTTATGAACTGGGGGACAATGCGACTCTGCAGCTCAATATCCAGAACCTGTTCAACGAAGATTATTACGCCAGCGCACATGGCGACAATAATATCCAGCCCGGCACGCCCTTTACCGCGCGTGTCGGTCTGCGCCTGAAGCTGTGACCTAGTCTGTGGTGGCTGCGCCTGTTGCAGGCGCAGCCATCGCGGGGACCGTTCTGGCGGCATCTTCCGCGCTGATACCGGGCGCAGGGGCTGCACTGATGCGTTCCTGCCGCTGGGCCACACGGCCAGCACGCTGCACGGCGCTGACCAGCCGCGGATAGACGCCGCATCGGCACAGATTGGGCACTGCGGCTTCGACATCGGCCTTGGTTGGTGCCGGGTTCTTCTGGATCAGCGCGGCCGCGGCCATGACGATGCCGGGGGTGCAGAACCCGCACTGGATTGCCTGTTCAGCCACCATCGCCTGCTGCACCGGATGCGACCTGTCACGCGACAGGCCTTCGATGGTGGTCACATACCGGCCTTCCGCTTCTGCAATGGTGATGAGGCAGCTTCGCAATGCCTCGCCATCCACGATGACCATGCACGCACCGCAATCACCTGCGCCGCACCCATATTTGGTGCCAGTGAGGTTGGCCGCATCACGCAGCGCCCACAGCAGCGGGGTATCGGGGTCCAGATTGAACTGAACCGGCCGCCCATTCACGGTCATCGCTGACATAATTGTGCGCCTTTCGCCTCTGGCAGCCTATTCGCGCCAGCTGCTGTCGATGCGGTCGATCCGGCGTTTCCACGCTTCAAAATCAGCCACCCCGGGGCCGCCGGGCGCCCGTGCCTGGCTCAGATCACGCTGATGCACCGCGATCACATCGTCAGAGACAAGGATCGGCCTGCCCATCGACATGGTGGCCACCTGAATTTCGCACGCACGTTGAAGCGCCCACGCCTGCAAGAACATTTCCGGAATAGTCCGCCCCATCACCACCGGCCCATGGTTGCGTAGCATCAGGATGCGCTTGCCATTCAGGTTTTTCAGCAGGCGTTCGCCTTCTTCGGCGCGCACGGTGATGCCTTCAAATTCATGATAGCCGATCTGGCCCATGAAATTGCAGGCGTAGAAATTGGTGGGCAGCAATCCGCCTTCGCTGGCGCACACCGCCATCGTGGCAGTGGTATGCGTGTGGCAGATGGCGTGGGCGCTATCGACATGCTGGTGGAAATAGGAATGCTGGGTGAAACCGGCCTTGTTTACTGGGTAAGTGCTGCCATCCAGCGTGTTGCCCTCGATGTCGATCTTGACCAGATTTGACGCGTTCACTTCAGAATACATCAGGCCAAAAGGGTTAATCAGGAACGCACTATCTTCACCCGGAACGCGCACGGAGATGTGGTTATAGATGGATTCAGACCAGCCCAGATGGTCAAAAATGCGGTAACAGGCGGCCAGGTCCAGCCGGGCCTGCCATTCTGCCTCGCTACATTCCATCTTCGGCTTCAGCTGGGTCGCCATCTCGCTCTCCTCGAATTCGTGGTTTCACGCTTTATCGCACGGCTCCGCCGCCCGGCACAAGATGGCAGAGGGGCAGAACCGCCAAAACGCTTTGCACATCAGCCAGCCCCCGCTAACGCCGCGGCGATGAGCAATGCTGCCAAACTGACACGCGGAACAATTCGCGGGCATCTAGTGGCTCAGACCCTGCCGATGATTATCGGCGTGGCGGCGATCATGTCCATTGGGCTGGTCGATTCCTATTTCATCGGCCAGCTTGGCGCAGACCAGTTGGCGGCAATCAGCTTCATCTTCCCGATTAGCGTTGCCCTTACCAGCCTTGGTGTGGGCGTATCGGTCGGCATCAACTCGGTCGTCGCCCGCGCTCTTGGCGAAGGGGACGGACCAAGCGCGGCACGGCGCGCCAATTTCGGTATCGTTTTTGCCGTCCTGCTGGGCACGTTCATGGGTCTTGCCCTGTTCCTGATGCTGGACCCGCTGTTTCAGCTGATGCAGGCGCCGGACAATCTGATGCCCTATATCCGCACCTATATGCGGCCCTTTGCCATGGGCTTCCCACTGATGATGGCCATCATGGGCATCAACGGCGTTCTTCGCGGACAGGGCGAGGCGAAGCGCACTTCGATCATCTCTCTCACCTATGCCAGCGCCAACTGGGTGCTCGACCCGCTGCTGATTACCGGCGCATTCGGGATGAAGGGTTTCGGCATTGCAGGCGCAGCCTATGCAACGCTGACAGGCTGGGGCATCGCCGTTGTCCTGGGCCTCGTGCTGCTGCGGTCAACCGCGCTGCCGATTGACCTCAAAACGCTGAGGGATTGCGACGTTGGCGCATCGCTCAAATCCATCGCCAGCGTGGCGGGTCCAGCTGCATTTTCCAATGCAATCAACCCCATTGGCCTGTCGGTGCTGACCGCTCTTGTCGCAACGCAGGGCCAGTCCGCGGTGGCCGGTTTTGGTGCAGCAGGGCGTTTGCAGAGCTTTGCCGTGGTGCCGCTGCTGGCGCTTTCTGCATCGATTGGCGCGATCGTGGGGCAGAACTGGGGCGCAGGCCAGCCTGACAGATCGCGCAGTGCGATGGTGTGGGCGGGCGCATTCTGCGTCGTTTATGGTCTTTCGCTTGCGCTCATGCTGTTTGCCGCAGGCGAATGGTTTGCCGATTTTTTCACCGAAGATCGCACGGTAATCGCCGCTTTTGCCAGCTATCTCAGCATCGCGGCATGGGGCTATGCGGGATATGGCTTGCTGATTGTCAGCAACGGCGCGCTCAATTCCGTGGGACGGGCCGGAACCGCCCTGCTCCAGTCCTTCGCGCGCGTGTTTCTGGTCATGCTGCCTTTTGCATGGCTATTACGGCCCGTCTGGGGTGCAGAGGCGATCTATGCGGCGGAACTGGCCGCCAATGCCATTGGCGGGACTGTTGCTGCCATCATCGTCTTGCGCGTTTTGCGCAATGGCATTCCCCACAAACCCGGCAAGCCGGACTGAACCAGCCTAGCCTTCCAGCGCCAGCAGGGCAAAACTGGCGAGCCAGTGGCTGCCCATGTAATCATCGGTAATATGGCCAAGGCTCGCACTGATATGCGCCTGCGCTGTTTCAGCCATCAGGCCGGCCAGCGGACCATCAGGCAATTTTGCGGCAATGGACCGCCATGCCCATGCACGACTGAAATTGAGGCCATCCAGATGCGCAATCTTGCCGTCGCTACGGTCAGAAACATGCGCAGGTTCAAACAGCGGCGAAGGCTCACCCGCAATTGCCTGCGGCAGGAAATCAGCGAACCAGCGGGCAAACTCCGCCTCTTCCAACACCTTGCTCATCAAAAGGGCGATGGACAATGCGGGTGACAGGAATTCATCGCCATTGGGTTCCAGCCCGCGATACTCTGCCAGCGGCGCAAATTTGCTGATGGCGAAGTTTTCAATTGCTTCATGCAGCCGCGGGTCGCGTCCGGCAGACCAGCCATGCGCCAGCGTCAGCGCGAAGGCCGTGTTGAAATGGGTGCCGGTGGTGATGGGATAGGTCAGCTTGGGCAAATGATCGGCCAGCATGGCGGCAAAGCGCAGGGCAAGCGGTTCCATCGCATCCGCCCACGGCCCGTCGTGCAAAGCCAGTTCGCCATGCAAGGCCAGCAGCCAGCCCCAACCATAGGGTCGTTCAAAACCGGCGGCAAAGGGCCGGTCCAGCCGGGCGACTTCACCTGCCACCTTGTCAGGCACCAGCATTTCATCCGCCCTCGCCCTGATCGCGGCGGCTTCGGGCAAATGCGGGAATTTCCGCGCCAGTCGCATGACCTGCCACCAACCATGAACACAGCTGTGCCAATCGAAACTGCCGTGAAAAATGGGATGCAGCGCGGCGGGTTCCACCAGGTCTTCAGGCCCGGTCAGCACCAGGTCGAGCTTGTAGGGATAGCGCAGGGCCAGATGGCCCAGCGTGACCTGTGCAAACTGGCTGGCAAGCGCGGCAGTCAGCATCATCGGCTGTGCGTCATGCCCGGCCATCATGGAAACGCCAGGAAATAGATCAGCAGAACATTGGCGGCCAGCAGCGGTATCGCGGTGGGTATCTGCGCCTTGATGACCGCGTTCTGGTCTTTCAACTCGAGCAAGGCGGCAGGCACCAGGTTGAAGTTGGCTGCCATGGGCGTCATCAGCGTGCCGCAGAAACCCGCTAGCATGCCTATCGCCGCCACCCGCACAGGGTCGCCGCTGAAAATGCCGATCAGCACCGGCACGCCCACGCCTGCAAACATTACCGGAAATGCGGCGAAGGCATTGCCCATGATCATGGTGAAAGCGGCCATGCCCAGCGCATAGACCACCACCGCACCAAACAGGCTGCCATCAGGAATGATGCCGCCGGCAATGCCGCCGACAACTTCGCCCACACCGGCCAACGCAAATACCGCGCCAAGGCTTGCCAGCATCTGCGGCAGAACGGCGGCCCAACCAACACTATCCATCAGCCGCACGCCTTCGGCAAAGGGCGTGACAGGTCTTGGCCGGAACCATGCGTAACACACACCAAGCGCTGCAATTACGCCGAACGTCAGGCCAACCAGCGTCACTTGCTTGCTGTCAAAAATGTCAGGGAAACGTTTGAAGGCAAAGGTGCCGGCCAGCGCCACCACCGGAATGACAAGCGCAGGCAGGAACAGCCGGTTGCCGCGTCGGGTGGATTCGTCTGCCCGCTGCGCGTCATTGGTGGTGACGCGCGCGCCGCGCCCCATCAGCTTGAAACCGGCGATCAGCACCAGCCCCAGCACCAGCAGGCCGTTGCCGATATCGCCAATCAGGTCGCCAGCCCAGAAACTGGCGGCCAGCAGGGCATAGAACGCCGCATTGCCCCAGCGCTTGGCATTGTCGCTGTCGAGGGCGCTGAGAATGGCAAAAGCAGCAAAACACGCGCCGCCAGCCGCATAGATGAAATGAAGGCCGATCATTTCGATGCCTCCACTGCCGGGGAAGATGTGCGGGCGCGTGCCAGTTTGCGGTCCAGCATCAACAGGCGGAAACCATGGATCAGAAACGCGCAGATTGCCGTGGGAATGGCCCAAACCGCAAGGTCCAGCGGTTCGACAAACATGCCATAGCCTTCCAGCACGCCCTTCATCAGCAGGATGGAACCGATGGCGATGAAGATATCCTCGCCAAAGAACAGTCCGATATTATCTGTTGCAGCCGCAATGGCAGGCACATCGTCGCTGTCAGGGTCAGCGCCCTGCGCTTCTGCGGCAGCCTGCGCCATGGGTGCCACCAGCGGGCGCACCGTCTGTGCAGGCCCGGCGATGGAAGTAAGTCCCAATGCGGCGGTCAACTGGCGGAACACCAGATAGCCAAGCAGCAGGCGGCCCACAGTCGCGCCTTTCAAAGCCGAAATCGCAGTTCTGGCGCGCTGCTGGAGGCCGTGACGTTCCAGAATGCCAATGACCGGCAGCACGATGTAGATGACGCTGACATAGCGGGCATCGTTGAAGCTCTTGCCAAAGGCGGCCAGCACCTCGACCGGGTTTATCCCCGCTGCAAGGCCCGTAACCAGCGCGGAAATCGCCACCACCAGCAGCGGGTTGAACCGCAGCATGAAGCCGGCGACGATCACCGCAATTCCCAGCAAGACCCACATCAGCCAATTTCCCCCATTTTCGGCCCTGTACCTGGCCCATACCCGCCGCCGCCGGGTGTTTCGATCACGAAGACATCGCCCGGCTTCATATCAACCGAGGCTGTTGCATCCAGCAATTCCACCCGTCCATCTTGTCGTTCCACGCGGTTTATCCCCACCGCACCATCGTCTCCGCCGGCAAGGCCGAATGGCGGGACACGGCGATGGTTGGACAGCATGTTTGCGCGCATCGGGGCGAGGAAACGGATGCGCCGCACACCGCCATCACCGCCCCGCCATTGCCCCGCACCACCAGAACCGTGGCGGATGGCAAAGCTTTCCACCATGACCGGGAAGCGCTGTTCGAGTATTTCAGGATCAGTCAGGCGGCTGTTGGTCATATGGGTCTGGACCACGTCTGCACCATCAAACCCGTTGCCCGCGCCAGATCCGCCGGCGATTGTTTCATAATATTGATGGCTTTCATCACCGAAGGTGAAATTGTTCATCGTGCCCTGGCTGGCGGCCATAGCGCCGAATGCGCCCATGAGCGTGTCTGTGATGACCTGGCTGGTTTCCACATTGCCCGCAACCACGGCGGCGGGATAGCGCGGCGACAGCATCGACCCGGCCGGAATGCGCAAAATAATCGGCCGGAGGAACCCGTCATTAAGCGGGATCGGCAAGTCGAACATGGTGCGGATGACATAGAGGCAGGCAGCGCGCACAACCGGTGTGGGTGCATTGAAATTATCGCGCTGCTGCGCGCTTGTCCCTGCAAAATCCACAATGGCGCCGCCTGCTTCACGGTCCACCTTTACCTTGACAGAAACAACCGCCCCACTGTCAGTTTCATAGCTGTAGGCGCCATCCTCCAACCCGCCCAACAAGGCGCGCACGGCCCCTTCGGCATAGGTCTGGAGATGTTCCATATAGGCCGAGACCACCGCCTGTCCGTAATCCGCAACAAGACCGAGCAACCGTTCCGCGCCGCGCCTGCACGCAGCCAACTGCGCCGCGAGATCCGCAATATTCTGGTCAATATTGCGCGCTGGATATTGCCCAGAAGACAGGATCTGCCTGATCTGGGCTTCCTGAAATTTGCCGTTTTCCACTAACAGCACATTTTCAAGGACGATGCCTTCCTGTGCGATGGTGGAACTGTCCGAAGGCATGGAACCGGGGGCTATGCCGCCAATATCGGCATGGTGCCCGCGCGCAGCCGTGAAATATGCTGGCGCGTCCTCACCATCTGTAAAAACTGGTTGGATAACGGTGATATCGGGCAAATGCGTGCCGCCGTCATAAGGCGCGTTGAGGGCGTAGACATCGCCCCGCTTCATACCCTTTCCGCGATGGCCGATGATGGCGCGCACGCTATCGCCCATCGACCCCAAGTGGACAGGGATATGCGGCGCATTGGCGATGAGATTGCCCGATGCATCAAACAGCGCACAGGAAAAATCCAGCCGTTCGCGAATATTGACCGAGGATGCCGAATGCTGGAGCGCAGCGCCCATTTCTTCGGCAATGGCCATGAACAAACCGCCGAAAATCTCCAGCCGGACAGGGTCTGCCTCAGTTCTTATGGCTTCGTGCCGGACATCGCCCGACCGGGTGAGGACCAGCATCCCGTCGCTGGCCATGCGCGCCTGCCATTCAGGCTCCACCACGATGGTCGCAACCGGATCGATGATGAGCGCAGGGCCTTGAATGATTGCGCCCGCCACAATCGCTTCACGTTGGTGCACGGCGATTTCGCGTGGCGCACCCGCCATGAAACAGCCCGCCAGTGCTGGCAGCGGCGCATCGGCGCAAGGTGGGTCGAACTGGGTCAGATTATCCTGCTGGCCATCGAAAATGGCTTCCATCCGCACCATGTCCAGCACCAGCGGCGCTTCGCAATCATAGCCGAAACGGGCGCGATATTCGTCGTCGAACGCGGCCTTCATCTGCGCGGCAGTGCCCAGTGGGACCTCGATCGCGCTATCGCCTGCAAGGGTTCGGATATGCGCCTGCCCTTCCATTCGGATGGCATCAGGCGCGATGCCCTGCGCGGCCAGGACGGTGCGGGTTGTGTCGGACAATGCGGTGACGGAACTGCCGAATTGGGGCCCAAGCGCGTCCAGCTGCGTCCCGACCGACATTTCGCGGACTTCGCGCCGGTCTGCCAGCCCCATGCCATAGGCGGACAATACGCCCGAAAGCGGATGCACCAGCACGGTCTCGATACCCAGTGCATCAGCCACCAGGCAGGAGTGCTGGCCGCCCGCCCCGCCGAAACAATTAAGCGCAAAATTGGCCGTATCATGGCCCCGTGCGACCGAAACGGAGCGGATCGCATTGGCCATATTGGCAACGGCAATGGCGACAAAGCCTTCGGCTGCCTGGCACGCATCCATCGGCCCCATGCCTGCATCCTCGATGGCCAGCAGAACTTCGGCCATTCGTGTATTGGCTGCGGCAATATCCAGCGGCTCATCTGCATCGGGGCCGAACACCGCGGGGAAATGGCCAGGCTGAAGTTTGCCGAGGATGAGATTGCAGTCAGTAACCGTCAAAGGCCCGCCGCGCCGGTAGCAGGCAGGCCCGGGGATGGCCCCTGCGCTTTCGGGGCCGACCAGAAAACGGGCCCCGTCAAACCGGCAGATGGAGCCGCCACCTGCTGCCACAGTATGTATCCGCATCATCGGCGCACGGATGCGCACGCCGGCGACGCGGTTGTCATTGTCACGTTCATATTGTCCGGCAAACAGCGAGACATCTGTGGACGTCCCGCCCATGTCAAAGCCGATGGCGCGGCCAAAGCCTGCGCGGCGGCTGGTTTCTGCCATGCCGACAATTCCGCCCGCCGGGCCGGACAGGATCGCATCCTTGCCCCTGAAGCCGGCGCCTGCCGTAAGGCCGCCATTGCTCTGCATGAACAGCGGTTCTGCGCCCGGCTCATCCCCGCCGCCCAGTTGCGATACCAGATTAGCGGTATATTTCTGCAGGACCGGCGAAAGATAGGCATCGACAACGGTGGTATCTGCCCGCCCGATCAGTTTCACCAGCGCGCTGACCTTGTGGCTGACGGCAATTTCTTCAAATCCCGCCTCTGCCGCCAGCCGCGCCAGCTGTTCTTCATGGGCGGTGTATCGGTAGCCGTGCATCAGCACGATGGCGGCGGCCTTGATGCCCCTTGCGCGCGCCGCTTTCATACCTTGCAGCGCAGATGCGCTATCCAGCGGGACCAGCACATTTCCGTCTGCCGCAACGCGCTCATCCACTTCCAGCACTTCTGCAGGAAGCGGCGCTGGCTTTATGATATGTCGGGCAAAAATATCCGCGCGTTCCTGCGTACCAATGGCCAGCGCATCGCCAAAACCACGAGTGATCAGCAGCAGAACCGGCTCGCCCTTGCGTTCCAGCAGTGCGTTGGTCGCGATGGTGGTGCCAATGCGAATATCGGCTGCTGGCAAAGGGCCTTCACGGACCCCGCTCAGCCGCCGCATCGCCTCGATCGCGGCATCGGGGTAATGTTCAGGGTTTTCCGACAGCAGCTTGGCAGTCCGCACCGCGCCAGCCGGGTCACGCGCCACCACATCGGTGAAAGTGCCGCCCCGGTCGATCCAGAAATGCCAGCCCGAACCGGTCTGCTGTGCTTGGCTGTTACCGCTCATCCTGCGGCTATGGCTTATCCTGCAACTTACGACAATTCTTCGGGTTAAACCCGCTGGTGACGGTTCGTTAACCATCACAGCCCATAGGTGATCTTGAATTCGTATCGTTCACTTTGGGCGGCGAATTTTCGGGGGCTTGGATCAATGGACGACCTGCTGGCGGATTTCGTGGCGGAAACACGCGAAATGCTCGAAGCTATCGAAGGCGAAATTGTCGCGTGGGAAAGTGATCCTGCCGACAAGGCACGCCTCGACGGTATCTTCCGCTTCGTCCACACCGTAAAAGGCAATTGCGGTTTCTTCGATTTTCCTCGCCTGGAAAAACTCAGCCACGCTGCCGAAAGCGCGCTGGCCGAAGTTCGCGCCGGAAGGCGCACGCCCGATGTCCGGCTGGTCAATGCCGTCCTCGCCATCATCGACCGCATTGCGCAAATGGCAGATGCCATCGAAGCAGGGCAGGATATGCCGGGCAACGGCGATGAATATCTGATTGCCGCGCTGGAACCTGATGCCAATGATGCGGGCGACAGTGCCGCCATGCATGGCGAAGATATCGACAAGGGCAAACTATCCGGCCAGTCGGCCACCCCGCGCAGCATTCGTCTGCCGGTGGAATTGCTGGACCGGGTGATGAGCGGCATTTCCGACATGGTTCTGGCCCGCAATGATCTTGCACGGCGCCTGCGTGCAGCGGGGGCAGAACCATCCATCGATGGGCCGTTCGAACGTCTGACCGGCATCCTTACCGATGTGCGCGAAGCTGTGACCCGCATGCGGATGCAGCGGATCGAACATCTCTACAATGCGCTGCCCCGCCTCGTCCGCGACCTGTCGGCTGAACTGGGCAAGCAGGTGATGGTGGACCTGGAAGGCGGCGACGTCGAACTGGACCGCGAGATGATCGAAATGATCCGCGACCCGATCACCCATATTATCCGAAATGCGATTGACCATGGCATCGAAGCCCCTGCCGCGCGCATTGCCGCGGGCAAGCGCGAAATCGGCCTGCTCAGCTTTGCCGCCCGCCAGTCAGGCAACAAGATCACCATCACCATCACCGATGATGGTCATGGGCTGGACCTTGGCAAGCTGGCGGCAAAGGCGGTCGCCGCGAACATCGTTTCCCAACGTGAAGCCGAGGAAATGTCGCGCAAGGAAGTGCAGCAGTTGATTTTCGAACCCGGCCTTTCCACTGCCGATGCTGTGACTTCCGTGTCAGGCCGGGGTGTCGGCATGGACGTGGTGCGGGCGAACCTTGAAAAGATTGGCGGCACCATCAGGGTCAGCAGCAAGGCCGGTGAAGGCACGTTGTTCATCCTCGAAATTCCGCTGACGCTCAGCATCGTGGCCGGATTGACCGTGGGCGCAAATGGCCAGCGGTTTGCAATTCCGCGTTCCTATGTCGAGGAAATCGCCCATGGCGCGGCGACTTCCATCGAGTATTCAACTGTTGGCGACAGCGACCTTGTGACCTTCCGCGGCAAACGTATTCCCTGCCTCTCGCTCGCCAATGTGCTGGGCATGTCGGATGGTGAAAGCGTACGCGGCAAGACGCTGGTTCTTATCCGGCTGGGCAGCGGCGACCTGTTTGCAATGGCGGTTGACCGTATCTTCGACCATGAAGACCTGGTGGTAAAACCACTGGCCCCTGCCGTGATGGCTACGGGCGTTTATGCCGGCACGACCTTGCTCGATGATGGCAGCCCCATTTTGATGCTGGATATGCCCACCATCGCGCAGCAAAACGGGCTGGTAAGCGAAGTGCGCCTGCGGCCTGCAAGCGTCCCAGACGAAAAGCACGAAGTGGCAGAGAAAATCCGCCCGGTAATGCTGTTTGTCGGCATCGACGGGAGACGGCGCGCTATCGGCATGGACCTGGTCCGCCGGATCGACATTGCCCCGCTCGATGCTGTCGATATCGAGGGAACGCGCGCGCAAATTGTCATTGATGGAGAAATCCTGCCGCTGGTCGGCATCGAAGGCGGCGAACTGCCCGACACCAAAATCAAGCTGCTGCGCCTGTCGGACGGCAGCTGCGAACTGGCCTATGCGGTACGTGAAGTTTCCGATGCCGCGGGCATAGAAAGCGACATTGTGCCGAGCGGCGATGATGATCTGATTGAAGGCGTAACGCTGATCGGCGGCCAGCCTGTCGGCATAATCGACGGCATGACATTATTTTCGCGGCATGGCCGCACCCTGCACAGCCAGACGCCGCTTGTCTGCCGCCTGCCGGCTGCCGATGGCTGGTCCCGCGCCATGCTGGAACCACTGGTGAAATCAGCAGGTTACAGGATTGCCGCATCAACGGATGAATGGGCCGATGTCACCATTCTCATGGACGATGACGAACAGCCAGCCAGCCATGACGGCGGGCAGATCATCCGCCTCCACGGCGATGCAGAAGCGCCGGTGAGCACGTCGGAGCGGATTTATCGATATGACAGGGATGCATTGCTCGGCGCTCTGCGAAGCGCGCGCGGAGGGAACGCATGATGGACGAATTACTGGTCATGACCGTGATTGCCGGACGCCGCGCCGCATTTCGCGCTGTCGAAGTGCAGGCAGTGATCGAAACCGAAGTCATCCATCCAGTGCCGCGCGCACCGGATTTCATTGCCGGACTGACTGCCCTTCGCAGCCAGTCACTCACGGTAATCGACTGCCGACGTTCGCTCGGCCTGACAGGCGATACTGCCACAGACAGCCGTGCGGCCGTGGTGGAAGTGGGGGGCCACCCTTATGCATTGCTGGTCGATGCGGTTGAAGATGTAGTCGAAGCGCGCTCGCTTCCCCGCCCTGTTCCGGGCGGATTTGGCGAAGCGTGGGAACGCGTTGCTGTAGGAATGGTGGAAACTGACGGCGAACCTGCGCTGCTGGTCGATATCGCAAAAATGGTTGCGGGGCCTGATCAGGCCATGCGCGGACTGGCGGCTTAAGTGATTGGTTACTTCAACAGGTTAAAGGCAACACATAACAAGGGATCGCATCCATGAAAAGCTGCCTCATCGTCGATGATTCGCGCGTAATTCGCAAGGTTTCTCGGCACATACTGGAATCATTGGGATTTGAAGTCGACGAAGCCGAAAACGGCCGTGACGGACTTGAACGCTGCGAAGCAGCCATGCCCGATGTCGTCCTGCTGGACTGGAATATGCCGGTCATGACCGGAATCGAATTCATCACACAACTGCGACTGCGCAGCGGTGGTGACAAACCCAAGGTGGTTTTCTGCACCACCGAAAATGACATCGCCCATATCCGCGAAGCCATCAGCGCCGGTGCAGACGAATATGTCATGAAGCCTTTCGATCACGAAACGCTGCAGATCAAATTGCAGCTGGTTGGCATGGCCTGAGGGCCAGGCCGTGACTTCCCCTCTCGATCCTGCGTGGCCTTCCCCGCCCCGCCCGCGCCAGACGCGGCCCGATGTGCGGGTGATGATCGTGGACGATTCGCTGATCGTCCGCACGGTCCTGTCACGCATCATTGACGAGGCACAAGGTTTCCAGATCGTGGCCAAGGCCAGCAGCGCGGAACTGGCGCTGGCTGAACTTTCCAACATTACTGTCGATGTCATCCTGCTCGACCTCGAAATGCCGGGCATGGGCGGCCTCGATGCCTTGCCCAAGATCCTGGCCAAGGCCAATGGCGCGCAGGTGCTGGTCGTATCCTCGCTGACCGAAGACGGCGCAGAACATACACTGGCCGCGCTGCAGATGGGCGCAGCCGATACCATGCTCAAGCCTCGTTCCGGCGGGTTTGACCAGGCTTACAGGGTCGCCCTTCTGGGCAAGATCAGGGCGCTTTGCCCGCGCCGCACTCCTGCCAATGCCGAAACAGCGCCCACAGAGCCACATCAGCCGCCGTTGCGGCCTTCGGCAAAGATGCCGCCGCAGGTGCTGGCAATTGGCGCATCCACAGGCGGCATCCACGCCTTGTGCATCCTGTTGCGCAATCTGCCGCGCCAGATCGACATTCCCATTCTGGTGACCCAGCACCTGCCGGAATCCTTCATCAACGTGTTCGCACGCCAGCTGGAAGTTGCAGGCAGCCGCAAGGCACTGGTCGCCGGTGATCGCACACGCATTGAACGCGGCACCATCCTGGTGGCGCCGGGCGATGGCCACATGCAGATTTCAAAGATCGGCGGACAGCTGTGCACGACCATCGGCCACTATCGTGTCGCCAGCGGCTGCACGCCATCGGTCGACCCGATGTTCGAAACGCTGGCTGATACAGTTGGCAGCCAGGCGCTGGGCATTGTTCTTTCAGGCATGGGCCGCGATGGCGCGGAAGGCGCTGCCAAGCTGGTTGCCGCAGGCGGCGCAATCATCGCCCAGGACGAAGCAAGCTGCGCTGTGTGGGGCATGCCCCGCGCCGTGACCGAAGCAGGGCTGACATCGGCCATTCTTCCGCCCGAGGCCATTGCCGCCAAGATTGCCACCTATGCCGGAGCAGCGGCATGGAAGTGAGCGATATCTCGCACAAGATCATTGCCGATCTTCTGACGGCGCGTTCAGGCCAGCAATTGACCGAAGGCCGCCGCTGGCGAGTGGGTTCGGCTTTGTCCGGCATTTTCCGTGAACGCGGCATCAGCAATGTCGACCAACTGGTATGCCTGTTGGCAGAACCCAAGGGGGATGAACTGGCCCAGCAGGTCGTCGAAGCATTGCTCAACAACGAAACCTATTTCTTCCGCGACCGCGTGATGTTCGAACTGCTTGACCGTAATGCGTTGAGGAAGCTGGCAGAAAAGCGGGCCGACACCAAAAAACTTTCGATCTGGTCGGCTGGGTGTTCGACCGGGCAGGAAGCCCTTTCGCTGGCGATGATATTTGCCGAACAGCCCCAACGCTGGGCCGATTGGGACATTGAAATTCACGGGACGGATATTTCCACCCGCGCCATTTCGGCCGCGAAACAGGCGCGCTACACCCAGTTCGAAATCCAGCGCGGTCTGGGCGTAAGCCAGATGATCACCCATTTCGAAGAAACCCCGCAAGGCTGGAAAGCCAGCCCGAAATTGCAGAAAATGGTCCGCTTCAAGGTCAGGAACATTCTCGACCCCGTCGAGGATCTTCAGCGATACGACCTGGTGCTGTGCCGCAATGTCCTTCTCTATTTCGATGCCCCCACCCGTGAACGCGCCTTCGAACGTCTGGCGCAAAGCATGGCACATGACGGCTACCTGATGCTGGGTGCTGGCGAAACGACAGTGGGGCGCACGGGCAATTTCGAACCCGTGAAGGGAATGCAGGGGCTGTATGGCCGCGCGTTCCCCAATTCGGTAACCAGCCGCACAGCCAACCGCCCTTCGCGCAGCACTGAGAAGTTCCAGCCCGCAGCCGATGTGCTTGGCGCTGTTTGAGCGAAATCCGAGGGTAAACTGCAACTTAACGCTTCTTTAGGCACAGCACGTTAAGTGCTTCTGAAGAGAGATTAGTCTCTCGACCTTGGGGGGTGCAGGTGTTCAAATTTCTGAAGAAATCGGGATTGAACCCCAAGGCTATGGTTATTGCGCCCCTGGCGGTGCTGACCTGCATTTTCATGCTGCTTGCCGGACTGCTGATTATCAGTGGAAACATACCGCTCGCGACTGCATCTGCGCTGTTGGTTGGCGGCATTACGATATACGCACTTGCTGCCACCATGCTGTTCCGCATGGGCCTCGATAATGTGACACGGCTGGAAAATCTCGGCCGCACAGACAGCCTCAGCCTGCTGCCCAACCGCCGCGCCCTTCATCACGATACGCAAGCCATCTTGGAACGCGGTGAGGAAGTCGCAGTGGCACTCATCGACCTCGACGGGTTCAAGATGGTGAATGACCTTTACGGTCACCTGGTGGGCGACAATGTCATCAAGGAAGTCGCCCAACTTTTGCGCGAAGTGTGTAATGGTAATGCTAGCACCTACCGCCTTGGCGGCGACGAATTCGCCCTCACAATGTCAGGGCCGATATCGGGCACGATCCTTGAAGGTATCTGCCGCGCACTGCTTGAACGTCTCAGCCAGCCGATCGCGATTGAAGACCGCCGGATTGGCATTGGTGCCAGCATCGGCCTTGCCCGCGCCACCGGCGCTGAACAGCACAGTTCATCCGAACTGCTGCGCCGCGCCGACGTGGCGATGTATGTTTCCAAACGCGGCGGAAAGATGCGGTGCAGCTGGTTCCGTGATGATTTCGACCGGAACCTGGAAGCCCTGCGCGATATGGATAACGAGCTGCGCAACGCGCTGCTCAACGAAGAATTCAAGGTGCATTACCAACCGCTGGTAGATGCAAAGAACCGCAATGTCGTTGCTGTAGAGGCTTTGCTTCGATGGATCCGGCCTGACGGCAAAGCCATTGGCCCCAATGTATTCATCCCGATTGCCGAGGAATCCGGCCTCATCAATTCCATCGGCCTGTGGGTGCTGCGCGTGGCCTGCGGCGACGCGCTCGCCTGGGGTAACATCAAGCTGTCGGTAAACATCTCCGCAGCGCAATTGCGCAACCCCGAATTCCCTATCCAGCTGGGCAATATTATCGAGGAAATCGGCTTTCCGCCCGAACGGCTGGAACTGGAAATTACCGAGACCTGCCTCGTGCTTGATCCGGTGGTGGCGGAAAGAAGCCTCGATATTATTCGCGGCTTCGGGGTGAGCGTGGTGCTGGATGATTTTGGCACAGGCTATGCCTCCATCGGTTTCCTGCGCCAGTTCCGGTTCCAGAAGCTGAAGCTCGACCGTTCGCTGGTAATAGATTCCGCAGGCGATGAAAGTTCGCGCGCAATGATGCTGTCGAGCATTTCGATGGCTCGCGCGCTTAAGATGGATGTCACCGCGGAAGGCGTTGAAACACAGGCACAGGCCGATCTCGTCAGGTCGGCCGGGTGCGACCAGATACAGGGGTGGCTCTATTTCCGCCCCATGCCTCCAGAAGAAATCCAGCAGCACCTGCTGCTTCCGGCCAGCCCCTTCGAATGCGACCGTGATGAAAATGGGAAGAAAATAGCATGAGCGCGCTTGAGCATATGGTGAATGATATCGTCACCAACGAAGATGTCGTCGAGGCACCTGTTCAGGCCAGCCGCGAGACAAAAAAACTCGACATTCGAGGCGCATTTTCGCGCCTTTCCATCAGTGGCAAGCTGCGTCTTTTCTCGCGCGCAAACTTCGCGGTGATGGGTGTCACCGCGCTGACGCTGGTCATTGGCCTGCAACAGCTTGATGCACGCTATGAAGAACACCGACTGCTGAACCTTGCATCGCTGGCTTCGGCCGATCTGGGCGCGCATCTCGCCGATGCCCGTTTTGCAGCGGCGCGCACGGCCGCGACCGGCAATGCAACCGATGCCGCCAGCGCCGAAGCAGCGATGGACAAGGCACAGGGATTGCTCGCCAACCTTTCGGTTGCTGCGGCAAATGGTGATACGGGGCTGCAATCGCGGATCAGCGAATTCCAGTTGCAGACGGGCGAATTTGCGCAGCAGATCACCACTCTGGCCAATGCAGCGCAGGCCAATGCCCGCCCTGCGACCATCACGGGCATGAGCGATGCAATCGCTGCATCGGGCGCGTCGCTGTCCAGCCAGGCGCACGATATCAAGGCCGATTTTGTGTCCGCGGCAGAGGCATCCGAGGCTTCCGGCTTCCGCTTCTTCTATGGCCTGCTCGTCATCCTCGGGTTGATCGGCGCATTGGCCGTTGCCGTTGCGGCAGCAGGCTCACGCTTCCTGACCAAGGATATATCTGACGCTATCCAGCGGCTGACGGCATCCATGAAAAAGCTTTCGACCGGCGAAAAGGAAATCGAGGTTCCATTCGAACACCGCTCCGACGAAATAGGCGACATGGCCCGCGCTCTCGACATCTTCCGCAGGGTGGCGTGGCGTTATGAAAAGCTCAGCACCGAAAGGGCAGAAGCCGCCAAGATCGAACTGGAAATGCAGGTCGATGCCGAACGCGAGCGTGAAAAGCAGCGTGAGCGTCAGGCTGAAATCCTCACCCGCATGGCCAGCAAATTCGAACAGACCGTTGGCGATGTGGTCAGCAGCGTTGCTGCAGCCTCGACCCAGCTCAAGACCACTGCTGGCGCCATGGCCGCATCGGCTGAAAGCTCCTCTGCCCAGGCGAGCCGCGTTGCCCATTCCATGCAGGAAGCATCCACCGGAGTGACCGCAGCCGCAGCAGCGAGCGACGAATTTGCAATGTCGATCGGTGAAATCAGCCGTCAGGCAGCAACTTCGGCCGAACTTGCCCGCAAGGCATCGGAATCTGCCGATTTGGCCGATGTGAAAATGTCGACCCTGTCCGAAGCTGCATCGCAGGTGGGTCAGATTGTCGAGTTGATCCAGTCCATCGCCCGGCGCACGAACCTTCTGGCCCTCAATGCGTCAATCGAAGCGGCCCGGGGCGGCGAAGCGGGACGCGGTTTTGCAGTGGTCGCTTCTGAAGTGAAGGAACTGGCCGCACAGACCAGCCGCGCCACGCAGGAAGTCGCTGACCAGATCCGCGCAATGCAGGATTCCACCAACGACGGTGTCCATGCCCTGCGTTCCATCGGTGAACAGGTGCAGCAGCTGGAAACGACCGCCATCTCCATTGCCTCTGCCGTGGACCAGCAGTCCGTCGCCGGGCAGGATCTTGCCCGCAGCATCGACCTTGCAGCGCGCAGCAGCGGCGAGGTTTCATCCAGCATTTCCAATGTACGGGAAAGTTCGCTGGCGACCGGTGCCGCTGCGGCGCAGGTGCTCAATTCCGCTACCGACCTTGAAGGACAAGCTGCAAACCTGCGCAACCATGTCGAAAGCTTCATGCGCCGCATTCGCGCCGATGGCTGAGACTACTGCATAAGTGCGCCTCGTTAAGCGAAGTTAGTTTGCGGGTCGCCTTCAGCCCATGGCGTCAGCTTCATCATCACCCCTTTGAACAAGGGGGTTTCCAAGTGGCCAGCCAGCCATTTGTGGAGGCGCGGCAGGGGCTGGCTTGCAAACCATTCACGGTCCGTCGCGGCAAATTGCCGGACAAAGGGCATTATGGCCATGTCGGTCATGCCCCGCGCCTCGCCTGACAAATTGGCCTGCCCTTCCAGCCGTGCATCGAGAGCGTGCAAGATTTCCATCGCCGCCTCGCGGTGCGCCAGCGGGTCGGTATCATGCCGGTTGCTGTATTTGTAACGGTCAAGATGGTGCTTGAACGGGCCATCATTCTGCTCGATCAATGCTGTGTCCTGCCGCTCCAGCCAGCCTTCAGGATCGTTCAGTTCGAGCGCGCGGCGCATGATGGTGATGCTTTCATCCACCACTTCACCATCTGCCAGAACCAGCACGGGGACAGTTGACTTGGGCGATGCCTCGACCAGCGCATCGGGCTTGGCCGACAGTTTCACTTCGCGAATTGCGCAGGTCGTTCCGCTCACCAGCAAGGCCAGCCTCGCGCGCATGGCGTATGGGCAGCGGCGGAAGCTGTAGAGGATCGGCAGATCGGTCATTTCTTCAGGCGTGCGCCCACATGCGGCACACCTGCTTCGGCAGCTTTCATTTCCTGTTTCTGGCGCTCACGATAACCGGCGCGCTGCGCATCAGTTCG
This sequence comes from Erythrobacteraceae bacterium, assembly GCA_024642525.1. Classification (GTDB taxonomy): domain Bacteria; phylum Pseudomonadota; class Alphaproteobacteria; order Sphingomonadales; family Sphingomonadaceae; genus Allopontixanthobacter. The sequence goes on along the minus strand of JAHEAX010000015.1, from coordinate 9,589 downwards.
TTCGTCATAGCAGCCGGGGCAACTGACCCCTTCTTCATAATATTCAGACACTGCCGCTTCTGCCGATATGGGCCGGCGGCAGGCATGGCACAAATCATAAGACCCCAGTGAAAGGCCGTGGCCCACCGTTACCCGCTGGTCGAAAACGAAGCATTCGCCTTCCCACAGGGATTCGTCTTCCTCGACTGTTTCGAGATATTTGAGGATGCCGCCCTTCAGGTGAAAAACCTCGTCCACCCCTTCCGATTTCAGGAATGCAGTGGATTTTTCGCACCGGATACCGCCGGTGCAGAACATTGCCACTTTGGGCGGCGTATCGCCTTGCATCAGCCGGTCGCGCTCTGCGCGGAACCATTCAGGGAATTCGCGAAATGTTTTCAGACCGGGATCGATTGCGCCGGTAAAAGTGCCGACCTGTGTTTCATAATCGTTCCGCGTATCGATTACTATGGTGCCGGGGTCGCTAATCAGCGCATTCCAGTCTTCCGGCTCCACATATTGGCCTACATTAACCAGCGGATCGATATCGGGCTGCCCCATCGTCACGATTTCAGGCTTTATGCGAACTTTCATGCGGTGGAACGGCATGGATGCCGCTCGCGAGAATTTGACTTCCAGGTCTTCGAAACCGGCAAACCGGCGGATGCCCGAAAGCACTTCGCCAATCCCCTCGTCACTGCCGGCAATAGTGCCATTGATGCCCTCTGCCGCGATCAGCAAGGTGCCTTTGACCGCCTGTTCTTCGCACAGGCGCGCAAGTTCAGACTGGCGGATTTGACGATCCGGCATGGGCGCAAACTTGTACAGCGCAGCAACGCTAATGGGCAAAGCAGCTTCGCCGGTCATGCTGGGTATTCCATCTTCAGCTTCATCGAAGGGTTACTTAGTGCCGAACCGCCACCAGTCCACCCCGATATACACCGCAGCGCCGAAGGAATGGGCCATTTCTGCCGCCCGCAGGAATGCCTTGGTCAGGCAGATGCTTCCATCATCGCCCCGCGGATGGGGGAGACAGGCGCGGTGAAGTCCATTTTCAGCAGCTCCGCTTCCGGCGTGCCTGCGCGCAGGCGGGCAAGCCATTCATCAGGATCATATTCCGTCCCGACCGGGTTCTGGCCAATATCCTCGCCCTTGAAATATGCCGTGCATTCTTCCTTGGTGGGATAGACATCCACTGAAAATTCCATCTGGTTGCCATCGGGGTCGGCATAATACAGCGACGCGCTCATCCCATGGTTTACTGCCCAATAAGGGATGATGCCACTGTCTTTCAGCTCTTCATAATTTTCCAGAAGTGCGCGCATCGACGGATATTCCCATGCCACATGGTCGACGCCGATCAGCCCCCGATCATCTTTTTCAATGCCATCGTCGGGCCGGATGACATCCAGGTCGGCAAAGGCGAAGCGGTGGTGTTCATCATCAAAGGTCAGGAAGGCCAGCGCCGGGTTCTGATACTGCAGGGTGGCCCCGAAAACCTTGGCATACCATGCCAGCATTTCTTCAAAGCGGCGTGTGCGGTAAACTACATGGACGAGGCCGTTGGGTGCGACAGGCATCGAGATTCTCCTGTGATGTGTCTGGCTGGCGGCCCAGCCCGAAAACGGACTGCGCGGTGCGCGCCGTGGTGATGGGGTCAGCATGGCGGTGGACCAGCTTCCATGCGCCGCCGCCCTGTTCATAAACGCTGGTGACCCGGACAAAGAAATCGGCAGGCTTATCCGCCCCTGTCACTTTTGCCCGGTCATGTTCAATTTCGACCAATGCGGCGATTGACCCCGACCGGTAAAGCGCCAGCCGCTCCACCCCGACGACACTTCCGCTTTCATATTTTGTCGCGGCATTGGCCAGCGTGGCCATCACGGCGGCGCGCCCTTTGCCGAAAGGGCCGAACGGATTGCCCAGCGTGATATCGTCCCGGTCTGCAAACAGGGTTTCATATCCGGAAGGGTCGCCGTTCAGAATTGCCTCAAGCGCCACGTGGCTCTGCGCAATGGCTGCCTCGAGGGCTGCTTCAGGTGCCGCTTCATGTAAAGTCGCATCGGCTGGGACATCTTCGGGCTGTGCGTATGCCGGCGTGGCCAAAGTGCACAGGCATAATGCGGCAACGCCAAGGTGCGCCATTCTGAACGTGGCGCGGAGGCCAAAACTCTTCGGTATGACTTGCTCCGTCATCATTCCCCGGCTCCGGCAGGTTCGTAGAAATGCCGTTCCTCGACAATCTTGTCTTCGCATACGGTGTAGATCGCGATTTCGCTGAAAGGCGCGCTCTCGCCCGTTGCGCGTTTGGTCACCATCATGTCGATAAACAGGGCAAATTTGTTGCCGGTGATGAACGGGCCGTCGATCATCACGTCGTCCATCGAATTATCGTCGAGCCAGCGGTTCAGCCTTTCGCGTGCGGTTTCGAAACCCGAAACACGTTCGGGATTGCCGCCGGGAATGTAGGACGGGTCGATACAATCGACATTGGGCGCCCAGTATTTCTCTGTCGCGCGGCGTGCCTCGCCAGCGGCTAGAAGGGCGGAGAAATCCTGCGCAAGATGGTCGATCGACATGATGTCAAATGCCGGCCATCGGCAGCGCTGCAGATGTGTAGAAATCGCAATCCCATAGGTGGATACGGGCAAGGCCGGAATCGTCCGGTCGCGCATGGTTTTCCTGCTGGGTTGCAAATGCGGTCACGGGACCTCTCTTCGGGAATGCCTTCCTTTGACTATCGATGTTGCCCGGCGGGCGATTGGGTCGCAGCACCGCCCGCCGGGCAACTCTGTCAGGTCCTATTTGAGGACCAATTCCTGATATTCTGTGGAGCCCATCAGTTCCCGCATCTTGGATCGGTCGCCCGATGCAGCTGTTTGCTTCCGCTCGTCTGTTGCCAGCATTGCGTTCACCTTCTTGGCGAAGGCCTGCTGCTGCGCGATGCTGTAATAATCCTTATATTCGATCACCAGAACCAGATCAGGTTCGCCATCGCGGGCATTGTTTGTGGCGAGCACGTGATATTCGACCAGCATGCCTTCGGCCTTGGCGAAATCATTCACCTTCTTCCACTGGCCGGCGAGGTGATCCATGTAATTTTCAAACTGGCCCGGCAGCACCTTGATGCGACTAGCTGACCAGACGGTGCCCGGCTCGTAACTGCTTTCCTGCGCCATGGCAGGCGCGGCCATCGGTACGGTCATCATCATGGCGCTGGCCACCATCACGGATTTCATCAGTTTCATCGTATTCACCCCTTGGTTGCAGCGACCCATTCTGAAAATCATGATGGTTATTGCACCGCCGCGGCTTCGGCCGGCTTGGGCGTGTCGGAAACGATGCCATGGGTGATTTTCATCGACCCGTCTGCCTGGCGCTTGAACAGCAATATCCAGTTGCCATGTTCAGTCGCCGTGTTGCCCGTGGCTTCATCGGTAAAATCATAGGCGTATGCAGAAGTATAAACCGCCATGTCGCCAGCCTCGGACACGTCGACCTTCTGATCGGTCACGGTCAGGCCCAGCGCCGGGTCAGCCACCTGCAATTTGGTGATTTCCAGGTCTGCTTCCTTGCCGACAATATTCGGCTGGCCATGGAATATCCCGACATAGTCTTCTGCCAGGTCGACATTGGTTCCGGCAACATCGCGTTCCACGAATGCCTTTACCAGCCCGTCCACCTTGGCCTGCACTTCGCTGGCAACAATGGCCGTATCGACGGCAGGCGCGGCTTCTTGCGGTGCGCCGCAAGAAGCCAGCGGCGTCAGGATCAAAGCAGCTGTCGCTGCTCTCAGTGCAAATTTCGTTTTCACGGTCTGCCTCCCCCTGTTGATCCCTTGGCGATCTTTCGCCCTGCATGATGTCCGGCACGCAAGACAAAGCTCTCCTACCTCCGACACAAGACCCCCCCCGGTCCCGGCCGAACTTTTTAAGTCAATCATCCTGCTTTTCGATGTTGTATTGATGCGCCCGGACAGACCCTGCCGTCAATCGGCCCAGCGTGAATAAAACGTCAAACCTGCGTCAATCCTTCACCAAGCGCATGGTGACAGGCCGTTTTCCGGCCGCATCGGATTGTGGCATCAGGTCGGGCCAGCCATATTTGTGCCACGCGGCGACCATTCCGATCTTTTCTGCAAATGCCATGAAATCGGGGTGAAGGCGCACCTGCCGCGTGGGTTCAACATCTGTCCATACGGACATCAGGCCGAAGAAGTTGGCAGGTGTGATCTGTTCGCCCAGCGTCTTGAACACCATCTGCGCATCACCCATCCAGATGGCGGGCAGGACGATGGTGGAATCATACTTGTCCGGCAATGTCACGTGCAGCATTTCCAGCACCTGGCAGTAATTGCGGCGTGCTTCGGGGCACCCGCTATGCAGCCCCTTTGCTGCCATCCGCCAATATTCCTCCATCACTTCAGTAGGCATGGGCGCAGAACCGGCAGGCGGAAAAATGACCGTATTCATCAGCAAACGCGTCTGCTGATATTGTTCCACCGCCAGTTCATGGTTGCCCGACACTGCAGTGGCGGCAGCCAGCCACAAGGATGGATAGCCAAGATCGACCATGCGCTGGCCTGCCGCAATGGCGGCCTCAGTATCGCCCATGTTGAGATAGGCTACGCTCAGCATGGAATAATTGCGGCCATGCACCGGGTCCTGCTCGATGGCAGCCTTGATATACGGCATCGCCTCCTGCGTCTTTCCTATATAGAGAAGGAAAGAACCCAGACGGATGGCGACATCCGGATTGTGAGGCTCAAGCCGATAGGCCTCGAAAGCAAGGTCGAGCGCCCCGACAATATCGTTCTTGGTCCATTGGTGGATGGCCAGCATCGAACGGGCGTGGCCCTGGTGTGGCGCCAGTTCGATCGCGCGGTTGGCACAGCGCGCCATCCGCTCGGATTCCTTCAACCGTTCAAGACACGGCGTATAGACCGCCGTATAGACATGGGCTTCTGCAAGCGCGGTCCAGCATTCCGCAAATTCCGGATCAAGTTCTAGCGCCTGCTCCAGCAATTCGATCGCCTTGCTCAGCACATTGTCACCAATGGCGCGCGCAGTCAGTGCGCGGCCCTGCAGGTACAGGCTGTAGGCTTCCCGGTTGCTTGTCATCGCCCTGCTTGGCCGCGGCTTCGCTTCGATTTCAAGTTCGTTGCAAAGACCGGCTGTAACCGTAAGCGCGACTTGCGCGCGTGATGCGATGATGTCTTCCAGACTGCCTTCGTAACTGTAGGCCCAGCATTCAAAGCCGGTCGCCCCGTCAATTAACCGCGTGTTGATACGCACGACATCGTCCTGCCGCTGGACACACCCTTCGACAAGGTGGGTGACATGCAGCGCGCGAGCAATTTCCGGCAGCTGCATTTCCGTATCGCGGAAGTGAGAAGACGACGTGCGACCGGTGACCAGCAATTCGGGTACTTTGCCAAGGCTGGTTATCAGCTCGTCCACCACGCCATCGGCAAGATAGAATTCCCCGCCAATGGAATCGATCTGTTCAAATGGCAGCACCGCAATGCGTATCTTGCAATCAAGCTTGCGGAAGATGGCGCTTCGCCCCGCATCGGGATCACGCAACATCCAGGCTTCGAGCAATTGCGATTGCTCATCTGTCCGGCCCTGCTTTTCAAGCTTATCGAGCGCGCCGCGCACTGCATCGCGCAGGCGAAGTTCCACCTGGTCGCGCCTGATGGAAAGCCAGTCGTCAAATTCCTTCCCGAATTGAAGCTGGTCGAGGATCGGCTTGCCGCCAATCTCCATCAGCAGACCGCACGCCTCGGGCACACGGCCATCGGCCAGTGCCGAATCCAGCAGGTCCAGATCTGTCTGGATAATATCGGGGTGCAGGCAGATGCGGGTCCGGCTGACATCCAGGACATCTGCATCATAGGGTTCGAACATCTTGCCCAGCGCCAGCAGGCATTGGCGCAGACTCGCCCGTGCCTGCGCTTCAAACCGTCCGGGCCATAGCAGCTTGCTGACATGGTCCCGCTCCAGCGGTTCACCCGGCATCATGCACAGAATCGCCAGCAGGGCCTTGGCCCGTCGGTTGGAAATCAGAATTTCGGAATTATTACTTGTGCTTAGGGTAAATGGCCCAAAGACAGACGCAAGCATGGATGGAGAATTATTCACCATCAGGCGCGCCTGCCCCATAATATTCATTCGTTTGCCACCCCGAATATCTTGCTGCGCATCATAGTGTCCGCGCAATCAATCGCAATTCGTTATAAATTCCCGAAGCCCATTCATTCGAATCGCACAATATCGCTACATCAAGAAACACCATTCCAAGCCGATGAAAACTTTGTATTTTCAGGCCACATGTGCAGCCTGCATTTTACTTGGTGCTTTTTAGATGCGAACCGCGGGCGAAAAATTGGCTATATGCGACATGACAGGCCAATCCGGTGGCGGATGTCAGCGCAAACCAAGCAAAATCATCGACTTCGCTGTGCCAATTATTTTCGGCATTTGCCGCCCTTTCGCCGCTGGACAAAATCCAATCCCGGGCGCTAACGGCGGCCGATGAGTATTCTTGCGACGATCATGAACACGGCCACCGGCCAGCCCATCCAGAAAATGTCCTTCGGGCGTATGCCAAAGCCATGGGCATCATTTACCCTCGAAACGGGTGAATTGGTAACGGCAGAGCGTGTCGATGTGGGCAGGCCAGCGCCTGGCAAATTCACTGCGCCGGTGGATATCTGGGTGACCTTGAAACACAAAGGCTGAGGGATAATCGCAACAGCTGCAGACCGATTGCGACTGCGCCTCCCAACGGTTGAATGATTGCCGGACAAGCCAGCGCGATCGGTTGCATATTCAATGCCGTATCGGCAGGGCTTGGGTGTGCATACTTCAATTGAAATCGGAACCGATGCAGCTGGCAAGCCAGTGTTGATCGATGTGGAAGAACTCCTCGCCACTCGGCTTCTGGTGCAGGGGAATTCAGGTTCCGGCAAATCCCATCTGCTGCGCAGGATGCTGGAAGAAAGCGCATCGCTGGTCCAGCAGATAATAATCGATCCCGAAGGCGACTTTGCCACTTTGGCAGATGCCCATAACCACATGGTGGTCGACGGCGGCGACTATAACGAACGCGAGATAGCCACAATTGGCGCGCGTGTGCGCGAACATCGTGCTTCCATCGTGCTTAATCTGGAATCTCTGGAGTTGGAGGCACAGATGATGTGCGCGGCGGGATTCCTCAACGCACTTTTCGATGCCCCGCGCGATCATTGGTATCCTGCGCTTGTGGTGGTGGATGAGGCTCAGATGTTCGCTCCTGCAGTGGCTGGCGATGTTTCCGATATTGCGCGCCGCACCAGCCTTGGCGCGATGACCAACCTGATGTGCCGGGGTCGCAAACGCGGCCTGGCAGGTGCCATAGCCACCCAGAGGCTAGCCAAGCTTGCCAAGAACGTCGCCGCAGAAGCAAGTAACTTCCTCATGGGGCGGACATTTCTCGATATCGACATGGCTCGGGCAGCGGACCTGCTCGGGATGGAACGCCGTCAGGCGGAAACCATTCGCGATCTGGAACGCGGGTGTTTCCTCGGCCTTGGCCCGGCGATTTCGCGGCGTCCGGTGTCGGTAAAGATCGGCCCTACCCGTACCAGCACGCGCATGGGCACGCATAGTCTGATGCCAATGCCCGATGCAGAGCCGGACAATATGCGAACCATGTTGTTTGCTGAAATGGAAGCGGAGCCAGTAGCCGTGTCACCGGAACCAAAGCCAAGAGCGCTAGAAGCCGATGAAGTGCTTCGCCGGATCGCAGAGCCCGATGCAGTGCAAGCAGTATCTATGAAGGCTGGCCCCGATAGCGGACCCTCCGCTGTGGAGTGGAACACGCCAGATCCGGAAGCGCTGGAGGATATTATCGTCAGCGCCTTGCAGGAAATGCTCGCAGAACGCGATTGCGCATTTCAAGCGGACTCAACGCTCTATCAGGACTTTACAGTCAGGTGCAGGATGCAGCGCCTGTCCGGCGCTCCGCTCGATCTGGCAGCATTCCGCAAACGCTTTGCGCTTGCCAAGGGAGGCATACTCAATCCTGCAGAGCCGCGCTGGCAAAATGTGCTCGAAGAAGTTGCACGCTTGCCGGAAGACATGGCGGCCCCCTTCCTCCTGATCGCTCGCGCGGCAATTGACGAAAGCCCCTGTCCCGATGACGATGCATTGGGCCAGGCCTATGGCACCAGTTCGCCAGGCAGGGTCCGCCGGCTGATCGAATATATGGAAAAACAAGGCGCCGTCGTCGTCCGCGAGGATTTTGGCGGCCGTCGTTCGATTGGGATACCTGGTCTTGGCGTCAGCACGCTATCGAGCTGAAGCGTTGAAGCGTTGGTGCGCTTTGGTAGAACGCAAGAAAGCGCCACTGTTTACGTTGGGGCTTTTGGTAATTTGGTGTTGTGTTTGGTTGCGGGGGTTGGATTTGAACAAACGACCTTCAGGTTATTAGCTTGAGAAAGGGCCTTTTCGCAAGAAATTGATACACAAAGATAAATTGCCCTAAACTCATGGCAGCGCTGCACTTCTTTAGCGCCGCCAGCTGCAATTCTAGGACAAGCATTACTGAGTAAAGCAGTCGAAGTTTCAACGATGCTAGCTTGCTTCAAACGCTTCGATCATGTGTTGAACGTAAGTCGATGTCGTCGAGAACACGGTGTCCGGATTGGGGGGCATGGGAATGTTGGCAGGCCGATGGCTCACATCTCCAAACTGCATACGTTCGAGCGTCTGAAGCTGCTGCATTGGCGATCCTTTCCATTCGAAAGAATTGTTCTGATCAAAATGCCCTTTAGGTATCGCAATGGGCGGACCCTCACTGGGAACAGGTTGAAGAGCTAAAATTCTAGGTTCAATAGACCGCAGCTCCCAATGTTTTGCTGCACCAGATACCACCCGAACCACGTGCAGGTAATAGGGATGAGTAACCGGACTCCGCCAAACCATTTCAATTTGATCACAAATTTTCTTCGAAACATACGGCGCAAGGGGCGCTACGGACAGTTCAAGACTATCATCCCATCTAGGAAACGGGAATTTGATCTTCTGTCGCGTCTGATGATCAAGGTCGGGCATATCCAAATGTTGTCTCGCTGCCTCAGCGGCGAGATGATCCAACGAATGCCTGAGATTATTCGCGATGTCAGCTGCAATAGGTCGCAGACCTGGTTGACCTTCCCGGTGAAAGGTTAAGCGGTAGCGATACTGATCACCAATTCTCGCGATGCGCTGTACGCGCCAGAGCTTACGCATTTCAGAATAGAGCTCTTGCTCGTGTTTTCTAGCGCGCTGGAGAAGGAGGCGAGCATCCTCGTAGCCATTCATTCCAGTATCATCCGCTTTGCGCTCCCTGAGAGCAGGATACCATAGGCGGGGCAATTTTAAACGCTAGTATCGCAAATGGCGGACATCACCCGGACACGACAAAAATCCGCCGAAGCGGACAGCTATATAAGTTCTTGTAAACTTTGGTTGCGGGGGTTGGATTTGAACCAACGACCTTCAGGTTATGAGCCTGACGAGCTACCGGACTGCTCCACCCCGCGACAGGGTTCTTGGCGAGATTGGTGCCAAGACGATAAAAGGGC
>JAHEAX010000047.1 GCA_024642525.1 Erythrobacteraceae bacterium | reverse complement strand
GGCTGCGTTCAGGAACGGTGGCAACCAGATCGTCCAACTGGTTGGATTCGCAGCCAAGGCCCATCAATACGACCCCGCCTGCATTGGGGTTGTCGCACAGTGCCGCAAGTGCTGCGCGGGTTCCTGCCAGATCATCGCCCAATTGCGAACAGCCGTGCGGATGTCCGAAGCCGACAATGGCATCGACCGCGCCTGCGTGTTTTATGGAAGCATCGCGTGCCACCATTTCCACCAGCGGGGCGACACAGCCAACGGTGGGCAACAGCCAGATTTCGTTACGCGTGGCGTAGCGCCCGTCTGCCCGTCTATACCCGCGCCAGCTTGGCAATTCAGCAGCGTCAAAGGTGGCGCCTGCCTTGGCGGTGACGGCATAATCACGCTCGCCCACCAAGGCAGTGGCGAGATTGTGTGAATGGACATGTTGGCCCACCATAATCGGCTGCGTTGCCAGGCCAATTTGCTCACCATATCGCAGAACAGATACGCCACAGGCATGCCCCGCCAAGGCGAATTTATGGCCAGCTGGAATCTCGTCCAGCAGAGTGATCTGAAGCCCGTTTACGGTGACTTGCTGACCCTTGCCCATGGGCACCAGCGCAATGGCCACGGTGTCTGCCGAATGGCAGCGCCATCCGTCGATCTGGCATCCTTCTGGCGCTGGTTTCTGGTCCATCATGCCTTCGTGCGTCCGGCCAATTCGCCGGAGGTTGATTTGATCGAAAGTCTGTGCAATTTTACTTTTGACACCGGTTACCATAACTTGTCCGAAGGGGCAATGCGAGCACAATTCTCGCAAGTGGGAAGCCCATTGAAAGCGACATCATGCCCAGACCTCTCGACCTCGATCCTGACCGGCTATTTCCATCGGACCCTGCCACGCGCAGCATAGCGCGAACGCTTTATTCAGAAGTGGCAGACCTGCCGATCATCAGCCCGCACGGGCATACCGACCCTGAATGGTTTGCCACCAATGCACCTTTTGGCAATGCGGCCGAATTGCTGCTTGCGCCTGATCATTACCTGTTCCGGATGCTCTATTCCCAAGGTATTCGGTTGCAGGACCTCGGCATTGGCGGCCACCATGCCGACCCGCGCGAAGCGTGGCGGATCTTGGCGGAAAACTTCCATCTTTTCCGCGGCACCCCCTCGCGCATGTGGCTAGACTGGGTGTTTGCCGAAGCATTCGGCATTGATGTCCGGCTGGATGGCGAAACATCGGATTTATTTTTCGATACGATCACAGATGCGCTGCAACGCGACGAGTTCCGTCCGCGCGCCTTGTTCGACCGCTTCGGCATTGAATTGCTGGCAACCACTGAAAGCCCGCTCGATACGCTGGAGCACCACCGCACAATTCGCGAAAGCGGCTGGCAGGGCAGGGTCATAACAGCCTATCGCCCCGACCCTGTGGTGGACCCGGATTTTGAGGGTTTTGCCGATAATCTGGCGGTATTTTCCGAGCTTACGGGCGAGGATTGCACGCAGTGGCAGGGCTATCTCGCAGCCCACCGCAAACGACGCGGCTTTTTTGCAGGCATGGGGGCAACCTCGACCGACCACGGACACCCGACCGCTGCCACCGCCAATTTGTCCCCGTCCGACGCAGAAGCCCTGTTCGACAGGGTGAAGGGTGGCGACGCAAGCGCCGCCGATGCCGAACTGTTCCGCGCCCAGATGCTGACCGAAATGGCGGGGATGAGCCTGGAAGACGGGCTCGTTATGCAGATCCATCCCGGCTCGCTTCGTAATCATAACCGTCAGCTGTTTGAACAATTCGGGCGCGACAAGGGGGCCGATATTCCGACCCGTACGGACTATGTCCACGCGCTGCGTCCCTTGCTCGAAAAATATGGCAACGAGGCCAGTCTTTCGATCATCGTCTTTACGCTGGATGAAAGCAGCTATGCCCGCGAACTCGCACCGCTGGCAGGGCATTATCCATGCCTCAAGCTTGGCCCGGCATGGTGGTTCCAAGACAGCCCCGAAGGGATGCGCCGGTTCCGCCTCATGACGACTGAAACCGCCGGTTTTTACAACACGGTCGGCTTCAACGACGACACCCGCGCATTCCTGTCCATTCCTGCGCGTCACGATGTTGCCCGCCGGATTGACTGCGGCTTCCTAGCGCAGTTGGTGGCAGAACACCGGATGGAAGAATGGGAAGCGGCTGAAACAGCACGCGATCTTGCCTATACGCTGGTCAAAAGGGCCTATCGCCTGTGAGGCTATCGGCGGAGACTGTCCCCGAACTGCCGGATAGCGTGGCAAGGTGCGAATATGACAGGGCCGCACAAGCGACAGGTATCGTCCATTTCGGGATCGGGGCATTCCACCGCGCGCATCAGGCATGGTACACTGACATGGCCATGGCTGCTGGCGACACTGGTTGGATGATCAGCGGTGTTTCGCTGCGGTCACGCTCTGTTGCTGATCAGCTAAATCCGCAGGACGGGCTTTACACGCTCGTAGAGCGCAGCGGCGATACGTGTTCAGTGCAAGTGATCGGTTCGGTGCGCGAGGTGTTGTTTGCGCCGGAACAGGCAGAGGACATTGTCGAACGGCTGGCCGACCCCTGCTGCCATATCGTCAGCTTCACCGTCACCGAGAAAGGCTATGCCCGCACCGATGGCGACAGGCTCGATCTGGTTAAGGCACAGGGCAGCTTCTACCCCCTGTTGGCAAGAGGGCTAGCGCGGAGAAGGGACAAGGGCCTGGCTGGCCTGACCCTGCTTTCATGCGACAACCTTGCGGAAAACGGGCGAGTATTAGGCTTGCTGATGCGGCAGTGGCTGGAACAGGAAGATCCCGATCTTGCCGAATGGTTCAATGGCGAATGCCGCGTCCCTTCCACCATGATTGACCGTATCGTGCCGCGCAGCAGCGATGAAGATCTGGCCGATTTGCAGAGCAGGATCGGCATGGAGGATGAAGGGGCGGTCTTTACCGAACGGTTCAGCCAATGGGTTATCGAAGATAACTTCGCCGGCCCGCGACCAGGGTGGGAAGCGCATGGCGCGCAATTGGTGGAGGATGTCGCCCCTTACGAGACTGCGAAATTGCGGATGCTGAATGGGGCGCATTCATTGCTGGCCTATTGCGGGCTGCGGGCAGGCCATGAATTTGTGCACCAAGCCATGGCAGACCCTGCACTGCGCAGCCTGGCCGAACTTGTCATCAGGGCAGAAGCACCGCCAACCATCCAGGCTGCCGAAGGGCAGGACCTTGATGCCTACGCTGACCAGTTGCTCGCCCGATTTGCTGATCCGGCCCTGCGCCATAGGCTGGCCCAGATCGCCATGGACGGTACCCAGAAAATTCCCCAGCGCTGGTTGGATACAATGCTGGCGCTGAACGGACGAGGGCAGAGTGCACCGGCAATCGCAGAAGGGTTCGACGCGTGGCTATGGCATCTTGCAGACGGACGCTTTGTTGATGATCCGCATGGCGATGAATTGATGCAACTGGCATCCGATGGCGGCAAGGCTGCAGTTATTGCGCGCTGTTTTGGCGGGGAAGGCGAGAACGATGCCCTTTGGCCAGGATACGCCGGGCTTGCCGATTACCTGGCGGCTAAAGGCGCAGGCGTCTAACCTTCACTGCGAACATCAGGATTCTGAAAAGTGTTGAGCCGGCCACACGGTGATGTGCAGCCGGCCCGAACTGGGGTGCTCCATTGTCAGGAAGC
>JAHEAX010000014.1 GCA_024642525.1 Erythrobacteraceae bacterium | reverse complement strand
ATACCGGCCCGGACCGGTGTAGGGCTATTTGCGCCCTGTGGGCTTTCTGCCGAATTGCAGAAGCTGCCCATAAGCAAAAAGGCGGCCCGCGATGGAGCCGCCTTTCGCGAAACTCTTATTTACGCAGACCCAGTTTCTGGATCAGTGCGTTGTAGCGCGCTACGTCGATCTTCTTGAGATAGGCGAGCAGGCTGCGACGCTTGTTGACCATCGTCAGAAGACCACGACGCGAGTGGTTATCCTTGTGATTGGCCTTGAAGTGGTCGGTGAGGTTGCGAATGCGTTCGGTCAGGATCGCTACCTGGACTTCCGGCGAACCGGTATCACCCTTTGTCTGGGCGTTGTCCTTGATAATTTCCTGCTTACGCTCTGCAGATACCGTCATTCATTTTACTCCGCGACATCGGGAAGGTTGAAACCCCTGACGACTTTGGCCGTCCCGTCCGATACTTCCATCAGCGCGACCGGCACTGTGCCGGCCTTTGCCAAATAAAGCCCGTCAGGTTGGGGCAGTCCTGCGAGGACGCGGCCCTGGCGGACCGCTTCTGCCGTGTCGGACCCGAGAGAAAGAGCCGGGATGTCGTCCAGCCCTGCCTCCAGCGGCAGAATTACGTCTTCAAGTCGCGCGCCCTTACCTATCGCGTTCAATTTGTCCAGCGAAATCGCGCTGCTTTCATCAAACGGGCCGGCCTTTATCCGGCGCAGATAGGTCACATGGCCCACTGTTCCCAGCGCATGGGCAATGTCCCGCGCCAGAGACCGTATGTAGGTGCCTTTTGACACATTTGTAACCAGCGTCACCGCATCGGCCATTTCCAGCGGCGCTTGGGGGTTGAAGGGGTCGGGCCTGCCGCTGGTGGTGGCAAAGGTGGAATCGAGCGTCTCATCCGCGTCATATTGCGACACAGGGCCGAGTGAATGGATGGTCACCCGCCGCGTCTTCAATTCGACATCTTCGCCTGCGCGGGCAAGATCATAGGCGCGCTTGCCATCCACCTTGAGGGCGGAATAGGCTGGCGGCACCTGGTCGATTTCGCCAGTGAAATGGTCCAGCACAGCCGCAACGGCGGCCATGGGTGGGCGCCGGTCGCTGGTGTGGATGACCTTGCCTTCAGTATCCAGCGTGTCGGTTTCTTCCCCGAACTGCAGGGTGAATTCGTAGATCTTGTCGGAATCCAGCATCCGGCCTGCCAGCTTGGTCGCTTCGCCCAGCGCAATGGGCAGCACGCCTTCTGCCAGCGGGTCCAGCGTACCGCCGTGACCAACTTTCACTTTGCCATAGCCTGCCTCGCGCAGGTTACGCTTTACTGCGGCAACAGCCTGGGTGGAGCCAAGCCCGCGGGGCTTGTCCAGAATGAGCCAGCCATGTGGCGGCGTCTTGGGATTTGTGCTGTCAGCCATTGCCGCTTCGCCTAGCGTCAAGCGCGCGCAAGCGCCACTGCAACCGGAAATATCTGATGGCCGGCACCGCTTTCCGGTCTGGAACTGAACCACATAAGTGTTAAGCCTGCCCGATGGATGCGTCTGACAGCACGAATGAGAATATCCTGTACGACCTCCTGGTAATAGGCGGCGGGATCAATGGTGTCGGCATTGCCCGCGATGCGGCAGGGCGCGGCGCGCGGGTGCTGCTGGTGGAAAAGGACGATCTGGCCAGCCATACATCTTCTGCCAGCACAAAACTGGTGCATGGCGGCCTGCGCTATCTGGAACATTACGAATTCCGGCTGGTGCGCGAATCCCTGATCGAACGCGAGGTCCTGCTGCGCAATGCGCCGCACATCATCTGGCCGCTGCGCTTCATCCTTCCGTATGACGCGGGCCTGCGCCCGGCATGGATGCTGCGGCTGGGCCTGTTTCTATATGACCACATCGGTGGTCGCAAACTGCTGCCGCCCACCCGCACAATCAACCTGCGCGATGCACCGCACGGGCACATCCTTGAAGACCGCCTGACGAAGGGCTTTGAATATTCCGACTGCTGGGTCGAGGATTCCCGGCTGGTTGTCCTCAACGCGATGGACGCCCGCCAGCGCGGGGCGGATATTCGCACCCGCACGGAGTGCATTGCGCTGGAGCGGGACGAAAAGCATTGGACTGCGACGTTGAAAGCGCAGGATGGCACGGTGCAGACGGTAACCGCCCGCGCAATTGCGAATGCGGCAGGCCCTTGGGTCGACACAGTGCTGACCCGTGCGATACCCGCACAGCGCCACGAAAACCTGCGGCTGGTAAAGGGCAGCCATCTCGTGTTCCCGCGCCTGTTCGAAGGTGATCATTGCTACATCTTCCAGAACAGGGACAACCGCATCGTCTTTGCCATCCCCTACGAACACGATTTCACGCTGGTGGGGACAACCGATGCAGCATTTTCGGGCGACCCGAACCGGATCGACATTTCGCCTGACGAAGCGGATTATATCTGCGCCGCCATCAACGAATATCTGAAAGTGGATGTCACGCCGCAGCAGGCAGTCTGGACCTATGCCGGGGTCCGGCCGCTTTATGACGACAAATCCAGCAATAATTCAACCGTGACGCGCGATTACGTCTTCGAACTCGATCATGAAGGGGGGGCACCGCCGATCCTGTCCGTTTTTGGCGGCAAGATCACGACCTATCGCAAGCTGGCCGAACACGCCTTGCACAAGCTGGCGGGTCTGGGCGGGCTGATTGATGGCAGCCCATGGACGAGCGACGCCCCCTTGCCCGGCGGCGAAGGGTTAAGACCGCTGGAATTCGGCACCTTTGTCAGCAGCCAAAGCGCGCTTTATCCGTGGATGCCTGCGAGCGGCATCAGGCGGCTGGCACGCGCCTATGGCACGCGCATGGCAGAGATACTGGCCGGGGCGACATCACTCGCCGATCTGGGGCTGCATTTTGGCGGCAACCTTTACCAGCGTGAAGTCGACTATCTGTGCCTAAGTGAATTTGCACGAACGGCAGAAGACGTATTGTGGCGCAGGTCCAAGCTTGGCCTTCATTTGCCCAGAGATGGCCAAGCTGCATTGTCAGCCTATTTGGAAGCCAAGGCCTGACCGGCCCGGCGATCACTCTTCATTCGCCTGCGATCAGGCGGGCAAGATCGAGATAGCGTTCCATCGCCCAGCCGACCGGCGGGCCGACAAGGTTTTCGATGACGCCAAGGCCCGGTGCAAACCAGCTGAGCGCGACAATACCGAAAAACAGCAGCATCCCCATCGGACGCGCCTTTTCGTAAATCCTTGCAGCGCCGGGCGGCAGCAGCCCTTCCACGATATGCGAACCATCGAACGGCGGAATGGGCAGCAGGTTGAACAGGGCAAGGAAGATGTTGATCATGATGAAGGTCGTGATCGCGCGAACACCTATCTCGACCATCTGGGATGGCTCACCCCCAACCGAACTCGCCAGAATGCCCAGCAGTACTGCGCCAATGGCCGCCAGCACGAAATTCATCGCAGGCCCGGCTGCGCCCACAGCCATCATGCCGAAACGCGGATTGTTGAGACGCTGCTTGATGACAGGAACTGGCTTCGCCCAGCCGAACACCGGCCCGCCCAGCAGCAACATCGCGCCGGGCACAACAATCGTCCCCACCGGATCGACATGGCGGATGGGGTTGAAGCTGAGCCGGTTGCGCTCTTTCGCAGTGGGGTCGCCCAATGCCAGCGCGGTCCAGCCATGCGCCACTTCATGAAAGACGATGGCGATCACCAGACACGGGACCAGGATGAGGGCGAGCAGGACGGTTTCTGTCATGCCGGATAGATAGGGAGAGCCGCGGCTCTCAACCAGCCCATTCTTCCTGCAGCAGTCCGAAAATGGCAGTATCGCGGATATATCCTGTCCACGTCACCCGGTTGCGCCGCAACGTGCCTTCTCTCTTCGCGCCCAGTTTTTCAACCGCTGCCATGGACCGCGTGTTGCGCGTGTCGACCCGGAATTCGATGCGGCGATATCCGCAGGCGAACGCATGGTCGATCATCAGCGCCTTCATGCGCCGGTTGAAGCCGGTCGCGCGTACTGCTGGCGCAATATAAGTGCCGCCGATTTCGACAGCGCCAAAGGCATCGGGATTGATGAAATTGGTCATGCCAACCAACTGGCTGCTGGCGACGTCGATCACCGCATAGCGCACCCAGTTTGATGTATCGTGGAACTGGGCAATGGCCGCATCGAAATCATCGCCCATCATGTTGACAGGATAGATTTCCCAGATTTGGGTATCCAGCGCGCAGGCTTCGCGCAGCGGTTCAAGATGATGCTCCGCCAGCGGTTCCAGCCGGACGACTGAATCTTCCAGAAGGCCGCCGAGGTCAGCCACCCAGAGCCTCGCTGAAATGCTTGCGGCACAGCGCCACATAGCGGTCGTTGCCGCCAATTTCGGTTTGTGCGCCTGCCTTTACCGCGGCGCCGCTGGCATCGACCCGCAGGTTCATCGAAGCCTTCCGCCCGCAGTGGCATACCGCTTTCAATTCCACCAAGGCATCGGCAATGCCCAGCAAGGCGGCAGAACCGGGGAACAACTCACCCTGAAAATCTGTTCGCAAACCATAGCACAGCACGGGTATGCCGCCCGCATCGGCCAGCCTTGCCAATTGCCACACCTGGTCCTTCGACAGGAATTGCGCCTCATCAATCAGCACGCAGGATAATGGTTCAACCACATGGGCGGCCATCACGCGGTCCCACAAGTCGGTTTCAGCCACAAAGCGGTGGGCATCTGCGCCCAGTCCGATGCGGCTTTCGATCGCCTTTTCCTCGCCCCTGTCATCCAGATCGGCAGTCCACAGCATGGTGGCCATGCCGCGTTCGCGATAATTGAAATCTGCCTGCAGCAGCGTGGTCGATTTGCCCGCATTCATGCTGGCATAATAGAAATAGAGCTTGGCCATCGGCCTATTCTTCTTCGCCCAGATCGCGAGCCACCTTGGGGTCGTTCAGCAAACGTTCGATCCGTTCGGCTTCGTCAAAGCTTTCATCGCCCCTGAAGCTCAACTTCGGGGCGAATTTCAGGCCAAGCCGCTTGGCGACTTCGCGCTGGAAAAAGGCAGTGTTGGTCCGCAGCGCCTTCAGCACCACGGCTTCTTCTTCGCCCAGCAGCGGTTTTACATACACAGCCGCATTGCGCAGATCCGGCGACATGCGCACTTCTGTCACGCTGACAGAGGTTGCCGTCAGCACGTCATCATGCACTTCCTGGCGCGCGAGCAATTCGGACAGGATGTGCCGCACCCGTTCGCCCACTTTCAGGACGCGGACAGATTGCTGTTCCGGGGTGGATTGCTGCCTAACCATTGCGCTGGCCCATGGGTTTACTCTTGCTCCATCTTGTCGACGATACGCTGCAGGGATCGCAGATTTCGCGCCGTTCCGCGAGCGTCCAGTCTGCGTTCGATAAATGCGCCGGTCAATTTGCTGGCACTGACTCCGGCCCCGAAATCGATATGCAGGGCTTCCGTGCCCAGCGCCATGCGTTCGCCGCCAGACCGCGCCTTGCCCGGCCCGCCGAAATTGGCATCGAGATCGGCAAACTGTTCTGCAGTGGGCTGACGGGTCAGCAACATCACATGGACGTATTTGTCGTCATTTTCGCCGGCAAAGGGGTTCTCGGCGATCAGCGCTTCCACCTCTGCGCGGCTGCGCACGATCACCACAGAATCGATGTCGAATTCGTCCCTCAGGATGAAAGCCAGCTTTTCGGAAAGGCCGGGTGTCGGGCGTTCAGGGTGGCGGAACAGCACGTTGCCGCTTGCCACCACGGTTTCGACATCCTCGAAATCTTCGTATTTGAGGGCACTACGCAGGTCTTCCATCAGCAGCCGATTGCCGCCGACATTGATTGACCCCAGAAATGCGACATATTGCGGCATCAGGCTTCCCCCGGACGCGGAGTGGGGATGGCGGTGGAGGTCGACCGGGCAAGAAGATTGCCCGCTTCGTCGAACAATTCGCCTTCAAGGAAGATAATCCGCCGCCCACGGCGCAGCACACGGCCTGTTGCACGCAGCGGGCCAGCGCCCACAGGCTTGAGCAGCGACATGCTGATTTCAAGGTTCAAAGGCGCTTCGGCGCCCCCCGTTGCCATGACATGGGCCCAGCCCATCGCTTCGTCCAGAAAACCTGCAATCAAGCCGCCCTGCACTGCACCCCGAGGGCTAAGAAAGCTCTCGGGGGCGGTGAATTTCAGGACAACTGTCTCGGTAGCTGGATCAAAGGAATCGAATACCACGCCCATCAATTCGGAGTGCGGTCCAGTGGGCGCGATATCTGCCATTCCCTAAAGCCTTTCTGGTAGTGTCAGCGGGGCTGTCAAAGCACCCGCTCACGCTCCTCGACCTCGAAGACTTCAAGCATATCGCCCGGCTTGATGTCGTTCGTGTCTTCCAGCACCACACCACATTCCAGACCGGTGCGGACTTCGTCCACATCGTCCTTGAACCGGCGAAGCGACTGGATGATAGTTGCCGAAACGATGACATCTTCGCGGGTAAGACGGGCAAACAACCCCTTGCGAATGACGCCCTCGGTAACCAGCAGACCAGCGGCCTTGTCTTTCTTGCCAGCAGGGAAAACCTGCTTGACTTCGGCACGGCCAACCACGTGTTCGATCTTCTCGGGGCCAAGCTCGCCAGCCATCTCCTTCGCGATTTCCTCGGTCAGATGGTAGATCACATCGAAATATTTCATCTCGACACGGTCGCGGGCCACCAGGGCACGGGCCTTGGGGTTGGGACGGACGTTGAAGCCGATGATCGGGGCTTTGGATGCCGCAGCCAGCGTCACATCGCTTTCCGTGATCGCGCCGACACCGGAATGCAGCACGCGGACCTTGATGAGATCGTTGGACAGCGCATTGAGAGCCGAAGTGATGGCCTGGACCGAACCCTGCACGTCGGCTTTCACCAGAACAGGGAATTCGACCACGTCGGTTTTCAGGCTGGAGAACATCGCATCGAAATTGGTCGGGGCCAGCGCAGTACGCTTTTCCGTCGCCTTTTCCTGACGATAGGCCGCAACTTCGCGGGCCCGCTGTTCATTTTCTACCACCGACAGCTGTTCACCTGAATCAGGCACGCCGCCAAGGCCGAGAACTTCGACCGGCATGGATGGGCCAGCTTCCTTGATCTGCTTGCCCTGGTCGTTGATGATTGCACGCACCTTGCCGCTTTCGGTGCCGACAACGAAATTGTCGCCACGCTTCAGCGTACCGCGAGTAATCAGCACTGTTGCAACCGGGCCGCGGCCCTTGTCGAGCTGGGCTTCGATAACCGTGGCTTCTGCCGGACGATCCGGCCGCGCCTTCAGTTCGAGCAATTCGGCCTGCAGGGCAATCTTCTCGAGCAATTCGTCGAGATTGGTCTTGTTCTTGGCCGAAATCTCGACGTCCTGAACATCACCCGACATCGCTTCCACGATGACTTCGTGTTCGAGCAGGCGTTCGCGGATTTTCTGCGGATTTGCGCCTTCCTTGTCGATCTTGTTGATCGCCACGATCATCGGCACACCAGCAGCCTGGGTGTGCTTGATGGCTTCGATCGTCTGCGGCATGATGCCGTCATCCGCTGCCACCACCAGCACCACGATATCCGTCACATTGGCACCGCGCTGACGCATTTCGGTAAATGCGGCGTGACCCGGCGTGTCAAGGAAAGTGATGGTCTGACCATCCTTGGTCTTCACCTGATACGAACCGATGTGCTGCGTGATGCCGCCGGCTTCGCCCTTCACCACGTCGGTGCCGCGCAGGGCATCGAGCAGGCTGGTCTTGCCATGATCGACATGGCCCATGATGGTTACCACTGGCGGACGCGGGCGCAGCGTTTCTTCAGGATCGTCATCGACGGCGACCTTGATGTCGACATCGCTGTCTGAAACGCGCTGGATGGTGTGGCCGAATTCCTCGACCAGCAGTTCCGCTGTATCCTGGTCAATCGACTGGTTGACGGTGACCATCATGTCCATGTTGAACAGGGCCTTCACAAGGTCGGCACCCTTTTCGCCCATGCGCTTGGCCAGTTCCTGCACCGTGATGCCTTCTGGCACCACAACTTCGCGGAACTGCTTTTCGCGCGGCTTGCGTGAACCGCCGCCCTGGATACGGCGTTCCTTTTCACGCGCACGTTTCAGCGCCGCAAGGCTGCGCGCGCGAGCGCCTTCGTCTTCGTTGAGCGCCCGGTTGACGGTCAGCTTGCCGCTGCGACGACGATCATCGTCGGTCTTGCCGGAACGTTTTTCTTCCTTCTTTTTCTTTTCGGGGCGCTTGGGTTCGGGCCGTGCAACAGGCGTGAACTTGCGTGCAGCAGGCGCAGGCGTGCCGGCATCGCCGGTTTCCGATGCATCTTCTTCAGCGGCTTCGGCTGCGGGTGCATCGGCTGCGGCTTCGGCGACAGGCGCTTCTTCGGTTGCGGTCTTCTTGGCCTTGGCAGGTGCCTTTGCGGCTTCCTTTTCTGCAGCTTCTGCCTTGCGGTTTTCTTCAGCGCGCTGCTTTTCTTCTTCCTGCGCCTTTACTTTCTGCTCTTCCTCGCGGCGGCGGGCTTCCTCGCTTGAACGCAGGCGGTCTTCCTCGGCTTCACGCTGAAGGCGGGCGACACGTTCCTGCGGCGTTTCGGTAGAGGCAGGAGCCTTCTTCTTTGCAGCAGGCGCGGGCGCAGGTGCGGGCACCGGTTCAGGCGCTGGCGCAGGTGCAGGTGCGGCTTCTGCCAGGGTTTCTTCAGGCGCGGGCGCTTCGCCGGGCTTGACCAGCTTACGGCGGCGCTTCACCTCGACCGCCACCTTGTTGGTGCGTCCGTGGCTGAAGGTCTGTTTGACCTCACCGGCATCGACCGCCCGCTTCAGGCCCAGGGGCTTGCGGGTGCGTGTCGGTTTGTCTTCACTATCGCTCATAAAGCTCGTCTATCCTTCAAAACTCAAATCGTCGTCGCGGCTTGCTGCTCGGGCAGCTCGCCACCGTTATTTCCGGCATTCATTCCGGCGTTCATTCCGGCCTTGTCGGCCCCCAGGAAATGCAGCAGGCGCGAAAGAACAGAGAGTATCCGTTCGGCCGAACCTGCATCGGCCAGCGCCATATGGACGACATTGTCGCGGCCCAATGCCACAGACAGAGCCGCCCGGTCCAGTGGCAAGCGCATTCCCTGCTCGCCCGAACCTTCCAGATCGCGCCCAACGCGCCATGCCTGGTCCAGCTTCCTGCTGCCGTCCTGACTGGCATCAGCGGCATGAAGCAACAGGGCAACGCGCCCGGATCGTGCCTGTTCGGCAATCCGGTCTGACCCCAAGATAAGCTTTCCGCTCCGCATTTCGAGACCCAGGCGGTCCAGCAGCAGACGGCTGAGGCCCTGTTCGATGCGGTCGGCAAGGTCTGCGGGCACTTTCAGCTTCGCGCCCTTGAAGGCACGGGCCAGTGCGCCGCGCAATTTGCCGTTGGCCAGAGCAGTTTCCAGTTCCTGCCGCGAAACGCCCAGCCATGCACCACGCCCCGGCGCACGCGCCAGCGGATCGGGCAGGACCTGCGCAACACCTTCCGGCCCGTCAGGCGAGATTGCCAGACGGATCAGCCCGCCGCTAGGCGCGGTTTCTCCGGACAAAATGCAGCGCCTTTCGGGCCCGGAATCACGGGCCTTCCGGCGGTCGGCTTTGTCGGAACTTACGCGCTCATTGTTCGGAGTCCGCATTCGCGGCCTCCTGTGCGGGAGTTTCAGCAGCAGGTTCTTCGTCTTCGAACCAATGTGCGCGGGCAGCCATGATGATCTCGTTGCCCTGTTCTTCAGACAGGCCATACACACCAAGGATGCCGCCCTTGTCTTCCGTGCGCTGCGGACGACGCAGCGGCGGACCGTCCGCATTGTTCCGGCGACGCGGCGCTTCACGCTTCTTGGCGATCAGTTCGTCAGTGGCGAGGTCGGCCAGATCGTCCAGCGTCTTGATACCGGCCTTGCCCAGCACAACCAGCATCTGCTCGGTCAGGTGCGGCATGGCAGCCAGATCGTCTTCGACACCCAGCTCACGGCGTTCTGCACGGGCTGTTTCTTCGTGACGCTCCAGCGCTTCGGTAGCGCGGCTCTGCAGTTCTTCTGCCAGTTCTTCGTCGAACCCTTCGATGCTGGCGAGTTCGGCCAGTTCGACATAGGCTACTTCTTCCAGCTCGGCGAAGCCTTCGGCAACCAGCAGCTGGGACAGGGTTTCGTCCACGTCCAGTTCTTCTTCGAACATCTTGGAACGCTCGGCGAATTCCTTCTGCCGCTTAACGCTCGCTTCTTCTTCGGTCATGATGTCGATCTGGTGACCGGTCAGCTGGCTGGCGAGGCGCACGTTCTGTCCGCGGCGGCCAATTGCCAGCGACAGCTGGTCGTCAGGCACAACCACTTCGATGCGGCCCTCTTCTTCGTCCAGAACCACACGGCTGACCGTGGCTGGCTGCAAGGCATTCACGACGAAAGTCGCGGTGTCTTCGCTCCACGGGATAATGTCGATCTTTTCGCCCTGCAGTTCCTGCACGACTGCCTGGACGCGGCTGCCCTTCATGCCGACGCAGGCGCCAACGGGGTCGATGCTGCTGTCATGGCTGATCACGCCGATCTTGGCGCGCGAACCCGGGTCACGGGCAGCGGCCTTGATTTCGATGATGCCGTCATAAATTTCGGGCACTTCCTGCGCGAACAGCTTCTTCATGAAGTCAGGGTGGGCACGGCTGAGGAAAATCTGCGGGCCGCGATTGCTGCGTTCCACCTTGGTGATGAGAGCGCGGACACGTTCACCCACACGCGCCGCTTCACGCGGAATCTGCTGGTCGCGGCGGATAACGCCTTCTGCGCGGCCAAGGTTCACGATCACATGGCCGAATTCCACCGACTTGATCACGCCGGTGATCACTTCATTGGCGCGGTCCTTGAATTCTTCGTACTGGCGTTCACGTTCTGCATCGCGGACCTTCTGGAAGATCACCTGCTTGGCAGACTGTGCGTCAATACGGCCAAGGTCGACCGCTGGCAGCGGGTCAACGATGAAGTCGCCAACCACAGCGCCGGGCTGCAGCTTTTCGGCCTGCTTCAGATCGACCTGCTTGAAATAGTCTTCGACGTCCTCGACCACTTCGACGACGCGCCACAAGCGCAGGTCGCCAGTCATCGGGTCCAGCTTGGCACGAATGTCGTTTTCCGCACCATAGCGGTTACGCGCGCTTTTCTGGATCGCTTCTTCCATTGCTTCGATGACAATCGACTTGTCGATCATCTTCTCGGTCGCAACCGCAGTCGCAATCGCGAGCAGCTCTGCCTTGTTGGCGGAAATTGCACTGGCCATCAGTCGTCAGCCTTCTCTTCTTCGGAAATTTCATCGGCACCACTGGTGTCGATCGGTTTGGTTGCGGCAATCAGCGCATCTGTAAGGATGAGCTTTGCCGAATGGATTGCTTCGAGCGGGAAGGATACCCGCTTGGAATTCCTGTCTTCAACGGTGACTGTATCACCTTCGATCCCGACAAGCACACCGCGCATGTTACGCTGGCCGTCAATCTTTTCGACCAGCGAGACCTTGACTTCGTGCCCTGCCCAGGCAGCAAAATCCTTGGGCCGGGTCAGCGGGCGGTCAATGCCGGGCGAGCTGACTTCGAGGTGGTAATTCCCCTCGACCAGTTCGATACCGTCTTCTTCGAGCGCGTCGATCTTCGCGGATACAGCGCGCGACAGTTCGGCGCATTGTTCAATCACCAACTGCCCTGTTGCAGGGTCTTCGGCCATGATCTGCAAGGCGCGTTCGCCATCGCCAGCCTCGGAACCGGTCATAATCACGCGCACGAGATCGAATCCGAGCGCAGTTGCCTCAGGTTCGATAATCTCTTTCAGGCGTGCCAGATCGGCCATCAATGCTCCGTAACTTGCAGGACAATGCTGCAAAGGGGGTTCGTGCCGGCCCCGTCTGGCGCCAGCCCCACTTCATCAAGACAATGTCGGGATGGCGGCTAGATAGGTGGGACACGCGCTTTTTGCAAGCGCCAAAACGCCTATTCGCTATCTGCCAGCCCGTGCTTCTTTATGCAGTGGCGCAACTGGTCATAACTCAGGCCCAGCGCCTTGGCGGTCTGGCGCTGGTTCCAGCGATGTTTACCAAGGGCATGCTCGACGATCATCCGCTCATGTGCTTCGACAGCGGCCTTGAGATCATCCACAGCCTCAAGATCGGTGGGCGCCTGCAACAGCGCCGCCCCTTCGGCAGAATCAGGCTTTTCCGCGCGCGACGAATGGCCCGATGCAGGTGCAAACGGCTTCCACGGGCTGTCAAACGGGTCGAACACCACGTGACCAATCGGTTCTTGCCAATTATCCCAGCGATAGACGCCGCGTTCGACCACGTTGCGCAATTCGCGGACATTACCGGGCCACGGGTGGTTTTCCAGCTGGTGCGCAACGTGCTCTGCAAAACCGGGCCAGCTTTCCCACCCGATTTCCGCAGCCATCCGGCGGCCGAAATATTCCGCCAGCACGCCAACATCGCCTTCGCGAACCCTTAATGGCGGCAGGGTAATGACTTCAAAGCTGAGGCGGTCGAGCAAGTCGGCGCGGAATTTCCCTTCGTCGGCCAGCTTTGGCAGGTTTTCATTGGTGGCAGCGACAATCCGCACATCCACCCTGACCGGACGGGACGAACCGATTCGCGTAACTTCGCCATATTCAACCGCACGCAGCAGGCGTTCCTGCGCGCCCATCGACAATGTGCCCAGTTCGTCGAGGAATAGCGTCCCTTTATCGGCTTCTTCAAACCTGCCGACACGAGATTTGGTAGCGCCGGTAAAAGCACCTGCTTCGTGGCCGAACAATTCGGCTTCGATCAGGGTTTCAGGAAGGGCAGCGCAATTCATGGTCACCAGCGGTTCACCCCAGCGCAGCGATAGGCGGTGCAGGCGTTCAGCAATGAGTTCCTTGCCCGTTCCGCGTTCACCCACGACCAGCACGGGCCGGCGCATGGGCGCAGCGCGGCTGGCCCGTTCAACTGCGTCGAGAAAGGCGCCGGATTGGCCGATAAACTGGTTGTCGCGCTCCATCACCCCAACCTATAGGAAATTTTCCCGATTGTTGGCAAGTGCCACCAATAGGCAAACCATATCACGTTTGAAAACTGGTGCAAATCAGCCAATTCCACGGTTTGGCACGCTCCTTGCTGAAAGGTGAACAACACCAAGTTCGGGAAGGAACCACACCATGTATAACCGTCGCTTTTTCCAGTCGAAACTGGGCCAGGCCGCCACCGCAAGCATTCTTGCCATGGTCGCGTTCGTGGCATTGAGCACGCAGATGCAGGCCACCCCTGCCTTTGCTGCGACAATGAATTGCGAAGCAGTGGAGTTGGCATGACCGATCAATCTGACACGAACCCCCTCGGGCCGGAGCGTAACACGCCCCCCAGCAGCGCTTCGGCCCGCAGCACCCCTTCACGTTTCGAATCCGAAGTCGAACGTCTGCGTCGCACCCCGACACCGACCCAGGCAAAGCCTTCTTCGCCGAACAGTGAATTCAATTTTTCCGGAGTACCCTTGATGGGAATTTTCAGCCGCACACGTGACATCATCGCAGCCAACTTCAACGATATGCTGGACAAGGCAGACGACCCGGCAAAAATGATCCGCATGATCATCCTCGAAATGGAGGAAACGCTGGTTGAAGTCCGCGCAAGTGCGGCCCGCACCATTGCAGACCAGAAGGAAATGCACCGCCACACGGTCAAGCTGGACAAGCTGCAGGCCGACTGGGGCGAAAAGGCCCAGCTGGCGCTGAGCAAGGACCGCGAAGACCTGGCCCGCGCCGCACTGGTTGAAAAGAAGAAAGCCGCTGACATGGCGCAGCAGCTCGGCGCTGAAATCGCCGTGCTCGACGATGCCTTGCGCGCCTATGAACAGGACATCGACAAGCTGCAGAACCGCCTGCGCGAAGCCCGCAGCCGCCAGACCGCGATTGCAGCCCGCCTCGAAAGCGCTGAAAACCGCGTGAAACTGCGGACCCTGCTTTCCACCGAGCGGGTCGATGAAGCCCTGTCACGTTTCGACCAGCTGGAACGCCGGGTCGATTATGCCGAAGGCCGCGCTGATGCGCTGAGCATCGCAGATGGCACCAACAAACCATCCCTGTCCGACGAAATTGCCGCGCTGGAAGGCGCTGACAAGATCGACGAGGAATTGGAAGCAATGAAGCGCGCCATGAGCGGCAACGAAAAGAAGGATGTCTAAGTAATGGAAGAAATCATCATCATACCAGCCGTCGTGCTTGGCCTGCCGTGGATCATCTTCCACTACATCACCAAGTGGAAAACCGCCGCGACCATTACCGGCGACGACGAACAGCTGCTGGATGAGCTTTACCACCTGGCCAAGCGCCTGGATGACCGGATGGACACCGTCGAGCGCCTGGTCGCTTCGGACAATCCCGAATTCAAGCCATCGCGCCTCGCCCATGACCGTGAAATCGACAACCAGCCACTGCGCGAACTCGACCGCCTGCTGGCTGAAAAGAAAGGAACCAGCATATGACCAGCGAACGCACCACCCTTTACCGGGACAAGCAGAATGCAAAGCTGATGGGCGTATGCGCAGGTGTGGCAGACTACACCGGGGTCAACGCCATCTGGGTCCGGCTCGGTGCAATCGCGCTGACCTTCATGACCGGCGGTTCGACCATTCCTTTCTACTTCATCGCAGGCGTGCTGCTGAACAAGAAACCGGCACACCTTTACGTCGACCATGAAGAACAGAAATACTGGCAGCGCGTGCGCCAGTCGCCAGCCCGCACAGCACGTGAAGTGCGCGCAAGGTTCCGCGACGTGGACCGCCGCCTGGCTGACGTGGAAGCATATTACGTCACCAGCAATCCGCGGCTTTCGGCCGAAATCGAACGCCTGCGCTGATTACGAAGATTTAGGGGAGCATTGAAATGGGTGATTTGATTGGACTGGTGGCTGTTTCCGCACCGTTCCTGATGGTTTTGGGGATCGTCTGGATCGGCAGCCAGAAGAAGCTGGAAGAAAAGCGCATCGCGGCGACAGCGCAGCATAGCGCCGAAAAGGCCGCGCAATATGCGTCCCACTCCAAAGAACTGGAAGAACGCGTCCGCGTGCTGGAGCGTATCGTAACCGACCGCGGATACGACATCGCCACGCAAATCGAGGCCCTTCGCGATACCCGCGAAGTTGAAAGCCAGGGAAATGGCGTTCCTCTTGGCCTTGAAAAGCAGGAGCGGGTCTGATGCCAATTGAATTCACCCCGCAAGTCATCGCGATTGTCGGCGTCGCCGGAATGATCGGCTGGGTCGCCACGACCTGGATCAGGGTCCGCCACGGCTACCCGCTGGAAAACAGCTGGGGCAAGGCAATCTACCCGAAGACCGACAATGAAGCGAAGGAAAGGGTCAGTCTGCTGACGCAGGAAAACGCCCAGCTTCGCGCCGAAGTCGGGTCGATGAAGGACCGCCTCGCCGTGGTAGAACGCATCGTCACTGACAGCGGCTACGGCCTGACGCACGAGATTGAACGGCTCCGCGATGACCGCGCCAATGGCGCGCCGCTGAGGGCAGTCGACGGCGAAGGGGCGCGTTGATGAATACCGATCTGCTCATTGTCTTCGGCACGATCCTGATGATCGTATTTCTGGCGCTCAGCGTTGGCAGCTCGATCCACAAGCGGGACCTCCGTTTCAAGGAACGCAAGCTGGAACTTGAAGCGGCAAAGGCTGGCAACCAGAGCCCTGATGCCGCGCGCAAGATCGAACAGCTGGAACAGCGCGTCAGGGTGCTGGAACGCCTCGCCACCGATCGCGGGCAGGACCTTGCCCTGCAGATTGAGAACCTGCGAGGTTCGGCGGACGCCGGCTTCGCGCCGGCCGAGGAAAGGCAGAAAGCATGAGCTGGGCAACCGCAGTCGTTCTGATCGTGCTGATTTCCGCGATTGCCGGCGTAATGCGGTCGCGTAGCCATTCGGACAGGCGGCGCGGAGACGCAGGCAACACGGGTGAACCGCCCGCGATTACAAACCGCGAGCGGGAATTGCAGGGCGAAGTGATGGACCTGCGCGAACGGATCAAGGTGCTGGAGCGGATCGCTACCGATGCGAACAGCGCCAGCACACGCGACACGAAGGCCATTGCCGACGAAATTGAACGCCTGAGGGACAAATAGGCGGGACAGACAGGGAAATATCACAGGCCGGATTTGTGGTCGGGGTTCAAAGGGAGGACCTAGAATGAGTGAACAGATCATCATTGCTGCACTGGCCCTTGCCGGAATTGGCATGATTGCCCTGGTCGCCCTGCGCGGCTGGCAAGGCTGGCTGGCCCTGAAAGAGCGCGAGCTTGAACGACTGTCCGCGGCAGCGCACAGCACCAATTACGAGATCGACAGCGGTAACGGTATCGGCACCGCGCGGATCGAAATTGCCGATTTGAAAGAACGCATCCGCAAGCTGGAAGCCATTGCGAGCGGGGTAGACCTGTAATTCCGTGCTGCTAGATGCAGGCATATGAGAACACTCGAAGATATAGCCGAAGAATATGAATTCCTCGAAGGCGACGAGCGTTACCGCCTGTTGATTGAACTGGGCCGGGAACTGGATTCCATGCCCGATGCCCTCAAGACCGATGCGACGCTGGTGCGCGGATGTTCGGCCAGTGTCTGGGTTTACCCCACCGGCGACAAGACGAAATTGCATTTCCTCGCAGACAGCAATGCCGCCATCACCAAGGGCATTGTCGCCCTGGTAATCGCCGCAGTACAAGACAGGGCCGCTGCCGATGTCGCACAGATGGATGTCACTGCCGCGCTTGCACCGTTCGATCTCAAGAACCAGCTTTCATCCAATCGCACACAGGGCGTCCCCAACATGATTTCGCTGGTAAAAGAGCACGCGGCCCGTCTGGCACAGGCCTGAGGCAGCCCCCGCCATGCGCATCTTCTTTCTTGTAGCAGGGTTGGTAGCGCTCGGCCTCGGCATTGTTGGCGCGGTATTGCCGATCATGCCGACTGTGCCGTTCCTGCTGCTGGCGGCATTATGTTTTGCGCGAAGCAACCCTGCGTGGGAACGCAAGCTGCTGGATCACCCCACGTGGGGGCCGCAATTGCGCGACTGGCGCGAAAGGCGCGCCATATCCCGCCCGGCAAAACTGGCAGCCCTCACCGCAATGGCGGCAGGCGCGATCTTTACCGGCGCAACACTTGGCGCGCCGTGGGTCTATCTGTCGATTGCGATATTGCTGATTGCCGGAAGCTGGATCGCGACCCGCAACGAATAACTCGCTGGCCTAGGCCGCGTCTGCGGCGCTTTCCGCATTTTCGCGCGCGCTGATCTGCGCATCACGCACCACGGCAATTCCCGCCTCGCGCTGGCGGCGTAGATCCGCCTTCAGCGCCGCAGGGTCGCGGGCGAGCAGGAAGCCGAAACTGACCCCGCCCTCCTTGCCGATGGTTGCATGGTGCAGCTTGTGCGCCTGCACCAGCCGCTTGGCATAGCCGCGCTTGGGCACCCAGCGAAAATAGCGCTGGTGGACCAGCCCGTCATGCACCAGCGTGTAGATGATGCCATAGCCCAGGATGCCGAGACCGATCCATGTCGCGGGCCACCAGGTATCCGCGCCCAGCACCATCGGGCTGCCCAGCGCAAACATCGAAATGCTCATCACCGCGCCGACGATGCCGTAGAGGTCATTCTTTTCCAGCAGATTATCGTGCGGTTCGTGATGGTCACGGTGCCAGCCCCAGCCCCATCCATGCATGATGTATTTATGGCTCGACCATGCGACCCATTCCATCGCCATGATGGTGGCAAGCACGATCAGTGTGGGGACAAGCCAGTTCATGAAAACAGAATAGTCCTGTTACGAACAGAAATACAGGCCCGCAAAGCTGCGTTTGGCAGGAATGTCCTGCCGCTGGCCGTCAGGCCTGCTCTTCGCGGGGGAAGAAAAAGCGGGCGACTTCTTCACCGATTCGCGCAGGGCGCAATGTTTCGGCATCGATGCAGCACCAGCTGGACTGGATTTCGGCCAGCACATCTTCACCCCGTTCGATCACGGTGTGGTAGAATGCGCGTGCGCCCTTGATGCTTTCCAGAACGGTGCGCGCAATGACGACATCATCCAGAAACGCCGGTTTCCGGTAGGTAATCTCGTGCTTCAGTGCCACCCAGGCACGGCTGGCGACAGCTTCCGGCGGGGCAATGTTGCGCCAGTGCGAAAGCACCGCGTCCTGCACCCAGCCCAGATAACGGGCGTTGTTCACGTGTCCCATGAAATCAATATCGGTCGGAATGATATTGATCGGGAAGCTGTATGGTTTTGCTGACATGGGTGTTAGTTAGGCGTCCAAAGCTTTACTTTCCATGACTAGGCATTTCCTGCGCCCAACTTGGCTTGCCACTGTTGCCCATAGGCCGCTATTTTCCGGGCATGGCAAGCAAACCCCGCACCCTTTATGACAAGATCTGGGACGCCCATGTGGTGGAAACCCGCGATGATGGCACCAGCCTCGTTTTCATCGACCGGCATCTCGTCCACGAAGTAACCAGCCCGCAGGCATTCGAAGCCCTTCGCCTTGCAGGGCGCAAGGTCCGCAGACCCGACCTGACGCTGGCCGTGCCGGACCATAATCTGCCCACGACCGCGCGCCTTGATGCCAATGGCAAACGCATTCCGATTGCCGACCCGCAAAGCGCCGCCCAGCTTGCTGCACTGGAAGCAAACGCGCCTGCATTCGGCATTCGCTACATCGATGCATCCGCCGCTGAACAAGGCATCGTCCATGTCGTGGGCCCCGAACAGGGCTTTTCACTGCCCGGCGCCACCATCGTTTGCGGCGATTCCCATACAGCCGCCCATGGAGGCGTGGGCGCACTGGCATTCGGTATCGGCACGAGCGAAGTCGAACATGTGCTGGCAACCCAGACCCTGCTGCTCAAACGGTCAAAAACCATGGAAGTCGTGGTCGAGGGCCTGCTTGGCCCCGGCGTGACCGCAAAGGACCTTATCCTTCACATCATCGGCGTGGTCGGCACCGCTGGCGGCACTGGCCATGTGATCGAATATCGCGGGCGGGTCTTTGAAGAAATGAGCGTGGAAGGCAGGCTGACAGTTTGCAACATGTCCATCGAGGCAGGCGCACGAGCCGGCCTTATCGCGCCGGATGATACCACATTTGCCTATCTCAAGGGCCGCCCCCTGTCGCCCACTGGCAATGATTGGGATGCAGCCGTCAACTGGTGGCGCTCGCTCGCAACGGACCCTGGTGCACAGTTCGACAAGAGCGTGACGATTGATGCATCTGCCGTGCAACCCACGGTGACCTGGGGAACCAGCCCCGAAGATGTGGTGCCAGTGGGCGGTGTCGTCCCTGATCCGGCAAGTTTTGCCGACCCGTCAAAACAGGCTGCAGCGCAGAAAAGCATCGAATATATGGGCCTTACACCCGGCCAGGCGATGTGCGATGTCAGCGTCCAGAATATCTTTATCGGCAGTTGCACCAACAGCCGCATCGAAGACCTGCGCGCCGCAGCCGATGTTCTGCGCGGCCGCCACAAGGCAGACAATGTCAAATGGGCCATCGTGGTGCCCGGTTCCGGCCTCGTGAAAATGCAGGCAGAGGAAGAAGGGCTGGACAAGATTTTCACCGACGCGGGGTTCGAATGGCGCGAACCCGGGTGTTCGGCCTGCCTCGGGATGAACCCCGACAAGGTTCCGCCGGGTGAACGCTGCGCTTCCACCAGCAATCGCAATTTCGTGGGCCGGCAAGGGCCAGGCGCGCGCACGCATCTGATGTCTCCCGCCATGGCAGCTGCCGCCGCAGTCACGGGGCGCATTGCCGATGTGCGTGAATTGACCTGACCGGCCTGCTTTACACTTCGCACTGTGCTGGCTAGCCCATACAGACTTGCAGTTCGCCGCGAAAATCCACATTGCCGGCACCGCGCATCTTGAAGCGCTATCACGCTGGCCACATAGGTAGGATATGACGAAAAAAATCCCAACTACGCTCGGCGGCAAGGCCGCCCTGGCTGGCGCTGCGATTGGTTCAGCCGCGATTGCCGCAGCATTGCTCTATGCATCCAAGCGCAAGGACAAGGCCGAGGAAAAGCCTGCCGCCCCCAAGGCACCCCCGCCGGAAACAGACTGATGGAACCGGTATCCGCAATCAACGGACGGGCAATCCCGTTTGGCCGCAAGAACGTCGATACAGACGTTATCATTCCTGCTGAATGGCTGAAGACAATCAGCCGCGAAGGTTTGGGACAGGGCGCATTCGAAGCCGTGCGGGCAGAACCGGGCAATGTGTTTGACGACCCTGAATTTGCAGGTGCGCCAATCCTGATTGCTGGCGATAATTTCGGCTGCGGTTCCAGCAGGGAACACGCGGCATGGGCATTGCTTGATCTTGGCATAAAGGCCGTGGTCGCGCCCAGTTTTTCCGATATTTTTGCCAGCAATGCTTTCAAGAACGGCATCCTCACGGTCACACTGCCGCAGGAAAACATCGATCGGCTGATGGAAGTTGCGCAGACAGACCCGCTGCAGATCGATCTCGACAGCCAGATGGTGACTACCCAGTTCCAGGACCGGTTCCACTTCGAAATCGATCCGTTCCGCAAGCAATGCCTGGCCGAAGGGCTGGATGAAGTTGGCCTGACGCTGGCGCGTGACAACGCGATCAGCGCATATGAAACACGCGCAGCCACGCAAATGCCGTGGCTGTCAAAAGGTACGGAGATTGCCGCATGAGAGCATTACTGTCGAAAGCCACTGGCGGCCCTGAAACGCTGGTCCTCGAAGATATTGCCGATCCTGTCCCCGGCAAAGGCGAAGTGCTGGTGAAAGTAGCCGCATGCGCAATCAACTACCCTGATGCCCTGATCATCCGCGATATGTATCAGGTAAAACCGGAGCGGCCCTTTGCCCCCGGCAGCGAGATTTCCGGCACGATTGAAGCCTTGGGTGAAGGTGTTGAAGGCTGGCAAGTGGGTGACCGCATCCTGTCCGGCACCGGTTTTGGCGGCCTGCAGGAAAAAGTGGTCCTGCCCGCGGCCAAGATTTTCAAGGTTCCCGAAGGCGTTTCACTGGTCGATGCCTCTGCCCTGCTGATGACTTATGGCACCAATATCCATGGCCTGAAGGATCGCGGCCAGATCAAGGCTGGCGAAACCATGCTGGTGCTAGGCGCTGCTGGCGGCGTGGGCCTTTCGGCTGTGGAACTGGGCAAAGCCTATGGCGCGCGCGTTGTCGCCGCCGTGTCGAGCGAGGAAAAGGCCGAAGCTGTCCGCAAGGCAGGCGCAGACGAGGTGGTGATTTACCCGCGCGCTCCGTTTGACAGGGACACATCCAAAAAGCTGGCAAATGATTTCAAGGCCGCAGTTGGCCCGCACGGTGCTGATATCGTCTATGATATTGTTGGCGGCGATTATTCGGAACCGGCCTTGCGCGCAATCGCGTGGGAAGGCCGTTTTCTGGTGGTCGGTTTTCCAGCCGGTATCGCCAAGATGCCGCTCAACCTTACCTTGCTGAAAAGCTGCGATATCCGCGGCGTATTCTGGGGCGCCTACACCATGCGCGAACCGGAAAAGAACGCTGCCAATATCGCAGAGCTTTTCCAAATGTGGAAGGATGGCAAGATCGCCCCGCTGGTCAGCGAAACCTATCCGCTGGAACGTGCCGGCGAAGCCATTGCCAAGCTGGAACAGCGCGGCGCAATCGGCAAACTCGTGGTGACGATGTAATTTTCGTGCAAGGGAGCGATGCGCTTGCGGGCGCACCTTCCAGATACTATTTCGGGTCTGATACGATTTAACGGCCCGAACCGAGAGGCATTTATGACTGATTTCAAAGACCGGGAACGCGGTGAAGAAGCAAAATTCGCTTTTGACGAGGAAAACGCATTCAAGATCGCGGCCCGCCGCAACCGTCTCCTTGGCCATTGGGCTGCTGAAAAAATGGGTCTGACCAGCGAAGAAACCGAAGCCTATGCCAAGGCCGTTGTGCAGGCAGACTTCGAGGAAGCCGGCGACGAAGACGTGATCCGCAAACTGCTGGGCGATCTTACCAGCAGCGGTGTCGATATTGACGAGGCCGGCGTTCGTTCGGCGCTCGAGGAAAAATCCGTCGAAGCTCGCCGCCAGCTGATGGGCGAATCCTGACGTCATGCCAATGTCGGGTCCAGAAATTGAAGGCATGATCAAGGCCGCCCTGCCCGATGCAACAGTCGAAATGACTGATCTGGCAGGCGATGGCGATCACTGGGCGGCGCGCGTTGTGTCCCCCACATTTGCAGGAATGAGCCGGATTCAGCAGCACAAACTGGTCTATGCCGCACTCGACGGCAAAATGGGCGGCGTGCTGCATGCCTTGCAACTGACGACAGCCGTTCCCAACTGATAGGGGACCAAACAATTTCCGGGATTTCCCAAATGTCCGATACCACCTCGCAAACCAACGAACGCATTGCCCAGATCGTAAACAAGGACGACGTGGTGCTGTTCATGAAGGGCACCCCCCTGTTCCCGCAATGTGGCTTTTCCAGCCGTGCAATTGCCATTCTCGACCATTGCGGCGTTGCCTATGGCAGCGTTGATGTGTTGCAGGACATGGAAGTACGACAAGGCATCAAGGCGTATTCAGACTGGCCGACCATCCCTCAGCTTTACGTGAAGGGCGAATTCGTCGGCGGCAGCGACATCATGATGGAAATGTTCGAAGCGGGAGAATTGCAGCAATTGCTGGCTGACAAGCAGGTCGCTCCGGCAAGCTGACCGCCTTGCCGCGGCAGCGCATGACGGGCTGCCGCACCCACATCACCTGAATTGCGTGCCACAAGTGGGCAAGAGTGCGGCGATGCCATCAGTGATGATGCGCGTGAGGCTTCTGTTATGGGGGTATCTGTCTTCGAAGCTTCGGGGAGGCGGGACCGGGAGACCAGGATTGGCCCCGCCTCGATCGAAGATCATTCGGGATAATCCACCATATGCAGGCTGCGTGCCAACTCTCGCAAAGCGCTGAATTATGGCCAAAGTGATGCTTAACGAAAAATTGCAGGCGGCAGAGCTGTAAAGTTTGCCGACAGGCACCCGGAACATTGGGCTTGGCAACGCTTGCCGCCTTATGCACACACTTGAATCATGAGCGAAACAGAACAGAAAACCACCCAGGCCGAAATTCCTGCAGCCACCGTTGTCGTCTTTCGTAACGCCGGGGCCGGCGGACCGCCGGAATTGCTGATGGTTACCCGTTCACGCAATATGTCATTTGCGGGCGGCGCTGCCGTGTTTCCCGGTGGGCGTGTTGACCAGGCCGATTATGATCTGGCGGCAACGCTGGATACGCTGCTCGACGCTGACGAGGCCGCCCATCGCGTCGCTGCTGTTCGCGAAACGCTGGAAGAAACGGGTCTGGCCATCGGCATTTCCGGCATCGTCGATGCCGACAGGGCGCAGTCCGCACGGGCCATGTTGCTGGAAACGCAGGCCCTCGCCCCCGTTCTGGACGCGATGGAATGGCAACTCGAACTGGATTCGATCCTGCCCTTTGCTCGCTGGTTCCCCAAGAACGAACGGCTGTCCCGCATTTTCGACACACGTTTTTACCTTGCAGACCTTGGCACTGGCGCAGTCGATATCGCCGTGGATGCGACCGAGAACACCAAACTTTACTGGATCACCGCGCAAGGCGCGCTCGATGCCGCCGAAAGGGGTGATCTCAGCATCATCTTCCCCACCCGCCGCAATCTGGAACGTCTTGCACAATTTCCCGATTTTGCAGCAGCGAGCCATGATTGCGAACGATTTCCGGTCAAGACCATCACGCCGCACATGGATGAACGCGATGGCCAGCGCTGGCTCTGCATCCCCGACGATGCCGGATATCCGATAACCAGGGAACCGTTGGACAATGTGCTAAGAGGCTGAAAAGCTGGCGCGCCCGGCAGGACTCGAACCTGCTGCCTCAAGATTAGAAGTCTCGCGCTCTATCCAGATGAGCTACGGGCGCGCGCATCGCTGCCCATAGCGTGCTTTTCCAATCGGGCAAATCAGGATAGTCAGCAATCCCATGAACGCGCCACAAACACGCCCGCAATTCCGCTATTTCGACTTTGTCCTGGCGGCCTTTGTCACCATCCTACTGCTGTCCAATGTGATCGGCGCGGGCAAGGTAGCCCAGCTGGACCTTCCGGTCATCGGCATGTGGCCGTTTGGCGCTGGCGTGCTGTTCTTCCCGATCAGCTATGTCATCGGGGACGTTCTTACCGAAGTATATGGCTATGCCTATGCACGGCGCTGCATCTGGGCAGGCTTTGCAGCGCTTATCTTCATGGCTTTCATGGCTTGGGTTGTCGTGGCGCTGCCACCTGCGGCGGATTGGGGCAACCAGGCCGCCTATGAGGCAGTATTCGGCCAGGTGCCGCGGATTGTCCTGGCATCCATCATTGCATTCTGGGCAGGCGAATTCGTCAATTCCTATGTCCTTGCCAAGATGAAGATCTGGACCAAGGGCAAGGCGCTGTGGACGCGCACAATCGGTTCCACCGTCTTCGGGCAAGGGGTGGACAGCGTGCTGTTCTACCCCATCGCCTTCCTTGGCGTGGCAGGCTGGACCAATGATCTGGTCGTTCAGGTCATTTTTACCCAGTGGGCCATCAAGGTGGGCTGGGAAGCGGCCCTTACCCCTGTGACCTACGCGGTGGTGGGCTGGCTGAAGAGGCGCGAAGGGGTTGATATCTTCGACACGGAAACTGACTTCTCGCCCTTTGCCAAAACCGGCAACTGAAACGTCACCACGTTCCATTTTCAACTGGCTGAATAGCAGAAGGGCCGGGCTTTCGCCCGACCCTTCGCTCCCCCCAAAGGCGGGGTAACTTAGAACTCTACGCCGATGCCGATACCATAACGGCGTGGGTCGAGCGTAAAGATGTTAGTGAACAGGCCCGAAGAAGCATCCGTGACATACAGACCCGTGGTGGAGTTGCTGTCGAAGATGTTCTGCACGAAGCCGCGAACATACCAGCGGTTGTCAGGACCATTGAGCTGGATCTGCGCATTCGCTTGAACGAATGGCTTGATCCGGTTCACATTGCCGTTGAACACATTGCCGTATTGTTCACCAGTAAAGGCGATGTCGAAGCGCGGTACCAGCGTCATTCCGTTGTCGAATTCGGAAGTGTACTGGACGCCCATCGATGCCTTCATTTCAGGCGCCTGTGGCAGCTTGTTGCCCTTCAGGTTGGACTGAACGCCCGGGCTGAGGACGGTGATGCCACCGAATGCTGCGCCAATCGCCGCACCCTGCGCCGTCAGGACCGAACAGATGCTGAAGGCACCCGAGGAAGCAAGGCCGCCATCGGATGGGAATGGACTTGGACCCTGAAGGCCCAGGCCGCCATTGATTGCTGCAACGAATGCATCTGCACTACCCGACGGGCCACCGGCCTGAACCGAGCAGAGCGAACCATTGGTGATGTCCTTGATGATAACCGCATCAGGGTCACCAGCACCCGGGTCACGCGGATCGCTGAAGAACTGGTCGCCAGCAACTTCTGCATTGAGGTAGCTGAAGTTCATGTTGATCAGCCAGTTGTAGTCAGGCCGGATGATGCTTTCGAGTTCGATACCCCAGATGTTGGCATCGATCGTATCGTTGACCGATGTACGGGCAATAATACGGCTGAGCTGCAGACCTTTGTACTTGTAGTAGAAGGCTGTCGCATTCAGCTGCAATGCGCCATCGGCAAAGGTGTTCTTGCTGCCGATTTCGAAGGCATCGATGCTTTCCTTGCCGAAGGATTCAGACACGGCAAAAATCGGTGACAGCGGCGGGTTGATACCGCCTGATTTGTAGCCACGCGAATAGGACGCATAGATGAGGTTATCCGGCGTCATCTGGAAATCCAGAACTGCACGGCCCGTAATTGCATCAAAGCCGACAGAGCGCGTTTGCACCAACTGGTTGCCAGGCGTGCCCGGATCAGCATCGTAGCTGCCAACATATGGCGAAGCGAACGGATCGCCATCGTTGCTATACGGGTTCAGGAATGCCGCGAGTGCAGTCCTGGCAGTGATCGACTTCTTGTCGTTGTTGTAACGAAGGCCGCCCGTCAGTTTCAGACGGTCGCTGATGTCGAAATAGACTTCACCGAACAGGCCGTAGCTCTTCAGTTCGAAGTCCTGCGTGTTGTTGCGATAGAACGATGTTGCGAGGTACGATGGCTGCAAACCAGCGCCAAGGCTGGTGAACGAACCAAGCAGACCGGCAATGTAGTCGATCGAGAAGCTGTTCACGAAGTAGCTGTTCTCGGCCACTTTCGAGTTTGCGTAAATCGCGCCCAACAGGAAGTTGAACGGACCATCGAGGTCGCTCGAGATGATCGCTTCAGCCGTCCACGATTTCTGGTCCTGGTTGGAACGGTCAAACTGCAGCGGAACGTCGGAGCAGATCGAATTGCCTTCGAACGAACCGTGGTTGTCCAGACCGGTGTCGGATGTGCAAAGT
This sequence comes from Erythrobacteraceae bacterium, assembly GCA_024642525.1. Lineage (GTDB taxonomy): Bacteria > Pseudomonadota > Alphaproteobacteria > Sphingomonadales > Sphingomonadaceae > Allopontixanthobacter. The sequence goes on along the minus strand of JAHEAX010000014.1, from coordinate 26,870 downwards.
TGCCCACCCGGACCGTTCGGAATGATCCCTGCCACGAATGGCTGGAAATAGGATGCAACCCCGGCGCCAACGACCAGCGGATTTGCATAGGCCGCAAGCTGGTTAAGCGCGGGCGCGTAGAACGACCGGTCTGCAACACCGAGGTTGTAGTCCTGGCGGGAATCCACCTTGGTTTTCTGATAGGTACCGGTCAGGCCAACCTTGATCGCGCCGAAGTCATGATCGATGCTTGCCTGCAACTGCAGTTCGTCAGCGAAATATTCCGGCGTGAATGGCGTATTCACGATGCGGACGTCCTGCGGTTCCTGGAAGTTGGAATAGGCATCTGGGCCATATAGGCTGCCAAGACCGAAGCCAGCAGGCAGTCCGTTGATCGCCAGGAATTCTGCCGAGGACAATGTGCCGGTAAAGGTCGAGTTCGCGTTGGTCATCGCGAAATCGCGGCGATTGTTCAAACAGCCGACAACGCCGGTCGGGTCACGCTGGCACTGCTGCTTCTGGATACGCATACGATCATCGTTTTCACGGAAGTAATACCCCATGAGATCGATAGTCGTATCCGGACCCGGTTCGAAGCGCAGCGAACCGCGCACAGCATACATGTCGCGGCCATCGATATCCGAATTGTCGAACAGGTTCTGGGTATAGCCATCACGGTTCAGGTAGAAACCGGCCACGCGCACACCGATCGAATCTCCGATCGGGACGTTGACCATCGCCTTGCCCTTGATGCTGTTGAAATTGCCATATTCGAACTCGGCCTTGGCACCGAATGCCGAAAGGTCAGGCTTCGCACTGACAACGTTCACCACGCCCGAAGTAGCGTTACGGCCAAACAGGGTGCCCTGCGGCCCGCGAAGGACTTCGATCCGTTCCAGATCGAAATATTCCGTTTCGAACAGACGCGTGCCGAACAGTGGCGCGCCATTCAGGTGGATGGCGGTGGCACTATCGCATGACACGCCGACGCAAAGGTCGCCGATGCCGCGAATGGTAAAGCTGGAAGAGGTAAAGTTGCTCTTGGTGAAAGAGACGTTGGGCAAGGTAAGCTGAAGATCGCTCGCATTTTCGATCTGCTGCGATTCCAGGGCTTCTGCGGTAAAGGCGCTAACCGCAATCGGAACTGCCTGAAGGCTTTGTGCCTGGCGCTGTGCGGTAACTACGATTTCATCATTGAACTGCCTGCGCTCTGGCTGGGCATTTGCATCGGGCGCTGTGTCCTGTGCAAAAGCTGGAAATGCGATAGCGCTGCCGCAAATGCCGGCGAGCAGAGTGGCCTTAACCCTCATACGTCCTCTCCTATGAAACGTCGCCTTTTTCGGCGATCTATTACGAAACTAAATCACTTGCCGCCTTCATGGCAAGCATATTGCTCAAAACGGCACACGAACTTTGTGGTTATGTTGCATACCTATGCACAATCGCGCTCGAAACGGGCTTATTTACGTTACGGAAAGCGAGGTATCGATGCGATTACAGAGATATGAGCCCATGCGGCGGCAAAGCCACGAATTTTGCCGTATTACGCGCAAGTGTGGCCAATTTGTCCCGCAATTTGACAAGTTGTGCCAGTCAACATGGCCTCATTCAGCCAAAGACCGCGTTCAATTGCTGATCCGATCAAACATGATCGGGAACGATACTCAATACAGGTTCCAGCCCCAGCCGCTCTGCCAGAAGCCGCAAATCCTTTTCATTGGGAATGCCGAACAAGGCCCCATGCGCTTCTTCCAAAGTCAGGATCAACTTGCCATCCGCGATGGCCAGGCTGCTTGACTGGAAGGATTTGCGCGACAGCGCGCCCAACCGCCTGCACAGGCGAATTGCCAGCCCCCATGCGATGGCATCTTCCAGTGCTTCGGCAGGGGCAAGTTCATACAGGCTGGCGGGCAGATCGCACTGGTTGGCATTCCCGCACACGGCTGCCGCCAGCAAGGCGCGCCCTCTGGCATCAATGGCGATCCAGCGCTTCTGCAGCGCCCAGTCGATCGCCTGCGCCGTGCGCAGGTTCGGCTCTGTCTGCATGGACGCCAACGCCAGCATGGTGGCAGCCAGCCTCAGCCGCTCTGCACCCGGCGACCGTGCAGGCAGCGCGCCCACTGTCCATGCGGCAACACGGGCCGCAAGGGTGGGCGGGCAACCGCGCGATGCGGAAAATACGGACACGCCTGCAAGCAACGGGTCCTGCTCCCTCGCATAGGGTTCAAGCCGGTCATACAGCAGGCCTTCGCGCAGGCCCCATGATGAAAACACGATACTTGCAGGCTTCAGCTTCTTGAGCAGCGCCATCAGCAACGCGCCCGCGTCGGGCATGCTGGCGGCACGCAGGGACGAAATGCGCGGCGAAATCTGCAAATTGTCAGGCTTGCCGACCGCCATCGTGGCCGCAAGGTCGAGCGCCTCTTCATAGGTCAGTTCAAAGCCGTGGGGATCGCTCAACGGATAGGCATCAGCCGTCATCGCATAGGTCGCCATGGCCCGCCATGTGCCGCCGACAAGGTAGAGCGCCCCGTCAATCGGCTCGCCCCACCCAGCTTCCTTGAGTATCCTAGAGGCAGCCTTTCTGGTCTCGGCCGGTTTTTGTCCGCGAATTTCGGGCAGGCGAAGCGTACCGAGCGGCAAAGACGTGCCTGCCTTGCAATCCCCGTCTGCAATCTGCACCAGTTCAAGACTGCCGCCACCCAGATCGGCCACGACGCCCGCTGCATCGGGAAAGGCTCCTATCACGCCCATGGCGCTGATGCGGGCTTCTTCCTCGCCCGAAAGGAGGCGCGGTTCCAGACCCAGCGCGCGTATCTGCCCAAGGAAATCAGGGCCGTTTTCCGCTTCGCGCGCTGCCGCTGTGGCAACCACTTCGACATCTTCTATGCCAAGGTCCTGCAATATCATCGCATAACGGGACAAGCCGCGCATCGCGAGGTCCACAGCTTCGTCCGCCAGCCTTCCCGTGGTGGCAATTTCCCTGCCGAGACGGGCAACCACCTTTTCGTTGAGCAGGATGACCGGCGCGCGCGGCGACCCGCCATACAGCACCATTCGAACCGAGTTCGACCCGATGTCGATGATCGCCCGTTCCGGCCTGGTGCCCGAAAATCTACCGTCCCTGTCCCTGTGGCTGGCGCGCAATGCCATCAAACAGCGCCCTTGCGCAGTGCCAGCGTCGGAACGCCGCCAGCAGCGGACAATGCGCCGCCGCGGCCTGACAGGGATGGGTTGGTCATGAAATACCGATGGCAGTTAAATGGCTTTTCGCCCGGTTCGGCACGCTTGTAACTCCCGTCAGGTTCAAGTTCCCAGCTTTGTTCGGTATCCAGCAGATTGGCCAGCAATACCTGTTTCAGAACCTGGTCATGCACTGTCCGGTTCCTGATCGGCACCATGGCTTCCACCCGCCGGTCAAGATTGCGCGACATGGCGTCGGCTGATGTGATGAACACTTTTGCCCTGTCGCCCGGCATCCGGTAGCCATTGGCAAAGGCCCAGATGCGGCTGTGTTCCAGAAACCGCCCGATGATGGATTTGACGCGAATATTCTCCGACAGGCCTTCGATGCCTGCCCGAAGGCAGCAAATACCGCGAATGACCAGCTGGATTTCCACGCCAGACTGGCTGGCGAGGTAAAGCCGGTCGATCACGCCCTTGTCGGTCAGCGAATTCAGCTTGGCCCAGATGGCAGCAGGGCGGCCATTGGCGGCATTTTCAATCTCGCGGTCGATATGGGCATAAAGCGTTTCGCGCAGGTTGATGGGCGAAATGGCCAGCCCTTCGGTAGTTCGCGGCTCGACATAGCCGGTGACGAAATTGAACAGCTTTGCCGCATCGCGGGTCAGCTTGGGGTCGGCTGTGAAAAAGCTGAGATCGGTGTAGATCCTGGCCGTAACCGGATGATAATTGCCCGTGCCGAAATGGCAGTATGTGCGAAACCCCGCTTCTTCGCGGCGCACCACGATGGAAACTTTCGCATGGGTTTTCCAGTCCACAAACCCGTAGATGACCTGCACACCCGCCCGTTCCAGCTGGCTGGCCCACAGCAGGTTCTGTTCTTCATCGAAGCGGGCCTTCAACTCCACCACCGCAGTGACGGATTTGCCCGCATCAGCCGCAGCAATCAGCGCGGCAATAACCGGTGACTGGTGGCCCGCCCGATACAATGTCTGCTTGATTGCCACCACATCCGGGTCGGCTGCGGCCTGCCGCAGAAAATCCACCACCACTTCGAAACTTTCGTAAGGGTGGTGGATAATGATGTCTTTCTCGCGGATGGCAGAAAAACAGTCACCATCATGCTCGAGAATACGTTCAGGATAGCGCGGACTGTAATCTTCGAATTTGAGATCGGGCCGGTCTTCATCGACAATGTCGGCAAGGCCGGTAATGCCCATCATTCCATCGGTCTTGACGATGGCACCACCCTGAATCCCCAGCTGTTCGCGCAGCAATTGTTCGGCCACGGGGTCAAAATCATTTTCCAGTTCCAGCTGGATAACCTGCCCTCGCCGCCGGCGCTGAATGGCCGTGCGGAACAGGCGGACCAGATCTTCGGCCTCTTCCTCTATTTCAATGTCGCTATCGCGCAGGACACGGAATGCACCGTCGCCCTTGATGGTAAAGCCGGGGAACAGGTGGTCCGCAAAACGTCCGATCAGCCGTTCGATACTGATGTAGATGGCATCTTCACCCGGCACCCGCACAAATCGCGGCAGGCCCGACGGAATGAGAACCATTTCCACCACCTGTTCGCCAGTGCTTTCACGTACCAGATTGAACAGCAGGCCCATCCCCTGGTTCGCCACGAAGGGGAATGGATGTGCCGGATCAACCACCTGCGGCGTGATGACAGGGATGATTTCCTGCAGGAAATAGTTTCTCAGCCAGTTGTAGGCATTTGAATTGATACGCCTTCCATCGGCAATGTGGATGCCAGCTTCGGCAAGGCCCACGCGCAGGCTGCGCCAACTGTCCTGCTGGACACGGTTGAGGTCCATCACCGTTTCACGGATTGCGCTGAGCTGCTGGGTCGGTGTCCGCCCGTCGATCGACCGCCGTTCAATCCCGCGCTGCACCTGCCCGACAAGGCCCGCCACGCGGATCATCATGAATTCATCGAGATTGCTGCCGGAAATTGACAGGAACCTTAGCAGTTCCAGCAACGGGTAATTGCTGTTTCGCGCTTCTGCCAGAACACGTTCGTTGAATGCCAGCCAGCTCAGTTCGCGGTTCACATAGCGGTGTGGTGCATCCGCCAGCGCGCCTGTTGGTTCATCATCGTCGATCGGGATTGGTGCGCTGCTCATGGCTCTTGCCCGCAAGATATGCGGACCATTTTCCAAAGGGGGAGGAGTGCCACGCTTGGTTTGCTGCATCGCATATGTAAATCACGACACCGTGTTTGACACAACCGTGTCACACATACCGCCAGTCCGCGCCTGTCAGTCCGCGCCTGTCAGACGAGAGACGCGCTGGTCGAGATTTGCGTTATGCCGCGCTTGCCATTCGCGTCGCGGCCCAGCTGCACCAGCACATCGATGACAGAAGCTGCGTAGGCAATCGTATCACTGCGCGTCAGTCCGATCCCCGTCTGCATCACCATGAGCGACAATTGCTCCAGCGCGCCGCGCAGACTGTTGGCATGGATGGTGGAAAAACTGCCCGGATGACCGGTGTTGATTGCGCGCAGGAAGCTAACGCTTTCAGCGCCGCGCAATTCGCCCAGCACGATGCGGTCCGGGCGAAGGCGCAGGGCTGCCTGCAGCAGTTCGTTGGCAGTGACTTTCGCTTCGCCCAATTCGCCTTTCACCGCGATCAGCCCAACACCGTTTTCGCCCGGCAATTTCAGTTCAGGTGTGTCTTCCACCAGAACCACGCGTTCATGCCGAGGAATTTCACCCAGCATCGCGTTGAGGAAAGTGGTCTTGCCGGTGGATGTGCCGCCCGAAATGAGGATGGTCTTGCGCAGCCTTATCGCCTCTCGCAAGTAAGCCACAGGTTCCTGCTGCGGGTCTGGCATTTCAGGTGCGGCAGGCGGGCTGAGCGGGCCAGAATCGTAAGCATCCAGCGGCAGGTCCAACCGCCGGTGGCGGCGGATGGCCATGGTCCAGTGCTTGCGCGTTGCCGGTGGGCCGCAAAACTGCACACGTGCACCGGTCTGCCCATTCTGGGCAGGCAAGGTCGCGCCCAGCAGCGGATGTTCGCGGTTGATGCCCTGATGGCTGACGCGGGCAACCTGTTCGGCCAGCCGCTGCACCAGCCGATCATCAATTTCCGGCACCTCGAGGCGCTGCATACCCGGCGATGCGGCATCTTCTATCCACACTTCGCCCGGCTGGTTCACCATGATTTCGGTCACCGTGTCCCGGTCCAGCCAGCGGCGGAACGGGGCCAGATAGGCATCCAGATAAACGCTGCGTTCGCCTGATAGCGCGCTGCTATCATCCGTGCCGGGTTGCAGGGGGTGAATGTCTGCGCTCATCTTTCGATCAGCCGCCGGAAACCTGCGAAAAATCGAGATCGCGGGCCGTGAAAACGCGGATCGGTTCGCCCTGCCGCACACGCACCGTGGGGCCTATCTGGCTATCCTGCTGGACGGCCGCTGCAGCAGCAGCCTGCCCGCCCCCGCCGACAATTACCGAAGCGCCGCCGGTGCCAATGGCGGACAGCCCGCCGACGACAGAAAGCAGCATGGCTGAACCAAAGCGTTTGAAGAAGTTGCTGTCGACCTTGCCTTCAAGGCCTGTGCGCCCGTCAAAACCGATGGCAGGCGACGCAAGATTTACCGATGCACCATCAGGGCGGATCAGCCTTGTCCAGATCACGTAGGCCCGTTTCTGGCCGCCTTGCAGGCCGGACTGGTATTGCCCGATGAGACGCGAACTGCGCGGCACCAGCACGCGCGTGCCGTCAAAGCTACGGACATCCTGGCTGACCACTGCACGCACATAGCCGGGCACGTCAGTCTCGATCGCGGTTTCAAGGATGGCGGGAATAAGCGTGCCTTGTGTCACCGTGGTTTGCGGATTGGTCATGGCCGTCGCGCGCGCAGGTGCACCGCCGACGCCGCCAATACGGCTGGCAAAATCATTCGCATTATTGCCCGTGCCGGCAGGGGCCGCGCCTTCGCCGGCTGGCCCTGCGCCCATCGGGCCGGGCAGCGCGCTGGCGTCAAACACGACCGTCGGGCTGGAATACGGGTTGATGGCGGGTCCAGTAACTGCTGCCGGATTATTGGCATAGACCGGCGCCGGTGCAGGATCTGGCAGCGGCGCGAACTGCTGTCCGGGCTGGGACGCGGGCTGCACAGCTACGACCGCCGGTTGCACAGATGGCTGCGGCTGGACTGCTTCTGCGCTGCCGACGCCTTCCGGCTCTGCAATGCGGGCAGAATTCATGCTCCACATGGTAATAGCGCCCAGCAGGCCGACGAAGGCAACGCCAGCTGCCAGACCAAGCCCGTCCGACTTGCCCTTGCGCTGGGTAACAGCGGGGAAGGAATTGCGGCTTGCCAGATCAATGACTTCAGCCGTTTCCTGGTCGCGCGGGTCGATATCTTCAGGGTTTCCGTCGGTGCCCTTGCGGGCTGGAAGGCGCATGGCAAGACGCATGATTATGATCCCTCGGCTTGGGCAAATGCAGTGGAAGGCGAAGTTCTGACCGGGCGCGGCGGCCCCTGGTTGGCCAGCGTTGCTTCATCCTTGCCTGACCGCAGGATGATTTCGGCAGGCACGCCGTCCACCACGATGGTGGTGCCGCGAACAGCGAAGTTCACTGGGCCTTCGGTGCCCTTGTAGTCCTTTACCAGTATGGCGGGCACGGGCCTGCCTTCAGCCCATGACAGGAAGGTTGAATTGCCATCATCATAGGCGCGGGCGGGCAGCAGCGCCTTGTCCCCACCGGCGGCCCAGGCAAAATTCAGTTCCGCCGGATCAACCACGGCATAAGGATCGCTGGCCGCTGCCATTTCGATGGCGGTGGGCGCACCTGCCAGGGCAGGCTCTTGTGCCTCGGGCTCGTCAGGATAGCTGAAACGCAGCACGTAGAGGGCGTTCGCCTTGGGGCTGGCGACCAGATCGAACAGATAGGTTCGCCTGTCTGTCACCACCGTCATATTGGTGCGCGCAGTTGGCGACAGGGGTTTGATGAACAGCAGGTTCGCACGCTTGTTGGGCGTGACCTGCCATGCCTGCGAATCCCCGATTGCGACATTTTCGATATGTTCCGCATCGTCAAACGCGATGGTCGCCTGCACCTTGGTGCGGCCATCAATGCGCACGACTTCGGCGGGGTTGTACATCCGTTCGACCAGCCGGGAATCCTCGGCCATGGCGGGCGTTGATATTGCCCATGCCAAGGTTGCCAGAGGGGTGAGCGCAAGAATTAGCGCGCTTTTCATTTCGTTTTCTCCGTCAAACGGGTTTCGGCGCCCTTGAAGCTGCCAGAACGGGTGTTGGCAGGGCGAAACCTGTTGCCGATTCCGCTGGTGCGCGATGTGCTGGACGATATCGGCTGAACCTGACCGGAACTGCCGGAAGATGTTATGATCCGTGTCTCGCGGGACGCGCCTGCGCCGCCCCCCGACCCTGCATCATTTGCAGGCACTGCCGAAACGATGCCCGAAAGCGGGATTTGTCGCGATGGCGCAGCAGCCGACGCAGGTGCATTGGCCGCGCTGGCCGCTCCTGCCGCAGAATTGGTCGCCAGTGGCGCCTGGGCGCGATCAGACGCTGCGCTTTCCTTTGCATCTGCCATCCCGAAAACGCGCCAGCCCGCCACCATTGTGGCCGATACTTTCAGCACCATGATCATCAGCGCGACATGAACCGCGCCAATCAGGAAGAACGCCATGGCAGCGCGCATATCCACCTGCCCCGGCACCGCATTCAGCGAAGCCAGGACCGGCACGGCCAGTTCCAGCATGAGGCTGCCGCCCAGAACTGCGAAAAGCGGCGTCAGCGCCAGCATCACCACGCCTTTGAGCCAGCCGGTAAACAATCCGCGAGTTCCATTGAACAGGGCCAGTACGACGAATATCGGGCCAAGTGCCAACAGCACGGCAAGGCCAATGCGCGCCGTGACCAATACGCCGACCGTCCCGAGCAGCAACAGCATCGCGCCCAGCCAAAGCATTCCCATGGGTGAAAAGGCGGAAATATCCGCTGTCTCGCCGCCTGTCTGCGCCTGCGTGGCACGTTCAACCGCGCCAAATACAATGTCGATCTTGTCAGCAAATGTCGTGGTGGCAGAACCCTGGCTGCCAGTAAGGATGGTGGCGAGATAGTCAGGCGCGCCAATCGCCAGGTTCCACACCACCGTCTGATAGGCCAGCCAGCTTGTCGCAAAGGTCAGCACCAGTCCCAGCGTGATCATACGCGGAACCAGCGACCGGATGCTGAGATTGGTGCGGCCCAGCATCAACGCAATTGCGAAAAACGCGATGAACAGGCCAAGCAGGATGGACAGGACCGGGCCAAGCGCGCCGCCCGGCGCAAACAGCCGCCCGAAGGCTGCGCCGGTCATATCCGAAGCAACGCAATCGACCGCACGCAGGGCTGCGGCGACGCCATTGCCAACTTCGGCCATGGAATTCTGGCAGGACGCGTTCATTCGGCAGCCAGTCGCATGGGCAATTCGCCCTTGGCAGGCGTATCGGGAATGCCTGTGTCCGCGCCGTCATGGGTCATGCCGGGCCACGGATAGCCCGTCAGCGCCGGATACCAGTCTGACGGATCATCGCCCACGGCGGCGCGCAGCAGGTCCAGCCTGCGCACGGCAGCTTCGCGGCCCGAAAGCACAGTCAGCACTTCTGGCGCGTTGGACAGGTCGAGCCGGACAACAACCGATGCATCGGGCTGGCGGACAAGGAAGCAGCGACTATGCGCCGGAAGCGACCGGATCAGTGCCAACTCATGATGCGTCAGGCCAAAACCGTCGCAATAATCTTCTGCGCGCGCGCGCGAATTGGGCATGAACACCATAGTGGCGGTCTGTTCGACCAGCGCTGTGGAAATGCGGCTTTCCAGCGCATCGCGCGCGCTCTGCGTGGCAAAGCCGACCAGCGCATTGCGTTTCCGCAGGGTTTTCAGCCAGTCACGGATACGGGCGGCAAACACTTCATCGTCAAGTGCCTTCCAGCCTTCATCGATGAGGATCATGGTCGGCTCGCCATCCAGCCGTTCATCGATACGGTGGAACAGATACATCATGGTCGGCGTGCGCAGCCTGGGGTTTTCCAGCAGCGCGGTCATGTCAAAGCCGAGGACGCGATTGCCAAGGTCCAGCTCGTCCCTCTCATTGTCGAACAGCCAGCTGTTTTCGCCGCCGCCATCACCGATTTCGCCGATCCATGCCGAAAGCCGGTCAGCCAGATCGCCGGGCTGCGGACGGCGCGCGCCGGACAGCAATTCCTTGAAGTGACGCAGGCGCCGCAGCGATGGATCATTGCCGTAAGTCGCATCCACTGCCTGCGCGATGGTGGCCAGTTCCTCCGGCCCTTCTGCCTTCAGTAGAACACCGAGCCAATCGCGCAGGAATGCACGGTTCGTGGCTGTATCGGGCAATGCCAGCGGGTTGAAGCCAGTTGGCTCGCCAGCACTGATCCGGTCATAACGCCCGCCAATGCCGCGCACGAACAGTTCCGCACCGCGATCCTTGTCGAACAAAATCGTCCGCGGTTTGAATTTCTGGGCCTGAGCCGCAAGGAAATTCATCACCACGGTCTTGCCCGAACCCGACGGCCCGATGACCGAGAAATTGCCCAGGTCGCCATGGTGGAAATTGAAGAAGAACGGCGTTGCACTGGTCGTTTGCAGCAAGGTCACTGCCTCGCCCCAATGGTTGCCGCTGGCCTGCCCCAGCGCAAAGCCATGCAGCGATCCGAAGCTGGCCATATTGGCCGACGAAATCATCGCGCGGCGCACGATATACTGTTCATTGCCGGGGAATTGCGCCCAGAAGGACGGTTCAAGATTGGTATCTTCGCGCACGGCAATCGCGCCGATATCCGCCAGCGCTGCGGCACAGGCGGCTGTCGCATCATCCAGCCGCGCCAGATCAGGCGCGCGCACCTGCACGGTAAGGTGGTGGTCGCCAAAACCCACAGCGCCATTGCCCAGTGCATCACGCGCGGCCAGCATGTCCGCTCGTTCGGCGGCGGCATCTTCATCCACCGAACGCAGACGGCGAATGGCAAGGTCCATCCTCTCGCGCGCGGTCTGGCGTTCTGCGGGGGCGTAGCTTTCGCTCAGCACCATTTCATACGGCAGGCGAAGCAGCCCGTCGATCAGCCCCGGCGAAGTGGCATCGGGATAATCCTTGAGGCTTAACATGGCGGCAAAATCAGGCTCGCCCGAACCGCGCAGTTCCATCGCATCCAGCCCGAAACTGGCCCGCCTGTAAGGCAGCATCTGGCCGATGTCTGTATCGCCGGACGGTCGCCGCACGGGGCGCATTTCGCCATTGTAGAGCGCGCTTAACAGTTCCAGCAATTCGTTGTTGGTATGGGTGCCGCTGCCCGCATAATCGCCCAGCAATTGCGCGCCATATGCGCCAAGCGAGGCGACCAGACCGGTGGCCGCCGCCTTCAGCGAGCGGACATCCTTGGGGTCAGCTTCTACTTCAACCTGACGCTTGCGGCTCCACATTTTGGAAACACGTTCTGCAAGCCCTGCCTTGCCGCGCGCAGGGCGGCGGATGAGAGTTACGAACTGGTCGTTGATGAACAGCGATCCACTGCCCAGCCGTTCCTTCCACCGGGCATCGATATGGGCCGAAAGAGGGTCTTTGAATGTCGCGTCCAGTTCCACTTCAACGCGGCGGCGCACGACATGGTGATACAGGGCAAACCGCGCATCCAATGTGGAACGCAGCATGACTTCACGGGTCGCGGAATGGGCATTCAGCGCATCGCTGTCTTCTGTTTCGAACAGCAGGCCCGGCACCTGGATCGCAGTCATTACCGATCCATCGCGCAGCAGCATCGTGTGCTGGTCGATCAGGCGCGCATAGGGCAGCCGGTCGCCGGCGCGCGCTTCCTTCGCGCTCCATGCTGCTGCTCCGATCCACTTGCTCATACGTGTTCGGCCCTCCTCAGGCCTTCAAAACAACTTAATGCCGCGCGCCTCATGGTGCGTAGCTGTTGCAGCCCCAGCGCTTCCAGTTCTTGACCCTTGGACATTTGCTCACCCTGGTCAGCCAAAGGTCGAAAATGCGGGGTTCGCGCAGGCAGGCAAAATATCCGATGACATGCAAGATGATCGGCACTGGAAGGATCCAGAAGCTTTTGAGCATCAGAAACAATTCGGTCGTCACCAAAAAATTGATGATGAAGAAGTTCATCGTCACGCCCGCAAACATCTGCGGCCGCGTCAGCGCGCGATGGACGGGGTGGCGGGCGAGTTCCATCCGGCCCTAGCCCCCCGAAGCGCCCTGGATACCGGCAACGATCGTGCTGGCACCAAACAGGATGAATACGCCGATGATAACGGTTGCGCCAAAACGCCAGTTGACCCGGCCAGTCAGCATCATGAAACCGACTGCGGCCACGGCCATCACTGCAACAGCGGTTGCGACATTGCCCAGCAATGTTCCCTGCAGCCAGCCAAGCGCGGCGACAATGGGTCCGGAACCCTGCGGATCGCTGGCCGCCTGTGCAAATGCGGCAGTTGGGCTGAATGCAGCAGCAAGACCTGCCAGGCGAAGGGGGAAACGCATTTATTCACTACTCCGGGAATGGTTGGATAGGCGGCCGATGATGGCCGCAACATAGGTTTTTGTTTCACGAATCTGCGGCACGCCATTGGCGCGCACCACGCGCCCGGGGCCTGCATTATAGGCGGCCAGCGCCTTTTCGATGTTGCCGTCAAAACGGTCCATCTGCTGGCGTAAATAGCGCGCACCGCCTTCAAGATTGGCAAATGGATCGTCCGGATTGACCCCCATTTCGCGGGCTGTGCCAGGCATCAACTGGGCAAGCCCGCGCGCGCCGACAGGCGACCGGGCGGCAGGCTGCCACCGGCTTTCCTGCCACACCAATGCTTCTATCAAAGTCGGACTGAGATCGAAGCGCGCAGCAAGTTCATGGACCTTGGCCGCATATTGCGCTGGTATATGGGCAGACTGGCGCCACGGGTCGGCCACGGCTTCGCCCGGCACGGCATAATCCGCGCCCAGTTCGACCGGGGCAACAGCTGCGCCCATGGTTTCCAGGCCGAGAAGCTGATCGGCCGGCACGGCCGATTGGCCACCGGCAATCCAGCGCGCACCCTCTTCACCAATTTCAAGCACGTCGGCGCTTGCTGGCGCTGACGCGAGGGCCAGTCCTGCAAAAATCGCAAGCCGGCCCGGACTCGTGAGAATCATGAATTCCTCCGTCCGACCCCTCTGGGCACACTACATGACACGCCCGTGACAGCAAGCTGAACGCCTGTCGCAAAAGGACTCGCCAGTGCAAAAGCCATTGCAAATGTCGCGCACACGACAATGGCCCGCCCGGATCAACCGGACGGGCCATATATGTATGCCTATTGTGTTTTTTCAGTCGGACGGCGCCCCGGCAGCGTCAAGGCGCGAGCCCGAAAGGCAGTGTCAGCGCGAGGCCATCTGCGTCCCGAGCGTGATTTCGCCGCGGTCCAGCATCGCAAGGCCGCGCCGCGCCAGATCGCGCGAGTCCATCCACTGGCCGTCTGCTGTTTCAAGGCGATACCGTGTATCCAGCCGTGCTGCATCCATGAACAGGGCTCGTGCAGCTTCCACACGGCCTTCGCGGGCATGGGCGATGGCGAGATTGATCAGTCGCGCTGGGTCTTCGCTATCTGCGTTTGATGTGCGTTCAATGCGGGCAATGGCTGCGCTGTTCTGGCCCGTGGCCAGTTCTTCATAAGCGACTTCGACCTTGTCCATGGACTGGGCCGGGCCTTGCGCCAGCAAAACCAATGCGAGTGTTGTTCCCAGAGCCATAAAACCTCTCCTGCTTATCATTTCTTTCATGATGATGCGCAGGAGACGCGCTGACTGCAACAAAAATGAAATATTGTCACTGAACTGTAATATTTGGACCCGCGCAGGGCTTCATTTCCGGAATTCGAAAACGCCGACCCGTCCGAACACGGTCATTTTTGTCAAACTTCGGTCATATTAAAGTCACTGAATTAAAAACGAAATACTGCACCAAAACTGTCACGAGCAAACCGTAGCGGGTGAGTCGCGAAGTCAATTCGCACTTTTCTGATTCTCGGTTTTAGGGGACCGCTGCTCGTGACAAATTTCCACCGATCGCTCATTCTTGGTTGCAGTACGTTGGCGCTTGCCGGTTGCGGCGCTGATGACATTGCTTCGCCAGGCACTGGCGGCAACATCACTATCAATAATCCTGCGGCACCAACGCCCACCCCAACCCCCACGCCGCCCAGCACCACGGTGACTGCGGCTGCCGGCTGCCCGACCATTTCGGACGCACAGGGCCTGACCGATGAAGGGACGATTACCGGCCCGACCGGCACATATCGCGTTTGCGCCCTTCCAGCCCGCTTCAATACATCCTCGACGCTGCGTTACATCGACGGCCTGCTCTATCGCATGGCTGGCCGGGTGGACGTGGGCACAGATGGCGGGCCGACTGCCGATGCATCGGATGGTGAAAGCGATACGAATGTGACGCTGACCATCGAACCAGGCGCCATTGTCTATGCCAGCGGGTCATCCTTCCTGATGGTCAACCGCGGCAACAAGATCAGTGCCGTCGGCACTGCTTCGCGCCCGATTGTCTTTACCAGCCGCGACAATATCCTCGGCCTCAACACCGACACATCGTCGGGCCAGTGGGGCGGCGTGGTTCTGGGTGGCCGTGCCCCGGTCACCGATTGTATCGCACCGGGCGCAACCCCGGGCACTATCGGCTGTGAACGCCAGGTTGAAGGTGCAGCCCAGCCTGCGCTGTTCGGCGGCGCGACCGTCAATGATAATTCCGGTCGCCTCAGCTATGTACAGATCCGCTATTCCGGCTTCGTCCTTTCGGGCGACAGCGAATTGCAGTCCCTCACCACGGGCGGCACCGGCACTGGCACCCAGTTCGACCACATCATGTCCTACAACAGTTCGGACGATGGTGTTGAATTCTTCGGCGGCTATGTGAACGTGAAAAACCTGATCGTGGTCGGCGCAGAAGATGACGCGCTCGACACCGACACGGGCGTTCAGGCGAATATGCAATATGTCATCGCCATCCAGCGCGCCGGTGCTGGCGACACGATGATCGAAGCGGATTCGAGCAACGGTCTTGAAGACCAGACCCCGCGCCAGAACACGCAGGTTTCGAACGCCACCTTCATCCACCAACGCGCTGGCGACCAGGTTGTCCGCATTCGTGGCGGCACGGATTACGCGCTGGTAAACAGCGTCATTGTCGATGCTTCCCCGGCACCGGGCACGCCTTGCCTGCGCATCGACCAGACGCAGACGACACGGCCTGCCAATGCCGGTCTGCAGGACAAGGGCCCGCCGGTCTTCCAGTCACTGGTTCTGGATTGCGACACTGCCTTCCGCGCTGGCAGCAGCGGCGTAACCGCTGCTGATACGCAGGCCATTTTCGCTGCCGGTTCGAACAACAGCTCGAACTTCACCAACACGCTTTCGATGACCTACATCAACGGCACCAACGAAAATGCAGTGGCAGCCTTCGATCCCAAGGCGCTGTCCAGCTTCTTCGATACGGTCACGTATATCGGCGCTGTGCGGAACGCGGCTGACAACTGGTACGAAGGCTGGACCTGCAATTCTGCAACCGCCAGCTTCGGCACCAATAACGGCGCATGCACTTCGCTGCCGGTTTATTGACCAGACACACAAGGGGAGGACGTGCGGCCATGCCGCGCATCCTCCCCAACTTGTTTCCGGGCACACTGCCCAATCTATTTTCTGACCTGATGCATAAGGGGGTCTTCAAAATGTCCACTGGCAAGCAGCTGGCGGGGCTGCTCCTGCTCACCACCGCGCTCACATTTCCCGGAGCCGCGATTGCGCAAACCATGGAACCAGATGCCCCTCCGGCATCTGAAGAACAGGCCGATGACATTGTCGATACGCCCGAGCAGGACAATTTCGACGAAACTGACATTTCCATTCCCGGCGGCGGCAGCGAAATCATCGTCACTGGCCGCCGTAACCGCGATCTCACGCGCAGCTCCACTCAGGTCGTCTCGGTCCTGTCAGCCGCGGAAATCGCGCGGACGGGCGAAGGCGACATTGCCGGTGCACTTGGCCGCGTAACCGGCCTATCGGTGCAGGGTCAGGGTTTTGTCTATGTCCGCGGCCTGGGTGACCGTTATTCGCTCGCCCTGCTCAACGGCCTGCCGCTGCCAAGCCCGCAACCATTGAGCCGTGTGGTGCCGCTCGACATTTTCCCCACCAGCATCATTGCATCGTCATTGGTGCAGAAAACCTATTCGGCCAATTTCCCCGGTGAATTCGGCGGGGGCGTGATTAACCTCACAACCCGCGCCGTGCCGGAGGAAAGCTTCCTCAAGATCAGTGGCGGTATCAGCGGCGATACGCAGACGACCTTTTCCAAGGGTCTGGACTATTACGGTTCGGACTATGACTGGTTCGGTTTTGACGATGGCACGCGTGATGCGCCCCCTGCCCTGCAGGCTTTTTTCGATAGCGGCGCCCGGCTGAGCGACCTTGGCGTGGACCAGCAGGAAATAGCCAAACAGCTGGGCAATCCCAACCTCGTACTGACCCAGAATATCGGCAAATTGCCCGTTAATTTCTCGGGCAGCATCACTGCGGGCACAGCCATGGATGCCTTTGGCGATGGCCGCTTTGGCGTAATTGCCACAGCTTCGATCAGCAACAAATGGCGCAACCGCTCGATCATTTCGCAAAGCGCGGTCAATGCCGACCTGGATCTCGACACCGATTTTCGGGATTTTGTAACCGACAACCGTATCCTGGTGAATGCGCTGCTGGGCTTCGGCCTTGAAATTGGCGAGCATAAGTTCCGCTGGACCAATCTGTATATCCGTGATTCCCTGAAGCAGTCCTCCCTTTCGGTCGGCACTGACTTTCAGGATGACGACAGCATCTTTTCCCAGAAAACGGGGTGGTTCGAACGCCAGCTGATCGACAGCCAGCTGGTGGCTGACATGAAGTTCGGCGACATGGATCTGGATGTTCGCCTCGGCTATGCCAAGACCCAGCGCGAAGCCCCCTATGAGTATGAATTTGAATATGTCCGGACCAACAATCTGAACGATCCTCTGGGCGATACATATGTAAACCTGCTCGACCGTCAGACCGGCAATGCCTCGGTCACGTTTTCCGACCTGTCTGAAGAACTCTATTATGGCGGGCTGGATTTCAGCTATCCCGTGGCGGACTGGGCGCGTCTGACGGCCGGCTTTGCCTATTCCGACACCAAAAGACTGTCCTCACGCCGCGAATTCCTGTTCGATGCCGACAGCAGCTTTGACAATGCCGTAGGCGCATTGCGGCCAGACCTGCTGCTGGGCGATGCAGTGATCGATTATTATGACATCGGCCTGATTGAAACGACCCAGTCGGACCCGGCCTTTGCTGCCGGGCTCGAAATCTTCGGGGTATATAGCCAGGTGAAGCTTGAACCTGTGCTGGGCGTCACGCTGGATGTGGGCGTGCGGTATGAAGATGCGGTGCAGGATGTGAACCCTGTTGAAGTCTTCGCCACGCCCACCAATTCGGGCAGCGCGACTTTCATTCACAATGATTATTTCCTTCCCGCAGTAACTCTTACCTATGAAGTGGCAGACGGCCTGCAGTTGCGCGCCAGCGCATCCAAAACGATTGCCCGGCCCCAGTTCCGCGAACTGATTTTCCAGACCTATTACGATCCCGAAACCAACCGCCAGTTCAACGGCAATCCGCTGTTGCAGGACAGCCGCCTGACCAATGCCGAAGCACGTGCCGAATATTATTTCGGGCGTGGCAACCGGACATCGGCGGCGGTCTTCTACAAGAAGATCAGGAACCCGATCGAAGCGTTCTCGAGCTTCTCCGACAATGAACGCGTGACCAGCTTTGCCAATGCGCCAAGCGCCACGTTGCTGGGCGCAGAACTGGATTTCCAGTATAATTACGATTTGCTGGATCTGGGCGGCTGGTTTGAAAGCAAACGGGCCGTGCTGGTGGCCAATTACACCTGGACCACTTCGGAAATCAAAGTGGCGGACGGCGATGTCACGCAAATTTTCCCGCGTGGTCCGCAGCCTGCCGCCAACTATTTCCGTGATGGCGCACCGCTTACCGGCCAGTCCGATCATCTGGTGAACTTGCAACTGGGCATAGAGGATATCGACAAGCTCCAGCAGTTCACATTCCTGATCAACTACGCCAGCGAACGGGTCACCAGCCGCGGCACTTCGCAATTGCCCGACATCGTCGAGAATCCCGGTCTTACGGTGGACTTCGTCGCGCGTGCAGAACTGGGCCTTTTCGGCCAGCCATTCGAAGTGAAGGCAGAAGCCCGTAACATCTTCGGGCGCGGCAATTTCGAATATCAGTCAAACGGAACGAACCGCATCGAAGTGAACAGTTACGATGTCGGGCAGAGCTTCTCGCTCTCCATCGCTACCGAGTTCTGACACAGGCTACACAAACGAAACGGCCGCCAGAAATGGCGGCCGTTTCAGTATGTGCAAACCATGAAAATGCCCGGTCAGTTGGTATCAAGAACATATCCAAGGGACCGAACCGTCCGGAGCGGATTGCCCGCCCCGGCTGCAAGCAATGCGCGGCGCAATCTGCCAATCCACACATCGACAGTGCGTTCATCAATGGCGGGTTCCTGCTTGCCAAGCCCGGCAATCAGATCGCTGCGTGACAGCACCTGGTTGGGATTTTCGGCGAAGAACCGCAGCAGGCGGAATTCATTAGGGCGCAGGCCAATAGGCTTGTTACCCCATTTTGCCTGCAATCCGGCCATGTTGATCGACAATTCGCCAACTTCAAACAGATGCGCCGCATGGCGCTGGCTATGCTGCGATTGCAGCGCCAGCACCCGGTCGAGCACCTTTGTCCGGTCGAGCGGGCCAATCATGTAATCGTCTGCACCAGCGCGGAGGGCACGCCGCCGGTCATCAGGATCGTCCCGTTCCAGCACCATTGTCACATGGGCATCGCAGGTGCGGGCATCCGCACGTAGCCGGCGGCACATTTCAAGGCCGGCCAGATCATCCATCACCCAGTCAACAAAGGCCCACATCGGCCCTTCGACAAGGCGCCTTGGCCCCTGCGCATCCAGCCGGTCAAAAGTGAAGCGGGTATCGGCGTGAACGAAGTCTTCCAGGGCTTCGCCCAGTTCTTCAGTGAGGAAAATATTGATCACGTCCATTTACCGCCGTTCCCTTGTTGCAAAGAGAATTGCCGCGATGATGTGACGCGATAGTGACAACGCAGGCTGCATATTTTTGAAATTTTCCTGCAACAAGCAAATTACGGAAATTTCGTTCTTTTCCGCAATCAGCCGCTTTCTTGACCAAAGTTAATTTCGAAACCGGGCTGAATGGGCCGGAACCGATTGCACTCGAGGCGACTTGTTCAAGCGATATGCAGAAAGAACTCAGTGATTATCCTCTGACCGGCAGGTTCCTGATGGGGCGCTTGCGCCATGCCATGGGGGATCGCGAAAAAGAGATCCTCGAAAGCTCGATTACAGAGGTTGTCGATTTCGACAAAGGGCACCGGCTGGTGACCCGCGGGGAGAAATGTAACCACAGCACGATGCTGATCGAAGGTTTCGCCCTTCGGACCATCGTCGAAAACGGCCGGCGCTATGTCGTCGGGATTCAGGTGCCGGGCGATTTTGTCGATCTCCATGCCTTTGCGCTGAAGCGGCTCGATCATGATCTTGTCACGCTTGGCCCGGCAAAGGTCGGCTATGTGCCGCATTCGCGCCTGCAGGACCTGATGAATTCAGAACCGCACCTGTCGCGCCTGTTCTGGTTTTCAACCCTGCTGGATGCAGCCATTCACCGCCAGTGGACGCTCAAGCTGGAACAGCTGAAGGCCTACCGCCGCGTCGCGCATTTGCTGGCAGAAATCTGGTACCGGCTTGAGATGGTAGGGCTGGCCCATTCCGATGGATTTCGTACGCCCCTGACCCAGACCGATCTTGCAGATATGTGCGGCACCACTGCTATCCATATGAACCGTGCGCTGCGTGCATTGAGCCGGGAAGGCGTGGCAGAATTCCGGCGCGGCAATGTGACGGTGACTGACCGCAAGAACTTCGAAAAACACGGCGATTTCAACCCGACCTATCTCTATGGTCAGGGCGATCTCTATATCGGCGCAGAACTGACGCGGGACTAATACTTCGCTTGCTCAGTCAAGCGCGCCGAACCTCGCAAATCCGCCTTCCATCCAGCCGAGCGGGTCGAGACCTTCGGTGTCACGCATCCGTACGTCATAGGCATTGCCAATGAAAAGCTCGTGCGTGCCATGCACCAGTGTGGTCCGAACTTCGCAGAAGATGCTCGCCATTGCAGTGGGAAGGAAGGGAATGGAATCGGAATATTCCCATTCCGACGTGCTGAAGCGTTCGTCCCTCAAACCAGCGGTGGAGAATGTTTCAACCAACCGCGCCTGATCCGTGCCCAGCAGGTTGATGCAGAACCGCCCGTGCGCCTCGATCGCGGCGTGGCAGCGCGACTGCCGATTGACCGCCACCAGCATGGATGGCGGCTCCATCGACACGGGGATGACCGCCGATGCGGCCATACCTGCCGGGGCATTCAGCGCATCATCGTGGGTCGTCACCAGCGAAACCGGGCCAGGCATCCGGCGCATGGCTGATCGCAGGCCAGCGGCAAGCAGGGCTTGCGGGTCATTTTCGCCAATTGCGTCTTTCATGGGGATTGCTGCCTTTCATGCTCGCTTGTGAAGCGAAGCGCCTGTATTGAGGTGCCTAACCAATGTGACCACGCAAATCAAAGCGCCAAACGCCGTTGGATCGCTTCGGCAATCACATTATAATGTGTTTTAAGCCTTGGCATCTCACATTCGGATGTATATTGCGTCCGGCATGACAAAATTCACACCCCAGATCATCCAGCAGAATATCCGCGAACTCGTGGATGCAGGCTCCATGTCCCGTGCTGCCATCGCCCGTGCGGCCGGCCTTCATGCCAATTCATTGCGCGATTGCACTGACGAACAGTGGAACCCGACCACTGAAACGCTGGGCAAGCTTGCGACCTTCCTCGAAGCGAATGATGACCGGCCGGTGCTGGCGACGATCGAGGAGATTATCGATCAAGCCCGCAATGGCCGGATGTTCGTGCTGGTCGACGATGAAGACCGCGAAAATGAAGGCGATCTTGTCATTCCCGCCCAGATGGCAACCCCGCAGGCGATCAACTTCATGGCATCGCATGGACGCGGACTTATCTGCCTGACCATGACCAAGCAGCGCTGCGACCAGCTTGGGCTGGAACTGATGAGCCAGAACAACCGCACTCGTCATGAAACCGCTTTTACCACCTCCATCGAAGCGCGCGAAGGCGTAACCACCGGCATCAGTGCTGGTGACCGTGCGCGCACCGTCAGTGTCGCCATTGATGCATCCAAGGGCATCGAGGATATTGTCACGCCGGGCCATGTCTTCCCATTGGTTGCCCGCGATGGCGGCGTGCTGGTGCGTGCTGGCCATACCGAAGCGGCCGTCGACATTTCGCGCCTGGCCGGCCTCAATCCATCAGGCGTGATCTGCGAGATCATGAATGACGATGGCACGATGGCGCGGATGGATGATCTCATTGATTTCGCCCGCAAACACGATCTGAAGATCGGCACGATCCGCGATCTCATCGCCTATCGCCGCAAACATGACCACATGGTGGAAAAACGCGCCGAATCCCGCTTCGTCAGCCGTTTTGGCGGCACGTGGAATGCGATCAGCTTCCACAACAAGGCAACCGGTGACGATACGCTGGCGCTGACGCTGGGCAATGTCGACCCGGGCAAGCCAACGCTGGTCAGGATGCACCTGCTCAACCTGTTTGGCGACATATTCGCTGAAGACAGCCCGCGCACCGGCCTGCTGCAGAAATCCATGGAAATCATCGCAAAGGAAGGCGCTGGTGTCATCGTGGTGATCAACCGGATGAAGGCTGGCGGCTTCACCATAATCACCAAGGCGCACAAAGGCGAAGCTGCCCCGGCCGAGATCGAGGAATTGCGCGATTATGGTGTTGGCGCGCAGATCCTGGCGGAACTGGGTGTGCACGATATGGAATTGCTCACCAATTCGCACCATTCGCTGGTCGCGCTTGAAGGCTATGGCCTGTCGATCGTGGGTGAACGTCCGATCGACTGAAAATGCATCAGCCCAGTGGCCGCGACCAGACATCGCGGCCACTGGCTGGATATCACATCGAACGAGCAATCAGCATTTTCATGATTTCGTTCGATCCACCGTAGATACGGCTGATCCGGCTATCGCGGAACATCCGCGCAATCGGATAATCGTTGATATAGCCCCAGCCGCCATGCAGCTGCAGGCATTTATCGACCACTTCGCCCTGCAATTCGGTGACCCAATATTTGGCGATCGACGCCGTGGTCACATCCAGCTCGCCTTTCAGCAGCTTGGCAATGCAATCATTGATGAAGACCTTGGCAGCAGTACCCCGCGCCTTCAGATCGGCCAGCGTGAACTGGGTGTTCTGGAAATCCCAGATGGTTTTACCGAAGGCCTTGCGCCCCTTCACATATTCAACCGTGACATCCAGCGCCTTTTCGATGGTCGCCATCGCGCCCATTGCGATCAGCAGTCGCTCCTGCGGCAGTTCGCCCATCAGCTGGTAGAAACCGCGCCCTTCTACACCGCCAAGAACATTGTCTGCCGGGATGAACACATCGTCGAAGAACAATTCCGAAGTATCCTGGGCATCCAGCCCGACCTTGTCGAGCTTCTTGCCGCGCTGGAACCCTTCGGCGCCTTCCGTTTCGAGGCACATCAGCGAAATGCCCTTGTGGCCTTCGCTCGGGTCGGTCTTGGCCACCACGATGATGAAATCAGCCGTCTGGCCGTTGGAGATAAAGGTTTTCGACCCGTTCAGCTTGTAACCGTTGCCATCCTTGAGCGCGGTGGTGGTGATGTTCTGCAGATCAGACCCTGCGCCAGGCTCGCTCATCGCGATGGCGGAAACCAGTTCGCCTGACACAAGCTTGGGCAGCCATTTCTTTTTCTGTTCTTCAGTGCCGTGACGCACGATGTAGGGCAGGATGATGACATTGTGCAGGCTGGCGGCGAAACCTTCAACGCCCTTGTTGCCCTGCTGCGCCACCACCACCATGTCGTGACGGAAATCGCCGCCATGGCCGCCATATTCTTCCGGCACCGACACGCCCAGAATGCCCGCAGCGCCTGCTTCATTCCAGAATTCGCGTTCGACCTGGCCTTCTTCGCGCCATTTCAACACCCGCTTTTCCGGTGCATGCTGATCGAAAAACTTGCCGACTGCATCATGGAACATCGAGATTTCCTCGTCTTCCATATATTCGGGTTGCGGAACGTCGATTACTGCCATTACTGGACCTTTCAGCGGGAGACATTATGCAGATGTTGTATCAGCTAGTTAGCTATGTGCAATGGGCAGTGAGTCATCTGCGCCAGACAATCGAGACAAATGCATGGACCTGATCGGACCGACATCACAGAGCTTCATTTCGCAGCGCACCCGCCTGCATTTTGCCGATTGGGGCAACCGGGATGCGCCGCCGCTGATCCTGCTGCATGGCGGACGCGATCATTGCCGCAACTGGGACTGGACGGCAGAGGAACTGCGCAAGGATTGGCACGTGATGTGCCCCGACCTGCGCGGCCACGGCGACAGCGGGTGGAGCCGGACAGGCTATTATACCATCATGGCCTATGTCTATGATCTGGCACAGTTGATCCACCAGCTGGAACTGGCGCCTGTTACCATCGTGTCCCATTCGCTGGGCGGAAATATCGCCCTTCGCTATGCCGGGCTTTATCCTGAAAATGTGCGCAAGCTGGTCGCCATCGAAGGGCTTGGTCCATCGCCTGAACAGGTGGCCAAACGGCAGGAAACACCGTTCGACGAACATTGGCGCGGATGGATCGAGAACAAGCGCAAGGCCGCATCGCGCCAGCCACGCCGCTATGAAACTTTCGCCGCTGCGCTGAAGCGGATGCGTGATGAAAACAGCTATCTGACCGAAGCGCAGGCAAACCACCTGACTTTGCACGCAGTCATGCGGAACGAAGACGGCACCTTCAGCTGGAAATTCGACCCCCATGTCCATGTGTGGCCGCCAGACGATCTGTCACCTGAACAGGTCCACCAGTTATGGAGCCAGATCACCTGCCCCACGCGGCTGATTTACGGCAATGACAGCTGGGCGTCCAATCCTGAAAAGGACGGCCGCATCAAGGATTTCGGCGATAATGTCAGCCTGACATCCTATGACCGTGCCGGCCACTGGGTGCATCACGACCGGTTTGATGATTTCGTGAAGGAACTCAAGGCGTTCCTGTAATGCCTGCTGCCGTCAACATTCGATCACGTTGACCGCAAGCCCGCCCTGGCTGGTTTCCTTATATTTGGTCGACATGTCTAGCCCGGTCTGGCGCATCGTTTCGATCACCTGATCAAGGCTGACATGCATCTGCTCTGATGCATGCAGGGCCAGCCGTGCGGCATTGACCGCCTTTACAGAACCGATCGCATTGCGTTCGATACAGGGGATCTGGACCAACCCGCCGACCGGATCGCAGGTGAGGCCAAGGTTGTGTTCCATGCCGATTTCGGCGGCCGTGGCGACCTGCTGCGGGGTTGCGCCCCACACGGCGGCCAGACCGCCCGCCGCCATGGAACAGGCAACGCCGACTTCACCCTGGCAGCCCATTTCCGCGCCTGAAATGGATGCGCGCTGCTTGTACAGCAGCCCGATACCGCCAGCAGTGAGGAGAAATTTGCGGACATTGGCAGTGCAATCTGCCTTCACGCCGTCAGTTTCCGGGCCTGCTTCCAGCCCTGAACAATAATGCCGGATGACCGAGGGAATGATGCCAGCCGCGCCATTGGTAGGTGCGGTGACGACTTGCCCGCCAGCCGCGTTTTCCTCGTTCACTGCCATGGCATAGACATTGAGCCAGTCGAACAATTGCTCCCGCTCGTTCGAATTGGGCGTATCGACCAGTTTTCGCCAAAGGTTCGGCGCACGGCGTTTGACGCCAAGCTTGCCCGGCAGCACGCCATCGGTGCGCAGGCCGCGATCGATGCATGCCATCATGACACAGCCGATCCGGTCCAGCATGGCTTCTGTTTCCGCGCGCGGCCGGTGCGTATCCTCGTTCGCCATGATCAATTCGTGCACGGCCAGATTTTCCCGCGCGCAATGCGCCAGCAATTCAGCAGCCGACCCGAACGGAAAACGGGCTTCGGTGGTCGCTTTTACCAGGTCACCCTTGGCCGGACGTTCCAGCTGCCTGCGCGATGCGATGAAGCCGCCGCCGGTAGAAAAATATGTTCGCGACAACAGGCAGGTGCCGTCCGCGGCATAGGCTGACATCTGCATCGCATTGGGATGCAGGTCAGGGATATTATCATAAGCGAAGTGGATGTCCGCTTCAGGATCGAAGCTGATTTCGTGGCTTCCGCCCAGTTTCAGCCGGCCATCTTCGGCAACGCGGGCGACATCGGCATCGGCCCTAGCGGGGTCCAAAGTTTCTGGCTGGAGGCCGAGCAGGCCCAGCACCACGGCCTTGGGCGTGGCATGGCCCTTGCCCGTCAATGCAAGCGAACCTTGCAGTTCCACCATGACGCTGTGCGTCCTTGTCAGCAGGTCACGCTTTTTCAACGCCAGGACAAAACGCCTGCCAATGCGCATCGGGCCGACCGTATGCGAACTGGACGGGCCAATTCCGACACGAAAAATATCCAGTACCGATAACATGAACGTCCCATCCCGTAAGGTGCCCGCACAGGCGCAGGCGCGCATATGCAAACTCAGTTAGTTTCCAATGCAACAATCTGGGACTATGGGAAAGCCCAAGATGGATTCGCTGCACCTTGCTGCAGCAAGTGGAAAGGCATTCTCATGAAAGCACTCGTCAAATCTCACGCCAAGCCCGGCTTGTGGCAGGAAGATGTCCCGATGCCGGAAGTGGGCATCAACGATGTGCTGATCCGCGTGAAGCGCACCGCGATCTGCGGCACCGACATGCACATCTGGAAGTGGGACGAATGGGCGCAGGCAACCATCCCCGTGCCGATGGTGGTGGGCCACGAATTCGTTGGCGAAATCGTGGAAATGGGCAGCAATGTCACCGATTATCATGCCGGCCAGATTGTTTCGGGCGAAGGCCATGTCGTATGCGGCCACTGCCGCAACTGCATGGCAGGGCGCCGCCACATGTGCGCCAATGCCAGCGGCATCGGGGTGAACAGGCAAGGTGCTTTTGCTGAATATCTGGCACTGCCCGCAGCCAATTTGTGGGTGCACAACCCCGGCATCGATCTTGATGTAGCCTCGCTGTTCGACCCGTTCGGCAATGCCGTCCACACGGCCCTGCAGTTCGACGTTCTGGGCGAAGATGTGCTGATCGTGGGCGCAGGCCCCATCGGCATCATGGCCGCTGCAGTCTGCCGCCATGCAGGCGCACGCCATGTCGTGGTGACAGACCTCAATGACGGCCGGCTGGAACGCGCCGCCAGAATGGGCGCAACGCGCACCGTCAATGTTTCCCGCGAAAATCTGGCTGATGTGCAGAAGCAACTCGGCATGACCGAAGGCTTCGACGTCGGGCTCGAAATGTCAGGTTCGGAAGCGGGCTTTGCCTCGATGGTCGACAATATGTGCCACGGCGGCAAGAT
>JAHEAX010000046.1 GCA_024642525.1 Erythrobacteraceae bacterium | reverse complement strand
GACCCAAGGCGACAATGCCTGCGATCGTGGATGAGCCGGGTTCTGTGGTTCTGGCTGAAGGTCAGGAGCAATTGCGCCAGGGCAATATTTCTGCCGCGGTTGCATCCTTCCGCATTGCTGCAATCGATCCCGATACGAGGGCAGATGCCAATAACGGGCTGGGCATTGCCTATGCCAAGCTGGGCAGGGCCGATCTTGCGGACCGCTATTTCCGGACCGCGGCCATGCTCGATCCGGCCAATACGAAATTTGCTGCCAATCTTGCCCGGCTACAGCGGACCGAATATTTTGCCATGCGCAAACAGTCCGAGATGATCCAGGTTGAAGCACTGGCGCAGGCAGCGCCCGTTGTTGCTGAAACCTTTGCTGCCGCGTTCGAGACACCTGTGACGGAGCATGTCTCGATCACCAAGGGGCCAGTTGCGCGGATAACGCGAGTATCGCGCGGCGAAGTGCGGATTTCAAGTGGAGCACAAGCAGCAGCAGCGCCGCGTATGCGAGTGGAATATCGCCAGGCGAAAGTCGCCGAGCCTGCCAAGCCGGAACTGAAGGAAGGCGGCGCTGAAGCCACCACGGAATATCCCGTCAGGGTTGCTCTTGTGCCCAAGAGCAAGACCATCCGGCCTGCTTATCCGGTGCGGATTGATTTGACTAAATGATTGCTGACCTCGCGCTTGCGTTCGCCCTTCTGGTCGCCGCAACAGGAGCGGTATGGGACATAAGATCCCGCCGCATTCCAAACGCATTATGCGCGGTTCTGGCGGTCGCTTCCCTGGCCAGCCTCATTTTGTCCCAAGGGATGGATGCCGCTGGCTGGGGCCTCCTTCATGGTGCAATTGCCCTGGTAATCGGTATGGTGCTGTTCCGGTTTGGAATGGTGGGCGGAGGCGATGCAAAGTTCTATGCCGCCGCTGCGCTGGGTATTCCTTTCAGCGAAGCGTTACCGATGCTGTTCTGGACATCCATCGGCGGCGCATTCCTGCTCCTCGTTTTGCTAGTGCTGTTTGCTGTAAAACGCAGGGTAGGGCCACGCGACAAGAAGGGCCGGGTGATGGTGCCATATGGGGTGGCCATTTTCATCGGATTTGTCGCCGTCGAGGGCGCAGCCCTGTTTGCCAGCCTTCCGACCATGCTCTCAGCAGTCTGACAAGGCCGAGTCGGCCCAGGATTTGTCGAAAAACCTCGGCAAAGCTTTTGAAAATTATGGTTAATGCCAGAAACTAGGCATCCCCTGCTGGCAGCCTGTTCTTTCTTCACAATCTGGCGCAAACATCTGTAAAGTAATGTTTCGTAGCTGTTTTTTAGCTAACCGAAGTCCCATTTATGGACAATTGACACCAGTTTCCAAGGGCATGAAGGTTAATGCAAAGGGTAAATGCCCTTGAAACTTTTACGCCAAACTGTTCTCCTTCGCGGACAGGCAGAGGCGTGAGTCGAGTCGCTAAAGCGGCCGTGCACAGTAAAGAGCTCTGCTTCATTCGGGCGCAAGACGGTGAAAAGCGACAGGTCAGATCCTGTTGGTAATACGTATCAAGCCCGTCCTGCGCCCTCAGTATTGTCGCGGATTAACCGCGGATTGCGCGAGGGAACATGGACTTTCAGGACCGGAACAATGTTAACGACAGTGAAGTGAATGCTTCGGAAGGCGCTACTGCGTCATCCGCCAGCGGAAGCTCGCGGACAGTCGTTCTCCAGCCTGACGCGAATAATGTCGTAACGCTGCCGCAAGGCATCTCGTTCGATAATATCGTAGCTGATGGCCGCGACCTGATCATTCAGGCAGACGGCATCACCTATGTCATCCCGGAAGGCGCGATCATCGTGCCGCAGCTGGTGGTGGACGGCGTTACCGTCCCTGCGCTCAACCTCGCTGCCCTGCTGATCGGCAATGAGCCTGTCCCTGCAGCCGAACCTGGCGTCCAGAGTTCTGGCGGCAATTTCGAAACCGCACCGGGCGATATCCAGGCCGCATATGGCCTTGGCGACCTGCTGCCATATACCGAGCTGGCCTTCCCCCAGCCAGAAGAACGGGAAATTATCCCGAATGCGCCAGATCGCGAGCCAACCGTTATCGTCATCACGCCGGATAATCCGGCTGGTGCAGTCGATGCAGTTGCGCAGGTTGACGAAGCAGGCCTGCCTGCACGCAACGGCGAACCTGCCGGTACCGAAGAAGCAACCAATTCCGAAACCACCACGGGCACCATCAGCTATACGGCGCCTGACGGCACGGATTCCGTGCTCATCAACGGCGTGGCCATCACGGCCATCGGCCAGACCTTTGTTTCACCCGATGGCACGCTGACCATTACCAGCATTGCCGAAGGCGCAATCGGCTTCAGCTATACACTTGATGACAATCTGGTTGGCGAAACCGTCGACGGTTTCTTCACTGTCACAGTCATCGACAGCGACGGCGATACAGCTTCCGCTTCGCTGCTCATCAATGTGCTTGATGACGCGCCAATCGCGCAGGACGACACCGATGCTGTTGCTGCGGGCACCTATGGCCCGGAAACCGGCAATGTCATCACCGGTGCTGGCACCACTTCCGGCCAGGCCGGTGTCGATAATGTGGGCGCCGATGGCGCAACGCTGACCGGCATTGCCAATTCTTCGGGCACAAGCGCCAATGTTAGTGCACCTGTCATTATTGCCGGCACCTATGGCACGCTGACCATCGCTCCTGATGGCAGCTACACCTATGTGCGCGCCGCTGGCACGCCCGGCGGTGTGAGCGACACGTTTACCTACACGCTTACTGACGGCGACGGCAGCACGGACAGTGCAGTGTTGACGATCAACATCGGCGATAGCCCGGCAACGGTTATCTCCGTCCCCGGTGTTAATGACCCGGGTACGATTGTCGACGAAGCTGGCCTGCCGCCGCGCGGCACCGAAGCGCCTGGCACCGCAGCGCCTACGCCAGTGGAATCCACTTCGGGCACGATCACCTATGTCGCGCCTGACAGCCCGGCTACAGTTACCATCAATGGTGAAGTCATCACCGGCACGGGCCAGGTCATCACCACGCCTGAAGGCACGCTGACAATCACCAATTATGACCCTGCTACAGGGACCATCGATTACACCTTCACCCTTGGTGACAACACCGCCGGCGACGATACGTCGGTGACTTTCGATGTGACCGTCACTGATGTGGATGGCGATAGCGACAGCGGTTCCTTCACCATCACCATTGTCGATGATGTCCCACTTGCAGTGGACGATAGCGCGACGCAGGTTGGCGAGAATTCACCGGTTACCGTCGATGCATTCGCCAATGATATCGAA
Source organism: Erythrobacteraceae bacterium (assembly GCA_024642525.1). Classification (GTDB taxonomy): domain Bacteria; phylum Pseudomonadota; class Alphaproteobacteria; order Sphingomonadales; family Sphingomonadaceae; genus Allopontixanthobacter. Next base: position 557 of record JAHEAX010000046.1, on the reverse strand, counting down.
GGTGCAGACAGCGTTCAGTTCAATGCCATTGCGGCCGTTGATGGTACGCTCACCGGCGCTGGCACTGTCACTTACAATGGTGATGGCACCTTCACGTACACGCCTGCACCGGGCGAAGAAGGTTCGGTCAGCTTCGACTATTCGATCACCGATGGCGATGGCGATGTTTCTGTTGCGACCATCACGATCCAGTTGAACGACGATTCCACCCCGACGATTGACGCGGCGGGCGACAAGAGCGTTGATGAAGCAGGCCTGCCTGCGCGCGGCTTAGAACCTGCCGGTTCGCAGGAAGCAAGCGACAGTGAAACTGCTGCGGGCCTTATCAATATCACGACAGGCGGCGATACCGTTGCCTCGCTTGTCATCAATGGCGTCAATGTCACCGCAGGCGGCACTGTCACCACGGCCAAGGGTACGCTGGACGTCACGCTTGCGGGCGGGCAGTACAGCTATGTCTATACCCTGACCGACAACACGCTTTCCGATCCTGACAGCGACACGTTCTCGCTGACGGTGACCGATAGCGATGGCGATACTGCCAGCACTTCGCTGGT
>JAHEAX010000004.1:1674-145688 GCA_024642525.1 Erythrobacteraceae bacterium | reverse complement strand
ACGCGGATCGACAGGCCGACAATACCAACATCAGGAAGCGTCAGGAAGATTGCAAGCAGCACCCTCGTGCCGTTGGTCTGTAACCAGCCGAGCGCAACAGAAGGCATTGCAGGCAATGAATAGGCCAGCATTCCCCTGATAATCGGAACTGTCGAGCAGGGAGTATCGGGCAGGTAGAACGTCCTGCTCCACGCCAGCAAGACACATATCCCCTTGCCGCAGATCATGCCTAAAAGCGCGCCTGCAACACCCAATTGCAGCCATACGATAAATAGTACGCTGAAGAGAGCCGATAGCCCGAGATCGAGAAAGGATACGACCGAAAACGAAACCGGGGTCCCGGCAAATCGCAGCAGGATTAGTTGCAGCCCCAGCAATTGTGCCAACACGGTCAAAATTAGCAAGAGGACTGCATTTTCCGCCAGATACGGCGCAAGCTGGCCGAAATACCAGACAACGAAGACACCCAGCGTCAAGGCAACCGTGCCTGCCAGACTGATCAGGATTGCACCCCAGATCAGCCGCCTCAGATCGCCACTTTCGGACGCGGAATAATAGTCCCGTAGGAGCGCAGATTCGCTTTGCAGTCCTGCCAGCAACACCCCCGCCAATTGGAGGGCAAGCAAAACTTCAAGCTGTCCGTAAGCCTCGATCGAAAGAGTGCGCGTATAGAGCGGAACCAGGAAAACAGCCGCCAGACGGCTGGCAGCGGCCCCCAGCCCATAGATCAGGAAGGAACGGAGGAAATCCACCGACGATCAACTGCCTGCAGGCGATTGCGCCGCATTCTTTGCCGGCTCTGCCCACTCAAGCTTCAGCACGCGCAGACTTTCAGACAGGAATTGTGTTTCCATCGCGCGCAATCCGGCAGGTGCCTGATCGAAGATTGAATCGTAAAGCTGCCGATCCAGCGCGCAGGTATTGACCCGATATTCGCTGACTATCGTTTCCATCGCTTCTCGGCGCAGAAACGGGAATCGTGAGAACGCCTCTCCCATGGTCATACCGCAATAGCCGCTACCCACTGCAATGCAGTAGGAAAATTGCCAATCGTTGGGCAGCATCAACTTGGTATATTGTTCGTTGTTGCTGCAGAAACGGACGCCATCCGGGCCAGCCCCTTGCGCAATAGCCAGCATCGCGTCATCAAGTTGATGGGGCTTATTATCGAGGTAGTTGGAGAGGATCTTCGATCCGGTAATCTGCACAATTGCCGCCACGAAGAAAATACCAGCTAGGATCAACCCCGCCTGGTCAGCCGTCCACCCCCCTACATGGTCACGTGCGAGCACGATCAACACAGATGCGCCGCCGATGACGGCCCATGGCGTAACCGCCTCGATATATCGTTCAGGCTCACCCAGAAAACGCGTAGCCCTGAATGATGTGAGAACCATCGCAAGCCCGCCAGCCAGCGCAAGATCGCAAGCATAGGCGATCAACGGGTCCTGCTGCGAAATTCCGCTGGCCTTGCCGATGATTGCCAAAAACAGAAGCGGGTTCAGGAGAATGGTGATAAGGACAGAATTTTCGTAGGCATAATGCAGCCCAGCCGACGGGCCACGTGCGATCTTGATCCAGATATCCCAGACCAGATCACGCCAGATCCCATAACGCCGTGACAGGACATAAACCGGAGCCAGTTCGCGAGCATAAGCACGAACAAACCGCACTGTGTGGTAAAGATACCCGGCTGAATAACGCGGGTGCAACACAGCGAAAACGCCAAGGCCGGCAATTGTCCCTATTGCCGGATAGATATGACCAGTTCCGATTGCAGCAAGCGCGCTGATAATCACCAGTGCCTGCGCACCGAAAGTGCTGAATGCCCAGACAAGATAACAGGACAAGATCAGCATGGCCCAGCCTGCCGCAGAGCCGGAATCATTTTCGACCAGATAGGCACCTGCGAACGCCGAGGTGAGAAAGACGAGACCAATACTGCGTGCGCTCAGCCCGAAATTCCTTGCGCTCAGCGCATGGTAAAACTGGGGTGTCAGGGCAAAAAGCAGTGCGCAAACGGCAACGAACATGGCGTCTGCCCCGCCAGCCCAGCCCGCGACAGCAGCCACGAGCAATACGTGCAGCGCATTCATCGATGGGTTGAGCAGCAATTCTGCGCGGCGCATGACCGACTGGGGAAAATGCGCGAAAATCCAGTGCAAATATAGCGGGAGCGCGCCGATATATGCTGTATTGAGCAGGTTGGGGATGCGCACGAAGAAGCGGAAATTATTCTGCCGGATGCAGCGGATCAGGAAGCTGTGGACCGCATGATCCGTCCCGTGCCGCGCGTTGATACTCGCCTGCACTGCGGAAAGGATGAAAGTAAGGAACGCTGCCGCCGCGACCAGCAGAAGGGAGCCGACCTGAAAATCAGTCATGGCTTGCCCAACGTCAATCCGGCCAAAGCACTAGGTGTCATGCGCTGAATGCCGCTTCGAGGACAGAAGGTTCCGGGAAGTTCACGAGAACACCAAAATCCTTCTTCTGGTACACGACAGACGCGCCGACAGCGATCGACGATGCGCCGCCCTGGCGAACGCCCTCCACCATGTGGTCAATCGTCCCGACGCCGCCCTGGGCAATCACTGGAATATCAATTGCCGCTGAAACACGCCGGATGAGGTCGATATCGAGTCCCTGCCAGGTCCCTTCGCGATCAATCGATGTCAGAAGCACTTCACCTGCACCGCGATCAGCCATTTCGCGCGCCCATTCGACCACTCCGGCACTCTGTGCCTTGCGCCCGCCATGTGTGCGGATGCCTTCGCGGCCGAACAGGCCGCGCTTGACATCGATGGAGGCGACAACTGCCTGGCTGCCGTAGACCGTCGCGATGTCGGTGATCACTTCGGGGCGCTGATGGGCGTAGCTGTTGAGAATGACTTTCTCGAAACCGATCGAGTAAATCCGCGATGCCTGGTCTGCGCTGGTAATGCCGCCGCCATAGGACAGCGGCATGAAGCATTCCGTCGCAATATCGGTGAGCAGTTCGTAATTGGGTTCACGCGACTGGCTGGTTGCCGTGATGTCGAGGAAGGCGATTTCGTCCACTTCAAGCTCGTTGAAAATCCGCAGCGTGTTGCACGGATCCCCGATGTAGCTCTTGTCCCTGAATTTGCGCGTTTTGACGAGGCTCTCGTCATCGAGCAGCAGCGCGGGAATTATCCGTGTTCTCAGCATGGCAGGTCTGCAAAGGCCTTGAGCAAATTCATTCCGAACCTGTGGCTCTTTTCCGGGTGGAACTGCACGCCGTAGATATTGTCGCGCGAGATCCCCGCGTCAAACTCCATGCCGTAATGGCATTTCAGCATCGAATGCGCTGCATTCTCTACGTTCACTGCGTAGCTATGCACGAAGTAAAAGCGCTGCTCTCTTTCAAAATGAGCTGTCAGCGGTGAAGCTGCCGAGGAGTGCACTACATTCCACCCCATGTGCGGCACCTTGAGGAGTGGATCGCGCGGGAACCTCGCCGCGCGGGCCTTGATCCAGCCCAGTCCCGGCAATTTTCCTTCTTCGCTGCCATCGGTGAGCAATTGCATGCCGAGGCAGATGCCAAGCACTGGCACACGGTCTTCAAGCGCCTTGCAGTCAAGCACCGGACGGAGGCCGGAATCTTCCAGTCGCTGCATGGCACTGTCGAACGCGCCGACGCCAGGCAGGATGATTTGCCGCGCATCGGAAACGGTCGCCTCATCAGAGGCAATCACGCTATCTACTCCAATCCGGCGCAGCATGTTCCTGACCGAACCGAGATTGCCCATTCCGTAATCGACGATCACAAGAGGGGTCATGACGGATTATCTCCCTCGGGCGTCGGGAAACAATATTTCATGTAAAATGAACGCGTGACGAGGTTTGCATCGGCCAAAATTCGAAACAGCGGGCGGAACCGCTCGAACCGTTTCTTGTAAGTCGGGAACTCCCGCCACGAACGGGGCGGGGCTGCCATCTGGCTCTTGTATTCATTGTCCGACAGACTCAGGCGTTTCTGAAAATAATCGACCAGCTGTTCTTCGATCTGCGGTGGCTGGCAATAGATTTCCCATGCCTCTTCGCGGCTGATCTTTCCCTGCCGCGCAAGCGCCGAGAGCGTATTGTTGCGAAAATCTGAATTGAATTTCTGCGGCGCATAAACGCTATGAAAAAAGGCTGTCATGCGGTTTTCAAGGTGGTGGCCGCCATAATATTCCCAGCCATATTCCCGCTCCAGCAACTCCCGAGCAGCCTCTTTAGAATAGGCCATGTACCAGAACGGGCGAATCTTCCTGATCCGCGCGGCAACGCTCCAGAACAGCATCCGTTCGAACGTCATCAAAGGATAGGTTTTCATTTTGCGCTTGCCAAAGCGGCGATGGATCGAGCGGATATACTGGCCATCAAAATAATTTCGGCCAACAGGCGTAATGCCTTCCGTTACAAAGCTGTGGCCCTCCAGAACATAGCGAACGCCATGCTTGTAGGCAGCGCGGTTCATCACTTCTGCCAGCGCAAGGTCAGTCGATGCCTCTATCTCGGCCACATCGGCTTCAAAAAAGGCACGAAAAATATCGTCCGCTTCCTTGTTGTCGGTCACATGGGTATAAAGATCGACATCCAGTGCTGACAGGACGCGCCTGATATTCTGCGTGGCAATCGCGGTGTTCCAAGTGTTGTCGTAATGGACGGCTAGTGGGCGAAGACCCCACACCTTAACCGCCAGATGGACCATGTAACTGCTGTCAGTCCCGCCGCTGACACCGATTATGCAGTCATATTTCTTGCCTTTGCCAGCCACCTTGATCTCTTCGATGATCTCGGCAATCCGGGCCTCTCCCTTGGGCTGGCCGGTGCCGTAATCTTCAACCAACTGGTCGAGCTGGCGGCAATAATTGCACACGCCGTCGTCATCGAAAGTGATCGAGGAGACGCGCTCATCATAAATGCAGCGGGTGCATACCTTGAGAGGCGTCTGCTCCAGAAGGCTGGCAAGTTCAGTCATTGGTTTGCTATCAGCCGTGGACAAAGCGGCCCGAGTAAGCGGCCTCTTCCATCCTGAAGAATTCGATTTCCATGCTGTTGGCAGAAACCAGGGCGCGCACCTCGGCTTCGCTGAAGCGCCGGGCATTGCTGGGGCTGTACCAGTCAAAATTCGTGACCAGCGAGGTGTCATGGCCCAGTTCCGGGTTCCAGAAACACTTCAGGAAGTTCCAGTAGATGAACCGCTGGATATCCATCTTCCCGCCCTTGATGCCCATCAACGGAATTTCAGGCACGTCGATTTCGGTATTGAGCTCGCTCAGGCGTTTGCCCAGTTCGGTGAGCTGCTCCGACATTTCCCACAATTGTTCGGTTGACACTTCCTTGCAATGCAGACGGAAATAATCATCCAGCAGCTCGCGTGGAAGGGCTTTCTTGGTGTAGAAATAGCACGCAAACTGGCCGCCATCAGGTTCTGTTATACGGCTGAGTTCAGCGAAGGTCGCATCAGGATCTTCAGTGTGCATGATCACCTGATCACAGCTCACATAATCAACCGCACCTGTCTTGAACGGCGTCGATCCGATGTCACCGCGCAAGAACACAAGATTGTCATGTTCAGCGAACATTTCAGAAGCCTGGCGCGCGGCGGCAGAATAATCGATGCCGATCACCAGCGCGTGCGGCGCCAGCGAAGCGAACCACGCAGCCTTGTACCCAAGCCCGCAGCCAGCATCCAGGATCACCGTGCAATTTGCCAGATGCGCTTTCAGTGCGGCCTCATCTTCGAAGCCGTATAGCGCAAGATACCAATCGCGCTGGAACTGGTAGAATTTTTCCAACTCGTCAGCCGAGGAATACTTTTCCCACTTCTCTGAGAAAACTTCGTTGGTCTGCTGCTGGTTTTCTGCGCCCGAGCTTTCGCTGATGGAAGCATAATTGCCGGCCAGCGTGATCGCGTCGCGCAGCGCATTGTCGAAAGTTAAAACAAATTTATCGTTCATGTTATGACTTTTCTATCGAATTTTCAGTGGAATGCGCGATTTTGGCTGGTGATCCGTAGGCGCGCGAGCCCGCTGGAATGTCTTGCAGCACCAGGCTATTTGCACCGATAACAGATCCCGAACCGATGGTTACGCCCGCGGCCACGACCGTGTTGGGACCAATGTAGCAATTATCACCCACCGAAGTGGCGGCATATCGGTAGGGTTCTTTTCCGCCCGAGACGGCCCAATCGACCGTGTCGTGGCTATAAATCTGGACGCCTGCCGAAATCGAGCAATTACTGCCAATTTCAAGTCCGCCTGACCCGTCGAGAATTGTGAACGGGCCAACCCACGTGCCAGCCCCGACATTCACGTTTCCGAACACGTGACTGCTATCATAAATTGAGGCGCCCTTGCCGAAACCTAGCGCTTCTGCCTTTTCCCATCGATCCGATACATAGTCGCCAAATGGAAGGACGCGTTCATATTCCTTCTTGAGGGCCGCCCTTCTACCGGCGAGAAATTCCCGCAACTGTGTGAGAAGGCCTGTCAAAGAACCTGCTCCATCCATTCGTTCACATTCAGGAGCGACCAGATCAGCAGTCTTCGGTTTTCCTTTCCATCCAGATGTTCATTCACCAGATCATGCACTGCTGAACGGTCCAGAACATCGAAAATTGCAGCATCGCCATTCATCAGGCGATCCCGCACAAATTCGATGCTTTCGCCCTTGAACCAGCTGGCATCGGGCGAGGAAAAGCCTTGTTTTTGCGCCTTGGTGACTTCGTCGGGAATATAGCGTGACATCATGTCGCGCAGTATCTGCTTGCCGTCGTTTGTCTTCTGGAAGACGCCCTGCGCCTTCTTCGTCACATCGTTTTCGTTTATGCGCACGACTTCCTGCAAGCGGTTCAGCTTGAGGGAGACAGGGCATTGCATGGCAAAATCGACCAGATCATTGTCCATGAAAGGCACGCGCGTTTCGAGGCTGTGGGCCATCGAAAGCTTGTCCTCGACCACAAACAAGCCGTGAAGGAAGGTCTTTGCTTCGAAATAAAGCGAATGATTGATATAGTCCTCCGGCCGCTCCAGCTTGTTCTGGTGCGTGTCGAACACATCGCGGAAGATATCCCTTGTGCCGGATGGGTCAGTCGATACTTCGCCCGAAACCGGTCCGAAGATGCGCTTCAATTCTCGGTTGTTCACCAGTCGCTGCCAATATCCGTAATATTGGTCGACATAGTGATCGAAATCGTCGCTGACCGCTGCGCGGTAATAGCGCCATGGATAGCCGCCAAACAGTTCATCACCGCCAGCGCCTGACATCACCACTTTGACGAAGCGGCTGGCCAATTGGGCGGCGTAATAATTGGGGTAGCTTTGGCCGACGCGCGGTTCTTCCAAGTGCCAGGCAAGTGCTGGAAGCGACCGCTCCATATCACCGGCTTTCAAAACCATTTCATAATGCTCGGTGCGGAACTTGGCCGACATGGCCTCTGCTTTAACGCGTTCGTCAAATGCCAGCTCAATGCCCGAAGCAGAGCTAAGGTCGAAACCGCAGGTGAATGTCTTGAGATTGGGGAAGCTTTGTGCCGCGATCGCGGTAATCGAGCCTGAATCCATGCCCCCGCTGAGATAGCTGCCCAGTTCAACATCGCTGACCAGCTGCCGCTTAACTGCCTGGTTGAACAACCGGTCCAGTTCTTCGCGATATTCATCATCGCTCGCCCGTGTTGTCGGTTCGCGGAATTCATAATCCCAGTATTGAACAAGCTTCAGTTCCGGGTCCTGCTGGCCCAGATCCAATATGCCGAAATGACCGGCGGGAAGCAGGTCCACATCCTGCAGCAGTGTCCTGTCGGTGAACAGGTTCTGAAAGGTGAAATATTCAACCAGCGCCTGCTTGTCGAGGTTTCGCGCGAAGGCTGGGTCAGCGAGAAATGCCTTCTGCTCAGACGCGAATGCGAACCGGTTGCCTTGGCGCGCGACATACAATGGCTTGATGCCATATCTGTCCCGAGCCAGCACCAGCCTGCGGTCCTTGCGGTCCCAAATGGCAAAGGCAAACATGCCATTAAAGCGGGAAATGGCGTCTGTACCCCAATGCGAAAATGCATTGAGCAGGACTTCAGTGTCGCAATCGGAACGGAACCAGTAACCGGCAGCTTCGAGTTCACTGCGCAGCTCGCGGAAATTGTAGATTTCGCCATTATATACGAGCACAAATCGGTGCTCGACACTCACCATCGGTTGTGCGCCCTGATCAGTCAGGTCAATAATCGCCAGCCGCCGGTGGCCGAGGCCGATGTTACCTTCGAGCCAGGCGCCTTCGCCATCCGGCCCGCGATGCGCAATTGCATCGGTCATACCCTGCAAAACATCGCGTGCTACTGGTGCACCGTCCAGCTGAATAAGTCCGGCAATTCCGCACATGGTTCAAGCAGGCCCCTGCAATACTGCAGCGATGACGTGGTCCTGTTCCACCTCTGTCATGCCGTGGAACAGGGGCAGCGAAATCGAACAGTCATTGGCCGCAAAGGCATTAGGCATGTCTTCTTCGCGCAGTCCATATTTCTCGCGGTAATAGGTGAGCATGTGAACTGCATGGGTGGCGGGCCGGGTGGAAACACCCGCAGCCTGCAACTCTTCCATCCAAGCGTTACGCTCTGCATTGATCCGCTTGACAGATGACGTGGTGATTTCCGACGGCTTGAACAGGCAGGGATAGCTTTGATAGCTATGCTTGCAGCCTTCCGGTTCCTGCGGCGTGCGAAGCCAATCCAGCCCGGCGAAAGCGTCATCAAATCGGGCGGCGAGGCGGCGACGTTCTTCCACGATCTGAGCCGCGCGGTCCATCTGGGCTGCACCCAGAGCCGCCTGGAAATCCGTCATCCGTTGATTGTATCCTGCAAGCGGGTGATCCGCCAGGAGATAAGGCCGGGGGCCAAGATGCCGCTGGTGGTCGGACATGGCAGCGCCATGATCGCGCAGCTGACGGATAGTTTCGGCAAGGTCGGCATTATTGGTAGTAACCATCCCGCCTTCACCAGTGGTGATGGCCTTGCGGGGATGGAAGCTGAACGAACCAGCATCGCCAAGGGTGCCGACATGCTGTCCGTTATATGTCGCGCCGAAACCGCAGGCCGCGTCTTCGATCACCCACAGCCCATGCTTTTTCGCCAAGGCATTGACGGCATCCATATTGGCCGGAAGGCCGAAAAGATGGACCGGGATTATGCCTTTGGTACGAGGCGTAATCGCCGCTTCCATCGACGCTATGTCGATATTGAAGGTATCAAGGTCAATATCGCAGAACACGGTCGTGGCCTGCTGATGTTCCACGATGTTGGCAGTGGCGATCCAGGTAAATGCTGGCACGATAACTTCATCACCCGCGCTCAACCCCAACGCAACGGCAGCAAGGTGCAGGCCCGTGGTGCAGGAAGTAACGGCCAGCGAATGGCCCGAGCTGGTGAAATCGCTCCACTTGGTTTCGAATTCACGCACCTTGGGGCCTTGCACCAGCCAGCCGCTACGCAGCGGGCCAAGCACGCTTTCAATTTCCGCTTCGGTCAGTGCAGTTCGCGCGATCGGCACATTCATGACGGGGTCGTTGCTCATTCTGCAAGTCCAACGGCAATGCGGCGCGCTGCAACCGCCTCCTTGTGGCCCGCACGCCATTCGATCAGGCGGCGCAGACCTTCATCAAGATCAATTTCAGAGGTGAAGCCGATTTCGGCGCTAGCCTTCTTCGGGCTACCGATGCGGTTACGCACCAGCGTGGCCTGGCTGCGCTCAGCATACTGGATTTCCTTGTCGCTTCCGGTAAGCCGGATGAGCTTTTCCGCCAGTTCCTTGAGGCTGGTTCGCACGCCGGTGCCGACATTATAGAACTCGTCGGTGGCAGCAGACGTCATCGCGCAAACATTGGCCAGCGCGCAGTCTTCAACGGCCACAAAGTCGAACGCTTCTGAACCATCGCCCATGATGGTCGGTGCATCGCCGCGGTCAATCGCGTCGAGCATCTTCATGATCACGGCGATATAAGCGCCATGGTAATCCTGACGTGGGCCATAGACATTCATATAGCGCAATCCGACGAAATCGAGACCATAGCGGTGGTGATAGGCCCGCAGCATGGCCTCTCCGCAGATCTTGGTCGCGCCGTAGAAGTTCTGGTTGTTGAACGGGTGATCTTCTTCCATCGGGTCTGTCACTGCATCGCCATAAACGGACGCAGAAGAGGAATAGACCAGCCGCTCGATACCGTTGCGAACGCACGCATCCATTACGTTGAATGTCCCGGCCACGTTCACATTGAACGCCGAACGCGGGTATTCGTGGCATTGGAGGAGCCACAGGGCGGCGAAATGGAACACACCGTCCATACCCTTCATGGCCGAGTCCAGAATATCCGTCTGGAGAATATCACCGCCAACATCATAGACCTTGCAGCGTGGATCCTTCAGCGCGTCCTGCAGGTTTTCCCTGCTGCCGCGGGCAAAATTGTCATAAATCCGGACCGAACCGACATCATGCTTCAGTAGAGCATCGACAGTGTGGGAGCCGATCAGCCCGCCGCCACCGATGACCAGCAGGTTTTTGCCTTGGATATTCATGTTATTCTCCAACCAGGCATGTCTGCCGGGTTCTGTGTTCGTGTGTCAGATTGCAGGTGCTGCAGAAGCCGTTTCGACAGCTGAATTGAGGGATGTTGCGATCATATCAATTGTGTCGCGATCAAGATATGGGTGCATGGGAAGGCTTAGAACCGTCCTCGATGCTTCCTCACTATGCGGCAAATGGACGGATTGAAGAGACGATACAGCTGGTTGCCTCGCCAGCGGCACCGGATAGTGCACGGTGCTGGGAATGCCTGCGTCCTTCAGCGCTGACTGCACTGCATCACGGTTTTCGACACGCACGGTGTATTGCGCCCAAGCGCAAAGATTTTCAGGCCCGATCTGCGGCAGCACTATTCCCGGAACGTTTGCCAGCGCTTCGTCGTAATATCGGGCAGCGACATTGCGCTGGGCAATCTCGTCATCGAAAATCGTAAGCTTCTGCAACAGGATTGCAGCCTGCAATGTATCCAGCCGGCTGTTTATGCCGATGCGAATGTGGTGATAGCGCCGGTCCTGGCCATGGCGGACAATCTGCCGAACAACCTTGGCGAGTTCAGCGTCATTGGTGAATATCGCTCCTCCATCGCCGTAACAGCCGAGCGGCTTGGACGGGAAGAAGCTGGTCGTCGCGATTGTCGTCAGCCCACATGAAGCGCCCGACTTGTAACGCGCGCCGAAACTCTGCGCGCCATCCTCAATAACGAACAGACCATGCTTTTCTGCGACTTGGTTGATCGTGTCGAAATCGGCACACTGACCATAGAGCGACACCGGTATGATGGCCTTGGTCCGCGACGTAATCGCCGCTTCAATAACTGCAGGGTCGATGTTGTAGCTGGCAGGATCAATGTCAACATACACGGGCACGGCACCGAGCAGGGCTGCTGCTTCGGCCGTTGCGATATAGCTGAAGCTGGGCGTGATAACTTCATCGCCCGGGCCGATCCCGAGGCCCATCAGGGCAGCTTGCAATGCATCTGTGCCATTCGCGCAGGAGATGCAGAATTCCGTCCCGGCACGCGCGGCAAGCTCGCTTTCCAGTTCAGCAACTTCCGGCCCAAGGATGAACTGGCCATGATCAAAAACACCGGCAATCGCGGCATCAATCTGGGGTTTGAGGCGCGCGCGCTGGGCTGCAAGATCGACAAACGGGATCATGACGGAACACCATCCTTGCCTGATTGGCGGGCCAGTTTTTCGCCCGACAGGCTATATATATCGCCTGTGACCGAGCAAACCGCCTCGCCATTGCCGGCAATGGGAAGATCCAGCTTTTCGCCGTGGGCGCTCATCCAGCCGATCTGGCGCGCAGGAACCCCCGCCACCAGCGCGAAGTCAGGCACATCCCGGTTCACCACCGCCCCGGCGGCGACAAACGCGAAGCTGCCAACGGTCACACCGCAAACTATTGTACAATTTGCACCGAGCGACGCCCCCTCGCGCACCAGCGTGTCGCGATATTCGTCTTTGCGTTCAACCAGCGCGCGCGGATTGTAGACATTGGTGAACACCATGCTGGGCCCGCAGAAAACGCCGTCTTCGAGTGTCACATTGTCATAGACAGAGACATTGTTCTGGATCTTGCACCGGTCGCCAATGCTGACCTTGTTGCCCACGAAAACGCCTTGGCCAAGGGAAACACCGTCGCCAATGCGGGCGCCGCCACAGACATGGACAAAATGCCAGATGCGCGAACCATCGCCTATCTGTGCGCCTTCATCTACGATGGCGCTGGGATGGATAGTGCAGGCCATCAACGAATGCCGATTGCCTTGTGCCGTTCGCCGCGGCCTGGTTCGGGCGTTGCGTTGCGGATGGCGGAAACCACTTGAATTGCCGACTGGTTTTCCTGCAGGCCAAAGCCCCGCCCAGCGAGAATTTCCTCATAGCTGCGGGTGTGAAGGTCGGTGAAACCGCCGGAAAATTCGATTTCCTCGCCATCAACGGTAATCGAGCGGAATGTCCGCAAACCCTTGAGCCGTTCTGCCGAAGGAACATCGTCGATATCGAGCGAGAGGAACCAGCGTACGCGCGCGTTCTCATATTCGAGATAGCCAGCAGCGCGGTCCTGTTCGGAAACATGGACCACCTGTTCCTGAAAATCGCCGAAGATGAAGTGCAGCATATCGAAGAAGTGAACGCCGATATTGGTGGCAATGCCGCCTGCCTTGCGTTCATCGCCCTTCCAGCTTTGCGAATACCAGCGCCCACGCGAAGTCACATAGGTGAGGTCTACCTCGTGCTTGGTATCAGAAGCCGACGCAGCGATCTTCTCCTTGAGCGCGATGATCGCCGGATGAAGACGCAGCTGGAGAATTGTGTGAATTTTCTGCCCGGAATCCCGTTCCACTTCTGCCAGCGCATCAAGGTTCCACGAATTCAGCACAAGCGGCTTTTCGCAGATTGCATCCGCACCTGAACGCAAGGCAAACCGCATATGGGAATCGTGGAGGTAATTGGGCGAACAGATGGACATATAGCCAACCTTGTCGTTCGCCCCGCTACGCCGCAATTTGTCGATGTGACGGTCAAAACGCTCAAATTCCGTGAAGAAATGCGCGTCAGGGAAGAAGCTGTCCATGATCCCGACGGAATCGCTCGGGTCCAGCGCGGCAACGACGCGGTTACCTGTTTCGCGGATCGCCCCCATGTGGCGCGGAGCGATATAGCCGGCAGCGCCGATCAGTGCGAAATTCTCCATGATCAGGTTACATCCATTCCATTTCGTTCAGACACTTACGTGACCGCATTGCCTTCTGGCGCGCGCAATAGCCAAACCTAGGGCAAATTCAATCCCGGTGCGCCCCTCAATTGGCATCAATTCAAGATAGCTGCATGACAATGTTCACCGCCAGCAGATTTATCGTGATGCCCGCTGTTTCGACCTTCCTTCAATCTGAAAGCTCATGCAGTAAATTCGTTCCGGCTTAAACCCCTTGCCAGACCAGCGCTGCGGCGCGTTCGCCCAGTGGAAGCGAGGCCGTCAGGCCCGGGGATTCAATCCCGAACAAATTGACGATGCCCTGAAGTCCGTGGTCATCAGGTCCCGAAATCTGGAAATCGGCCGCAGGTTCGCCGGGACCGGTTATCTTGGGCCGTATCCCTGCATAATCAGGGTACAGCCGCTCAGCATCGACATCGGGCCAGAACTGCCGGACCGAAGCAGCGAATTGCTCTTTTTTCGATGGGTCAACAGCGTAGTCGAGATCGTCAATCCAGGTCACATCCGGCCCGAACCTCGCCCGGCCGGCCAGATCCAGTGTCAGATGTGTGCCCAGACCGCCCGGCTCTGGCATGGGATAGATGAGGTGAGAGAAGGGGACCGTCGCTCCGTAGGCGAAATAAGCACCTTTTGCATAGTGCATGTGCGGTACGTGCGTCGCACCCAGCCCCTCGATTCGGGCTGCCACACTGGCTGCCATCAGCCCCGCGCAATTGATCACTGCACGCGCCAGGATGCTGTCGTCTGGTGAATGTCCCGCCACCACTCGCCACAGCCTCCCTTCCCGCCTGATCTCCGAAACCTCGCAGTGCGTTACCAGCTGCGCGCAGGAATTCTCAGCGAGGCCAAGCAGGGCCATCATATAGGAATGGGAATCAATAATGCCCGTTGAAGGCGAAAACAGGCCCGCCGTCGCATTTAGTGCAGGTTCCAGACCGGCGATTTCAGATTGGCCGAGAAACTGCAGATCGTTCACACCATTGGCACAGGCGCGCTGTTCAATTCCGGCAAGCGCGGCAGATTGCGCATCGCCATTTGCAACGATCAGCTTTCCGCATTGGCGGAAAGGCACATTGTGCCTTGCTGCAAACTCGTAAAGCCGGTGACGCCCTGCGACGCACATTTCCGCCTTGAGGGAGCCTGCCGGATAATAGATACCCGCGTGGATCACTTCGCTGTTGCGAGAGCTGGTTTCCTGACCGAAATCGGCGTTCCGCTCCAATATCAGGACAGACCTGCCCGCTTCTGCCGCAGCCACGGCAGCGGACAGTCCGATGACGCCCGCGCCGATTACGACAACATCAAAATCAGGCTCGATTGCGGTCACAACGAAAATCCCACGCCACGTGGCAGTTCATCAACGAAGCAGATTGAAATTCTCGATCACCAACTCGACGCCCGACAGTGCGCTGCCGCCCACCATGTTCAGTTCCAGTTCCTGCACGGGGCAGTTCTTGCTGATACTGGGGCCAGGAAGACCCTTGGCGCTGTAGCCTACCTGGTCCTGGGGGCCTGTCCAGATTACCGGGCTTCCGGGCAGGGACGGGCATTTCATTGTCCAATATGCCTTCGCGCCGTCGCTTTCCACCAGCAGGCGGCGGTTCTCGGCAAGGCGATACGTTCCCGGCGGCAACGCCAAAATCCGGCGGATGGCTACACCACCCGAATTGCGCGACGCGTATGCGCTCGCCACGGTCTTGCCGGCTTTGTCATTGCCAATGGCTGCACCGACGGAGACATCATTGACCGCAGTCCATGCCAATGGGCCGGCATCGGCGACCATCGTCTGCTTCGTAATACGGGCATCTCTGGTAATATCGTCACGGCCCGCGCTCATCAGCCCATAAAGCTGGCGCAGGTCGCCATATTCGCCGCGAATTGCCAGCAGGGTAAGAATCTCTGTTCCCACGGTATCGATGATTTTGCGCTTGGCGTTCACATCGCCCGCCAACAGCAGCTTTGCCGCGTTTTTCGGCCCGGTAGGGGAATTGCGTGACGAATAGAGGAGATAGTCCGGCATCCATGCCGACTTGTCCGTCGCGAGCGGCAAAAGGGCCGCGAATACTTCGGGGTTATCGCCGCTCTTGGTAAGCAATTCGAATATCTGCTCGCGGCCGCTTTCAGTGGTCCGCAAGGCAAGGTCGAAGTGCTCCATGGCAACGGCGCCATCGCCCTTTTCGGCGGCATCCTGTGCCAGCAGCAATTGGGCAAGCCGTTCCCGCCGTGACATTTCAGACGCCATTTTGGCCAGCTCAGCCGATTTCTTCTTGCTTCCAACGAGGCTGTAATGGAACGCCAGCGCCCGCATAGCGGGTGCATCCAGCGGGTTTTCACGCAGCCGCGCACGGGCGGCATCAATGATGCGCTGGCTGGACAGCACCTTGGGGTCCTTGACCCCCTCGATCATGAGCAGCGTCAGGGCGGCTTTGTGGCTGCTCCCGATTCGGTCCGCCAGAACAGGATTGCTCCGGTTGGCGACTGTAACGAGGGGCAGCTCGGCTGCGCGGACAGCAAGAAGGACCGTTATGACGATGACCGCAGCGTAAGCGCTCCGGCGTTGCCATGAAAGCGCGCTAAAGCGTTTCCACGGCCCACCTCCCTTCGAATTAGTCTTCCTGCTGCGTGCCATAACCATAACCATAACCATAGCCGTAACCGTAGCTGGCACGTCGACTATCGATTTTTGTCACAATGGCGCCATAGATGCGCCCATGCGCTTGGCGCAGACGCGCCAACGCCGAACGCAAGCCGCGAACTGCAACGCCATCGGCTTCAACCACGAACACGGCGCCTTCAACGGCACGCGAAATGAGCGGCGCATCGGCAAGGCCCAGCAGCGGCGGGCTGTCGACCAGAACGTGGTCGAAACTGCCGAGCGCATCCTCGATGATCATCCGCAGACGATCACCACTCAGAAGTTCGCCCGCGCTTGGCGGGGTCGGGCCAGCCGGCATCATGCTGAGGCCGCGCAATCCGGTATCTTTGACCACTTCGCCCAGTGTCTTGTTACCCGTCAGCATATTGCTGAGGCCGGCATCATTCGTGTGGCCGAAATATTCATGGCAGGACGGCGAACGCATATCCGCGTCGATCAGCAGGACGCGTTTGCCTGTCCGGCCAAGCGCTGCGGCAAGTGCGACAGTTGACGTTGTCTTGCCTTCCGCCGGACGCGAACTGGTTGTCATCAGCGACCGAGGGAACCCGTGATCTGTCGCAAATGACAGGTTCGATTGAACGCTAAAGTAAGCCTCTGACAATTGAGACTTTGAATCCTTCAATGCTTCTGTCGCATCTTCATCGTCATCGGCCATTGGCACCGAACCAAGCAGCGGCAAGTTCAGCAGGCGGCTGACCGATGATGGATCGCGCAGGCCTTCATCGACCTGTTCAAGGCCGACCAGGGCAAGGAATGACAGGCCAATACCCGCAACAAAAGCCAATGCGATGTTGAGGAAGAGATTGGGCGAGGACGGCTTAGCCGGCACCTGCGCCTGGTCAACGACCGAGATGTTGCTCAGGGCAACACCGGCAACGCCGATTTCCTTATAACGCTGGAGAAGGCTGTCATAAAGCTGCCGGTTGGTGTCGGCTTCGCGCTGGAAGATATTGTACTGGATCTGGTTACGACGCTGGTCAGACAGCTGTGATTTCAGTGCCTGCACCCGCGAGCGCAAATCATTCTCACGCGCAACAGCTTCGCGGTAGGATGATGTGCGTGCAGATGCGATCCGGCCTTCTTCACGCGCTATGGCGGAGTCTAAGGACTGGATCTGCTCCTGCAGCGCCTTGGCCCTTGGATAGCCGGGCTCGAACTGGACCATCAGCTCTGCATATTCGGCAGCTGCCAGCGCGCGCCGCTGACGCAGGTTGGCAATCGCGACATTATTCGCGCTTTCCTGCGTGGAACCGCGGGTTGCAGCACGGCTTTCGGCAGCAATCCGTTCGGTTGTTGCTTCGGCAAGAGCAGCATTCAAAGCTTCGAGATCGCTAGAAACAAGCGTACGCTCGACGATGGTCTTGCCATCGGCACCCTCGCTCTGGCCCAGAGCCACGATGTTCTTGTTGGCCGCATAGGCAACAGCCGCACGTTCGGAATCTTCGAGACGGGCACCGAGTTCGGCAAGCCGAAGCTCGAGGAACTTGCGGGCATCGGCCGTCGATTCAAACCTGCGATCGATCGTCGTGGCGATGAACTGCGCAGCCCATGCATCGGCGATCATTGCGGAGATGTCCGGGGACGCGCTGGAATAGCTGATATCAACCAGACGTGAACGCGGAATTGGTGTGATCGTGACATGGTCCAGCAGAAGGTCAACCGCATCGCGGAACTGTTGATCGCGCGCATTGCCCGCAGTGGCAACCGCGACATCGCCGCTCAGCAAACCGCCCGAAGTTTCTGCGCCGTGGGCAGCAAAGAAGCTTTCGTTATTCGCGAGACGCAATTGGCGCGCCACGCGCTGCGCCAGTGATCGCGCCTGAAGGTTCGAATATTGCGTTTGGTAGAATTCGTCATCCTGCGTGGCCTGAGGCGATTCGATACCCTCCACCTTGGTGACGTTCTGCTGTTCGCGGTTGATCTCAATCCGGGTGGTTGCGGTGAATTGCGGTGTGGACAGCAGTGTCACGATTGCGCCTGCTGCCAATGCTGCCACCATGATACCCAGGACGACCCATTTCCAGCGGATCAGCGTCTGCCAATATTGCAGAAGTATCGGCGCGCCCGCATTCTGCGCGTCCGCCCCTTCCTGACCTCGGATCATGTAGTCATCTGCCTGGGGCAGCATAGTATCGTTCATTGCAACCATTCCAATGGGGGCGCCAAATGCGTTTATCAGCGGGTTAACAGGATTACGAGGGGCGACAACAGTGCCGGGGCTAGGCCAATCGCATCACGAATGAAGCGCCGCTGGGCCGATTCGCCGACAACAACAATGTCGTTGGCGTAGATTTCAGGGTCATCATAGGTCGCGCTGCGGATTGCCTTGAGATTGTAGATTGCAGCCATCCGCTGGCCATTTACGGTACGGAAAACCACAACTTCCTCTTCCTTGGCGAAATCTTCGAGACCTTTTGCTGTTGCAACGGCTTGCATCAAGGTCATCCGGCCCACGACAGGATAGAGGCCCGGCTGGCGGACCTGGCCATCGACAGTAACGACCTGGCTGACCGTTTCTACGAGGTTCACAGTCACTTGCGGATCGCGGATATACCGGCCACTCAGGCGCTGGGCGATTTCGTTCTCAAGCTCTGCCGGGGTGAGGCCACCTGCCTCGATTACACCTGCGAGCGGGAATGACACGCGGCCGCCAGCGTCGGTACGATATTCTTTGCGAGCAAGTTCTTCCACACCGAACACATCGATGGCCAACCGGTCAAACGGACCGATGCGATAGGGCCTGAACTGCACGGATCGGTCGGTCGCAGATGGCGCAGGCAAGGATGTCGCGTCTGTCATCTGGATATCGGAGCTGGGTCCGTTCGCTGTCTGCACTGGGCCGAAACGTGTCGGAGACCCGCACGCCGACAGAAACAAGCAGCAAATCGCGATCAACAGTCCGGCGCGCATGAATTTTCACTTTCGTTTGAGAATCTAGCCAGGTGCAGAACAGGCAACGGCATTAACTTAAGATTTATTGGACGGGGCTTTCGCCATTTCGACCAGTATTTCTGACCGTCCGAAACTTCTGAATTGGCCCCATCCACGCTATGACGACGGCGAAAACACTGGCCACGAGCGGCGTGCGCAGCGGATAATCAACAAAACTCGATCCGGCAAGTATTAGGAGGATCACCGAAGCCATTCGTGCGAATTTGACATCGCGCGAATCTTCCCTTGTTCGCCAGACTCTTAGCGAAATTCTAGACCATGCGAACACGCCCAGCCCGATCAGGATTACGGCAGGCAAACCGCCGGTCATCAGAATTTCGAGCCAATCATTATGCGCATGGTTCACATAGGTCGGAGCGAGAGTTGCCAGTGGCTCGTCACGCTGGAAAGCTTCCACAAAAGTGCCGATGCCGGAACCAAAGGGGAAATAGCGCATCGCAATATCCAGCGATGGCTGCCAGATTTCCCACCTGAAATCATTCGCCGAACCGCCGAGAAGCCGCTCGATCGCCTCGGCCCTCGAGAAGATGAGGCCGGAAAGGATGAGCAGCAGCGCACTGGCTGATGCAGCGATGATACCGGCAAGAGGCAATTTGCGTTCACCGCGCCGCCTTGCCACAACTTCACCGACCGGGCGTCGATACAGGAAGGGAACCGATGCCAGGCCCACGGCGCCGAACACAAGTCCGGCCCTTGATCCGGTGACAAGGATAAGCGGAATAAGGATCGCTGCGATGGCAAGTGAAGCAATCAGCCTGATCTTGCGAACATCGCTGCTGCGCGTTTCAAGCGATGCGTAAACAGCGAGCATGGGGAACAGTGTCGCAAGAAACACGCCCTGATGGTTCCTGTTCGCCAGCAGTCCGATGGCGGAATCATTGTTGGAAATGCGGTAATAATAGAGCGGACTTTGCTGACCGCCGCTGATCTGGGCGAGGCCGACCACGCCCGAAAAAATGCCGAGCGCAATTATCACAGGCAGAAGCGCAAATCGTTCTTCGCGATCAAGACTGCATACCAGCAGCAGGACAGAAAGCGGGACAACCAGCGAATAAAGCGCATTCCATGTCCGCTCGGGCGCTATCGACAGCGGCCTCCACTGTTCGCCAAGGCCCGCCGCGAAATCGATCTGGCTGATGAATTCGCGATAGGGAAGACCCGACCAGATGGAATGGGGCAGCGGCACGAGATGCAGGGCAACCAGCATGAAGAGTCCGCCAAGCAGGCCGATCTGCGCTGAGAATGTGCGGATGCTGGCGCCGCTAATGACGACAAGGGCATAGGCAATGGCGCACACGGCCAATGGCCTCAGGATGACCAATGTAGCTATGTCATGGCGGGCGCTTCCGCCGAGGAGGAAAACCAGAATTAGATAGGACAGGACCAGCCAGAAGCGGCCGCTTACAGGCATATTTCCGGCAATTTTGGGCGACATTTGGAACCTGTGGATTGGTAAGAATGCTCGTATGAGGATTGCGCCTGCCACCGATCAATTTTCAAGGCAACCGCCAAGACGATCAGGAGGATGGCAATCCGCGACGGCGGGAACGCGGCTTCTAGCTATTTTCCAGAACCTTGCAACGTTTTGGAAACATTAAAAGCTTGGCTACCTGCACAGTTGCGGCCAGGCGATTTGCGGTGAAATTTCCTCTGCACTCCTTTGAGAGCCACAAGGGGCCAAACTGTTGCTTGTCCGACCCCAGCCCTTTAAGGGGCCGCTAACTAGCGGCTGCTGACAGACGAGCAGCTTTGAAAATTAAGGTTTTGATCAACTTATGTCGAATAATACCACAGCCGTCACAGTCATCGGACTTGGCTATGTAGGACTGCCGCTGGCAGTCGCCCTGGCCAGGAAATTTACGACTGTTGGTTTGGATGTCGACGCACGGCGGATCGACGAACTGGCCGCCAACCATGATCGCACTGGCGAAATCGACCCGCCCCGGCTCGAAGCCTCAACTCTCGCGCTCACTTGCGATCCGGCAGAATGCCCGCCGTCCGATTTCTATATCGTCACGGTTCCTACGCCGATTGACGGCGAAAACCGGCCTGATCTGGCCATTGTGAAAGCGGCGTCACGCACTGTGGGCGAGATGGTGGCGCGGGCCTCGGCCGATGGCCGGACGCCTGTTGTGGTCTATGAAAGTACGGTTTACCCGGGCGTCACCGAAGACATTTGCGCGCCCATTCTGGAAGAAGTTTCGGGCCTCGAATGCGGCAAGGATTTCTTCCTCGGCTACAGCCCGGAACGGATCAATCCGGGCGATCGTGAACATACCATCGACAAGATCACCAAGGTCGTATCGGGCCAGACGCCTGAAGTGCTGGATAAGGTTGCAGACCTTTATGGCGCGATCACCAGTGGCGGCGTGTTCCGCGCTGCGTCCATCAAGGCCGCCGAAGCAGCCAAGGTGATCGAAAACGCCCAGCGCGACATCAACATCGCCTTCATGAACGAAATCGCCCAGATTTTCGGCCGGATGGGTCTTTCGACATGGGATGTGCTGGAAGCAGCGCGGACCAAGTGGAACTTTCTGCCGTTTTCGCCCGGCCTGGTGGGCGGACATTGCATCGGGGTCGACCCCTACTATCTGTCGCATCGCGCAGAAGAACTGGGCCATGATCCCAAGGTCATTCTGGCAGGTCGCGGCGTGAATGACGGTATGGCCGACTGGATGGCGCAGCGGTTGCATGTTGCACGCGGTGACAAGGCCGGATCGGTGCTGGTGATGGGCCTGACTTTCAAGGAAGACGTGCCTGACCTGCGCAACAGCAAAGTGGCCGATCTTGTTTCCAGCCTGGTGGCGCTGGGCCATGACATTACCGTGCATGACCCCCATGCCGATGCCGCCGAAGCGCAGCACGAATATGGGCTGACGCTGGATGACGGCGCGCTGGATGGCACGTATGACATGGTGCTGCTGGCCGTTCCGCACCGTGAATATCTGGATCTGGGCGCAGAAAGATTCCGCACTTTGACAAACTCGGGCGGCATTCTTGCCGATCTGAAGGGTGCCTTGGGCGGTGCTGCGGACTGGACGCTTTAGGAACCGATATGCGCAAGGTTTTCGTTACCGGGACAGCCGGCTTCATCGGCTTTCATCTGGCGCAATTGCTGCTGAAGGAAGGCTTCGCTGTCGTCGGCTATGATGGCATGACCGATTATTACGATGTCCGGATCAAGGAACGGCGGCATCAGATGCTGCTGCAGAACGAACATTTCAGCGCCCATATCGGAATGCTGGAAGATTTCGATAAACTGCGCGATCTGATGATGGCCGAGAAGCCCGACGTGATTGTCCATCTGGCGGCACAGGCAGGCGTTCGTTACAGCCTCGAAAACCCGCGCGCCTATATTGATGCCAATATCATCGGCACATTCAACGTGATGGAATGCGCGCGTGAACTGGGCGTGGACCACTTGCTGATGGCATCCACCAGTTCAGCCTATGGCGCCAACGAAGTGATGCCGTTTCACGAACGCGAGAAATGCGACACGCAGCTAACGCTCTATGCAGCGACCAAGAAAGCCAACGAATCGATGGGCCACAGCTATGCCCATCTGTGGGACTTGCCGACCACCATGTTCCGGTTCTTCACGGTGTATGGCCCTTGGGGGCGGCCGGATATGGCCCTGTTCAAATTTACCAAGGGTATTCTCGAAGGCACGCCGATCGACGTGTATAATCATGGCGAGATGTACCGCGATTTCACCTACGTGACCGATCTGGTGCGCGGCATCCGCCTGCTGATCGACGCAGCGCCGCAACGTCCCGCATCCAAGGACGATATTGCCGAATACGACAGCCTGTCGCCCGTTGCGCCCTTTCGCGTGGTCAACATCGGCAATAGCGACAAGGTCAAGCTGACCGATTTCATCGACGCGATCGAACAAGAATGCGGCCGCGAGGCCAAGCGCAACTACATGGATATGCAGCTGGGCGATGTGCCTGCGACCTGGGCCGATGCGACCTTGCTGAAGGAATTGACCGGCTATGTCCCCCAGACAGACGTCAGGGAAGGCATCCGCCAGTTCGTTTCATGGTACCGCGAATATTACAGCGTCTGACACACCCTGATTGCCAGTTCAGCTGGCGAGACGCAGGCCCGCTTCAACTGGTTTAATCTTCGAATCGGGCCAGATACCGCGCGTGTCGTAAACCAGCGCGTGGTTGCGCTCCTCTGGCGGCACCACGCGGAATACGTCATGATCCACCAGCACAATCAGGATTCCGCAGGTTTCCAGGGCTGTGTCCAGATCAATGAGCGCCGCACCGGTTCCTTCGAATTCGCGCGGTAATTCACCTGCGTAGGGCTCAACAATCTGCACCCTTTCGCCAAATTCCCGCGCCAGCGATGCCGCGACAAAGCGCGCGGGACTTTCGCGAAAATCGTCGATGTTGGCCTTGAAGGCGAGGCCGAGGCAGGCGACTTTCACGCCCGGGTTTTCTGCGACCAAAGCCTTTGCGCGGGCAATGACATGATGCATCTTGGCATCGTTTACCTGCCGTCCCGTCCGGATGAGAGGCGACTGATCGGGCGCGCCGTGGATGATGAAATAGGGGTCTACCGCAATACAGTGTCCACCAACGCCCGGCCCTGGCTGGAGAATGTTGACCCGCGGATGGCGGTTTGCCAGCTTGATCACTTCCCACACATCGAGGCCCATCGTGTCGGAAATCATCGACAGTTCATTGGCGAAAGCGATGTTCACATCGCGATAGGCATTTTCGACCAGCTTGGTCATTTCTGCCGAACGGGCATCGGTGGTGACACAGGTGCCGCGCACGAACCGTTTGTAGAATGCCAGCGCCTTGCGTGCGCAGCGCGGGGTTATGCCGCCGATAGACCGGTCATTATGGGTCAGTTCCTCGAGGATTTTCCCCGGCAGGACCCGTTCGGGGCAATAGGAAATGGACACATCGGCGATTTCGTTGGTGAGGCCCGGCATCCGAAGATCAGGGCGCAGGCCATGGATGAGATCGCGCATCGCTTCTGTCGTGCCAACGGGGGAGGTTGATTCCAGGATGATCGTATCACCCTTCTTCAGCACGCCCGCCACTTCGGTGGCAGCGGCCATGACATAGGACGTGTCAGGCGTGTGGTTGCCGTCCTTTTCAAACGGGGTCGGAACGGCAATCACGAAGACATCGGCAGGCACAATCTGCGTTGATGCCTTCAACATGCCGCGCTGAACCACGCCGTGAACCAGCCCGTCGAGATCAACTTCCTCGATATGGATTTCGCCGCGGTTGATCGTGTCCACCACATGTTGCGACACGTCGATGCCCGTAACAGGGCAATTCGCCCGCGCGATGATCGCGGCTGTGGGCAGGCCAATATAGCCCAGCCCGATTACACAGACTTCCGGTTTACTCTCGCCGCGCATTACGATCCTGCCATTTGCAAATAGGCAATCGGCTTACCCGCCCAAGGGTAAAGATACCGGTAACGATACGCTTTTTCAGCGGGCCAGCAGGTCCAGTATGCGGGCAGAGGTCAGGCCATCGCCAAAGGGGTTATGGGCGCGGGCCATGGCATCATAGGCATCCGCATCATCCAGCAGGCGGTTTACCTCAGCCACGATCCGCACCGCATCAGTGCCAACCAGCAGTGCGGTGCCTGCCTCCACCCCTTCAGGGCGTTCGGTGGTTTCGCGCATCACCAGCACAGGTTTGCCCAGCGCAGGCGCTTCTTCCTGCACGCCGCCGCTATCGGTCAGCATCAGCGTACTGATGTCGATGAGCCGTGCGAAATGCGGATAATCCAGCGGTTCGATCAGAGCGACATTTTCAAGGCCAGCAAGCTGCTCGTTCATCACCTTGCGGACATTGGGGTTGAGGTGCACGGGAAAGATCATCGCCACATCGCCGCGCGCTGCAAGCTGCCGGATTGCGTCTGCGATGCCTTCCATTCCGCCGCCGAAATTCTCGCGCCGGTGGCTGGTAACGCCGATGATACGCTTGCCCGCAAAGCGCGCTTCCAGCGGCGCAAGATCAGCAGCGAGTGCAGGCCGCTGTTCGATCTGCGCGGTAATCCAGTGGAGCGCGTCGATCACCGTATTGCCAGTCACATGGACAGTGGCAGGGTCCACATTTTCAAGGCGCAGTGCCGCAGCCGCAGTCTCGGTAGGCGCAAAGTGCAAGGCGGCCATGCTGCCGATGATCTTGCGGTTCACTTCTTCGGGCCACGGGTGATGAATGTTGCCGCTGCGCAGGCCAGCTTCGACATGGGCAACGGGTATCTTGCGGTAATAGGCAGCCAAAGCGCCCGACATGGCCGTTGCAGTATCGCCCTGCACCACCACCCAGTCGGGCTGTTCTGCGTCCAGCACCTTGCCGATGCCGGTCAACAGATTGGCAGTCAGCGCATCCAGCGTCTGGTCGGGCTGCATCAGGTCGAGATCGTGATGCGGGCGGATGCCGGCAATATCCAGCACCTGGTCCAGCATACCGCGATGCTGGCCCGAAACGCAGACGCGCGAATCGAACCGTTCGTCCGCGTCCAGTGCATGGACCAGCGGAAACATCTTGATCGCTTCCGGCCTGGTGCCGAAAATCGTGAGAATCTTGAGCGGCGACTTCATCCTGCGCGCTTTAACGCGGCAAGGTTAAGACAGCGTTTGCCTTTCAATCGCCCGGGGCTTCGCCTTCAGCAGTTTCGCCCTGCGGACCGACATCGGGCAGCGGCTCTGCTGTTTCACCGGGCGCAAGACCGGCGCGTTCACGCTCCAGCTTTTCCATGTAGGCGCGTTCAAGCACTTCGACGCGGGCCTGTGTTTCGGCAGCTTCCTGATCGATGGTCGACAGGCGTTCAGCGCGGGCTGCTTCGATCAGCTGGCCGAAGCGGATGCTCTGCGCTTCGGCTTTTTCGCCATAGGCTGCCTTGATCATTTCCTGGGTGCAGCCGGTAAATCCACCGAGGCCAGCGGGCGAACAGGACATGGTGCCAAAGGCGCCAACCATCTCGAAGCTTTCGACCCGTTCAGCCCACGCCTTGTTGGCAGGGTCATCGCTGAAACGCAGGTTTTCAGGGATACGGTAACGTTCGCCCTCGCCCTTGCGCGCGCAGACGTTGATCACGTCGTCGGTGGATGCGGGGCATTCATCGTCGCCATAGATGATGACCATGTTGACCTTGTCGCCCGCTTCATCCTGCGCGGCCACGGGCACGGCTGAAACCAGTGCAGAACTGGCGAAAATGGCGGCGGTGATGATGCGTTTCATGGCTCTGGCTTTCGGTTTTGCAAATCTCTCGGCCCCATAAGGGCCGCGCTGCGCTGAACATTCAATGAAGCGCAATGGCCCCAGCGCAGGCCAATGCCGCAATGTTTATACCCGCTCTGCCAGCTTTATGGCAACGCGGCAGCCAAGGCGGATTGCCCCGCTGAGCAACGGGTAGGCGGGCGCTCTTTCTGCGCCTGCTGCAAGGGCAGTGTCGCGATGTTCGCGTTCGTCCTCGCGGAATTCCTCGATCATGGCAGCCAGTTCCGGGTCGGAGCCATCTGCTTCCAACTCGTCCAGTTGCTGCGAATAATGGCGGTCGATCTCTTCTTCCACTGCAGCCGTGCAGGCCATGGCCGCTTCCGGCCCGATCAGCGCGGTGGCAGCGCCCAGCGCATAGCCGGCAGTGGACCAGAAGGGTTGCAAGATGGTCGGGCGCACACCCCGACGCGCCATCAGTGCATCGAATTTGGCACGGTGGCCCGCTTCCTGCTCGGCCATTGCCGTTATTTCGGCAGAATGCGGCGCACGGTCACCCATGACTGCCAACTGTCCTGCATAAATCCGAGTTGCGCCAAATTCGCCAGCCTGATCGACACGGATCATGCGGGTAGTGTCAGGCTTCATGGCGTTCTCCTTTTCGAAAGCAGCCAGAGAATCGCGATGCCAGCAGTGGTGGAAATGAGGAAGTTGAACCCCGCCAGCGAAATACCGGCCATGGTCCAGGGGGCCACATCGCAGCGGATCAGCGGGGCATTCATGATATTGTCGAGAGCGCTGCCGCCGCCATGCGCCACAGCCGTGGTGCAGGCAGTCACGCCTTCCCACCAGCCATATTCAACGCCTGCGTGAAACCCGCCGATGATGCCCGCGGCAATGATGGCAAAGCCCGACAGCGCCACCCACAGCCGCTTGGGGCCGGGCAATGCCGACATCAGCGCCAGCGCTAAGGCGATGAAATGTGCATAGCGTTGCCACCAGCACATTTGACACGGGTACAGGCCGAAGACAAATTCGGAAATATACGCGCCGCCCAGCAGCAGCGCGGGGATTGCCAAGGCCAGTCGCTGAGCCAGCCGTGCCCAAGGAGTATCGATCATCGCTTGCTTCCGCTGCCGGTTTTACTTGCGCGCCATCGCCTTGGGCGATGTGCGGCGCAATGTTTCCAGGGCATAATAGAGCTGGAAATCTTCCACACCCTTTTCCTTCAGTTCAGCAGAAGTCAGCTTGAACCGCGGATCATCGCGCTTGTCTGTTTCCAGTGCTTCATCCTGCAGGGCCAGTTCATTGACCAGATGGCCGCGCAGATCGGATTCGCGCAGCTGGAATCGCGCCCGCTTTTCAAGATCAGGATCGGACAGCTGCGGCACGGCGATATCGGGCTTGATCCCGCCTTCCTGCACTGAATGGCCCGACGGCGTGTAATATCGCGCCGTGGTCAGTTTCAGCGCACTATCGCGCGTGACTGGCAGCAAAGTCTGGACACTGCCCTTGCCGAAGCTGCGCTGGCCCATGATGAGAGCGCGGCGGTGATCCTGCAAAGCGCCCGCGACAATTTCCGAAGCAGAGGCGGAACCGGCGTCGATCAGCACGATCAGCGGAACGTCGTTGGCGATTTCGCCGCGGAACATGGATTCTGCATCATACAGAACCGTTTCGCCCTTGGCACGGCCACGCTGGGATACGATGCGTCCCTTGTCGAGGAACAGGTCGGACAGGGCAACTGCCTCATCCAGCGAACCGCCGGGGTTGGAACGCAGGTCTAGCACCAGGCCATTGACGCGGCCGCTTGCTTCCTTGCGGATGGATTCCCATGCGGCAAACACGTCCGAACCAACGTCGCGCGAAAATTCGTTGACGGTGATGACGCCGACATTGCCCGATTCAAGCTTGTAGGTGACAGGCTCAAGCTCGATAACGCCGCGCGTTACTGACACGTCGAACGTTTCTTCGCGGCCGGTGCGGAAAATGGTCAGGCGGATGGATGTACCTGCCGGTCCGCGCATCTGGCTGACCGCCTCATCAAGATCGCCGCCATAAATCAGCTTGCCGTCGAGATGGGTGATGTAATCGCCCGCCTTGATGCCGGATTCCTCGGCAGGGCTGCCACGAAACGGCGAAATGACCTTTACAGCGCCATCTTCCAGGATGACCGACAGGCCAAGGCCCGAATAATTGCCGTCGATCATGGTTTCGAGGCGCTGCAGGTCAGCGCCGTCGAGATAGGCAGAATGCGGGTCGAGCGATGCGAGCATCCCGTCGATTGCGCCGCGAATCAGTTTTTCATCATCGACCGGCTCGACATAGCTGGCCTTGATGCGCTGATAGGTTGCGAATAATTTGGCAAATTCCGGACCTGCGCGACCATCTACCTGGGCAAGCCCGGCAGTGGTTGCAGGAATAAGCGCCACCGCAGTCACAAGCGCGGCGGAGCGGATCAAAGAACGTGATCGGGCGGCGAATTTCATGCGTTTCGGCCTTTCGTTATCATCCATTCTATCGCGGGGCCGGGCTTAACGCCAGATGAGGATTGGACAAAGACGCTCTAAACATCGTCCCGAAAGGGGGCGAAATGGCGAAAATGCCTGAATAATACGGCTCTAGCGCAGATAATCGACCGGATTTACAGGCTCGCCCTCGCGCCGCAATTCCAGCGTGACGATGGGCCTGCCAGACCCCGCAACGCCCAGCGGACTGCCGCCGACAATGCCTTCGCCCACTTCGACATCGCTGCGGGCAAGCCCTGTGACAAGGCTGGTCCAGCCGCCGGGATGTTCGATAATCACGATCCGGCCATAGCCGCGATAGGGACCGGCAAAGACCACACGCCCTGCGGCAGGCGAAACCACCTGCGCGCCGCCGCGCGGGGCCAGCGAAATGCCGTTGTTGGCGATGCCGCCCTGCCCCGGTGCACCGAAACCGGCCACCGTACGTCCGTTGACAGGCAGCTGGAACTGGCGCGGCGCAGTGGTTGGGGCGGGCGTTACAGCCTGTGCAGCTTCAATGACTTGTGATGCTTCTGGGCGTTCGGGCCGGATGATCGGGCCGGGCAGTGAAGCCAGTTCCTTGCGCAATGTGCCGGCCTGGTCCAGCCGCCGAGCCAGCGAATCAAGGTCGCGCGCTTCTTCGGCCAGTGCCAGCGCCCGTTCTACCTCGCGGCTGGCATTGCCGCTGGCCTGCCGCGATGCGAGGCGCTGCTGTGTTTCAAGCATGGCAAGCCGTGTTTTGCGGCGTTCCAGCACGCGTTCATTCTGCTGCATGGTGGCCAATGCGTCACGGGCTTCGCGTTCAAGGCGGCGGCCACGGTCGATCTCTGCACGCAAATCAGCCGTGCGGGCGCGCACCTGCGGTATAGTCGCCTCCAGCATGGCGCGCAGATAGACGGTTTCCTGCAGGGACCCGGGACGCAGGGCTGACAGGGCAAGCGGCCTGCGGGCCAGTTTCTGCAAGGATGCCGTCAGCCGGATCAAAGGTTCGCGCCGTTCTGCAAGACGGCGGCTGAGCAATTCGCGCTGCCCGTCCACTAGGGCGATCTGCGCTTCGGCTGCGGCTATTCCGGCTTCTGCCTGCTGAATTCGGGCAGCAAGCGCAGCAGCTTCGCGGGCGGTTTTTTCAGCCGAACGGGTGGCGTGGCGGGCCTGCACTTCCAGCCGCCTGCCGCGTTTTTCTGCTGCGGCAGCTTCGGCCTGCGCGCGTTCCAGCGCGGCGCGGGTTTGGGCGGGCGTATCGAACTGTCCTGCCTGCTGCGCGATTGCGCCGCTGGCCAAAGCCACAAAACACGCGAAAGGAACGAGAAGACGCGACATGGTGACGTCACTTTGCCCGATTAGTTGGAGCGATGATAGGGATGTCCGGCAATGATGGTGGTCGCCCGGTAAAGCTGTTCCAGCAGCATGGCCCGGGCCAGCAGATGCGGCCACGTGGCATTGCCAAAAGCCAGCAGGAGATCCGCTACCTGCCGTTCGGCCCGGGAATGGCCATCGGCGGCCCCCAGCACAAAGCGCGCTTCGCGTATGCCGCTGTCACGCCAATCACCAAGAATGGCGGCGAATTCCTCTGACGACAGGTTACGCCCCCGCTCGTCCAGCAGGACCGTGCGGCATGGCGTTTGAGGATCGGGAATGCGCCCGCCCGATTCGGGAAGTTCGGTCAGCTTGACCGGCCAGGTCATGCGCTTTTCATAGCGCGCAACCAGCTCTGCTTCAGGTGAGCGGGCAATCTTGCCGCGGGCAATAACGTGGAGCAGCATGGCAACCTATTTCCCCGGCACAAATGGCCGGGGAATGGAAGGATCAGGCCGTACCGGAAACCGGCGGCGCATCACCGAAGGCCCACATACG
This sequence comes from Erythrobacteraceae bacterium, assembly GCA_024642525.1. GTDB lineage: Bacteria > Pseudomonadota > Alphaproteobacteria > Sphingomonadales > Sphingomonadaceae > Allopontixanthobacter. The sequence goes on along the minus strand of JAHEAX010000004.1, from coordinate 115,222 downwards.
TTCCAGATTGTAGAAACTGCGGACTTCCGGACGGAACAGGTGCACCACGACGTCACCTGCATCCAGCAGGACCCAGTCTGCAGCAGGCAGACCTTCGAGCCGGACCGGCCCATAACCTGCCTTTTTGACCATTTCGGCAAGCTTCTGGGCAATGGATGCCACCTGCCGTGTCGAACGGCCGGACGCGATTACCATGAAATCGGCAATGCTGGACTTTCCCTCGAGCGGAATCGAGACGATATCCTGCGCCTGGTCCTCGTCCAGCTGCTCCATCACCAGGGCGTGGAGTGAGCCGGGCACTGGGGCCGGTGCGGGTGCGTCTTCAACCATCGGCGTATTGGCCGATGAAGCGTTTTCGGTTTGCGCCTGAGTCATAGGCGAGGTCATTTCTCCTGAATGTGCATGCGAAAGCCATGAAGGTTACAACGCACATCATCGTGCAGTTGTTTCCGTCAGACTTTTTGGTCGCATCACGATGGGGCGATGGGTAATCTGGTCACGCGGTGGAATGGATGACATACGCGATGCCCAATCCGGATCAGCACGGCGAATAGCCGTGGCCGAACGGGAATCGGGATCGAAACGCAAAGTCACCAGTGCCGGTGCGCTCCATTCGCCCCTTTGTCTGAATCTGGCAGCAGACATTCGATAATGTCCGAACCAGGCCATCGCGGGGCTTGCAACAGCCTGCCCATCATAGCCGGGCCTGGCAATAACCGCAATCGGCATCGTCCGTGCAATTTCACGCCAGTTTTTCCAGCGGTGGAACTGGGCCAGATTGTCCGAACCCATCAGCCACACGAATTCGACCTTCGGATAACGCAGCGCCAACAGTTTCAGCGTATCGACGGTGTAGCGCGTGCCGAACGCCTGCTCGATCGCGGTCACCTTGACGGGGGCTCGGCGCGCCTGCGCCATCGCCGACTTCACCCGCGCGCCAAGCGGGGCCATGCCCTTGTCGGGTTTGAGCGGATTGCCGGGCGATACCATCCACCACACTTCATCGAGGCCCAGCGCCTGCACCGCGAACAGGCTGATCCGCCGGTGTCCGCCATGGGCAGGGTTGAAACTGCCGCCCAGCAGGCCGACCCGCTTGCGCCGGTGGGAAGCGCCGCCTTTCATTACCGTTCAGCACATGGCCTAGGGGCGGTCATTCCTTCGATGCCTGCCCCACGCCCGCGCCTTTGCGATATTCGCTCTGGCGGTTGATCATCCAGCCGGGATATTCTGGCCGTGGATTGCAGCTGGCATCCAGCCGCGCCATGTCGTCTGCATCCAGTACGACGCCGACAGCGCCGAGATTGTCTTGCAGCTGTTCCGGCTTCTTCGCCCCGATGATGACCGTGCTGACGGCAGGTTTTGCCAGCAGCCACGCAAGGGCGATTTGCGGCACGGTTGCGCCCTTGGCATCGGCAATCTCGCGCATGACATCAACCGCGTCATACGCCTTGTCCTTGTCCACCGGCGGGAAATCGAAATTGGTGCGCCGCCCTTCAGCCTCGCCGTCGCGGGTGTATTTGCCGCTCAGGAAACCGCCTGCAAGCGGGCTCCACACCATCAGGCCCAGTCCTTCGCTTTCCAGCATGGGCACGACATCGCGTTCCAGATCGCGGCCGGCGATGGAATAATAGGCCTGCAGTGATGCGAATTTTTCAAAGCCCCGCTTGTCCGAAACGCCCAGCGATTTGGCGATTTGCCACGCCGCCCAATTGGACACGCCGATATAGCGCGCCCTGCCCGAACGCACGATATCGTCGAGCGCGCGCATCGTTTCTTCCATCGGTGTTGCCGGGTCCCAGCCATGAATCTGGTAGAGATCGACATGATCAAGCTGCAGCCTTTCAAGGCTGGCATCAATCTGGTTCATCAGGTGATAGCGCGATGCGCCGCGGTCGTTAATGCCTTCGCCCATGGGGCCAAGCGCCTTGGTGGCGATGACGACATCGCTGCGAGAAATGCCCAGATCCTTGAGCGCCTGTCCGGTAATCTTTTCCGACAGGCCATTGGAATAGACATTGGCCGTATCGATGAAATTGACCCCGGCATCCACCGCGCCTTTCACCAGCTCGTTGGATTTTTGCTGGTCCAGCGCGCCGATGGCGGTCCACATACCGTCACCGCCGAATGTCATGGTGCCAAGGCATAGTTCGGACACGAACAGGCCGGTGTTTCCAAATCGGTTATAGCGCATGGTTGCAGAAACTCCTTTTTGAAGGTCCAATCACGGCCGGACCTGCCCGTTCCCCCGAACAAGCCATTTATAGGTAGTCAGCCCTTCCAGCGCGACCGGCCCACGGGCGTGTAGCCTGCCGGTCGCAATGCCGATTTCCGCGCCCAGCCCGAACTCGCCGCCATCTGCAAATTGGGACGATGCATTGACCATGACGATCGCAGAATCGACTTCGGCCAGAAATTCCTCTGCCACTGCATCATCCGCCGTCACAATCGCATCTGTGTGGTGCGAACCATGCGCGGCAATATGCGCCGTTGCTGCCTCCAGCCCGTCAACCACGGCGACCGACACCACCGTGTCGAGATATTCCGTATCCCAGTCATGAGCGCTGGCCGCAACCACGCGGCGGTCGATGGCCTGCGCGCGTGCATCGCCGCGCACTTCGCAGCCTGCATCCAGCAGATCGCCCAGCAATTCGTGCGAGCCGGGAAATGCAGCGTCGATCAGCAACGTTTCCATCGCGCCGCAAATGCCGGTGCGGCGCATCTTGGCATTGACCGCAATCGCCCTCGCCATCTGCGGGTCAGCCGCATGGTGGATATAGGTGTGGCAGATGCCATCAAGATGAGCGAGGACAGGCACACGCGCATCCGCCTGCACACGGGCGACCAGGCTTTTCCCGCCGCGCGGCACGATCATGTCGATATAGCCTGCCGCCGCCAGCATCGCTCCCACCGCCGCGCGATCCTGCGTCGGCATAAGTTGCACGGCATCCTGCGGCACGCCTGCGGTGGCCATTCCGCGCACCATGGCAGCATGGATTGCACGGTTGGAGTTTATGGCATCACTGCCGCCGCGCAGCAGCACGGCATTGCCTGCCCGCACACATAGTGCCGCGGCATCGGCAGTGACGTTGGGCCGGCTTTCATAAATGATACCCAGAAGCCCGATCGGCACCCGAACACGGTCGAGAATCAGGCCATTGGGCCGTTGCACCCGGTCGATTCGCTGTCCGACGAGGTCTGGCAGGGCCGCAACCTGGTCCACGGCACTCGCCAATGCATTGATCCTGGCATCATCCAGCGTCAGCCTGTCGACCATTGCGCCGGACAGACCGGCCTTGTGCGCGGCTTCTATATCCAGCGCATTCGCGGCCAGAATTTCGTCCTTCGCTGTCCGCAGTTCGTCAGCAGCACCTTGTAATGCAAGGGTCTTTTCCGCATCCGACATACGGGCAAGTTTGCGCTGCGCAATTCGCCCGGCCTTCGCCAGCCTTTCAACCAGCGCGGTCGTCGCCGTCTTTTCGCTATTTTCGGACGCATTGTTCATTTTGTCTGACTAGCAAGCACCACGGCATCTGTCAGGCAAGGAATGGTTAGCGGGCAGAAACCTTCTTCTGCATCAATTGTTCCCGCTATTTTCAAAAAATTTCGAACCGATGAAACGTTTCATCGCACGAGTCCCCCAATTGAACCGTTTGGAGGGGTGATGGATTCGCCCGTTCGGGATTCACATGATAGCCGGTCGCTCGATAATTGGCCGGGACGTGGGGTCGCTTTGATTAATAATAACACCGCCAGCGGGATTCTGACCCGCCTGCGGGCATGGTTTCCGGATCGCGAGTTCTTCATGCGGTCCCAAGGCCAGGTTCGCTTTATAAAGATTTCATCGAAACTGCAGATGACTGCAGCCGGGCTTGCCGTTGGCATCCTGCTCGCATGGGCCATATCCATGGCAGCCATGGGCTGGAGCCAGTATCGCGCCCAGGCAGATCGCAGTTCTTTGCTGATGCGCGAGGCGAAAGTCGCCACCGCAGAAGAACGCGTTGCCGAATATAGCGGCGAAATCGACAGCGTCGCGAAGGACCTGGTGAAGCGCCAGACATTCATTGAAGACATGGTGTCGGCTCTGCCCGACGATGTGAAGGCTGAAGAAACCGTCAGCGATTCGACTGACGAAACCGACCAGACAATCGCCAAGGTCAGCGCGCTCATTCCGGAAGCCGCCGCACTCGCACGCATCGAGGCGCGCCAGATTGTCTTTGTCGAACGCCTTACCCGTTTTGCAGACCGCCGTTCCGAGCGCGCCGCTGTTGCAATCCGCAAGCTGGGTCTCGACCCCAATGCAATGCTGCGGGGCGCCGACCGGTCGGCGATGGGTGGTCCGCTCGAAACGCTGGCCACTGGCGCCAATGGCAAGATTGACCCCCGCTTCGAACGTCTCGGCCTCAGCCTTGCCCGTATGGCGGCGCTGGAACGCGGGCTGGACGGCGTGCCGCAGGTAATGCCTGCCAGCATCGCCAATATCTCCTCCGGCTTCGGCTATCGTCGTGACCCGTTCAATGGCAGCGGCGCGATGCACAAGGGCCTCGATTTCCGTGGCCCGATCGGCGCGCCCATCCATGCAGCAGCCGATGGCAAGATCAGCTTTGTCGGCCGGAAATCGGGTTACGGCAATGTCGTTGAAGTAAGCCACGGCAATGGTCTCATGACCCGCTATGCCCATATGTCGAAATTTGCTGCAAAGGTTGGCCAGAAGGTCGACGCCGGTGATATCATCGGTGCCATCGGCAGCACTGGCCGTTCTACCGGCCCGCACCTTCATTTCGAGGTGCGCATCTACGATCGCGCGGTCAATCCGCGCCCCTTCCTGGAGATTGCTCCCGATGTTCTCAAAGAAGCCCGATCAGGCGCCACGCGCCAACATAGCGAGTAAGCCCATGGCCAACGGAAATTCCACGTTCTCGGTTATCGGTTCCGATGTCACCATCAAGGGTGACATTTCAGCCAGCACCGAACTGCATGTCGATGGCCGCATCGAAGGCGATATCAGCTGTGCATCGCTGGTGCAGGGCGAAGGCAGCGTCGTGCATGGTGCAATCGAGGCTGAAAGCGCACGTCTTTCCGGCACAGTCGTCGGTTCGATTTCGGCGCGTGAACTGGTCGTGTTGAAAAGCGCGCGCATCGAAGGCGATGTCCATTATGACGCGCTGACGATCGAACAGGGTGCAGAAGTGGAAGGCCGCTTTGCCCACCGTGTTCCGGCACAACGCAAGAGCGACAGTGCCGCATCTGCCGACCCCAAAACGGGCGGCGACGAACCCAAGCTTACCCTCGCAAGCTGACACTGTCCGGGCAACTTGCCCGGACCAATGCCCGTAAGACCGGCTTCAGCGGCCCACTTCGGCGCGCAAGGCCTTGCGGTCGAGCTTGCCGATCATTGTCTTGGGCAATTGGTCGCGCAGGATCACCGCTTTTACCCGTTCATGCTTGCCGACCCGCGCATTGAGCCATTTGGCGATACTGTCGCCCGACAATTCGGCCCCTTCGTTCAGCGTGACATAGGCTTCGGGAACTTCGCCGAGATATTTGTCGGCAACGCCGATCACCAGCGCTTCCTTCACTGCCGGGTTTTCGACCAGCACCGCCTCGACCTGGCTGGGGAAGACCTTGAAGCCGCCAACTGCAATCATGTCTTTGCTGCGATCGACGATAGCGATGAAACCGTCTGCATCCTGCGTGGCGATATCGCCTGTGCGCAGCCACGCTTCACCTTCCACCATGACGAATGCGGTTTTCACATCGTCAGGCCTGTTCCAATAGCCCTGCATGATCTGCGGGCCGCGTACGACCAGTTCGCCCGGTTCGCCTTCGGGCGCAGGCTGATTCACATCTTCCTTGTCGCGCAGGCGGATGCGTGTTTGCGGCAGCACCTGCCCGATGGTGCCGGGTTTGCGCCTCGCTTCATAAGGGTTGACCGAAACCACGCCCGAACTTTCCGTCAGGCCATACCCTTCAACCAGCCGAGCGCCCGATGCCGCTTCAAATTTGTCGCGCACAGGGGCAGGCAGCGGTGCGCCGCCCGAAATACAGATGCGCAGCGATGAAAAATCCGTTTTTGCAATGTCGGGATGGTCAAGCAGGGCCTGGAACATTGTCGGCACACCAGGAAATGCGTTTGGGCGCACGCGGGCGATGGTTTTCAGCGCCTGGCCTGCATCGAAACGCGGCAGCATGGCAATGCAGCCACCCTTGGCCACGGTGCGGTTGAGCACGCAGGTATTGGCAAACACGTGGAACATCGGAAGCACGCCCAGAATGACATCGGGCTCGTTCCGGTCAAACGGATCGATCGCATCAACCTGCTGGGCGTTGGCCGACAGATTGGCATGGGTCAGCATCGCGCCCTTGGGCACACCCGTGGTGCCGCCTGTATATTGCAGCAGGGCCAGGTCCTTTTGAGGATCGATGTCGACCGGCGCTGGCTCACCCGCGCCGAGGCATTTTGACCATGCAACAACATCGCTGCGGTTTGGCATTGCTGCCAGCTGCTTGCGGCCAAGAACACGCAGCGCAATGCGCTTGGCCAGGGGCAGCATATCGCCCAGCCGCCCGACCACGAGCTGCTGGAGCGATGACCCGTCGAGCACCTTGAGCGCAGTTGGCAGCAGGGAGGCAACGTTGATTGTAACCAGCAGCTTTGTGCCGGAATCCTCGACCTGATGCGTCAGTTCGTCCGCACTGTAGAGCGGGGAAAAATTGACCACGATCGCACCGGCCATCATCGCCCCGTAATAGGCGGAAAGGTAGATTGGCACATTGGGCAGGAACAGGCCGACCCGGTCGCCCTTGGCGATGCCCATTTGCTGAAGGCCCGCGGCAAAGCGGCGCGCTTCTTCATAGAGCGCTGAATAGCTGTAGGTGCGGCCCAGAAATTCGGCCAGCGGCGCATTGGGCGCGGCGGCCATGGTGCGGGCAAACATATCGGGCAGGGATCGACTTTCGATCACCATGTCCCATGCGCAGGGGTGCTGATATCCCGCAGGATAATCGGGCGCGTTACTTACATCCATGTCAGTTTAATGGAGTAGCGCGCCCTTGCAGGCAAGCGATTTGCAACGCTTCCCCGGAATTTGATCCGGGGAAGTGTTGTAGGCGAAACCGATACTTAGGCTGGGTCGGTTCCGGCATCAGGGGCTGTTTCAGGCGTTTCGCCTGCTTCTGCAGCGCGCTTGGCTTCCAGCCATGCAGCAGCTTCGGCTTCCTGCGCTGCTTCTGATGCGGCCTTGGCATTGGCAGTGCGTTCAGCGCGCAGTTCCTCGATCAGCTTTTCACGGTCGGTGGCGCCGCTTGGTGCAGGCGCGGCCACTTCTTCGCCTTCAACTGGCGTGATGTTCTTCGCGGCCTTGGCGACCACTGCGTCCAGTTCGCGCTGCGAACACAGGCCCAGCGTCACAGGGTCTTTCGCCTGAATGTTCTGGATGTTCCAGTGCGACCTTTCGCGAATCGCAGAGATGGTGTTGCGCGTGGTGCCGATCAGCTTGGAAATCTGCGCATCCGAAACTTCGGGGTGGTTGCGCAAGATCCATGCGATGCCATCGGGCTTGTCCTGGCGCTTCGACACAGGCGTGTAGCGTGGCCCCTTGGTGCGGCTGACAGCCACAGGCGCTTTCTGCATCTTCAGGCTGTAGGAAGGATCGTTCTGGCCCTTCTCGATTTCAGCCAGCGTCAGTTCGCCCGCGTGGACAGGATCGCGGCCGGTGTATTTGCTGCTGGCCAGATCATCAGCCATCGCCTGCACTTCCAGGATGTGGATGCCGCAGAATTCTGCAATCTGCTCGAACGCAAGCGCGGTGTTGTCCACCAACCAGGTGGCAGTGGCGTGCGGCATAAGCGGGGTGGGTTGTGACATTGTGGATCTCCGCCCTTTCGGGCCCCAAAAAGAAGGCGCAAAATATAAGGGCCGCCCCTTGCGGAGCGGCCGTTGCGGGTATGATTTAGGGCATCGCCCGCCTTTGGGCAAGAGAATTGGGCGCACCCGCCAATCCGTGCGGCACTTACCGCGCATTCAGGGTCAAGTATTCACGAATGGGCGAATTGGTCTTCGGCCACTGTCACCAGCCCGCAGGCAAATTGGCGGGTTGCCAGTTCCCAGCTGAATTGCGCGCCATATTCAGCGCAACGGGCACGGGCGCTGTAGAGGGCTGCTGCAATTGCGCGGTCCAGATCATCAGACAGCGCGCCGACATTATCTGTCACAATGTCGATCGGCCCTGCCACGGGGAATGCGGCCACCGGCGTGCCGCAAGCCAGCGCTTCTATCATCACGAGGCCGAAAGTGTCTGTCCGGCTGGGAAACACAAATACATCCGCCCCGGCATAGCATCCGGCCAGTTCGCGGCCGGTGCGTTTTCCCAGGAACAGCGCATCGGGATAGGCGCGTTCGAGTACGGCGCGTGCAGGCCCGTCACCCACCACCACACGTGTGCCGGGATATTTCCCGCCGAGAAACGCCTCGAGGTTTTTTTCGACTGCCACACGGCCAACAAAAAGCTGGATCGGGCGCGGCAGGTCGGCAAATTCCTGCGGAGGCGGGGCGTCGGGCGAAAAGCAGGCAAGATCAACCCCGCGGCCCCAATGGTGCAATCTTTCGAGACCCTGTTGGCGCAGCAGTGACCGGATGCTGGCGGTTGCCACCATGATCCGTTCTGCGGGCTTGTGAAACCAGCTGATATAGCGCCAGAACCAACGCGCCGGCAGGCCTGTGCGCCGCGCCACATATTCGGGAAACTGGGTGTGATAGGCAGTGGTGAAAGGCACTCCACTTGCCAGACAATGCCGCCGCGCCGCCAACCCCAGCGGGCCTTCTGTGGCGATATGAACCGCATCGGGAAGCAGCCGTTCCAGCTTTCGTGAAATGGCCGCAGGCGGCGTGATCGCCAGCCGGATTTCGGGATAGGTCGGGCATGGCACGGACAGGAACTGGTCTGGCGAGATGACCGTCACCTCGTGCCCCCATTCCTCCAATATCTGCCGTGTCTTCACCAATGTGCGCACTACGCCGTTCATCTGCGGCAGCCACGCATCGGTGACGATGGCGATATGTTCAGGATAGGGTGCCGGAGCAGCGCCTGCGTGGCGCTGGCCATCGATGCCATCTACGGGGAAGCCGGTCATGCTGTTCATGCGGCGACCCGCTGGGCACCCGGCCCGGCAGCTTCAGCATCGCGCCTTGCCATTTCTTCTGGCCAGTGGAGCAATTCCATCCGCCCGTCGAAATGTTCGACCAATGCGTTGCAGCCTTCTACCCAGTCACCATCATTGTAATATTCGATGCCGTCGAAATTGCGGATTTCGGCGGTGTGTATGTGGCCGCAAACCACTCCGTCCACATTGCGTTCTGCCGCGGCGCGCGCGACCACTTCTTCATATTGCGAGATGAACTGGGCGGCATTCTTGACCTTGTGCTTGGCCATTTTCGAAAGGGACCAATATGGCAGGCCAAGCCCGCGCCGGGCCAGATTGACCCACCGGTTGAGGCCCATGACCAAGTGGTAAAGCGCGTCACCGATAACCGCCAGCCACCTGTGCGCGAGCATGATCGCATCAAATTCATCGCCGTGCAGCACCAGCAGGCGCCGCCCGTCAGCCGTATCATGGAAGGCTGCCCTGCGGATTTCGACGCCGCCGAAATTCATGCCGGAAAAAGGCCGGACCATCTCGTCATGATTGCCGGGGATATAGACAATTCGCGTCCCGCGTTTTGCCCGTTTCAGGATACGCCAGACGATGTCATTATGTTCAGCGGGCCAGTAAACTTTCTTCTTCAGGCGCCAGCCGTCGATGATATCGCCCACCAGATACATGGTTTCGCTGTCGGTATGGTCGAGAAAATCGATCAGTAATTCTGCATTGCAGCCCTTGGTGCCAAGGTGGACATCGCTGATCCAGATGGTGCGAAACTTGCGCCTGTCACCGCCCGATGGTTCGGGAATAGCAGGTTTCAGGTCTGGAAAGCTGGCGACATTGGCCAGCGTCCCAAGTTCGGAATATCCGGAGTTGGATAGGGCAGCAATGGGGTCGGTTCTGGCCAAGAATTTTCTCCAGGCGTCCTGTTCGCCCGGTTCTTTGCCAGCACAATGTTACGCCTGAACCGCTTTTCGGTGACGGTTAGGCGTCAACATTTCCGTTTTGCGTCAGCCCTGAACGGGTTGTTGCTCAGACCTTAAGCACAATTTTCCCGATATGGTCGCCCGCCTCCATCCGCGCATGGGCCTGTGCAACATCGGACAGCGCAAAGGTCTGGTCCATCTCGGGCCGCAGGCTGCCATCCAGCACGCATGGCCAGGCGATTTCCTCTATTTCCTCGCACACGGCCTGCTTGAAAGCATCGGGCCGCGCCCGCAGGGTCGAGCCTGTCAGGATGAGGCGGCGGGTCATCACCAGCGCCATGTTGATTTCAGCCTGCATCCCGCCCAGCACAGCAATCGTCACGTGGCGACCATCTTCGGCAAGGCAGGCCAGATTGCGGGCGACGTAATCGCCCGAAACCATGTCCAGCACCAGTTCCACGCCCTTGCCGCCGGTAACCTTGCCGACTTCCTCGACAAAATCGCTGGTCTTGTAATTTATTGCATGGTCAGCGCCGATGACACGGGCCGCTTCGCATTTGCCTTCGCTGCCGCAAGTGACAATCACGGTCAGACCGAACAATTTACCCAGCTTGATCGCCATGGTGCCGATGCCGCTGGTGCCGCCATGCACCAGCATGGTTTCACCCTCGCTGGCAAAGCCGCGTTCAAACACATTGTGCCACACCGTGAACAATGTTTCGGGCAAGGCGGCCGCTTCTGCCAGCGACATGCCCCATGGCACCGGCAGGCAGTGGCCGAATTTGGCAAGGCAATATTCGGCATAGCCGCCGCCTGTCACCAGCGCGCAGACCGTGGTGCCGATGGCATCTGCCGCAACATCGCTGCCTGCCGCGACGATTTCGCCTGCGATTTCGAGGCCGGGAATGGGCGATGCGCCAGCTGGCGGCGGGTAGAAGCCCTTGCGCTGGATGACATCGGGACGGTTGACCCCGGCAAAGGCCACGCGGATCAGCACCTCGCCTTCGCCGGGCTGCGGCACGGGCAATGTCTCGGGCCGGAAAACTTCCGGCTCGCCCGGCTGGTCGAAACCCATCGCCAACATGGTTTCGGGAATCGACTGTTCAGTTCTGTTCGTCATCTGCACCCCTGACCGGACCAAATCTGTGGCCGTTGGGCGACAAATCACCCAATTCCATACAGAATTAGACATGCGGGCCATTGACAGCAAGCACCAAGGATTGGGATGATGCAGGCAGATGGAAGACATCGACCTTCCGCGCCCGAGGGGCGATGCAGCAGGCAAGCTGTCTGCAGAAGACCTTGCGCCCTATTCCCAGCATGAACTGGACGAACGGATCGCCCTGCTGGAAGCCGAAATCACAAGGGTAAAAGCCCACAGGGACAAGGCATCGGCCCATAGAAGCGCCGCAGATGCCTTGTTTGGAAAGCCATCGTGATGCGCATCGGGCCTCGAAATTTTCCGGGCCCTTCCCATATTGGTCCTGACCATGCGGCCACCCCCTTTATTCCGGGCCGCAACCGGGCTTGTGAAACCTTGCTTAAGCAAGCCTGTTCATCTTCTCCCTCAACGGGAAATCATCTTCTCTCTTGGAAAGACAGCTGAATGCCTAGCTTCGCCCAGAACCTCGAAAAGACCCTTCACGCGGCGCTGACCCATGCGTCGGACCGGCGGCATGAATATGCCACGCTGGAACATCTGCTGCTGGCGCTGGTGGACGACACCGATGCGCAGGCAGTGATGAATGCCTGCGGGGTCGATCTGGGTGAACTGGGGTCGGTGGTAAAACAATATCTCGACCAGGAATATCAGTCGCTCAAAACCGAAGACGATGCCGACCCGCAGCCAACCGCAGGCTTCCAGCGCGTGATCCAGCGCGCTATCCTGCACGTACAGTCTTCAGGCAAGGACACTGTTACGGGCGCAAACGTGCTGGTGGCGCTGTTTTCCGAACGCGATTCCTATGCGGTCTATTTCCTTCAGCAGCAGGACATGTCGCGGCTGGATGCTGTCAGCTTCATCAGCCACGGTATAGGCAAGGGCGGCAAGGCCGTTGGCGGCAGCGTTGCACCGCAGGGAACCGAAGAAGCCAGCCAGGCCGAAGAAAAGGGCGGCGAGGCTGGCGGCAAGAAGGATTCCGCGCTCGAACAGTTCTGCGTCGATCTCAACGCCAAGGCCAAGGCTGGCAAGATTGACCCGCTGATCGGGCGCGGCCCCGAAGTGGACCGCACCGTGCAGATCCTGTGCCGCCGTTCGAAGAACAACCCGCTTTACGTGGGCGACCCGGGCGTGGGCAAAACCGCAATTGCAGAAGGCCTAGCCCGCAAGATCGTCGAAGGCGATGTGCCGGAAGTGCTCCAGGAAGCCGTGATCTATTCACTGGACATGGGCAGCCTGCTGGCAGGCACACGCTATCGCGGTGATTTCGAGGAACGCCTGAAGCAGGTCGTGTCAGAGCTCGAAAAGCTGCCCCATGCCGTTTTGTTCATTGACGAAATTCACACGGTGATCGGCGCTGGCGCAACCAGCGGCGGCGCGATGGATGCATCCAACCTTCTGAAGCCTGCGCTGTCGGGCGGCACCATCCGCTGCATCGGTTCGACCACTTACAAGGAATTCCGCAACCACTTTGAAAAGGACCGCGCCTTGCTCCGCCGGTTCCAGAAGATCGACGTGAATGAACCCACGGTCGAAGATACGATCAAGATCCTGAAGGGCCTGCGGACTGCATTCGAAGACCATCACAAGGTGAAATACACGCCTGATGCAATCAGGACCGCCGTGGAACTGTCTGCCCGCTATATCAACGATCGCAAATTGCCGGACAAGGCAATCGACGTGATCGACGAAGTGGGCGCGATGCAGATGCTGGTGCCGCCCAGCCGCCGCAAGAAGAAGATCACCGCGCGCGAGATCGAACAGGTCATCGCGACAATGGCCCGCATCCCGCCCAAATCTGTCAGCAAGGATGACAAGAAGGCGCTGGAACATCTTTCACGCGATCTGAAGCATGTCGTCTTTGGCCAGGACAAGGCTATCGAAGTGCTGTCGACTGCGATGAAACTATCCCGTGCCGGTCTGCGCGATCCGGACAAGCCGATTGGCAGCTTCCTGTTCAGCGGCCCCACCGGCGTCGGAAAGACCGAAGTGGCGCGCCAGCTGGCCAGCATCATGGGCATTCCGCTGCAGCGGTTCGACATGTCGGAATATATGGAGCGACACAGCGTTTCGCGGCTGATCGGCGCGCCTCCGGGCTATGTCGGTTATGACCAGGGCGGATTGCTGACCGATGCCATCGACCAGCAACCGCATTGCGTCCTGCTGCTCGACGAAATCGAGAAGGCCCATCCCGACCTGTTCAACATCCTGCTGCAGGTGATGGATAATGGCCGCCTGACCGACCATCACGGCAAGACGGTCGATTTCCGTAACGTGGTGCTGGTGATGACAACCAATGCCGGCGCTGCCGATATGGCGCGCAGCGGTATCGGCTTTGGCGACGTATCCAAGGAAGATGCGAGCGACGAGGCTGTGAAGAAGATGTTCACGCCTGAATTCCGCAACCGTCTGGATGCCATCGTGCCATTCTCCTACCTCGGCAGGGAAACGGTGGCCCGCGTGGTCGACAAGTTCATCCTGCAGCTGGAACTGCAGCTGGCCGAACAGAATGTTCACATCCAGTTCGACAGCGATGCGCGCACCTGGCTAGGCGACAAGGGCTATGACCGCCTGTATGGCGCCCGTCCGATGGGCAGGCTGATCCAGGACAAGATCAAGCAGCCGCTTGCTGAAGAATTGCTGTTCGGCAAATTGTCCGAAGGCGGCGAGGTGCATGTGACGGTGAAGGATGGCAAGCCGTCCTTCGAAATCACACCGGCCCCGCCAAAAGCGGCACCCAAGCGCAAGGCAGCCAAAAAGACTGCTGCGAAAAAGACAACACCCAAGGCGCCTGATGTTTCGGCGGAGGAAGGGCCGGACGATAATAGCGACGGTCAGGGCTGATCGCTTCTACGCAATGCAGCAAATCGGGGCGCGGGCCGGGAACGGTTCGCGCCCCGATTTCATTCTAGCACCATGATTGCTGATTTTTCATGGATCCGGCCAGAGCCGCACGGCATCCACGTAGTGCCTGCTGATTGCTGGATCGATCCGTCGCGCGCGGTGGACAAGGCGCTGGTGACGCATGGCCATGCAGACCATGCACGCGGCGGGCACGGCCAGACAATCGCGACTCCGGAAACATTGGGAATCATGAAGTTGCGCTACGCAACAGATGAAGGCGCGACGTCAGTTTCCTATGGCGAGACAATCCGCCTGCCCGGCAATGTCGATGCCACCTACATCCCCGCAGGCCATGTGCTGGGTTCGGCCCAGATTCTGCTGGAACATGCTGGCGAGAAAGTGATCGTCACCGGCGACTACAAGCGCCGCGCAGACCCCACCTGCCTCCCCTTCGAAGTTACGCCGTGCGATATACTGATTACCGAGGCGACATTCGGCCTGCCGCTGTTCGTGCACCCGCCTATTGCAGAGGAAGTCGGCAAATTGCTGAAGGCGCTGCACGATAATCCCGAATGCTGCGTTCTGGTGGGTGCCTATGCATTGGGCAAGGCGCAGCGCGTAATTGCCGAACTTCGCGCAGCAGGCCACCGCGCCCCCATCTATCTGCATGGCGCGATGGAAAGAATGTGCCGCCTCTATGAAGAATTTGGCGTGGAGCTGGGCGATCTGCGCCTGGTGGCAGACCACGACAAGGAAGCCATGCGAGGAGCGATCGTGGTATGCCCGCCATCTGCCCTCAATGACAGGTGGAGCAGGCGGTTGCCCGACCCGATAACCGCCATGGCAAGCGGATGGATGCGGGTGCGCCAGCGCGCACGCCAGCGCAACGTCGAATTGCCGCTGATAATTTCCGACCATGCAGACTGGGGCGAGCTGACCCGCACCATCGAAGAGGTAAATCCGCATGAAAGCTGGATCACCCATGGCCGCGAGGAAGCTTTGCTACGCTGGTGCCAGCTGCACCAGCGCCGCGCCCGAGCATTGGCCATGGTCGGCTATGATGACGAGGACGATTAGGTGGAAGAATTCGCCGCCCTGATCGATGCGCTGGTCTATACCCGCAGCCGCAATGCCAAGCTGGCGCTGATTGCAGACTATCTGCGTGCCACACCTGACCCTGACCGCGGGTGGGCGCTGGCAGCGCTGACTGACGGGATGGATTTCAAGGCCGTGAAATCCAGCACGATCCGCAATCTCATGAAAGAACGGGTGGACCCCATCCTCTGGTCGCTCAGCCGAGATTTCGTAGGCGATACGGCAGAAACCGCCAGCCTGCTGTGGCCCGAACCATCGTCTGATGTCGAGGCGCCACCCGGTGTGGCAGAAGCGGTTGCCTTGCTGGGCGCGATGACGCGGACAACCGTGCTCACCGAATTGCCCATGATGCTTGACCGGCTTGACCCGTCGGGACGCTATGCCTTGCTGAAACTGGCAACAGGCGCGATGCGGATCGGCATTTCTGCCCGGCTGGGCAAGGTCGCCTTCGCGCAGGCTTTCGATGTCAGTGTGGATGAGGTGGAGGAATATTGGCACGCCCTCCAGCCGCCCTATGCCGAACTTTTCGCCTGGGCCGCTGGCGGGGCAGCGCCCCCTGAAACAGAAAACCTGCCGCTTTTCCGGCCCTTCATGCTCGCCCATCCGCTGGAAGATGCACAGGTTTCCATGGATGATTATGCTGCCGAGTGGAAATGGGACGGCATCAGAGTGCAGCTGGTTCACGTGGCCAATGAAAACGGCGGCGAAACCCGGCTCTATTCGCGTTCCGGCGACGATATCTCCGCGACATTCCCCGAATTGCTGGACGCGCTGGCCATTCCGGCCGTGCTGGATGGGGAATTGCTGGTGCGCGGCAGCACGCAGGGCGGCGTGCAGAATGACAGGACTCAAGGCGGGGCCGCCAGTTTCAATGCCTTGCAGCAGCGCCTTGGCCGAAAGACGGTAAGCAAGAAGATGCTGAGCGAAGCGCCCGCTTTCGTGCGGTTGTATGATGCGTTGGCGATCGAAGGCGAGGATTTGCGCACTTTGCCGTGGTCTGACCGGCGCGGGCATCTTGAACGCTTCATCCCCCGCCTGCCCGACAGTCATTTCGACCTTTCGCAGATCGTCGAAGCTGGCGATTTCGACCAGCTTGCGGAAATTCGGGCATCTGCGCGCGACGATGCAATTGAAGGGCTGATGCTGAAGCGCCGCGATGCGCCCTATGTCGCCGGTCGCAAGGCAGGGATGTGGTATAAATGGAAACGCGACCCGCTGCTGATTGACTGCGTGCTGATGTATGCCCAGCGCGGCAGCGGCAAACGGTCCAGCTTCTATTCCGACTATACTTTTGGCTGCTGGAACGGTGACCCCGATGCAGGTGCGGAGTTGCTGCCGGTAGGCAAAGCCTATTCCGGCTTTACCGACGAAGAACTGAAAAAGATCGACCGCCATGTGCGCCAGAACACACTGAACAGGTTCGGCCCAGTGCGCGAAACGGATAAGAGCCTGGTTTTTGAAGTGGCATTCGATTCCGTTCACCAGAGCAAACGGCACAAATCCGGCCTCGCCATGCGTTTCCCGCGCATTCACCGGATCAGGTGGGACAAGCCCGCGCATGAGGCAGACCGCATGACCGCGTTGGAAGCCCTCATCAGGGACTAGCGCTCAACGAACGCTTGCCTTGGCGGCCGCGAGGTGTTTTCTGCATCATGCACCATGACAAGGTATGATCGATCCCGCCGATTGCTCGCCATCGCAATTGCCGCATTGGCAGGATTTGTCGATGCATCCGGCTTTCTGGCTGCGGACCGTTATTTTGTTTCCTTCATGTCAGGCAACACCACACGGCTGGCGGTCGATATTACGACAGATGCCGCGCATGCACTGGTGCCCCTTGGCCTGATTGGAGGGTTCGTCACAGGCGTGACGATAGGCGCGATAGTGTCCGATCATGCCGGCCGCTGGCGCAAGACCGCAGTGCTTGCGCTTTCCGCCTTCCTGATATGCGCCGCGGCATTGGCACGGCAAAACAGTTCCATCACCATGATGATGATCTGTCTGGTTCTGGCGATGGGCGCGTTGAACAATTGCTTTCGCCAGGGAGGCGAAGTGACTGTTGGGGTGACCTATATGACCGGCAGCCTAGTGCGCATCGGACAAGCCATCGCCGCAGCCTTGCAGGGACGGGCTCTAGCGGGCTGGGCCGCGACAATATTCCTGTGGCTGGGCCTCATCGGCGGGGCCATTGCCGGTGCTGCGGCCTATCATGCCGCGCCGGAAGCTGCACTTGGTATGGCTGCTGTGTGGTGCACGGGGCTGACTGGTTTTGCCAGGTGGATCGAAAGCCGAACTGCTCAGTCCGAAAGCTGAAACTGCTTCTCGCGCCCGGTTGCGCCGCGCAACATGCGAAGCCGTGACGTCGAAACTCCGAGTGATTTTGCGAGCAATTTCAATACTGCTGCATTGGCTTCGCCATCGGCAGGCCGGGCGCGCACCTTTACCTGCAGCTTGCCACCTGACACCGAGATGGCTTCTTCCCGGGCGCCGGGGGTGACCCGAACCGCGAATTTTCCGTCATCATCCAGCACCGCCATCAGGGCATCGGGCGGGGGGAAATCAGTCTTCGGCCGCGCCAAGGCCCGCTGCATCCACTGCTGCGCCGTGATGGCGCGCATTTTCGGCATAATGGGCAACACCCATGCGCATTCCGGCAATCGCCGCATCGTTCAATTCGCGCATGAACCGCGCCGGCCGGCCGCCCCACAGGCTGCGTGCCTCCATGATCTTGCCTTCGGTCAGCATCGCGCCTGCTGCCAGCATGGCATCGGAACCAATGCGCGCCTTGTTCATGGCAATCGCGCCCAACCCCATGAAGCCGCGGTCTTCAATGATGCAGCCGTGGACCATGGCCAGATGGCCAACCAGCACGTCATCACCAATGATACAGGGCGAGCCATCTTCATCGCCGGGGCGCGCAGGGTCGCAATGGACCACGCTGCCGTCCTGGATATTGCTGCGCTGGCCAATGACGATGCGGCTGACATCGGCGCGCAGCACGCAATTATACCAGATGCTGGAATCCGCGCCGATCTCCACGTCCCCGATGATGCGGCAGCCCGGCGCGATAAAGGCGCTGTCATGGATGCGCGGGCTTTTGCCGTGAATCGGGATGATGGTGACACCCGGCCTGTTTCCAGATGGTGTTGTCATCGCTGCTTCTCCCAATCCTCTCGCGCAATCGAATAGATTATCGTGTCCCGCCACGGCGGATCATACCGCGCATCGGCATAGTCCAGATCTTCACGGCGCTTCATGCCAAGGCGGATCATCAGGCCCCAGCTGGGCCGGTTGTCGATAACCGTCAGGGCGACAATCTCGTCTGCGCCAAACGCCTCAAACCCGGCATTCATCGCTGCTTCGGCGGCTTCGCGGGCATATCCCTTGCCCCACGCATCCTCGCGGAAGCGCCAGCCGATTTCCATGGCGCCGGTGACGGTGCTGCCCGGCGCATCGGCGCGTTTCAGCCCGCAAAAACCCAGCACTTCGCCCGATAAATGCCCGCCATCTGCCTTACGTTGGACCAGCCAGAAACAATGGCCGTTATTGGCCACGCAATTTTCCACCCGGTTGCGCTGGATCTGGCGATGTTCCTCGTCCAGCACGCCGCCCAGCCATTGCATGACCGCAGGCGTATTGGTGTGCCGGAAAAACGCAGCCCAATCAGCATCGCCCTGCCAGTCACGCAATACAAGGCGTTCTGTCTCTACCCGGAAACCGGCGGAACCATCAGCCATTCAGCAGCCTCGCGGCATGGGCGGCATGGTAAGTGAGGATGCCGGTACATCCGGCGCGTTTGAACGCCATCAGCGTTTCGATCACCAATGCATCGCGGTCACCCGCGCCAGCCGCAGCGGCCGCTTCGATCATCGCGTATTCGCCGCTTACCTGATAGGCAAAGACAGGCACTTCGAACCGGTCCTTCACCCGCGCGACGATATCAAGATAGGGCAGGCCCGGCTTGACCATGACGCTATCGGCCCCTTCGGCAATATCCAGCGCAACTTCGCGCAAAGCCTCTTCCGTATTGGCTGGGTCCATCTGGTAACTTTTCTTGTCGCCTTTCAGCAGCGCGCCGGAACCCACCGCATCACGGAACGGACCATAGAATGCCGAGGCATATTTTGCGGCATAGCTCATGATCTGGACGTTGTGATGGCCGCCCATTTCCAGCGCCATGCGAATGGCCCGCACGCGGCCATCCATCATATCGGACGGCGCGATGATATCCGCCCCCGCCTCTGCCTGGTTGATCGCCTGGTCGACCAGAACCGCGACCGTTTCATCGTTCAGGACATAGCCTGCATCGTCAATCACCCCGTCCTGCCCATGCGATGTATAAGGGTCGAGCGCGACATCGGTAAGAATGCCGATATCGTTGCCGCATTCTTCGCGGATGGCCCTGATCGCACGGCACATCAGATTGTCCGGGTTCAGCGCCTCCGCCCCGTCATCGCTACGCCGGTCTCTCTGCGTGTTGGGGAACAGCGCAATGCAGGGGATGCCAAGTGCCACAGCTTCACGCGCGCGGGCGGCAATGCCGTCCACCGACCAGCGCGAAACGCCGGGAAGCGATGCAATCGGCTGTTCCACCGCGTCCCCTTCGGTAACGAACAGGGGCCAGATGAGATCGGCCGTGGTCAACACCGTTTCGCGGTGAAGTGCGCGGCTCCACGCTGAAGCACGTGTCCGGCGCAGCCGGAGGTTCGGATAGGATGCAGTCATGCTGCATCTGTTGCCTTAATTACGATAAAATTCAATCAGCCGATTTTCTTGGGCTGTTCCACCTTGTCGATTTCGCGGACCGGCGCATTGTCTACTTCGTTCGGCTCAGGCGTCATCGAGGCAAGCGCAGCGCCGGGTTCAACCGTGCGCAATTTGGCCAGTGTTTCGCGGAATTGCTGCAATTCAGCGCCCGAAAGCTGCGCCCGCGTAACGAAGCGAACCGATGCCGGGTCAACCGCGCGGCCAGAACGATACATTTCGTAATGAAGATGCGCGCCGGTCGAAAGGCCGGTGGAACCGACATAGCCGATCACCTGCCCGCGTCGGACCGATTGTCCGCCGCGCACTGCGATCCGGCTCATGTGGCAATACCGCGTTTGCAGGCCTCCGCCATGGCTCAGCCTGACTGCATTGCCGCAGCCGCCCATGCGGCCCGCACCGCTGACGTTACCATCTGTAACGGCCACAATCGGCGTGCCGTAATTGGCGCGGAAATCCATGCCGGAATGCATCCGGCGATAACCCAGAATGGGATGGCGGCGCATACCGAAGCGGGACGAAATGCTGCCCGGCACCGGCGCAACCAGCCCGGCGCGCTGTTCGCCAACACCCGATGCTTCGAAAAACCGGCCTTCCTTGCCCCAGCGCATCAATTGCGTGGCTTGCTGCCCGCTGCGCTCGATACCGGCATAGAGCAACTGCCCCGCCTGGCGTTCGCCAGTGGCTGCGCGCTTGTGGGCGATGATGATGTCGAACGTGTCATTCGCGCCAACCGCGCGGTCCAGGTCAACCTGTTCGCCCAGAGTCTTGAGATATTGCTGCACGGCGCTGGCCGGCGCACCAGCCGCACGGGCGGAACGATAAAGGCTCTGGCCCACAATACCCCGGATCCGCAGTGGGGTTTCGTCCACGCGGATCGGCTTTCGCTGCAACGCAAGCGTTCCGCCATTGCGTTCGATGCCCAGTTCCAGATCGAAGCGCGCGCGAAACGCAAGCGCATCGAGCGGGCGTGGCGAACCGGGTGATGGCCGCCGGCCCAGCGTGATATCCACCTGCGTGCCAGGCTCTATGTCCGATAGCGGCATTGTGCGGGCAACCAGCTCGCCAACCCGTGCTGCATCGGCAGAACCTACGCCTGCGCGTTGCAACATCCGGCCAAAACTGTCGCCGCTGACCAGCGTTGCCAGCAATTCGATCTGCGGCCTTTCAGGGGCAGAACGCAGCGGCACCACGGCATCGGTCGCGCCCATGTGGCGCCCGCTGTCGCTACCCAGCGCCAGCGGCAGGATCATCTGGCTGCGAAATTCATCGCGCGCCTGTTCGTCCAAAGCCATCGCAGGTGCTGCTTCCAGCGGCGCGAAATCCGGCCAGAAAGCCAGCGCTATCGCCGATAGGCCCAGCAAGGTGCCAACACCTCGGAACCAGCGGCGGCTGCCGATCTTGTCTGCAAGATCAGGCGCAATGTCGATTTTTTCCAGCCGCTGTGACGCGGCAAAACGCCATTCCTCGAACTTTTCGGTCAGGCTGCGGGCGCGTTGCAGCACCAGCTGTCTTGCGTCGGCGCCGTGAGATGCGGCTTTGGCGGTGCTGTGATCGTCAAACAGGATCTGGGCGTGCGATAGGGCAACAGTGGCAGAAACATCTGCACCGTCAGCCGAATTCCCGTCCATTTCGCGCGGATTATCCAGCGCGCCCTCCTGTTTTGGCCGCCTAAAGCCGCCACTATCTGATCCCGTAACGCTCTTTGCCGGATTTCCTGCACTTTTAAAGTTAATGTCCATTTAAGCTGCGATGATTTGCATCTGCGATCGGACAAGCTGTTGACGGGGAAGGACAAGAGCTTGTCCAAGCCCCGGTGCGATGCCACATTCCCCATGTGACCCGCCGACACTCTGAAGATTCAACCATCAAGGCGGTCCTGGGACCGACCAACACCGGCAAGACCCACTTGGCGATTGAACGGATGTGCGGGCATTCGAGCGGGGCAATCGGCTTTCCGCTGCGCCTGCTGGCCCGCGAAGTGTATGACCGTGTCTGCGCCATCAAGGGCGAAGCGCAGGTGGCGCTGATCACTGGCGAAGAGCGGATCGAACCGCCCAATGCGCGCTATATGTGCTGCACCGCCGAAGCGATGCCGGTATTCGGCCCTGCAAAAAGCGGAAATGTTGGAAGCGCGTTCAAGGACCAGCCGCCGTCTTTTGTGGCGATTGATGAAGCGCAGCTGGGCGCGAACCGCGAACGTGGCCATATTTTCACCGACCGGCTGCTGAATGCGCGCGGGCGTGATGAAACCATGCTGCTGGGTGCTGCAACGCTGGAACCGATGGTGCGCGCCCTTCTTCCCGAAGCGGAGATTATCCAGCGTCCGCGATTTTCTACCCTCAGCCATATTGGCCCGCGCAAATTATCCCGCCTGCCGCCGCGCAGTGCGATTGTCGCCTTTTCGGCAGAGCAGGTTTATGCAGTGGCCGAAATGCTGCGCCGGTTCCGTGGCGGGTCTGCCATCGTGATGGGCGCGCTCAGCCCCGATACGCGCAACCGGCAGGTCGAATTGTTCCAGTCGGGCCAGGTGGACTATATCGTCGCCACCGATGCCATTGGCATGGGCCTCAATCTCGATATCAATCACGTCGCCTTTGCATCGCTCACCAAGTTTGACGGGGTTCGCCAGCGGCGGCTATTCCCGTCAGAAATGGCGCAGATTGCCGGGCGCGCAGGTCGCCATCAGCGGGATGGCACTTTCGGTACATTATCGGGCATGGGCGGGCAGCAAGCCGAAAGTCCCGAATTTACCGAAGAAGAAATCTACGCGGTGGAAGAACACCGCTTCGCTCCTGTCACCAAGCTGTTCTGGCGTGACGCACAGCCGCGGTTTGACAGTCTGGCAATGTTGATCGGCGACCTGGAAGCCCCGCCGCTGGACCCGGTGCTGACCCTTGCACCAGAAGCAATCGATCTCGCCGTGCTCAAGCGGCTGGCGGAAGAACCCTGGTCCGATGAAATTCGCGGAAGGGCCAATGTCAGGCGCTTCTGGGATGTCTGTTCGCTGCCGGATTTCAGGCAACAGGGGGCAGACACGCACAGTCGGTTCGTCGCGCGCCTGTGGCAGGATTTGCATGGCGGATATATCGGCGCGGATTATGTCGCGGCCCGAATTTCGGAACTGGACAATGTTCAGGGCGACATTCACACGCTACAGGGCCGGATCGCCGCGATCCGCAGCTGGTCCTATATATGCCAGCGGCCAGACTGGGTTCTGGCCCGCGACGAGATGGCAGCGCGCGCCCGTGCGGTGGAAGCCCGGCTTTCCGATGCACTGCATGGCCGTCTGACTGAGAGATTCGTGAACCGGAGGACTGCAATCCTGATGAAAACGCTGGGACAGGACGCGTCACTGCTGCCCGTTACACTATCGGATGATGGTGCCATGCTGGTGGAAGATGAGCCGATTGGCACGGTCAAGGGGTTCCGCTTTGCGGTGGACCATCAGGCCAGCCATGCTGACCGCAAAATGCTGTTGGCGGCAGGCGAAAAAGCCCTGCCGCGCATCCTGACGCAGCGCGCCGATGCATTGGTGGATTCGGCATTCGCCGGTGTCACCATAGATATGGGCGGCATCTGGTGGGAAGGCGAGCGTATTGCCGAACTGGAAGCAACCGCCGGCACTGCCACGCCGCGCATCCAGCCGTCCCGCGAGGTGAATGTCCTGCCCGAAGCCGCGAAAGCACGGCTGGCAACGGCGCTGGAAAGCTGGATTTCCAGGCAGGCTGCGCCGCTGGAACCGCTGGCAAAGCTTGAAGAAGCATCGCGCGACCCGGCCGCTGGTTCCGAAGCGCGCGCACTGTTGCTGTCGCTGATTGCAGGGCACGGCCATGTCACGCGCGAGCAGGCCGGGCTGGAACACTTGCCCAAGGAAACCAGGCCTTTCCTGCGCCGGCTTGGCGTCACATTTGGTGCGCTGGACATTTTCGCAGCGGCCCTGCTGAAGCCCGCACCGCGCCAGATGCTGCATGCCCTTGGCCGCGACCGGCGCCCCCTGCAACAAGCGATGGTGCCGGTAATCGAAGGTGCATCCCAATTGCCATCTGGCTATCGCCACGCGGGGAAACAGGCTGTCCGCATCGATATTGCGGAAAAACTGTTCCGCGCCGCGCATGATGCACGCAGCAAGAGCGGGAAGCGGAAGTTCGCGATTGACCCGTCTCTCGCCATTTCAACGGGCCTCACGCCGGAAAGCTATATGCGGCTTCTGGGTGTTGCAGGCTTCCGGTCATTTTCGCCAAAACCGTTGCCCGAAGGCGCGTCTGGCCCGCCAGCACCCGATATGTGGGAATGGCGCCCGTCACAACGCGGCCCGCGCAAGTCCGATGGCAAGCCGGATACCCGCGCCGACCAAAAAGGCCGGCGCAAGGCCGGTGGCAAGACTGGCGGAAAGCCAACTGGCCGCAAATCGTCGGGCAAGGACCATCGGGCCGGTTCCCCGCAACGGGAAAGGCCCGCAAAACCGCCGGTCAACGCACCGGCAACAGGCAAGGCATTTGCCGGTCTGGCAGATTTGCTGAGGTAGGGCGCGCTTGGGAATGCGGATCGACAGGCTGTTCTGTTTCCTGCGCTTCGCGCGCACCCGCAGCCTGTCACACCGACTGATCGACGAAGGCCACATCCGCCGCAACGGCGTGCGCGTTTGCCGTGCGAGCCAGCCGGTTGAAGCGGGCGATGTGCTGACCTTCCCATGGGGTGATGGTGTGCGGGTTATTGAACTTCTGGCCTTGCCCACACGGCGCGGGCCACCTGCAGAGGCGCAATCTTTTTATCGCACGCTTGACCAGCAGGGCCAAACCGCCATAGCACCCGTAAACAGTACAACCACCTCAGATATCCTGGACTAAGGGGAACACGCAGCCATGACTTATGTCGTCACCGACGCTTGCATCAAATGCAAATATACTGACTGCGTCGAAGTCTGCCCTGTCGACTGCTTCTATGAAGGCGAAACGATGCTGGTTATCAATCCCAGCGAATGCATCGATTGCGGCGTCTGCGAACCTGAATGCCCGGCCGAAGCGATTCTGCCCGATACCGAAGACAATCTCGAAAAATGGCTGGAACTGAACACCAAATATTCCGCCGAATGGCCGAATATCACCAGCCAGAAAGATCCGCCGGAAGATGCCGACGAGCATAAGGGCGAAGAAGACAAGTTCGAAAAATACTTCACCCCTGAACCGGGCGAAGGCGACTGAACGCAACTCTGGCACGGCCCTGTCCGGCCAGCGACTAAGGACCTGCAACGGACCGCTTGAAACAGGCGGTCCGGCACGGTCCTGATTACACGAATTAGAGGCTGGCAGGCCGTGAAATGGCCCCGCAGAAATGCGCGATTGGCCTTAAATTCGCGAGTCTGGCAATTTTGTTGCGAATCTGCTATATAATAGGAGAACTGCACCGGCCGGCACCGGGCAGAGCTAGTATCTGGAAAGGCGCAGACCCCCAACCACAGAATAATTCCCGCTTCCGGGCGCGTCATTTCGCGGCCTGCAGGAATAGCCTCCCTCTGGTTCAGGTACTGCCCGCACGAAAGGATTTTATATGGCAGCCGAAGCAAACGTCTTCGACGTTGGCGATTATGTTGTTTACCCTAAGCACGGGGTGGGTCGCGTTATCGAACTTCAAAATGAAGAAATCGCCGGGATGCAGCTTGAACTGTATGTCCTGCGTTTCGAAAAAGAGCGTATGACTCTCCGCGTTCCGACCAACAAGGTCGAAGCCATCGGGATGCGCAAGCTTTCCAGCGACAAGACGCTGAAGGAAGCCATGGAAACCCTGAAGGGCAAGCCCAAGGTAAAGCGCACCATGTGGTCGCGCCGTGCGCAGGAATATGAAGCGAAGATCAATTCGGGCGACCTGGTGTCGATCGCCGAAGTGACGCGCGATCTGTTCCGTCCCGAAGACCAGCCCGAACAGAGCTATTCCGAACGGCAGATTTTCGAAGCTGCCTCCAGCCGCCTGGCCCGTGAACTGGCCGCGATGGAAAAGACGGATGAACCAGCTGCGCTGGAAAAGATTCTCGACGTGCTGCGCGAACACGCGCCGCAATATTACGAGAACACTGAAGACGCGTAAGTTTTGCTTCCGGTCATTCGACCGGCGACATATCGCAATCGATCAGGGCCGTCCGAAAGGGCGGCCCTTTTTCGTCGCTGCCTTGCGACACCGCACTTGCTGTATTATATCGGTAACACGCAAACTTGTTACGGGATTTTGGAGGTAAGCAGCATGTTGCAGGATTTCTTCAGGAAGATCGCACCGATCGCACTGGTTGCAATGTCAGCCGGCATTGCGGGCTGCGATGGCATGAATGTGAATATCAATGGCGAGGAAGGCGTCCCCCTTTCAGAGCTGGATATAACAGGTGACGCGCCGACCGAAGTCCTGCTGGCAGGCCCGGACACGGTGCGCATCAAGGATGGCAAGAAGCTGGCGATCAAGGTTGAAGGCGATGACAAGGCCGTTGCCGCGCTTCGCTTCACGCTGAAGGAAGGCACGCTTGGCATCATGCGTGAAAAGGACGGCTGGAATGAAGGCGGCAAGGCCATTGTTAATGTAACGATGCCTTCGCCCAAGGCCCTGATCCTGGCGGGTTCAGGCAAGATCGAAGCTGCCAGCATGACCAGGGAAGCCGATGTGAAGATCCTCGGCAGCGGCAAGGCATCGACCGCCAAACTCGATGCAGACAAGCTGTCAGTCACGATCGCGGGCTCCGGCGCGTATGAAGCTGCTGGCGTGGTCAAAACTCTCGAATTGACAGTCGCAGGTGCAGGCAGCGCGCAGATGAGCGGCCTCAAGGTTGAAACCGCCGATCTCAAGATCATGGGTTCGGGCGATGCCGACTTTGCATCTGACGGCAATGTGGATGCCAAGATCATGGGTTCAGGCGATGTCACCATTACGGGCAACGCCACCTGCAAGGTAAAATCCATGGGATCGGGCACGGTCACCTGCAAATCTGTGAGCGAGGAGAAGGAGTAATTTCCTGACCGCGCAGCCCCTCGGCATCGTGTGAATGCAAGGGGTTAATCGACGGGACACATCAATGGGGCTATGCGGGCGAGGAAAGGAATTTCCATGCGCCGCATAGCCCCTGTTGTTGCAATTTGTTCCGCCCTGGCGCTGTCAGGCTGCCTCGCCAAAACCGCGCTCGATGTGGTGACAGCGCCGGTCAAGGTTGCCAGCAAGGCTGTCGATCTGGCCACCACCAGCCAGTCTGAAGCGGATGAAAAGCGCGGCCGCGAATTGCGCAAGCGCGAAGAACGTTTGGGCAAACTTGACCGTCAACGCGAAAAACTATCGCGCCAATGTGCCGATGGCGACCAGTCGTCATGCCGCGATCTGGAAGCGATAGAAGCCGAAATTGCAGTGCTGGCGCCAACCATTCCGGTTGAGGCCGACCCGCGCTGATTTTCAGGCGGCAGCGCGCCGCAGCCGGTCGTTGATCGCAACGCCCAAGCCGGCATTCGGAACGGGTGCAACCGCGATTTTCGGCAAATCCGATGCCGCTGCCTGGTGGAGCGCGGCATAGAGCCGACCCGCCGCTTCATCCAGATCGCCGCCTGCAGATAAGGTATCGTGGCCTGCGACTTCGCCAAATCCGATGAGATATTCATCCGCCTGCGCTTCATGGGCTTCCAACCGCACAGGCTTGCCGGGCGAATAATGGGATTTCATCTGGCCCGGCGCTTCAATCTTGCCCGATGCCATATCAGCTGACAGCGCACCGCCCTGCTCCAGACTGATTGGCCCAGGCCGCAGCACCTCAAGCATGCCGTCTTGGCGGATCGCTATGATGGTGGATTCAAGACCTTTGGTGCACGGGCCTGCATCCAGAATCAGGTCAATCCGGCCATCCAGCGTAGCTTTGACATGGCTGGCAGTGGTCGGGCTGATTGCGTTGCTGCGATTGGCAGATGGTGCAGCCAGAGGGCAGCCGCTTTCCCTGATCAGTGCTCGCATCACCGGGTGTGCCGGCATCCGGATGGCAATAGTATCCAGCCCTGCTGTCACGGCTGGTGTAACTGCTGCATCGGGCTTCCTGGGCAGCACCAGTGTCAAAGGCCCCGGCCAATAAAGTTCTGTCATTGCCAGTGCAGCTTCGTTGAATTCGGCGAGCGTACCTGCCTGCTCCATCGTATCGACATGGACGATAAGTGGGTTGAAACCGGGGCGGCCCTTTGCATGGTAGATCTTCTCTACCGAAGCGGCATCATCGGCGCGGGCAGCAAGGCCATAAACCGTCTCTGTCGGAACGGCGACAATGCCCCCTTCGCGCACGATTCGCGCTGCGCGGGCAATTCCGGCATCATTGGCCGTTACCGTTTCCGTAGCGTTCTTGCCCGACATGCCGCCGCGCTATAGGTGGGACGCAGAAAAGCCAAGCTCTTCCAACGTAAATGCCGCGGAAGCCGCAAAGGAAATTGACGTGATCCCTTATACAGCGCCCACCCAGGACCAGCTGCTTGCCATCAATGTTTGCGCAGGCATCGTGGAACTGGCGCAAACCGAACGTTTCGCCGCAGCCGAAGCTGACATGGTAGAAGCCATTGTCGATGGAATCGGCGGATTTGCAGCCGGCGAATTTGCGCCACTCAACCGCGCAGGCGACCTGGAAGGGGCGAAGCTGGAAAACGGCGTCGTTCGTTTGCCGGACGGTTTTGCAGAAGCCTACCAGGCCTATGTCGAACAGGGCTGGAACGCGATTGGCTCGCCCACCGAATTTGGCGGACAAGGGCTGCCGTTCACCCTCGCTTGCAATGTGCTGGAAAATCTGGGCAGCGCCAACATGGCCTTCACTCTGCTGCCGATCCTGTCTGTGGGCGCGGTGGATGCCCTGGCAGACCACGGCAGCGAAGCGCAAAAGGCGATGTATCTGCCCCGGCTCATCAGCGGCGAATGGTCAGGCACAATGAACCTGACCGAACCGCAGGCTGGCAGCGACGTGGGCGCTTTGCGCAGCACCGCCATGCCGATAGAGGATGGCGAACACGCCGGGAAATACCGGATCAACGGACAGAAGATCTACATCACCTGGGGCGAGCATGAGCTGGCGCAGAACATCATTCACCTGGTGCTGGCCCGTCTGCCCGGCGCGCCGGAAGGCAGCCGCGGCATCAGCCTGTTTGTTGTGCCGAAATATCACGTGAATGCAGACGGGTCGCTTGGCCCGAAGAACGATTTGCGCTGCGTCAGTCTCGAACACAAGTTGGGCATCAATGCATCGCCCACTTGCGTGATGAGTTATGGCGACAATGGCGAATGCATTGGCGAACTGGTCGGCGCGGAAAACCGCGGACTGGCTGCAATGTTCACCATGATGAATTCCGCGCGCATCAATGTCGGCAGCCAGGGCGTGCAGATCGCCGAACGCGCGCTGCAACAGGCGATGCATTATGCGGCAGACCGCGTGCAATCTACCCGCGCCGGTTCGCCCGACCGCGATCCGGTGGCGATCATAGAACATCCGGATGTGCGCCGGATGCTGCTGCGCATGAAAAGCCTGACAGAGGCGATGCGCGCCCTGCTCTATTACACGGCCGGCCAGGTCGACCGCGGATCGCTGGGCGATGAAGCTGCGGCCCGCCGTTCAGAAGTGCTGGTTCCGCTGATCAAGGCATGGGGCACGGACACGGGCGTGGAAGTCGCCAGTATCGGCATCCAGGTGCATGGCGGCATGGGCTTTGTCGAGGAAACAGGCGCTGCCCAGCATTACCGCGATGCGCGCATCGCACCGATTTACGAAGGCACCAACGGCATTCAGGCAGCCGATCTGGTCACACGCAAACTCGGCTTTGAAGATGGCGAGGTTTTTGCCGCGTTGATGGCAGATGTCGCGCGTGAAAGCGCTGACGAACCGGCGCTTGCGGCATTGGCGAATGACTGCGCGGCAATCGGCAAATGGATGCGCGATGATGCCAGTCTTGATGATCGTCTGGCGGGCAGCGTGCCATTCTGCACCATGTCCGCAGTGGCCGTTGCAGGCTGGCAGATGCTGAAACAGAAACGCGCCGTGGAAGCGGGCGAAGCACCCGCGCTGGCCGCAACCAAGCCGGTAACAGCGCGCTTCTTCCTCGACCATGTGGTGACCGAGGCATCGGGCCTAAAGGCTTCCGCAACGGCAGGCGCCGGCCTGCTCTATCAACTGAGCGCAGAACAGCTGGTCGGCTGATTGCCGCCAGCAGCAACCCGTTACTGGGCTACCTGCTGGCGCGCATATTCCTCGCGGAAACGGATTTCCGGATCGCCGCGCAACTCGCGCTGCGGCGGCAGGGATTTCGTGCGGATGCCGGAAATTTCAGCCGATGGCTCGGCACCCGGTGCAGTCACGCGCCAGATAATGCCTGCCGTATCATCGCTCACCAGCAGCGAACCATTTCCGGTCCACGTCACCCACGTAGGCCGCCCTTTGGTCGTTCCATTGTCGTTGAGGAAACCGGTTAGCACAGGCACGGGCTTACCCTGCGGGTTGCCGCGTGCATCAAAGGCTACATAGACGACATCATAGCCCGAAGCGGGTTTACGGTTCCACGAACCGTGGCGAGCAACGAACGCACCGTTGCTGAATGCCTTGCCCATGGTTGTGCCCTGCTTGGAAAACACGAGGCCCAATGCCGCGACATGGGGGCCGAGTGCATATTCGGGCCGGCGCGCATATTCATTAGTGTAGGCAGGCATCGGCGCCTTTACGCGCTGGTCGATCGTGTCCTTGTAGTAAATCCACGGCCAGCCGTAATTCGCGCCAAGCGGAACATTGGTCAGATAGTCCGGCACAAGGTCAGAACCGAGCTGATCGCGTTCGTTCACCGTGGTCCACAATTCGCCGCTCCACGGGTTCCAGGCAAGGCCGTTGGGGTTGCGCAGTCCGGTAGCAAACAGGCGCTGGCGCCCTTCTTCCAGATTATATTCCCAGATTGCCGCCCGGCCTTCTTCCACATCCATACCGTTTTCACCGATGTTGGATGCAGAGCCCACAGCGACATAGATTTTCGTGCCTTCAGGATTAATCGTGATATTCCGCATCCAGTGGTTGCCTGCCGCAGGCAGGTCCATCAGCTTTTCAGGATCGCCGGAAACTGCGGTGCTGCCCATTTCATAGGGGAATTTCAGCAGTTCATCGTGGTTGGCAACATACAGCGCGCCATCGTTCCATGCGATGCCCGAAGGCGAATCGAGGTCGTCCCGCAGCACATGGCGTACATCCGCACTGCCATCTCCGTCTGTATCGCGCAGCAGCACCAGCTTGTTGGGTGATGCGCCGGTCGAGCCTGCCCGCGACATCAGGATGTTGGCAATCCAGGCCGTAAAGCCGCCGCCATCGCCCGAAGAAGGCCCACGTGTCAGCGTTACCAGAACATCGCCATTGGGCATGGTGTACATCACCCGCGGATGCTCCAGATCATCAGCAAACCTGGTCACTGCCAGCCCTTCGGCGGCCACCGGCACCTCGTCAGCTGCCCAGCCAACCGGCTTTGCGATATTGACGGTTGGAATGGCTTCCGCATTGGGTTCTTCCAGAACCGGGTCAGTCCCTGTCACATCGGCCAAGGTCAGATTCGCCCTGTCACCTTGGACGATCCAGGCAACTGCGAAAATGGCGAGGAGGATCAGGACGAGGATCCAGGCGAGTATCTTGTTCTTTGTGCTCATGCCTGCGGGGATAAGGCAGACCATGGCTTGCTGCAATCATTGGTTGCAGCCCGCACCGCGCGCAGTAGAGAGCCTGTATGTATGATTTTACCGCAGATTCCGATTTGCCAACCGCCGAATTGCACCGGCAGTTGGTGCAGGCGTGCGATGCGCTGACGAGCGGCGAAAGCGATTCAGTGGCCAACATGGCCAATGTCGCAGCATTGATGTGGGAATTTATCCCGCGCCTGAACTGGGCCGGGTTTTACCGTGTCATCGGCGATGAGTTGGTGCTTGGCCCGTTCGTGGGCAGGCCCGCCTGCATCCGCATCCCGATGGGCCAGGGCGTGTGCGGCACTGCTGCCAGCGAAGGAAAAACGCAGCTGGTTAAAGATGTTCACGCCTTCCCCGGCCATATCGCATGTGATGCAGCCAGCAATTCGGAACTGGTCGTGCCGGTTGTGCGCGATGGGCGGACGATTGCCGTGATCGATCTCGACAGTCCGGACAAATCCCGTTTCGACCACGAAGATGCCGCGGGCGTCGAAGCATTGGCGCGGGTGCTTTCGAACAGGATCTGACGCGTATCGCCTGCCTTTTCTCACAATGGAAACAACACGGCCCGAAACGGGACGATGCAAAGAGTTTCCTTGGGGAAAGGCGGTGGGCGATGGTAAAATTTCCCCTAATTCCGGCGATTCTTCCGGAACACCAAGTGGGAAATTGAAATGCATATTCGCCTGCCATTCTGGTCTGCCGCCGCCTCTTGCACCTTCCTTGCAGCCTCGCCCGCAGTTGCGCATCCACCAGCAAACGAGGTTGATGAAACGGTGCAGAATTCCGGGGCTGACTTCACGCTGGAATGGACCGACGATACCAAGGGCGAGCATGAAAGCCATATCCGCCAGGAAGCGCCGGAACGTGCACCACATCCCGAGATGCACGGCCATCACCATCCGGCACCGCATATGGACCGGCCTGCTTTCGACCAGTCAGCCTGGGCTGAACAATGCCGTGCACATCATTCAGCGCAGAGCGCAATTTGCGATGCGCGGCTCATCTCGGTGGAGGAAATCCACGCGAATTATCCGCAAGGCTATGGCCCCGCCATGCTGGTGCCGGTGATGGTCGCCATTCCGCAGCGCGCCATCATTCACGAATATGTGACCGAGGAATGGGTCGAGGATTAAACCACGCCTGACAGCGCCGGTTCCAATCGAATCAGGGCGGCGATCCGGTCGAGACGCCGCCAGCGGTGTTTGACATATCAGCCTGCGCAATTGTCAGGCTTCCCTTTTCCAGCCTGATAATTCCCATGCGGGCGATATCCTTGCCCCGCGCGACTTCAACAGGGTCCTGAATCTGGCTACGCACGCCCAATGCGCGTGCAGCATCGGCGGCGACCCGCAGGCGATAGCGGCCATAGGGCACACGGTCGAACAAGAAGAACCCGTCAAATTCGCTGACGGTGGTGGCCACGATTGCACCGCGCACATCTATCAGTTCCAGCGCAACACCGGGCGCTTCCACTCCGGCCAGTGAATGCACGACGCCTTCCACTTCGCCAGAGGGCGACACGGGCAGTTCGATTACCGTTGCTACGCCGGGCCGCGGCACAACCACAATGCCCTTGGTCGAAGGCGCGAGATACGGATCGCCGAGAGAGGATTCGTCCACGCCCACCATCACCGGAACAAACGGGCGCAGTTCATCAACAAAGGCCTGGCCGTTTTCATTGGTGATTGAGTCGGTGGTGCGGAAGCCGGCTTCCACGTAAACGTCCTTCAGCAATTCTTCGTCAGGCCCGCGAATGCCGTCGCCATTGTCATCGCGGAACACGGTGACAGCAGCCTGACCGCCGCGGGCCAGTTTCTTTTCGGAAAAGCGGATACCACCATCCAGCGGATCAGGCCCGAAACTGAAGGAAAGTGAGAGGTTTGCGCCAATGCCGCCCTTTTTCGAATAGCTGGCATCGGTCCTTAGCGAGAATTTGTCGAAGCGGCGGGAATAGCCGAGGCTGAATTCCGTATTATCCGCCTTGGCGTCATATTCTACCTCGGCCGAGAGATCCGACCGGTCGTCTAGGCCCTTGTCCGTGGATAGGCGCGCCCGGCTGAAGCCCTTGTCTTCACCTTCAAGATCAAATTGCGCAGACCCGCGCAGGCGCAGGCCGAACATCCTAGTGTTGGCCAGCAGCCGCAATTCGGTGTTGCGCACATCGCGCTGATCATCCGGCGTGTCGCGGACGTTGCGTTCAAGTTGCGCCGTGAGGGCCACGCTGCGCATGGCGAAGGCCGTTTGCGTTAAGAATCTGGTAACTTTTGTCCCGTCACGCAGGGTCGATTGACCAAAATTGGCCTGCAAAGGCAGGTTCAGACTGCCCAGCCGCAGCGCTGTGTCGAAATTGACCGCAAAATCGTTCCTCAGACCGTCCTCGACGAACTCGCTGATGAAGTTTCCGCCTATCCAAGTGGCTGTTGCACCGACATTGACCGGCCCTACGCGCCCAAGTGCATTGGCCTGCAAGGCCATACCGGCCCCGAATTCGTGCGCGGCGTTCATTTCCAGCTGCATCGCGCCCATCGATCGATAGACGCGGCCTTCCAAGTAATTACGCCGGCGCCCGTTCAGATACAGGCTTTGCGCCCCGAAGGCGAAACTTGTTCGGTCATCAAGACCGTGTTCGATGCCGATCCCGCCTCGCCACGCATCTGGCGTCTGTAAGGTCCGCTTCTTCAATTCGATCAGATCGCGGTTCTGCTGCAATATTCCGGCCCAGTAATAGGTCTTGCCTGGTTCGATATTGCTCTGGCCCACTGGATGGTCGAACCGCTCGCGGCGGATCTGGCCTTGGGGGCCATACAGCACCACTTCGATTTCATTGCGGCCGTAGAACAGTTCAATGTCGAAAAATTCGTAGCGACCCGATGCCGTATCGGACTGGAAGCCGATAAGCTGGCCATTACGGTACAATTCTGCGTCCCAGCCAGTGGGCAATGTGCCGCGAACCGTCGTGGTCGAAAAGCGCGACTGGCGGCCAACAGGCTGATTGGTGATGAATGCGCCGCGGCCAACGGCAGTTTGCCCTGTCAGCTGGCCAGATTGCGTCTGCACATCGCCAGCCGCAATTTCGGTCGCCTTCAGCGGACCAAGCAGATTTGCCGCTTCGTCACGGCGATATGCCCGCACCCGCAGGGATTCCGGCTGCAACTTGTTGTCGGAGCTGAGCCGCGCATCAAATGCGGCACCGGCAATTTCGCCCGCTGCATAAAGTTCATACCGCGCATCCAGGCGCGACTTTCCGCCGGGAACAGAAGCATAGCTGGTGCGCACCACCGCATCCACAGAAGGAGTGCGCCAGACTCGATATTCCGCATCGGCGCGTGGATATGCGCTTAGATCGAAGCTTTTCGGCTTCGCACGAAGTCGCGCGGCGCGACTTTTACGCTCCAGCGCTTCGAGGAACGGCAGTTTCGTATCACTCTCGATTCGAATGACCGAATTATAAAGATCGGGCTTCAGCGTAACGCCGAACCAGCGCGACAGGGCCTTGCTGTCCACACACCACCCTTCCGGCGTGTCGTGGATTTCATTTCCGAGTGGCGCTAGCTTACTGTTCACGTTTTGTACCGTATTAGCTTCACGGTCCAGAGTGAATTTCTGATCTTCCCGGAACAGCCAGCCAGTTGCGCGGCGCGACTTCTTGTCCAGCCGGATCGGCAAATCGAGTGACTGAATGACGTCGCCCAGATCAAGGCAGATGCCCTTATCTGTCTGATATCCGCGAATTTCATTCGTGAGTTTATAGGTGCCGACCGCAACTTGCAGCAGCAGTGCGTCATCGTCACTGGCTTGCCAAGCGCCATTTTGCGCCTGCGCATATGCCGGCGTGGCAGCAGGCACAGCAACACCAAATGCCGCTGCGAAAACCGCAGCGGCACCTAGTGTCAAAGAACTGTGCCTGGACATGTCAGCGTTTTCCGGTCAGCCGTCCGCTCTCAACCGAGAACCGTGTCGACCGAAGCGATCAGCCTGCCGCCAGCTTCCGGCATCTCGCGATATTCGAACCGCAATTGCCCCTTCATCTGGGCCGCTTGCTCTGCAGACAGAGGGAATTGCATCCGGCGCTCCCCCACTTCGCTATAGATTGCGACACCACGAGCCATGAATACAGGCTCCGAGCTTCCGGGCCGCACGACACGTAATTCACCATAGGTCGAACTCTCGCCGCTGCGGCTCATCGCCAGGCGCAATTCAGGGCCGGTCTCGCCGGTAACAACCTTGGGATCATTGATCGCCACGGTCGCTTCGATACGGCCGTGGCGCACGATGATGGGAATGGTGACCCCATAAATGGGGATGAGGTTGATCTTGATGCCTTCAGCCTTGTCCGCCGCCTGCGTCACCGGGCGCGGCTTGGGAATGGCGCGGAACGACATGTGTACCCGGTATTCGCCGTCGGGAATGTCGGCACCCGGCCGTGCGGCAATGCGAACTGCCTGCGGTTGGCCCGGCGGCAGGGTAATCCTGCGCGGGGCGTAGCGAATCATTGAAAGCGCGGCCTTTTCCACCGCATTGGCATCTTTCTCGTCGACATCGACCAGCTGGCCATCTTCCGTCATACGCCGCAGTTCGAGGCCAATCCGATAGGTCGCCTCGTCACTGCCGACATTGCTGAGGATGACTTCGGTCCCGCGGCGACCATCAAGAATTATGCGCGTAGGCGCGACCAGCAGATCTCCCTGGGCAGAAGTCGGCGTTGCCGAAATGGCGCCAGCCAGCGCTGCGCAAGCAGCCAGAACGCGGCAGAAACTGCGGGTAAGAAGTCGTTGCATTGGTAGCGGATCCCCGAAAGATTGATGCCGGATTTCCCGGCATGTCCGTATTTCTCCGGTGTTTTTATCGGGTTAAGGTTAAGATCCGTTAAACATGATGGTGGCTATGCGATGTGGCCTTGTTTTCCCTGACCACCATATGAAAAGGGCCGCGCCCTTGCGGACGCGGCCCCTTCATCATGCTCGCTGGCGCAAGACCAGTCATCGTGATTTCAATTACTTAGAGGTAATCTACAGCAACGTCGAACGAACCGGTATAGGTGCCAACGCCTTCAACACCGTCGAACGAGATGGTGCCGCCAACCGCGAAATCAGTGGTCGAACCGCCACCAACGATCGATGTGGTGTAGTAAGAAGGATCGCTGCCAGCAGCTGCAACAAAGGTCTGGTCAGTGGTCATGCTGCCAAGAGCGATGGTTTCATCAGCACCAGCAACGCCCGATGGCGTATCGATGGTGAGATCCGTCACGCCACTGAAGTCGATGCGGACGGTCTTGCCGGTGGTTCCGCCATTGATGGAGAATGTGGCAAGAGCGGTCGTGCCGCTGCAAAGGATGTTGCCGCTGGCGCCATCGCAGTCACGCGAACCGTCGGTCGGGTCCAGGGTAACGGTGCCGGCTACGCCGCCTGCAAGAACAACTGCACCAAAGTCCAGATCGGTGTTCTTGGTCAGCGTGATAGCTTCGAGAATTTCAGCGAATGCACTTGCCGTTTCGCTGTCCTGTGCATGAGCCGTGGTGGCCATGCCCATCGAAGCAGCAAAAGCAGCGCAAACTACGCCAGTGCGAAGAAGATGTTTCATGTTATCCTGGTCCTTCCAAAGGTGGTCTTCGATCCCGTACGAGAAAACCACCGGGGCTTCCCGCCGAACAGACAACGTGTCCATCCGATGGCCCCTATGTAGGACTACTGAGTTCAATCTTTGCTTCTGGGTATGGTTAACGCGTCAACGCAGTTTTGTTAACTTTTACCACGGATTTCCAAGCAAACCGTGTCATCAAATAACTGATTATGTTAGTTTTTCAGATATCGCCGCCAGTTAGGCGCTGGCAAATCAGGTCGAGCTGATCGAGCGTTCGATACCGGATTGTAACCGTACCGGAGCGCGGATCGGCATCGGTCTTGATCTTTACAGGCAGCCCAAGGAACTCTTCCAGATGGCCCTGCACTGCGACGATATCGGCATCCTTTGCCGGGTCGCGGGAGGTGCGAACGGTGCGGCGTCCGGTTTCCTGCGTATTTGTGCCTGCACGAATCAGTCGCTCGACATCGCGAACGGACAATTTCTGGGCAATCACCTGATTCGCAAGGGCCGTCGCATCATCGTGGCCGATCATGGCGCGTGCATGGCCCATGGACAGCGAACCGCTTTCGACCATGGTCAGGACATCTTCCGGCAAAGCCAGAAGTCGCTGAAGATTGGCAACGTGGCTGCGTGATTTGTCGACCATCCGCGCAATTTCAGCCTGGGTTAGCCCTTCATCATCCGAAAGCCGCTGATAAGCCCGCGCTTCTTCAATCGGGTTCAGGTCTTCGCGCTGGATGTTTTCGATCAGCGCCAGCGCCATCACTTCGCGCTCGTCCAGGTCACGGACAATCGCCGGAATTTCGTGCAACCGCGCCTTTTGCGCAGCACGCCAGCGCCTTTCACCGGCCACCAGCTGATATCGACCGCCGGCAAGCGGACGAACGATGACTGGCTGGATTACGCCGCGCGCCGCAATGGACGCGGATAGTTCGTTAAGCGCATCTTCGTCAAAATGGCTGCGCGGCTGGCCGGGCAATGGCTCGATTGACGCAATGGTGAGCGATGCAAGGCCGCCACTGACTTGAGCTCGCCTGGCGACTTCTGATGAATTAGTCGTATTTTCAGTGCTTTCCTTGCGGACAAGGGGTTCCTCCCGCCGTGTTTCACCCAGCAGGGCGCTCAGGCCTTTACCCAGCTTCTTCTTGTGGTCAGCGGCTGCACGTGGCGGAACCGAAAGACGAATCGGGTCGGTTGGGGCATCATTCATGCGGCTTTCCTCTGTTCAGGCAGGCGACCGATCAACTCACGGGCAAGGGCAATATATGCGCGGCTGCCGGCGCAGGCGTGATCATAGACCAATGCCGGCAGGCCGTGGCTTGGCGCTTCTGACAAACGGACGTTTCGCGGGATAACCGAATCGAACACCAATGGCCCCAGACAGTCGCGAACATCGTCTGAAACCTGATCGGTCAGTCGGTTTCTGCGGTCAAACATGGTCAAAACGATGCCGATTATGCCCAATTCAGCATTGAAACGCTGCTGAACGCGCTCAACCGTCTGCAAAAGTTGGCTGAGACCTTCAAGTGCGAAAAATTCGCATTGGAGCGGCACAAGCAATGTATCTGCAGCGCCAAGGGCGTTGAGAGTCAGCAATCCGAGCGATGGCGGACAGTCAATAAAGCAGATGTCATGGCCATTATGGCCCGAAAGCGCATCCTGCAGGCGGGCCGTGCGGTCATCCACTGAAACCAGCTCGACTTCAGCTCCGCTTAGATCAACCGTGGCAGGCACGATATCGAGACCGGGTATGCCCGTGGGCTGGATACATTCAGCCAGTGGAACTTGATCGACCAGAACATCATAACTTGATCGTTCACGCGCATTGCTGTCGACACCCATGCCGGTGGATGCATTCCCTTGCGGGTCGAGATCAATCAGCAGGGTTTTCCACCCCGTCGCAGCCATCGCTGTCGCGATATTTATGGCTGTTGTGGTCTTGCCCACCCCA
Source organism: Erythrobacteraceae bacterium (assembly GCA_024642525.1). GTDB lineage: Bacteria > Pseudomonadota > Alphaproteobacteria > Sphingomonadales > Sphingomonadaceae > Allopontixanthobacter. Next base: position 76,068 of record JAHEAX010000004.1, on the reverse strand, counting down.
CCTTTCTGATTGGCAATTGCGATCGTGATCATCCCCGAACCTTCACTTTCCGCCTAGTTTTCCGACGATAATACCGGCTTCGTCATCAGTCCTGGATTGTTCCACGTGGAACAATTTCCGGCGCTGCACAGGCAACAATTCCAATTCTTGCGCCGCAGAACGCCCTTTGGGCAACAACCAGAGGGTTTCACTTGTGGAAAATCTGCTGGCAATCTTCATCATACGGTCCAACGGGGCGAAGGCTCTGGCACTAATGACCGATGCCGGGACAGTTTCGACGTTCTCCAGCCGGCTCCCCACGATCTCACAATTCTCCAAATCCAGCTCGTCCCGCATCCGTTCGAGCCATTCAATCCGGCGTTTCCGTGCTTCTACCAGTTCAATCTGTATATTTGGCCTCATGATCGCCACCACCAGACCAGGCAGACCAGCGCCAGTGCCAAGATCCAGCCATAGGCCTGTTTCACGTGGAACATATTCAAGAAGCTGGGCACTATCAGCGATATGGCGCTGCCATATAATCTCGATTGTCGGCTTGGCGATCAAATTTTGCTCTGCATTTTCAGCGATTAAGGCATCAACAAACCGATCAAGTTTGCCCATTGCCGCTTCATCACACAGGCCCGCCACATAGTCGCGTGCGCTTTGCTCGTCGCGGATAGTCATGCGGCGTGCCGTTCCAATCGGCGCGCAAATACCAAAACCGCCGAGAGAGCCGCAGGAGTGATGCCTGCCACCCGCCCTGCTGCTGCGAGGTTTTCAGGACCTGCCGCTGTAAGCCGTTCAGTCATCTCGTTGGACAGACCAGGCACCTGATTAAAGGGAAATTTGGATCCAAGCAAAACAGTTTCACTCGCACGCAAATCTCTAAGCTCGCTATCCTGCCGCGCCAGATAGGGTGCGTACGCGGCGTCTTCCGCCATCTCAGATCCGACGTCATCTGATGGATCAAGCCCGTCAGCCAGCCAGGGAGACAGGCTGTGGAGATCGATGCCGCCAAAGCGCAGCCATTCATGCAAAGGTTTTCGCCCGCTATCACGGCGGACGGCGAGGCCGCCATCGGACAGCTCGGTTGCCGAAACTTCCGCGCTCAACGCTGTCGACCAGGCAATTGCACGCTCGCTCCGCGCTGCGAACCAGTTATGCCGCTCCGCGCTGACACATCCAGCATCGATCCCCGCAGGGGTAAGCCGTGTGCTTGCGTTGTTCGCTCTCAGGCGGAGCCTGTATTCAGCGCGAGACGTGAGCATACGGTAAGGTTCACTGACCCCGTGCAGCGTTAGATCATCAACCATTACAGCAATATAGGAATTCGCACGATCCAGCCGCGCAGGCGCCTTCCCAAGGACAGCCGCCGCCGCATGCATACCAGCCACCAGGCCCTGTGCCGCAGCCTCTTCATAGCCGGTGGTGCCGTTGATCTGCCCTGCGCAATACAGACCGGGCATGGTCTGCAGCTCCAGCCCAGATGTAAGTGCGCGTGGATCTACATGATCGTATTCAACCGCATAGCCGGGCACTACCATCTCGACTTTCTCTAACCCCTCCATGCTGCGTAGCATGGCCAGTTGCACATCAGTCGGCAGTGATGTGCTGATGCCATTGGGATAGACGAGATGCGTGGTTAGCCCTTCGGGCTCGAGAAAGACTTGGTGGCCATCACGGTCCCCGAAGCGATGGATTTTGTCTTCGATAGAGGGGCAATAGCGCGGGCCTTCTGCTCCGATCGCACCCGAAAACAGTGGCGAACGATGCAAATTCTCGCGAATAATGTCGTGGCTCTGCGCGTTCGTGCGCGTGATTGCACAAAATACCTGCGGATTTGGGCGAATTTGAGTAACTGGCGACATCGTCCATGGTTCGTCATCCGAAGGCTGCTCATCCAGCCTTGACCAGTCGATAGTCCGACCATCAAGACGTGGCGGCGTGCCTGTCTTGAGTCGCGCCATCGGCAAAGCAGCTTCACGCATTTGAGACGCAAGGCGCCTGGCAGACGATTCGCCGATCCGGCCACCTTCAAATCGCTCTTCACCACGGAACATGGTCCCGCCAAGAAAAGTGCCGGTGCACAAGATTACTGCGCCTGCTGAAATTTCTGTCCCGTCGGCGAGGCTAACGCCGGAAACGCGACCATTCGCGTATTTCAGAGCGGCGACTTCGCCTTCAATCAATTGCAGCTTGCCCTGTGTCTTCAGCTGATTCTGGATCGATTTCTTGAACAGGGTGCGGTCTGCCTGGACCCTGGGCCCCCAAACCGCGCTTCCCTTGGACCGGTTGAGCATCCGGTAGTGGATCGCCCCGGCATCTGCCGCGCGACCAATCATGCCATCAAGCGCATCCACTTCACGAACCAGATGGCCCTTGCCCAAGCCCCCAATTGCAGGGTTGCAGCTCATCGAACCGATTGCATCGAGTTCAAAATTGACGAGGGCAACGCTGGCGCCCATCCGTGCAGCGACGGCTGCCGCCTCCGCGCCTGCGTGGCCACCGCCAACTACAAGGATCTGGAATTCATGCATTGCAGCCGGATAGTCGAGCAGAGGCTCCCGGTCAAAAGAAGACGCGACCAGGTGCGCAATGTTTCACGTGGAACGTTTCTACCGGCGGAACACGCAAAAACATCAATGTTTCACGTGAAACATCTATTTTCCGATGCAAAACCGTCCGAAAAGCGCGTCAAGCATATCCTCTGTCGAGGTCCGGCCAATCAAACGGTCGAAATCTACGCGTGCCTGTCGCAGGCTTTCTGCTGTAAGCAACAAGTCACCTTGCGGGTCAATCTGACCAATTGCTGCGTGAGCGCTTCCAAGAATACTGTGCTGCCGGTCACTCAACGCCGCCTGACCAGCCTTCGGCATTGCTGCTCTCGCCCGCTCTATCAGCCGGTCACGCAGCAGATTCATGCCGTCGCCTGTTTTTGCAGAAAGGCGAATCTCGGGTGAGTTCTTGGCTGAATGAACGCCTACGTCGCTTTTCGCCTCGATCTCCCATGAACCCTGCGGGCCTTGCCCCTCAGGGCCGAGCCACAGGATAAGGTCTGCACGATCTAGCGCGGTTCTGGCCCGCTCTATGCCGATCCGCTCGATATCATCCGAACTGCCTTCGCGAAGGCCAGCTGTATCAACAAAGGTAAACGCCATACCCGCAATGGAAACGGATCGTTCCAGCACATCGCGGGTGGTGCCCGCGGTGGGCGCGGTTATAGCCGCCTCATCGTCCAGAAGCGCATTGAAAAGTGTGGATTTTCCTGCATTTGGCGGGCCAGCCAGGACTACCCGGTAACCCTCCTTCAAGGCCCGCGCCTGCGGCCGCGAAAGCCACTCTTCCAGGCCGGAATGCAACGTATCGAGAGTGCAGCCGAAAGTTTCCGGAAGTGCGGCTGCGTCTTCCTCGTCGGAAAAATCGAGCACTGCTTCCACCTGTGCAGAGAGGAACAGCACCTGTTCGCGCCAACCTTCCACTTCGCGGGAGAGCGCGCCGCCTGCCATTGCCATGGCAGAACGCCTCTGCATTTCCGTTTCCGCCTCGAGAAGATCAGCCAGCCCTTCGGACTCTGCCAGATCGATTCGCCCATTCAGAAATGCACGGCGCGTAAATTCGCCCGGTTCTGCGCGGCGCAGGCCTTCCACGGCGCCCAATGCACTTTCCACTGCGGCAACCACTGCCCTGCCCCCATGGAGATGAAGTTCGGCCACATCTTCGCCCGTAGCGGTTGCCGGACCAGGCAGCCAAAGGACCATGGCGTGATCAAGATGCTCCCCGCCATGCCCGCGCAGCATCCGCGCGCTGGCCCTGCGTGCGAGAGGTAATTTGCCAGCAAGCGTGTGCAACGCTGTGCCAGCCAGCGGCCCGCTGACCCGCACAACCGCGATACCGGCAGGTGGGCTGCCGCTTGAAAGAGCGAAAATTGTCTGCATTTCAGTCGGTTAGACGGTCTTGAGCGTCAGTCAGTCGTCCTTCTTGCTGCTACTCTTGTTCATGCCACCACCGGCGGCATTCAGGCTGCCTTCGACAAAATTCTGGAACAATTTCATACCAATCTGGCCCATCGGCGCCAGTTGCTTGGCATAATCCTGCAACTGTTCAGGGTTGCTCACGCCCTTCATCGCCTTGGTAATCGTATCGACATAGATGTCGTTCGCCTTGCCTACGTCGGGCAGGCCCATGAAGCTGCGAGCTTCTTCAGGCGTGCAATCTATTTCGACATGGACCTTCATCGCGCTTCCTCCGTTAGGCTATTATAACAGCGTGCCTGCTGCCTAACTTGGGTTTGGCAAAGCGTGCGCGCAAGCGTTAAGCCGTCTTAGAACACATTCCTGAGGATTAGACCAACATGAGCGAGACAGTCAGCATCCCCACCCTTTCCGGCAAAGGCAGCTTCAATGCGTATGTCGCGCGACCAGCCGGAGAAGCGAAAGCCGCCATACTGGTCATCCAAGAAATTTTCGGCGTGAATGCGGGCATTCGCCGCAAATGCGACAAATGGGCAGAAGCAGGTTACCTCGCCGTTGCGCCAGACCTGTTCTACCGCATCGAAAGCGGCATCGAACTGGACCCTGATGTCGAGCCCGAAATGGCGCGCGCGATGGAGCTTTTCGGCCAGTATAACCCCGATGAAGGGATCCGCGATATCGAGGCGACGATTCATTGGATCAGGCGAGAGGTCGGTGTGCCCAAAGTGGGCGCTGTGGGATACTGTCTGGGTGGCAAGCTTGCCTATATGACCGCAACGCGCACGGATATTGATGCGTCTGTCGGTTATTACGGCGTGATGATCGACCAGATGCTGGGCGAAGCCAATGCCATCGCAAACCCGCTCATGCTGCACATCCCGACAGCAGATCATTTCGTGAATGCCGAAGCGCAGAAGAAAATGCATGACGGTCTGGGTGGCCACGCCAAGGTGACCCTGCATGATTATGAAGGGCTGGATCACGGATTCGCCACCGAACATGGCGATCGCCGCGACGAAGCTGGTGCGCAGCTGGCAGACAGCCGGACAGAGGCCTTTTTCAAGGAAAATCTGGCTTAGGGCGGCGTGCGCATGACGCATTTTGCCCCGAGGTATTTCGTACCTGCACTGCTTCTGGCGCTTACTGTGGCTGCCGCACTGGTCCACCCTGCCCGCTGGGCACTGGTGCTGCTGGTGCCGCTTCTACTGATCGCCTTGTGGGATTTTGTGCAAAACAGCCATGCCTTACGCAGAAATTACCCGTTGGTGGCGCGCATTCGCTGGATCATGGAAGATCTGCGCCCTTTTGCGCAGGCCTATGTGGTGGAAAGCGATATGGAGGGACGACCCTTCAGCCACCAGGAACGCGCGCTTGTTTACGCTCGGGCAAAAGGCGAGCTTGATTCCCACCCTATGGGGACGGAACTCAACGTCTATTCTGATGAATATGAATGGCTCAGCCATTCCATCGTGCCCAATGACAATAGCCCGCAATGGTGGCGTGTGGATGTCGGTGGGGCCGACACTACCAAACCCTATTCCTCCGCCCTGCTGAACATTTCCGCAATGAGCTTCGGTTCCCTTTCTGCGCGCGCTATCGAAGCGCTGAATGCGGGCGCGCGAATGGGCAATTTCGCGCATAATACAGGTGAAGGCAGCATCAGCCGGTACCATCGCGGTCCGGGCGGCGATCTCGTCTGGGAAATAGGTAGCGGTTATTTTGGCTGCCGCAGTGATGATGGCGGCTTTGACGAAGGCGAGTTCAGCGCAAACGCACAGCACGATCAGGTGAAGATGATCGAGATCAAGCTAAGCCAGGGCGCAAAGCCGGGCCATGGCGGCGTGCTTCCCGGTCGCAAGGTCACAAGGGAAATTGCCGAAGCACGCGGCATCCCGGAAGGCGAGGATTGCCTGTCGCCAGCAGCACATTCGACATTTTCCACCCCGATCCAATTGATGGATTGGGTGGCAAGACTGCGCGAATTGTCGGGCGGCAAGCCGGTCGGCATGAAATTATGCGTTGGTAAACCGCACGAAGTTTTCGCGCTGGCCAAAGCCATGCTGGAAACGGGTATTACGCCTGATTTCATAACGGTTGACGGTGCAGAAGGCGGCACCGGTGCTGCCCCGCTGGAATTGTCCAATTCCGTCGGCATGCCGATGCGCGAGGGGTTGATCATGGTGCGCAATGCGCTGGTTGGCACTGGGCTGAAAGACAGGGTGAAGATAGCCGCTTCGGGCAAGATCCATTCCGGTGCGCAGATGGCCAAGGCCTTCGCGCTGGGTGCAGACTGGTGCAATGCTGCCCGACCTTTCATGTTCTCTCTCGGCTGCGTCCAGTCGATGAAATGCCACACGGGTGAATGCCCGACTGGCGTGGCGACCCAGGAACAGTGGCGGCAAAAAGGGCTGGTGGTCGAAGACAAGGCACCGCGCGTTGCCCGCTTCCAGCGCCAGACCGTGGCTAGCCTGCGTGAAATCGTGGTGGCGATGGGGTTGGAAAGCCCATGGCAGATCGGCCCGCATGACATGCGTGAAAGGCTGAACGGGGCCAAGTCTAACGCGATCGATTCCATCTACACATTTGTCCAGCCGGGCCAATTGCTGCAAAATGCCTCGGCAACTTCGCTGGGGCTTCACTGGGATGCCGCCAGAGCTGAAACTTTCAGGAGAATGGCATGAGCACGAATGAAGCACTGGCCAGGTGGCACGCGGTGGCGCAGCAAGGCAGTCCGCCCGATGCACTGGAACAGATCATCGCCGAAGATGCCGTGTTCCATTCGCCTGTGGTGCATACCCCGCAGCGCGGCCGGCAATTGGTGGTCGCCTATCTTTCTGCAGCCGGGCAAGTGCTGGGCAATGACAGCTTCACCTATGTGCGCGAAGTGGTGGACGGCAATAATGCGGTGCTGGAATTTACAGCCGAAGTGGACGGCATCCACGTCAACGGCATCGACATGATCGCATTTGACGATGACGGCCAGATAATTGATTTCAAGGTGATGGTCCGGCCGATGAAGGCGATGAACAAGCTTTGGGAAATGATGGCAGCGCAGCTGCAGAAAGCAGCCGGCTGATCAGTTCTCGTTAGCACCCGTCAGTTCAGTGTGGCGAAATTCAGAACCATTCTGCGAATATCGGGATCGAGCTTTTCAGGCAGCTGTTCTGAAAGATCTGCCTGGCGTTGATCAGCTGCATCCACCAGCCGAATGTGGCGCATTTGCCAGTCAGGACAGCTGCGGTGCTCTATCTCGATATCGGACATGCGGACGATGCCATTGTGCCGCGTATCAATGCCAAGCCGGCCCATGAGACTGGCAAGAGACGCTTGCGGCCCCTCGATCAGCTGAAGGAAATTGCGCCCGTTATAAAGCAGGAAACCGGTGATCGAACTGGCCGGATTGTTTCTGCTGGCACTGGCAAGGATGCTGCGGACTGCATCACTGTTTAATTGGGCTGAGGTGCTGATGTAGACAATCTGGCGCATAGGGCGATCATCATCCTGAAGTGCCTGCCGATTGTCAATTTCCGACGCGTAACACCTTCAAGATACAGAAAAGCCCTGCAGGCCGAGACCTGCAGGGCAAATCATTCAAAACAAGTAATGAATTTACTGGTTCATCGTTGCGAAGAAATCTTCGTTGGTCTTGGAATCCTTCATCTTGTCGAGCAGGAATTCCATGGAATCGATGGTGCCCATCTGCATGAGAATGCGGCGAAGCACCCACATCTTGGACAGCTTGTCCTTTTCGACCAGCAATTCTTCCTTGCGGGTGCCGGACTTGCCGACATCCAGCGCCGGGAAGATGCGCTTGTCCGCAACCTTGCGGTCGAGCACGATTTCAGAGTTACCGGTGCCCTTGAATTCTTCGAAGATCACTTCGTCCATCCGGCTACCGGTGTCGATCAGCGCGGTTGCAATGATCGACAGCGAGCCACCTTCCTCGATATTACGTGCTGCGCCGAAGAAGCGCTTGGGGCGCTGCAATGCGTTTGCATCCACACCGCCGGTCAGCACCTTGCCCGAACTTGGGACAACGGTGTTGTAGGCACGGCCGAGGCGCGTGATGGAGTCGAGCAGAATGACGACATCGCGCTTGTGTTCGACCAGGCGCTTGGCCTTTTCGATCACCATTTCGGCAACCTGGACATGGCGCTGCGCGGGTTCGTCGAAGGTGGAGGAAATGACCTCGCCCTTCACGCTGCGCTGCATGTCGGTAACTTCTTCAGGCCGTTCATCGACCAGCAGAACCAGCAGGAACACTTCGGGATGATTGTCCGTGATGGCCTTGGCGATATTCTGCAGCAGCACAGTCTTACCTGTGCGCGGCGGTGCGACGATCAGCGCGCGCTGGCCCTTGCCCTGCGGCGAGATGATATCGATCACCCGCGCGCTCTTGTCAGTCACGGTCGGGTCGAGCGTGTCGAGGTTGAGCTTTTCTTCAGGATAGAGCGGCGTGAGGTTGTCGAAATTGGTCCGCAGGCGCACCTGGTCCGGGTCTTCGAAATTGACCGTGGCAAGGCTGGTCAGCGCAAAATAGCGCTCGCCTTCCTTCGGCGCGCGGATTTCGCCTTCAACCGTATCACCGGTGCGCAGGCCCCATTTGCGGATCTGATTGGGCGAAACATAGATATCGTCCGGACCCGCAAGGTAGTTGGCTTCGGGGCTGCGCAGGAAGCCGAAGCCATCCTGCAGCACTTCGATGGTGCCGATACCCATGATCTGGTCGGTATATTCTTCGTCTTCGGCCAGTTCGCGCAGAATGCAGAACATCAGGTCCTGACGGCGCATGGTGGAGGCGCCTTCGACGCCCAGTTCTTCGGCCATGCTGACAAGCTCGGCCGGGGGTTTCTGTTTCAAATCTCTGAGATGCATAAATAACGTCCAAAAACATGGAAAATGGCCGGCAGGTCATTGGGGCTTGGAGAAAGCAGACCCGGTCCCCTTGATAACGGGGCCTCAGCCGGAATGAAAAATCAGATACGCCGCTCAGGTGGCTGCGTCAATTCGGATTACACCTGACGGCACACTACCCGACAGGCGCGTTCAGAACGGTTTGACGACCACCAATACCACGATGATTGCAGCTGCAATACCGGGCACTTCGTTGAGCAGGCGCAGCTTCTTGCCAGTCAGCAGGCGCTCTCCGCGAGCCAGCTTGCGGGCATAGGCAGAAAGATAGCCGTGATAGCCCGACAGCAGCAGCACGAGCAGCAGTTTGGCATGGAACCAGCCCTGCTGGAATGCGCCGATGGACCCGGCCAGCGCCAGCCCCAGGAACCACACGGCAATGATTGATGGCAGCAGGATGATCTTGAGCAGCTTGTTCTCGCGGTCGACCCATAACGCAGCTTCGGCAGAGCCTTCTTCGGCTTCCTGGTGATAGACAAAGAACCGCGGCAGCATGAACAGGCCCGCCATCCAAAAAATGACGAAGATGATATGACCGGCTTTCAGCCACAGATACGTCATGGAAAGCACATCCTGCATGATGGAAACCTAGGAAGTGAAGCGGGTTTCGTCACCCCCTCCACCCGCGAACTTTTTCAATCAGCTGTTCGACATGGGCAATCGGCGTGAACTGGCCGATGCCGTGGCCGAGGTTGAAAACATGGGGCCGGCCTGAAAAACAACGCAGGATATGGTCTGCCTGCGCATCCAGTGCATCGCCGCCCGCCAGCAGCAAGAGCGGGTCGATATTGCCCTGCACCGGCATCCCTGCAGGCAATTCGCGCGCGGCCCATCGGGGGTCGATCGTTTCATCGATGCCAAGCGCATCGACACCTGTTTCGCGGGCATAGGCGGGAAGTTTTTCGCCCGAACCCTTGGGGAAACCGATAATCGGCACATCGGGATAACGCGCCTTTACCGCAGTAACGATGGCTGCATTGGGCGCGATGACCCAGCGTTCGAATTCAGCAGGGGCGAGACTTCCTGCCCAGCTGTCGAATAACTGGACAGCTTCTGCGCCTGCATCGATCTGGCCTGCCAGATATTCAACCGTGACGCCGATGATGGCATCGATGATGTCCTGAAATGCCTGCGGATCGCGATAGGCCATGGCGCGCGTATCGTGCTGGTCCCGGCTGCCTTCGCCGTTCACCATATATGTGGCAACCGTCCACGGACTTCCTGCAAAGCCCAGCAACGTCGTCTCAGGGCCTAACTGGGCCTTCACCTTGGCCACGGTGCGATAAATCGCCTCAAGACGCTCTGGCACGGCTTCCAGACCAGCCAACGGGGCATCCAGCAAGCGCGGCGACAGGCGAGGTCCTTCTCCTGCGAGGAATTCCAGTGTCTGGCCCATGGCATGGGGTACGATCAGAATATCGGAAAACAGGATCGCCCCGTCAAAACCGAACCGGCGGATCGGCTGGATGGTCACCTCGGCCGCGGCGTCGCTATCATAGACAAGGTCGAGAAAACCGCCCTTGTCGGCGCGTAATGCGCGGTATTCGGGGAGATATCGACCAGCCTGTCGCATGAGCCACAAGGGGACCTGGTCAGCACGGTTTCCGCGCAAGGTTTCGATCAAAAGACCGGGCATCGAAGGAGTCCAATCAAAATAATAAAGTATTTAATAAGGATTGTAGGAGTCTGTTGGCCCTGTGGATATCGGGGACATTCGCGTTCTGCCCGATTTGTCCCGCTTTGAACAGGCTTGTCAGCCTTCCGAATCCGCACGGCTTCGCGTCAAGCAGAGTTTATCCCCACTGTCCCCAAGCTGTTCAAAACCGCCCTGTGCTGTCCACAAAGCCGGTCGGGAATGGCTGGTAACGGGCATGGAATCGGCGGCTTAACTTGTCGTCAGCTTTGTCCCGTGGTTTATGCCAATTCTTGTCCACAGCCACCAAGACCCCCTGTTTATGAGCCGTCTCCACCTTCACCTGGTGTCAGATTCCACGGGCGAAACGCTCGAAATGGTCGCCAAGGCCGCCCTCGCCCAATTCGAGGATGCCGAGATCGTGCGCCACTTCTGGCCCATGGTCCGTTCGCGCCAGCATCTCGACCGGATCGTGCCTGACCTGGCAGACAATCCGGGCCTTGTCCTGTTTACGCTGGTCAATCCCGAGACGCGGGCACGGCTGGAAGACCATTGCCGCCAGCTGGGACTGCCGGCGGTGCCAGCGCTCGATGCAGTGACAGAAGCGCTGGAAAGCCAGCTGGGGCAGGAAGCCCACGGCCGGCCCGGCCGACAGCATATCATGGACGAAGCCTATTTCGGCCGGGTCGATGCCATCCACTACACCATTGCCCATGATGACGGGGTTGGCTGGGAAAACTGGGAAGAAGCCGACATCGTGCTGGCAGGTGTTTCGCGCTGTTCCAAGACACCGACCAGTATCTATCTTGCCAATCGCGGCTTCAAGACGGCCAATATTCCGCTGGTGGTGGAAAGCCCCCCGCCTGAAGCCCTGTATGGTTTGCGCCATCCACTGGTGGTGGGTCTGACCACGGCACCCGAACGTCTGGTGCAGATCCGCCGGAACCGGCTGCTCAGCCTGAATGAAGCGACTGAAACATCTTATGTCGATGCTGAACGCGTGCGCGAGGAAATCCAGTTCGCGCGGCGTATGTTTGCTGACAATGGCTGGCCGGTGATCGACGTGACCCGCCGTTCGATCGAGGAAACCGCCGCAGCCGTGATCAAGCTTTATAACGAACGCGACAAGCGCGAGATTGAACCGCGTATCGGGACCAAGCCGATATGATCATCCTTGCGTCAAAATCTGCATCGCGCCGCGCCATGCTGGATGCAGCGGGCGTGGCCTATGAAGCCGTGCCGGCCAATGTCGATGAACGCGGTATCGAAGCAGGTCTGGCCGGTCATGGCTCTGCCGAAATCGCGCTGGCGCTGGCCAAGGCCAAGGCCGCAGCTCTCAGCAACGCCTATCCCGGCCAGCTGATCCTGGGTAGCGATTCCCTCGTCAGTGTGGGTGGGAGCAGGTTCGACAAACCGGTCGATCGCAGTGCTGCGGCAGACCATCTGCGGTTCTTTTCCGGCAAGACCATGCAACTGCACAGCGCGGCTGCCATTGCCCGCGGCGATACGATTATCTGGCAGCACGCGGCCCGGGCAAATTTGCAGGTCCGCGAATTATCGGACGAATTCATCGAAACATATCTCGATGCCGAATGGCCCGAAGTATCCTGTTGCGTAGGCGTTTTCCGCGTAGAGGCGCTGGGTGTGCAATTGTTCGAGGCAATCGAAGGAGACCAGTTCACTGTGCTGGGGATGCCGTTGTTGCCCGTACTGTCAGCCTTGCGTGATCTGGGGGAATTGCCCTCATGACCAAGCTGGCAGAAGTCATCGGCGATCCGATTGCGCAGTCGAAATCTCCTGCGATCCACAATTTCTGGGCTGCAAGGCTTGGCATCGATGCTGAATACCGTGCCCACCGTGTGACAGCAGATGGATTGGCGGAATATCTCGCCACATCGCGCCAGAACGCTGACTGGCTCGGCTGCAATGTCACCATGCCGCACAAACAGGCAATCATTCCGCTGCTGGACCGGCTGGACCCGCTTGCTGAAACCATCGGCGCGGTGAACACTGTCGTGCGCGAAGATGATGGCAAGCTGGTTGGCTATAACACCGATGCTGCCGGTTTTCTCGAACCACTGGCCGGCGATCTGGCCAAGGGACATCTCTTTCGCATGGCCCGCATCATCGGTGCAGGAGGCGCTGCACGGGCGATTGTCGCCTCGCTCGCCGCGCAAGGCTTGGTGATGGTGCTGGCAGCGCGTAACACGGACAAGGCCCGCGCGTTGCTGGATGAACTGGCGCCGGGGCATGACCATCACATCGCGCCGCTCAGCCACTTTGCGAAAGCCACGGATTTTGAATTCGATGACCGCGAAGGTTGTCTAGATCTGGTGGTCAATGCCAGCCCGCTGGGGATGCGCGGGCAGCCGCCGTTGGAATTCCACTTCAGCCATGCCCCGCCTGGCAGCATCGCCTATGACATCGTGACCGACCCTGTCGAAACGCCATTTTTGGCAGATGCGCGCGCCGCCGGTTTCCGCACGGTTGATGGCTTGTCCATGCTGATCGGCCAGGCTGCGGCCGCGTTCGAGAAATTCTTTGGCGTAAGCCCGCCCCGCGAATTTGACGCGGAATTGCGGGCGAGGCTGCTGGCATGAAGAAGCCGCTTATACTCGGCCTGACCGGATCGATAGGCATGGGCAAATCGACCGTGGCAAAGATGCTGGTCGCACAGGGCGTGCCCGTGTTCGATGCCGATGCTGCGGTGCATGTCCTGCAAGGTCCGCACGGCGCCTTGCTGGAACAGATCGAAGGTGCATTCCCCGGCACCACCGGCGCCGAAGGGGTCGACCGAGCGAAACTGGGCGCGCAGGTCTTCGGCGATGCAGAGGCGCTGGCGTGGCTGGAAGGCATTGTCCACCCGGCGGTGGCTGCCATGCGGCAGGAATTCCTGCTCGAACATGCAGGCGCGCCCATCATTGCTTTTGATATTCCGCTGTTGTTCGAGAAAAACGGCCAAAGCCAGGTGGACAAGGTGGTGGTTGTATCGGCCCCTGCCGAGACGCAGCGGGCGCGGGTGCTATCACGGCCCGGCATGACCCCCGAAAAATTCGCGCACATCCTGTCATTGCAGGTTCCCGATGCGGAAAAACGCGCACGCGCCGATCATGTCATTGATACAGGCTGCACCCATACGGAAACAGTAGCTGCCGTGGCGCGGCTGGTGGACCAGTTGAAGCAGGAAGCAGCAAAAAATTCTGGCAGCTAAATTTGACCAGACCCCTTGCACAGTGCCGATCTCGGGCCGATAGTATATTCAATGCGTGAAGTTGTTTTCGATACCGAAACGACCGGTCTGGATCCCAGAACGGGGGACCGTATGGTCGAAATCGGCTGCATCGAAATGGTCAACCGCGTTGCCACCGGCAGCAGCTACCACGCCTATTACAATCCGCAGCGTGATATGCCCGCAGGGGCAGAGGCCGTTCACGGCCTGTCGGCTGCTTTTCTTGCCGACAAACCGCTGTTTGCCGATATCGCTTCGGAACTGATTGATTTCATAGGCGATGCGCCGCTGGTGGCGCATAATGCCGGGTTCGATTTCGGCTTTCTCAATGCCGAATTGACAATTGCGAGCATGGAACCTGTGTGCATGTCGCGGATGATCGACACCGTGGCGATTGCGCGCAAGAAGCACCCCGGTGCCAAGCTTTCGCTCGATGCATTGTGCAGCCGCTACGGTGTGGACCGAAGCCACCGAGTAAAACATGGCGCATTGCTCGATGCCGAATTGCTGGCGCAGGTTTACGTTGAATTGACCGGCGGCCGCCAGATCGGTCTGGAACTCGCAAGCCAGGAAGCCGGATCGGCAAATATCCTGGCAATGCCCGCCAAAACCCAGGTTATGCAGAACAGGCGCGAACCGCGGCCCCATTCTGCCACTGCCGAGGAACTTAGACGACATCAGGAGTTTATGAAGGAGATAAAGTCGCCGCTGTGGGGCGGATGAACTCGTCAAAACCAACCGGGTCTCCCGATCCGTATCTGGGCGATCCCTATAACATAAGAGGTAATTCGATGGATATTCGCGTTTCAGGCCACCAGATGGAAACAGGTGCCGCACTGCAGGACCACGCAGCAGAGCGCCTGAACGGGATAGTCGAAAAATATTTCAATCGCGCCCTGTCATCGCACGTCACTTTCGGCAAAGCGCCCGCAGGCGCATTCAGCTGCGACATTGTGACCCATGTGATGCAAGGGTTGATCGTCAAAAGTCACGGCGAAGCGCAGGACGCGCATCTGGCGCTGGACCAGGCAGCCGCCAAGATTGACACGCAGCTGCGCCGCTACAAGCGCCGGCTGAACGACCGGCACGAACAATCAGCCCATGCGTCGAAGGAAGAAGAAGCGGCTTACCGCATTTTCGCCCCGCAGGAACAGGATGTGGAAGAAGTGGCCGATGCGCCGCTCATCGTTGCCGAGACAAAAGTCGACATCCCCGAATCGAGCGTTGCCGATGCTGTGATGATGCTGGATCTGCGTGATACCAATGCCATGTTCTTCAAAAATGCTGGAACAGGGCGGCATAATATGGTCTATCGCCGCCACGACGGATCGATCGGCTGGGTCGAACCGCATTGATGGCCCCTTTTGCCGCCCGTTAGAATGGTGGTTTCTGGGCCTTTCGCCTGACCATTTTTCTGGGTCCTGCCTGCTTTCGAAATTCTGGATGCAGGCAGAAGCGGGGTTTAATCCGCGTATCCCGGGTCGCAACCGATTGACGTATTTTGAGCCATGAACGCAAATTTCAAACTGTTGCCCGAAGCCGTTGCCATCGTTGGCGCGACTGACAAGCAGCGAATCCTTGAAACCCTCGCGAAGCGTTTGGCAGACAGCTATTCGCTCGATCAGGACGAAGTTCTCGAAGGTTTGGAAGAGCGTGAAAAACTCGGCAGCACCGGTTTCGGCAGCGGGGTCGCTATTCCCCACGCGCGGATGGATGATCTGACGCGCCCCGTGGCAGCTTTGCTGCGCCTCGAATCGCCGGTTGATTTCGATTCGGCTGACGCGATGCCGGTGGATCTGGTGATCGGCCTGCTTTCGCCCAGCAATGCAGGCGTTGCCCACCTTCACGCCCTTGCCGCCATTTCGCGCATGGTCCGCGACGAAGCGACATATGATGCGTTGGTCAATGCGGCCGATGCCGAAGCGTTGAACGCGCTTCTTACCAATATTTCCGGAAGCGGGATTGACCGTGACGCCGCCTGATCAGGGATCTTCTGGACAAGCGGCACCGGGCGCTGCCCTGCATTACCGCGCATTGGAACGGCTTTACGCATCCGCGCCGGTAAACTCGCTATTTGCCTCGCGCCTCCATATCGAAGGCGAAGGACATTCAAAGCTGGTCTTCGATGTGACCGAGGCTTGCTACCATGCTGCGGGCGCAGCGCATGGGACGATCTATTTCAAGATGCTGGACGATGCGGCTTTCTATGCTGCCAATACGCTGGTGACAGACCGTTTCCTGCTCACAACTTCGTTCAACCTTCACTTCACCAAGCCGGTCCGCACGGGCCGGGTGATTGCCGAAGGCCGCTGGATCAGCGGTCGGCGCAGGGTTTACGTGGCCGAATCCCGCCTGATTGACGAAGAAGGCGATGAAATCGGGCGTGGCACCGGCACGTTCATGCGATCCCACATCCTGTTGTCAGGCTTGCCCGGCTACAGCGCAGGTCAGGACCTGGCGTGATGGATGGCCGTCTTCCGGCCCATCTCGAAGTTTCCGGCCTGATTCGTGCAGTGCAGGCGCAGGGCGGTTTTGCGACCGTCCTGGCCAAAGGCGAGAAAGACGCCGGAACCATCCTCATATTAACCATCGACAGACACCGTAACGGGACACTTTACGAAAGAATGCCCCAATTGGACGGTTCGCGCCGGTTCGAAGTTGCAAAAACTCAAACTATTGAAAATAAACAGGAATTTGAAGATTACCTTGACCGGCGCAAGCGTCAGGACAGCGATATCTGGATTCTGGAGGTAGATATCGCAGATGGAGAACGGTTCATCGCATCGATGAACGGTTAAGTTGACTTAGTCTCAAATGTAACTATTTGGCCCGCCAGCTACCGAGTGCGCAGGCGGTCGTGGAAGACATGAGGTCATCCGCACAAGCACGCAGACGGGTGGCGGCCGGCAGGCTTGAAATCGGACCCATCCCTAAATCGCAAATAACGCGAACAGGTCCCACCTGCGTCTGAGCTCGTCAACCGCCGTAACGAACGAGATTATGAGTCGTAAGACCAATATTGCAACGTTGTCGGCAATTGCCGCAACACTGACAGTAACCCTTGCCAGCGCCGGAAGTTCCGGCGCTTTTGCCCAACAGGGCGAAGTCCGTGAAATCCGGAACCAGACCCTGACCGAAGAAACCGTTCCGGTTTTTGTGTCGGAAGAAGTGGTTCAGCCAATCACAGAGCAGACGGCCGATGAAATCGAGGCCGATGCCAAGGCGAATGACCTGCCGCAGGCGTCTTCGCTGAAAGAGCTGGTTTCCAGCGTTCCGACATCCGCACCCCTGTCGAGCGAGATGGAATGTCTTGCCGGTGCAATCTATTTTGAATCGCGCGGTGAACCCGTTGCCGGCCAGCTGGCCGTGGCGCAAGTGGTGGTCAACCGTGCGGAATCAAACCTGTTCCCCGAAAGCTATTGCGGCGTCGTCTATCAGCGTTCGCAGTTCTCTTTCGTAAAAGGCGGCACCATGCCCCGCATCAAGCGCGGTTCTTCCGCGTGGAAGCAGGCGAAAGCCGTTGCCCGCATCGCCCATGAAGGGCTGTGGGACAGCCAGGCTGCCGATTCGCTTTATTTCCATGCGAAATATGTGCGCCCGTCGTGGAGCCGGAAGAAAGTGGCCCGCGCCACTATCAACACGCACATTTTCTATCGGTAATCTTTGCAAAGAACATTGCCGGCAAGATATCAGACCCCCTCCCCATCAGGAGGGGGTTTTTGTTGGGTCAGCCGCGCAGTTCCACCCACACAGGCGCATGGTCGCTGGCCTTTTCACGGCCACGATGGTCCTTGTCGACACCGGCTGAAACCAGCCTGTCAGCGAGTTCGGGCGACAGCAGCATATGATCGATCCTGAAGCCATGATCCCTTTGCCATGCCCCGGCCTGATAATCCCAATAAGTCCAGATGCCGCCGCGCGGATTGAGGGTGTCCAAAGCATCAGTCCAGCCATCGGCCAGCAGACGGGTATAGGCATCGCGCGATTCAGGCTGCATCAGCGCATCACTGGCCATCGCTTTGGGCGACCAGACATCCTTGTTTTCAGGGATAACATTGAAATCGCCTACCACTGCGCAAGGTATCTCCAGCGCCCATAATTCCTGCATCCGCTTGCGCAGGCGCTCCATCCACGCCAGCTTGTAGTCGAATTTGGGGCCGGGATGCGGATTGCCATTGGGCAGGTAGATGCAAACCACCCGCACACCGTCCACATCCGCTTCCAGATAACGCGCCTGTTCGTCTTCGGCATCGCCGGGCAAACCTCGCTGGGCTTCTACCGGCTGCACGCCGTCCGCCAGAATGGCCACGCCGTTGAAGGCCTTTTGTCCATGCCAGATGGCGTGGTAGCCGATTTTCTCGAATTCCTCGGCGGGAAAGCCTTCGTCCTGGCTTTTCACTTCCTGCAGGCAGGCGACCTTGGGCCGTGTTTCCTCCAGCCATTCAAGCAGGCGAGGCAGGCGTGCCTTCACGCCGTTGATATTGAAACTGGAAATCTTCATGGCCCGGGTCTTAGCGCGACCGGACGCGCATCGTCCATCGGGACCTGCGCCAACACCTGATTAAATCAGATACCGAAGCTGGAACCGCAGCCGCAGCCAGCCGCTGCCTGCGGATTTTCAACCTTGAACGCCGCGCCGCCGAGCGATTCGACGAAATCGACAACGCTGCCCGAAACCAGATCGAGGCTGACAGGATCGACTACCAGCGTCACGCCTTCAGTCTCGCTGATGCTGTCGTCGCTCTCGGCATTATCAGCCAGGTCGAACTTATACTGGAAGCCCGAACAGCCGCCGCCTTCGACTGACAGGCGCAGAATTGCAGGCTTGGCCTGCTTTTCAGCAATCCATGCAACACGCTTTGCAGCAGCAGGCGTAAGGGTTAGGGCTTCGGTCATGCAGCCTATGTAGGGCGGCGATGCGCTGCGCTCAAGTGAGGGCCTGCGTTATCGCCCTGCAATCACACGCTCTGGATGTAATTGCGCATCGCTTCGGCTTCATGGCCGATTTCGTCGAGCCGTGATTTCACCAGGTCGCCAATGGAAATGAAGCCGCACATGCGGTTGCCATCGACCACGGGCAAATGGCGAATTCGGCGTCGGGTCATCAGCCCAAGTGCATCCAGCACTGTCTCGCGCGGGCCAACTGTGATCGCGGGCGCTGTCATCACATCACCCACGGGCCTGTCAAGGCAGTCTGATCCTACTTCGGCAACGCGGTAGATCAGGTCACGCTCGGAAAAAATGCCGGCAACCTCGCCTCCGCGCATGACGGGCAATGCACCGATCCTGCGTTCAGCCAGAAGGGTGATGACTTCGCGGACCGGCATATTCACATCACACGTAACAACCTGCGCGGAATCGCGGTTGGCTATCAGATGGGAAATTTCCATGGCGCGCTCGCTCCTGTTTTCAGTCTGGCCTCATCGCTTGCGGGAAATATGCCATGAAATATCGACATTGGCGAATCCCGGTGCAACGCCGCCATTGCAACCTGCCACCGCGCACGGCAAAGGGGGCGGATGAAGGACCGTTCCCCCCTTGATGACCCGGAAAACGCCGCATTTGCATGGGCACGTTACCGCCGTTTGATGCGCTTCATGCTTCTGATTACGATCAGTGTCGTGCTGATTGCGGTGGCCCTGCTGTACAAGACAAACGGGCTGGTATCGGTGCATTTCTATATCGCCACGGCGCTGGGCATCGGCTTTGCGATGTTGCTGACATCTGCCCTGATGGGCCTTGTCTTCCTGTCCAGCGGGACAGGGCATGACGAAACGGTGCGCGATAACCAGAAAGACAAGCTGGGCGATTGATCCGCCCTTTTGCCGGTCAGACGGTAATGCCCGTCAGCCTGTATTCTTCCACGATCTGACCGCCGATGAGATGTTGCTGGATGATCTTTTCCAGCACGTCTTCATTGCACGAATGATACCAGACGCGGTCCGGCCAGATTACCGCGATCGGGCCTGCTGCGCAGATCTGCAGGCAATCGGCCTTGGCGCGCTGAACACCGCCCGTGCCATCGTCACGCTTTGGCCCGACCAGGCCAAGCTGCTTCAGCCGCTTCTTCAGATAATCCCATGCGGCCTTGCCTTCCTCGCGGTTACAGCATTTCTGCTTTTCAGAGGGGCCGCACAGGAAAATCTGCCGATCAACCGTTTCGGCGCCAATCTTGGCGAGGGCCTGTCTGGCCTTCAGAAGTTGCTTTTCCTTCGTCATTCAGCGTCGGGCTGCGGCTTTGCCAGCCAGCGGTCAAGCCATTCGAACACAGTATTGTGCCACTGGACCGAATTTTTCGGTTTCAGCACCCAGTGGTTTTCATCCGGGAAGACGAGCAGCTGGGCAGGAATGCCCTTGCGCTGAAGTGCTGTGAACGAGGCAATGCCCTGCGTGTAGGGAATGCGGAAATCCTTCTCGCCGGTGATGACCAGCATCGGGGTTTTCCAGTTCTGGACATAATTCACAGGGTTCCAGCGTTCAAACGCGGCCGGGTCTTCAAAATAGGCCTTGCCGCCATGTTCCCATTCCACGAACCACAGTTCTTCTGTTTCATAATACATGGCACGCTGGTCGAACACGCCGTCATGCTGGACCAGGCAGTTGAACCGGTCGGGCCACTGGCCGGCAATCCAGTTCATCATGTAACCGCCATAGGACGCGCCCATTGCGCAGGCCCGCGTGCCGTCGATCTGCGGATCAAGCGCCAGCGCAGCGGCCAGACCTTTTTGCAAATCTTCCAGTGGTTTGCCGCCCCAGTCGAGGGTGATGGCATCGGTAAAGGCCTGACCGTAACCGGTGCTGCCGTGAAAATCGATCGAGATGACGGCGTAGCCCTGGCTGGCGACAACCCTCGGGTTCCAGCGGGTTGACCAGCTGTCATTGAACGACCCTTGCGGGCCGCCATGCACGTATAGAATGGCGGGCAGATTTTCGGTCGGCTTGCCATCCCTGCCTTCCGGTTTGGTGATCTGGCCCCACACCGTATCGCCATTTGCCCCTGCGAAACTGAACCGCCGGATGACCACGGAAGCCAGCTTGCCAAGTTCCATCGTGGCGACGGAAGTAACCGGGCGCGCCTGCTGCCAGTTAGCAGACAGATAAAGCTCGGAAGGCGCGCCGATGGAATTGCGGGTGAACAACAGCCGCTGGCCCGGCAGCGTGGCAACATCGCCAATATGCGCTTCGTTACCGGGCATCAGGTCGAGGCGTTCAATCGCTCCCGTACGCGGATCGATCCGGAAGGCAGGCGTATCGAGCACGTCCTGCGCCGTGGCGACAATCCAGCGCGAATCAGGCGTCCATGCAATCGAATCAAACGACCGATCGAAATCCTGCGTCAATGCGCGGGTCTTGCCGGTCTTGAGATCGCGCAACTGGATGACTTTGCGGTCCGCTTCATAGCCGGGGCGGGCCATCGCGACATAAGCCAGCCATTTGCCATCGGGCGAAGGGGCCGGCAGCGAATCGAAGGCAAGGTTTGCCGCAGTCAGGTTATGCGGCGCGCCGCCGGCAGAGCCGGACCAGTAGATGTCGACATTGGTGGAAAGGGGTTCTTCAGCATCAGCCATACGGGCAGCGAAATAGATGCCCGAACTGTCAGGCGCCCAGGCAACATCTTCCCCGCCGCCGAACGGCTTGGTCGGCGCATCGCCTACCAGCGCGCCCTCTGCTGCGGGGCCATCTGCGGCAACGCCTTTGCCCGCGGCAGTGCCGTTTACGAGGTCAAAGGTGAAAACGCGGCTGTGGCGGCCGGGTGTTTCCCAGCTGTCCCAATGGCGGATGAAGCCAACTTCGCCATCATAAAGCCGGCCGGTGCCGGGGCCGGGAAGATGCGCGGCTGGCGTGTCGGCGCAGCCAAAAGTTTCGCAGTCACGTGGAATATCGCCCCAGACGGCAATCTTGCGGCCATTGGGCGAAATGCTGAAACCAGCCACGTCTGCAACAAAGTCAGTGACCTGTGCGACCAGAACCTGCTGCTGTGTGCCTGCCTTATGGGTGGTGCGCCAAACCTGGATCGGCCCCTTGCCATCTGGCCCGCTGGAAAGGAAGAACACGGTTCCGTCAGGCGCGAATTTCGCGTCGGACGCGCCCGCGGGCAGGTCCAGCAGAATGGGTTCTGCCTGCGAGGCGGTGAGATTGCGCAAGTAGAACTTCGCGCTGCGCGCATAGGTTTCGCGGTCCGTCTCGGTCACCGGATATAGCACCCACTGGCCATCGGCGCTGGCGGTGCTGGCCCCCAGCCGCGGCAAGGTGGCAAGGTCTTGTGCGCTCATCGGCGCAGGAGTGTCAGAGGCGGAAAGTGGCGCGGCCATTGCCAGCCACACCATGGAGAGCGCGAACCCGGATTTTATTTTCATGGGCTGCGAATTAACCGCTTGGCCGCGAGGCGCAAGCATCTAGTTTAAAAAGAAGGTTTTGTCGGGCAGTTGCCTCAGCCGCGCTTGCCCGCAATCCGTGCAATTTCGGCCTGAACCATCTTTTCGACCATGCCGGGCAGGTTTGTATCGAGCCATTCGGACAGCATCGGGCGCAGCATGTCACGCACCAGCCCTTCCAGCGATGTCTCGCCGGAACGGACGATCTGCGGTGATGCGCCGGGCTGTGCCAGCATAGCCAGCGCCGCGAAATTCTCACGCATGGAATCGCGGATCGGCGCTGCGGTCAGCGGCGTGTCGTCATCGTCCCGATCTTCTTCGAAACGGTTTTCTTCATATTCGTCGGATTCGGGCGCTTCTTCGGCAAAATCTGCCATGCTGAGGTCGAGCACTTCGCCGGCTTCATCTTCGTCCGCAGGTTCCACGCCCATTTCAGCGGCCAGATGGCGCATGCCTTCCGATTCGCGCTGGCGGCGTTCTTCGGCGGCACCGGCGCGGTTATCCCGGGCGATCACTTTCTTGATCGATTCGAGGATTTCTTCCACCGAAGCTTCGCTCTGTTGGCGCATTAGTTACGAACCCCCGGAAAGTCTGGCGTCAGAAAGATCAGGCACCCGGCTGCGAGTCACCTTCTGCTGGAATTTCAGCGTCCGGAGCAGGAATGTCAACGGTTCGTGTCGACTGTGCGACCGGATCGGGATCGCGCGACCAGTCGAACCACTTGCCCGAAACGCGGTCTGCGTTGACTTGCGGATCATACAGCAGGCCCTCGTCTGCAAGGCCCAGATCGCGCGCTTCTGCGCGGCCCATTGCCGCCAGCAGGCTGAAACCGGCGACATAGGCATTGCGGCGTGCCGTCACCAGCTGGACCCGTGCCAGCAGCAATTCCTGTTCTGCGTTCAGAATGTCCAGAATCGTCCGGTTGCCGACGGAATTTTCCGCCCGCACGCCTTCCAGCGAAAGTTCTGCGGCCGAAACGGCGGTTTGCGACGATTCGATTATGGCATTGGCTGCCTGCCAGCTGGCAAAGGCTGCGCGGACTTGCGCAATCACTTCACGTTCGGCGGCAATCACCTGTTCCAGCGCGGCAGACGAACGGGCCTGCGCCTGACGTTGCAATGCAGCCGGGCGGCCTCCCTGGAAGATGGGGATGCTCACCTGCACACCGGCCTGCGCCGCCGTCGATGTCTGCGGAACCGTGCCCGAGATATTCCCGCCCAGCGTGCCAAGGAAATTGGAATAATCACCGCCTGCGAACAACGACACCCGCGGCAGACGGCCAGAACCGGCCACATCCACGTCAAATGCGCTGGCTTCGGCCCGTTCGCGTGCTGCAATCAGGTCAGGGTTGTTTTCCAGCGCCGTGTCGAGCGCGGCATCCGCGCTGGCTGGCAGGCCGGGAAGCGGCGGCGGGGGCTGCAGATTGTCAGGCGTCTGCCCGACCAGCTGGATGTAAGTTTCCCGCGCGGAAATAAGGTTGGACTGGGCCGACCGCAGATCGCTTTGCGCCACGGCCAGACGCGACTGTGACTGCGCGATGTCCGTGCGGGTCAGATCGCCGATTTCAAACCGGTCGCTGGTGGCTTGCAGGTTGACCGAAAGAACATCGACCTGATTTGCAGACAGGCCGACAACTGCCTGGTTGCGCAGCACATCCATATAGGCAGCCACGACCCGCGTGAAAATTGCAGATTCAGTGCCGCGCAGGTCAGCCTGACCGGCACGAACGCGCGTTTCTGCAGATTTGACCGAATTTCTGACTGCTCCGCCGGAATAGATCGGCACGCCAAGATCCACGCCTGCACCCACCGTGCGTTCTGGCGCGGTGAAACTGGTGGAGGACTGCTTGATGAATTCGATATATTGGGCAGAGCCGGACGCATTGGGCCTGCCTGCCGATTTTTCAATCGCCACGTTCTCGTCAGTCGCGCGCTGGCTGGCGCGGGCAGACTGCAAGGTGGGGTTGGTCATATAGGTGGCTGCCAGCGCTTCGCGCAGAGTGTCAGCCTGGGCTGGCACTGCAAGGGAAACCGCGCTGGCAAGCAGCGCCACTCTTACTACGCTGCGACGCATGATCAGAAGCTCCAGCCTGTCGCCTTGTCGAATTCCGAAAGGCGCGGAATTCCCATTTCGGCCAGCGGCAGCAGGCCGATGCCACTGGCAGATTTGCGGCCGGTTGCCAGTTTTGTAACGCCATTGGCGATCAGCCCGGTCAGTATCCGTGCGCCATCATCCATGCGCCTGGCCAGCGTATCGGGCAGTTCTTCGACTGCGCCATCGACCAGCACCAGCGAATAGGTTGCCCGCTTGGTGCTTTTTGTGGCGGCTTCTTCGGGCGTGATGACATCCAGCTTGCCAACCAGCGGGCGCAGCAATTCGGGCAGGTAACCACTGCCGCTGTCCACCACCAGCGCGGTATCGGACAGGGCCGGCTGCGCTTCTGCCAAAATCATGCCGTAAAACAGCGGGGCAGCCATGCGGCGCCCGTTTGCAAGCGGAATGGACCGATCGATATAAGCGGTATCGCGCGCATTTTCCGGCACGAAGTTTTCGCGCGGCACAGCGGCCATGCGCGCCAGCACGAAGGGTTCGTTCACACCGCTGGTGCGCAGCTGGCTGTCAATCATCGCGCGGCGCGCGGTTTCAGCGCCGGTGGCAGGCTGCGAAAGGGTGTTTGCGGTGGTGGTGTTGGTCATGATCATCTCTGGTTACTGTATTACACCAACAATACAGTTGGTCAATCTGCTCGGCTTTAAGGCGTAGGTGCGTCATCGCCAAGTGCTTTGACGCTAGGGGTAGGCTGCGCCTATGGAGCGCTTCATTCGACCGGAAGGAGTATGCGTTCGATGAGTGACTTGGCTGAGGGCGACATGGCGATGAACGAGTGGGTGACAATCCGCGAGGACGACCTGATCGAAAGCGTGGCCGATGCGCTGCAATATATCTCCTATTATCACCCGATGGATTATATCCGCGCGCTGGGCGATGCCTATGAGGCAGAGCAAGGTCCTGCCGCGAAGGACGCCATTGCCCAGATCCTGACCAACAGCCGCATGTGCGCCGAAGGACACCGTCCGATTTGCCAGGACACCGGCATCGTCAACGTATTCGTCAAATGGGGGCAGGATTGCCGCCTCGGTTCATCGCGCAGCCTGCAGGATGTGGTCGATGACGGGGTGCGCAAGGCTTACACCAATCCTGAAAACAAGCTCCGCGCTTCTATTCTGGCAGACCCTGCCTTCACCCGCCGCAACACGCGCGACAACACGCCATGTGTCCTGTCGGTCGAAATGGTGCCCGGCAATACAGTCACCATCGATGTGGCAGCCAAGGGCGGCGGCAGCGAGAACAAGTCGAAGTTCAAGATGATGAACCCGTCCGACAATATCGTCGACTGGGTGGTGGAAATGATCCCCAACATGGGCGCTGGCTGGTGCCCGCCGGGCATGTTGGGCATTGGCATTGGCGGCACCGCCGAACATTGCATGAAGCTGGCCAAGCAAAGCCTGATGGACCCGATCGATATGGCGCAGCTGAAACAGCGCGGCGCGCAGACCGATATCGAACAGCTGCGGATCGATATTTTCGATGCGGTGAATGCACTGGGCATCGGTGCGCAGGGGCTGGGCGGCCTTTCCACGGTGCTGGACGTGAAAATCTATGATGCGCCCTGCCATGCTGCGGGCAAGCCTGTCGCCATGATCCCCAATTGCGCGGCTACCCGCCATGCGCATTTCACGCTGGATGGTTCCGGCCCGACATTCCTCGAAACGCCCAAGCTGGACGAATGGCCCGATGTCGACTGGAAGCCGGATGTCGAAGCGAAGCGCGTCGATCTCGACACGATCACCCGCGAAGAAGTGCAGAGCTGGAAGAATGGCGACCGCCTGCTGCTGAGCGGCAAGATGTTGACCGGCCGTGATGCTGCCCACAAGCGTATTGCGGACATGATGGCCAAGGGTGAGGAACTGCCCGTCAGTTTCGATGGCCGGGCAATCTATTATGTCGGCCCGGTCGACCCGATCATGGGCGAGGCTGTTGGCCCCGCTGGCCCGACCACGGCCACGCGGATGGACAAGTTCACCAAGATGATGCTCGAACTGGGTCTGCTGCTGATGATCGGCAAAGCCGAACGCGGACAGGGCGCGGTAGAAGCAATCGCGCAGAACAAGGTCGCCTATCTGATGGCAACGGGCGGCGCTGCCTATCTCGTCAGCCGCGCCATCAAGGAAGCCAAGGTCGTCGCCTTTGAAGACCTCGGCATGGAAGCGATTTACGAATTCACCGTTGAAAACATGCCGGTAACGGTCGCGGTCGATAGCGAGGGCAACAATGTGCACACGCTGGCGCCAGCCTATTGGAAAGACAAGATTGCCAGGGAACACCTGCTCGCAGGCACCTGATTTGCGCAAAAAGGATGGTTAAGCATCAGGGGCGGGCACGCAATTCCGGCGTGTTCCGCCCTTTTTGCTGCTCGACGAAAGACGTTGGCTGTTCGACCGGTGCTCTGGCGCTGCGCCCGCCTTGGGGGGTAGATACTGATCGTAATATGACAGCATCTGAAACCACCGATACTCCCGCCCGCCTGCCCTTCCGCGTGGTCCTTGCCTCCATGGTGGGTCTGTGGCTGTGCTACTTCCTCCTGACCACCTTGCGCGGCAGTATTGTCGGGCTGGAAATGCAGGATGAACTGCTGTGGCGGCGCGGGCTGGTCAGCGTTGCGGGTATCGCGGTTACATTCGTGATGTGGTTGGTGCTGCGCCTGTTCGATGAACGCCAGCTATGGGTAAAGATTGTCGCGGCGTTGTTGGTTGCCCTGCCCGCCGCAGTGCTGATTGCGCAGGCGAACCAGATGGTGTTTGCCGACATTGAAGCCAAGGTGATCGAAAAGATCGGCGAAAGGCAGGGCGTGAAGATCCGCCGGGACGAGGCTGGCAACGTGCTGGTGGATGTGCCGGGCCTGCCCGGCGAACTGGATAATGCGCCGGCCAATCCCAACGGCGAAATGCGCGATGAAAAGCCAGCGGTCGCCGCAACAGTTACACTGGCCCGCGCGCCCACCGGCCTCGACCGGTGGCGCCAGCTGACTGATATTGCGCTGGGCCGCTACTTCCTGCTGCTGGCATGGGCATCGCTGTATCTTGCCCTGCTGGCCGGTGCGCAGGCCCGTGCAGCAGAGCGGCGCGAGGGCGAATTCCGGCGCGCAGCCAAGGCATCGGAGCTTCGTTCGCTGCGTTACCAGGTCAATCCGCATTTCCTGTTCAACACCCTCAATTCGCTTTCGGCTCTCGTGATGACTGGCAAGGCGGACCGTGCCGAAACCATGATCCAGACCATTTCCAATTTCTATCGTCACAGCCTGGCAGACGATCCCACATCGGACGTGGCACTGGCGGACGAATTTGAACTCCAGCGCCACTATCTCGACATTGAAGCGGTCCGCTTTCCCGAGCGGCTGCGGCCGGTGTTCGACCTGCCCGAAACGCTGGCAGATGCGCGCATTCCCGGCATGATCCTGCAGCCGCTGATCGAAAATTCGGTAAAATATGCGATTGCCCCGTCGAAGGAACCGGTCACGATTACTCTGGCCGCGCGCGAGGAATATGGGCGGCTGGTCGTTTCTGTCAGCGATGACGGGCCGGGCGCAAATGCAGATAGCAAGCATGGCTTCGGCATCGGGCTTGCCAATGTCCGTGACCGGTTGGAAGCGCGCTTCGGCAATGAAGCCAACGTCGTTTCCGGCTCGACCGTCTCGGGCTATCTCACGGAACTGAGGATACCTCTGGTGAAGCATGGCTGAAGACGTAATTGACCAACCCTTGCGCACATTGATCGTCGATGACGAACCGCTGGCAGTGGAACGGATGCAGGTCATCTGCGCCAAGCTGAAAGACCTCGCCGTGGTCGGCACTGCGAGTGACGGGGCCTGTGCGCTGCGGCTGGTCGAGGCGCTGGAGCCGGACCTTATGCTGCTGGACATGACCATGCCCGAAGTTGACGGGCTGGCCGTGGCCCGCAAGCTCGTCAGGATGGACAAACGCCCGGCGGTCATCTTCGTCACCGCGCATGACCATTTTGCGGTCGAGGCATTCGATCTTGATGCAGTCGATTATGTGCTGAAGCCAGTTGCGCCCGAACGCCTGGGCCGCGCGATTGAACGTGCCTTGGCCCGGCGCGGCGAAGCGATGGCCGCTGCCAGCGAATGGCTGAGCGAACTATGGGTGCCGCACCGTTCGGAATTGCTGCGTATCGAAATCGCGCAGGTTTCCCGCATTGATGCTGAACGCGATTATGTTCGGCTGCACGTTGCAGATCGTAATTACCTGCTGCTGCAGACTATTGCCGGGCTGGAAAAGCGGCTCGATCCGGCGGAATTCATCCGCATTCACCGCTCCACCATCCTGCGCCGCGAACATATCCGCGGGCTGCGTCATGATGGGTTGGGCGTATGGTCGGTGGAACTCGACGATGGCGAGGCGCTGCGCATCGGGCGCACTTATCTGCCCAAGGTAAAGGCCATGGCCGGACGCTGACCGGCCCCGGACCTGCACATTAAAAGGCCGCCCAACTGGCGGCCTTTTTCATTTTGCTGGATTGATGCTGGGAATGTGTTGACCCGGGTCAGGGGACTGGTCCGACCCGGGTCAAGACGGCTGAGGGGTGAGTCAACCGCCGAGCTGCTTATCGTCAATAAGTGCCGCAAACTGCTTTTCAGCCTGGGCCTTGGCAGCGCGGAAACAATCTGTTGCTTCCTTGCGGTTGAGGCGCGTGCCAGTGCGAACACCGTCCATGCCGCAAACCTGGCGGGCTGCCTTGGTGATCCGCTGGTCGAGTGTCTTCTGGCCTGCCGGGCTGGCAAGGTTGAGATCGGCATATTCGACCTGCATCGTCTGGGATTCCGCGATCTCGGCAAATGCCGGAGCCGCGGTGACGGTTGCGCCAAGGGCGGCAAGAGCAATAAATGCACGTTTCATAATCTTATCCTCCATCTGCGAGACCTCCTCAAAGGGGGGCGGGCGGCCTTCACAATTATTGAGATAGGCCTGTTGCCGGGCCACTTCAGCTTTGCATCGACAGCGGGGCTCAAACTTCCGACCACGGCTGTAGTCGCCAGACGGATGCTGCGATTTGGCCGTTGAATGGTATTTGGCAATCGACGAAGGTCAGTGCATGATTGGCCTATGGCGCTGATCATCATCTTCGTGCTGGGAATCGGCAATTTCGCGCTTCATCGCGCGGTTCTGGAAAGCAGGCACCCGCTGCTGGGCGAGATGCCCTGGTTCGTGCACATGCTGGGCGGGCGGATGACACTGGCGACAGAATTTGTCGTTCTGCTGGCCGCATTGCTGCTGGCTGCCAATGGCTGGCCGTCGCTGGCGTGGGCATATCTTGGCTATACCGCGCTCAATTGCGTGGCCGCATGGCTCATCCTGACGCGCCGTATTTGAAGGCGAGCGGGAACCAGAATCCGTATTGCCGCGCTTAGGCTACATGGAAACCAACCCCAAGACCTGGCTGGTCATCAACAGTGCCAGCGGAAGCCATGATCCCGAGATGGTGGAAGCCATCAGCGATGCCCTCGGAAAAGGCGGTTACACTGTGCATCGCACCGTGGATTGCAAGGACGATGATCTGCCCGACGTGGCAACTGTCCGGGGCAGCGGTGTGACCCATATCGTGCTGCATGGCGGCGACGGCACGCTGAATGCCGCCATCGGCCTGCTGGAAGGCTGGGAAGGCGCAGTTCTGGCCCTTCCGGGCGGCACATCGAACCTGCTGTGCCACCGGCTGTTTCCCGAATGCGACACGATGGCCATCGTCCGGTCCTTCTGCGCCGGCGAACTGGTGCGCCGCCGCGAACATTGCCTGCGCGGCAAGGACCATATCGCCCTGTGCGAAATACTCGCCGGACCGGGCGCGCTATGGGCCGATGTGCGCGAGGAAATGCGCGACCATAATGTGGCCCAGACCCTGTCGCGCGCCATTGATGCCAGCGGCATTGGCGAAAGCGGCCCCAATGTCGCGCTCGCCAGTCCTGCACGGGGCAAGGATGACGGGTATGGCGGCCTTCGCCTCATAGTGGAGGAGCAAACCATGCGCATGGAAGGGTATGGACCCGACGGATTTTCCGAGTTCGTAGAACAGGGCATCGCCATACTGAAACGCAATTTCCGCGATGGCCCGCACGATGATCTGGGCGTGGCCGATGCAGCCACGCTGCGCTCTGTTGGCGGCGAAGGCATACCTCTGATGGTCGACGGCGAAAGGCACACGGGCGCGCAGGAAGAAATCTTTTCGCTTGCCCCATTGGAAGTCGATCTGCTTGGGCCGGGGAATGGCTGACAGCACATTACTTTTTCATCTGAGCGACATTCATTTCGGGCTGGAGGATAACCGCGCGCTGGACTGGGTGGCTGCCGAAGTTGCCGAACGCAAACCCGATGCGGTGATGATTACGGGCGATCTTACAATGCGCGCCCGCCACCGTGAATTTGCCGCTGCGCGCGAATGGATATGTTCGCTGGAAGCGCCGGTTACGGTGGAAGTGGGCAATCACGATCTTCCCTATTTCAATCCGATCGAACGGTTCGTCACGCCATACAAGCGGTTCGAAGGTATGGAAGAAATGGTGGAGCGCGAACTGGACCTGCCGGGTCTGGCTGTGGTTCCGCTGAAGACAACAGCTCGCGCGCAGTGGCGGCTTAACTGGTCGAAGGGTTGGGTCACAGATGCCGCATTGGCAAAAACGCTGCATGCCATCGATTCCCTTCCGCCAGGCAGACAAGTGCTGATTGCCGCGCATCATCCGCTGGTGGAAGTGGGCACGCATGGCACCGCACTGACACGCGGCGGAACGCGCGCACTGGCAGAACTGGCCAAGCGCAATGTCGCCGCAGTGCTGACCGGCCATGTGCATGATGCTTTCGACATCATGCAGGAAACGGAACACGGCATGGTCCGCATGATTGGTGCGGGCACATTGTCGCAGCGCATCCGGTCAACGCCGCCCAGTTTCAATGAACTGACCATCGTGGGCGGCGATGTGCGGGTGGAAGTGCGCAATTTGCAGCATGTCGCCAGCGAAGACATGATGATCGACGAAGTGCCTGAAGACGCGACCCCGCCGCGCACTGCGGGCGAACCGGTGGCCCCTGTGAACCAGGTGCCGCGGACCGATCCGCCAGTTTAATCGGCCTGTTTGACCGGAAGCCTCAACGAAAAGGGCGGCCCGTTGCCGGACCGCCCCAATTTCTGGCGTATGCCTGTAAGGCTTAGCGCTTCGAGAACTGGAAGCTGCGACGTGCCTTGGCACGGCCATACTTCTTACGTTCAACCACACGGCTGTCGCGGGTAAGGAAGCCAGCTACCTTCATGGTCGAACGCAATTGCGGTTCGAACTTGGCGAGTGCCTGGGCAATGCCGTGCTTTACAGCGCCAGCCTGGCCCGAAAGCCCGCCGCCCTTGACGGTGCAGACAACGTCATACTGTTCAACGCGATCAGCAATGCCGAACGGCTGGTTGATCACCAGACGCAGGGTAGGACGTGCAAAATACACTTCCTGGTCGCGGCCGTTGACGATGATCTTGCCCTTGCCGGGCTTGATCCACACGCGTGCCTTGGCGTCCTTACGACGGCCAGTGGCATAGGCGCGGCCCTGTGCGTCCAGTTCCTGCTCGCGCAGCGGCGTGGAAGGCACATGGGCGGTTGCAATTGCAGCGGCATCCGCATCGGGAGTGTCGCCGGCGATGGTCTTCAGATCTGCGAGATCGGAGACGGTGTTGTTTTCGTCAGCCATTACGAAGCAGCCTTGTTCTTGCGGTTCAGCGATGCAACGTCGAGCACGGTGGGCTGCTGCCCGTCATGCGGATGTTCGGTGCCGTTATAGAGGTGGAGTGCCTTCATCTGCGCACGGCCAAGCGGGCCGCGCGGGATCATGCGCTGCACAGCCTTTTCCATGACGCGTTCGGGGAAACGGCCTTCCAGCACCTTCGCCGGAGTCGTTTCCTTGATGCCGCCGGGGTGGCCGGTGTGCTTGTAATAGGTCTTGCCGGTCATCTTGTTGCCGGTGAACTTCACCTTGTCGGCATTGATGATGATGACATGATCGCCGCAATCTACGTGCGGGGTGAAGCTTGGCTTGTGCTTGCCGCGCAGCAGGTTGGCTACGATCGTGGCGAGGCGGCCAACGACCAGACCTTCTGCATCGATCAGATGCCAGTTCTTTTCAACCTCGGCCGGTTTGATCGACCGGGTGCTCTTGGTGAGCGCCTTCATGGCTTGGTTCCATTCCTGAAAAATTGCAGGCCCCATCGTGACAGGGCCGGATAGTTTTTCGCGAATCCCCGAAATGGGTTCCGCAAAGAGCGCGCGATTTGTTAGTTTATCGTCCCGAAGTCAAGCGAATCCGCGCATCTTGGTGGAGGTAAAATAATACCGCCACACGGATTGCCCGCCAGAATATCAGGCTGGAAGTAGTTTCCAGTTCTCGCGTGATGTGCGGCTGGCTTCGCCTATTTCGGTGACGATAATCCGCTGCGCCCGTTCCATCAGGCCCGCTTCCGGGTTGGTGATGGCGGTAAAACTGACAGAAACGCTGCCCGTCTGCCCGTGGGGAAGCCTGATTGTGCGGTTTTCCTGCCAATTTGGCCTTACCGGATGAAACAGGTCGCCCGGCATCTGGCTGGATAGGTCGGCTGCTGATTTCTGGAGATAGGCAAGGAACTGGCGCGCATCAGCCGCCGCCTTTGTGGACAGGCCCGAAGCTTCGATGCGCTTGCGTGCCTGCGATACGGCCTGATCGATGGGGGCAAGGCTGCCGGTCTCTGCATCGGCGCTGATCAAGCCATTGCGATCCAGTTCGATGGGGAACAGGCCGCTTTCTGTCCGGTCCCGTTCTATGCGGGCCAGCATCTCGAGGCTGTGCGGTGCGGAAACCTCCACCGCCACTTGCCTGCCATCCAGTGAATATCCCGCTGCCTGGTTTCTGAATTGCACTTCCCATGTGCGTTCGATGACAATCTGCGCGCCATCGGCCAATTGGCGCGACAATTGGCGCGTAAGGCGCATGGGTCCGGCAGGCGGGTTGAACCTGCCACCTGCAATCTGCGCCGATGCGGAACGGTTGCCAGCAAGCAGCGGAACAAGGGCAGCCCCAGCCAGCCAGCCCATCGACTGCCTTCTGCTGAGCGGAACGGTCATCTGCGCCGGCCCAGCACGTGTGCGCCCCATGCCGTTGCCGCGACCAGCAGCGCGCCCACTGCCTGATGCGCAACACCAAGCCACAAGGCGACGCCGGAAAGTACAGTGGCAATGCCGAGCAATATCTGGATGCCGAATGCGCTGTGGATGGCAATGGATGCACGCCGTTCAAACGGCTTCACCTTGCGCGCCATGTAGATAAGTGCGGCCACGGCCACCCAAGCCCACCAACGATGGAGGAAGTGGATGAGGAACGGGTCATGCGTGGCGGCATAGAAGAAACCGTGCGACCCATCGTAATCAGGCACGAGGCGGCCTTGCATCAACGGCCAGCTGTCCGAGGCAAGGCCCGCATTGAGCCCGGCCACCCACGCGCCCAGCAACAGCTGGATGAACAGGATTGACCCTGCCAGCACGGCAACGCCGGTAAGCCGTGCAGGCCGCGCCGAACCAAGAGTGCCAAGACGTTTGAGATCAAGCGCGGTCCAGACCAGCGCTGACAGGGTGAACAGGGCTGTCAGAAGATGGATCGACAGCCAGAAGTGGCTAACGTCGGTCATCTGGCCGGACAGGCCGGAGCGGACCATGAACCAGCCGAAGGCACCCTGCAGCCCGCCCAGCGCGAGCAGCGCCACTAGCCGCAATTTATACCCCTGGGGTATTTGCCCCCTGATCCAGAACCAAGCTAGCGGCAGGGCGAACGCCATGCCGATGATTCGCCCGAGCAGGCGGTGGAACCATTCCCAGAAGAAGATGAATTTGTAATCGGCCAGCACCATGCCTGCTGGCCCGTTGACCTGCGTATATTCGGGGATCTGCTTGTAAGCGTCGAACTGCGCCTGCCATTGCGCTTCGGTCAGCGGGGGCAGGGCGCCTGTCACGGGTTTCCACTCGGTAATCGAAAGACCCGATTCGGTAAGACGGGTGATTCCCCCCACCACCACCATGATGAACACGAGCGATGCGACGAACCAGAGCCACCGCGCCAGAAGAAGCGGGCGTGCACCGGCGTACCGGGTGCCTGTGATCTGATCCTGATTACCGGTTGGTGCGACCATGCGCCCCTACTGCGATGCAGCCTTAAAAAGCGCAAGTGCAATAAGCTAACGCGCCTTACCGCCGGTATGCGGCAACCTGTCCAATCGGCACGCAAATCTTTTGTTGCGCCCTTGCGCAATGATACAACGTCACATACATGGGGCTTCAGATGCGCCAGGGACTTCTCTCGATTCGCGCCCGGCTTGATCGTGCGGGTATGCTTCTTTCCGGCCTTTGTGCCGTGCATTGCCTTGCCAGCATCCTGCTCGTTTCGGCCCTTGGCGCTGGCGGACAATTCCTGCTCGCCCCGGAAATTCACCGTGTCGGCCTGGTGCTGGCATTGCTGATTGCAGCTGTGGCAATTGGCTGGGGCGCATTGCGCCACCGGCGGGCAGCGCCCTTCGTGGTGGCGATGACCGGTCTTACGTTCATGGGCGGCGCACTGGCTGTTCCCCACGGCGTGGAAGAGGCTGTTCTTACCATAATTGGCGTCGCGCTGGTGACGCTGGGGCACATACTCAACTTGCGCCACGCGCATTGAACGCTATCTGGCGGGACATGAGCTCCCACCTTACCCTTACCGTCAACGGCGAAACCCGCCGCACCCAGGCCTCCACCATTGCCGCGCTCGTGCGCGAGCTGGAACTTGATCCAGCCAAGGTCGCAGTGGAACGCAATGGCGATATCGTTCCGCGATCCACGCTTGGTGAAGTGGCCTTGTCAGATGGCGATGCACTTGAAATCGTGCATTTTGTGGGCGGCGGTGACCATTCGGGCATTGCTGATGACAGCTGGGAAGTGGCGGGCCGCAAGTTCAATTCGCGGCTGATTGTCGGCACCGGAAAATACAAGGATTTCGCGCAGAACGCTGCGGCACTGGAAGCCAGCGGCGCTGAAATCGTCACCGTGGCTGTGCGCCGGGTCAATGTTTCTGACCCCAAGGCACCGATGCTGACCGATTATATCGACCCCAAGAAAACCACATATCTGCCCAATACGGCTGGCTGCTTTACCGCAGAAGACGCCATTCGCACGCTGCGCCTTGCGCGCGAGGCTGGCGGCTGGGACTTGGTGAAGCTGGAAGTGCTGGGCGAAGCGCGCACCCTCTATCCCGATATGCGCGAAACCCTGCGCGCCACCGAAGTGCTGGCCAAGGAAGGCTTCCTGCCGATGGTCTATTGCGCGGATGATCCGATTGCAGCGAAGCAGTTGGAAGATGTGGGCGCGGTTGCGATCATGCCACTGGGCGCGCCAATCGGTTCCGGCCTCGGCATCCAGAACAGGGTGATGATTCGCCTGATCGTGGAAGGTGCCAGCGTCCCCGTGCTGGTGGATGCAGGTGTCGGCACCGCGTCTGATGCAGCCGTGGCGATGGAACTGGGCTGCGACGGCGTGCTGATGAACACCGCCATTGCCGAGGCCAAGGACCCTGTCCGCATGGCGCTGGCAATGAAGCTGGCCGTACAGGCTGGCCGCCATGCCTATTTGTCCGGCCGGATGGCCACGCGCAAATATGCCGACCCCAGCAGCCCGCTGGCTGGATTGATTTAAAACGATCTTGGTTACCAGACGTTAACCATCTTCGGCGACATTCCCCTTGCAACAGGGGACAATAGATTATGTCGACCACCAGCACTGCTTCGATGACCATTGCCGAGATGCGGGAATTTGCCAGCTTTGATGCTTGCGAGCAGCGTTATATCAAACGCAGTCTCGATATCGGGCTGGGCCGGCATGATGCATTCAAACTATGGGCGCGCGATGCGGCGGAAAATTCCTCCATCCGCAGCCAGTATGTCATCTACCAGGATCTGAAATCGCTTCGCAGCCATATGCCGAGCGAAACCGGCTTCGACGATCTGGACCCTTATATGGGCAAGCTGATGCGCGTGACCGCGTTTGATCTGGCGCAGGAACGGCTGACCAGCTTTTCCGCCTATCGCTTCTTGTACGAACGGCTTCTGGGTGCCGATGTGCGCCCGTGGCTGCCCAGCGCATTCTGCGCGGCTGCCGCCCTGCCGCAAATCAGGCCCGAACGCCGCCGCGACTTGCTCAAATCCCTGAGCGAAGCTGCCGCCACCGCGCCAGGCTGGTCCGACCGCCAGCCAGCCTTCTATCCAGACTGGGTGGAAGAAGTAGCAGCCTGAGCAGGATTTCGCATCGCGTGTAGACGCAAATTTAACATGGCCGCCCCACAACAGGCGGCAT
The DNA here is from genome assembly GCA_024642525.1 of Erythrobacteraceae bacterium. GTDB lineage: Bacteria > Pseudomonadota > Alphaproteobacteria > Sphingomonadales > Sphingomonadaceae > Allopontixanthobacter. Next base: position 39,521 of record JAHEAX010000004.1, on the reverse strand, counting down.
GACAATTGCCACGCCAGGCCATGCGTTCGGGATCGAGCAGCAAGGCGACATTCTTGTTCTGGGCACCATCTGGCGCGGGGCCATGATGGGCGCATATTCCAGCGCCGATGCGGCAATTGCCCGCTGCCTTGGGCTGGTCGCAAAAGCAGGTCTGGACCTGCCTGCCGACGCATTCGACCCGTGCGCGCAAAATCGCCTGAATGCCTTGCGCCAATTCATTACCGAGCAGGTTGAAGGGGGCGGCACAACCCGCCTGATGGCCGCCTTGGGCGCGTGGCAGGACATGTCCGCCATGCGGCCAATGGTCATCGAAGGCAGCTTCGGCCGCGAAGGCCGTAATCTGACAATCGAGATAAGCCTGTTTCATGGCGGCACGCGTCAGCCATGCGCGCGGCAAACATTTACTCCGTTTGAACTGTTCGAACAGCTGGTCAGCCTGAAACGCGCATCAGAACGGCTGATGCATGAATTGACCAGATTTTCCCGGCATCTCGAGGCGCGCAGCACGATCTAGCGGTGCAAACCAGCAGCCCGAATTAGCTGCGATAGAGTGCATCCAGCCGGTCGCCATAGCGTTCCTTGATCTTGTGGCGGCGGATTTTGAGGCTGGGCGTCATTTCTTCGTTCTCGATGGAGAACGGTTCGTCCGCAAAGGCGAACTGGCGGACTTTCTCGACAACCGACAGTTCCTTGTTCACCCGGTCAACCGCGGCACGGATGGCGCTACGGAATTCGGGGAGTTCCTGCAATTGCTGGCAGTCGAATTTCTTGCCCTGCGCCCGGCACCATTCCACCTGCCATTCTGCATCGGGAACGATCAGGCCGACGACGTATGGGCGCTTGTCACCCGACACCATTGCCTGCGCGATTTCGGGCTGCAGGGTCAGCATCCCTTCAATCTTTTGCGGGGCAACATTGTCGCCCTTGTCATTCACGATCATGTCTTTCTTGCGATCGGTAATGACGATGCGTCCGCGTTCGTCGATATGGCCGATGTCGCCAGTGTGCAGCCATCCATCCTGCAAGGCGCGGGCGGTTTCAGCCCGGTTCTGCCAGTATCCGTGCATCACCAACTCGCCGCGGCAGAGGATTTCGCCGTCTTCGGCAATCCTGATTTCCACGCCGCGCATCGGGGGGCCAACCGTTTCCATGGCGATGCCGGCAGATGGCCGGTTGCAGCTGATAACGGGGCCTGCTTCGGTCTGGCCATAGCCTTGCAGCATGGTCAGACCCATTGATTCAAAGAAAATGCCGACTTCGGGGTTCAGCGGCGCGCCGCCGGAAACCATCGCCTTCATCCGTCCGCCAAATCGTTGGCGGATCTTGGGACGCAGGGCCTTGTCGATGATGAAATCCATTGGCCGGTCTCGCAGGCGCATCCGCCCGCCTGCCTTGAATTCGCCAATCGAAAGGGCGCGGTCCATCATGTAATTGGCCACTTTGCCCTGCTTCGCCACCTGCTTCATGATGCGGGTGCGCAACACTTCGAACAGGCGCGGCACCACCACCATGATGGTTGGCCGGACTTCCTCGATGTTGCTGGCCAGTTTTTCCAGCCCTTCGGAGTAATAGATTTCCGCGCCCATGCCGATCGGCAAATATTGCCCGCCGGAATGTTCATAGGCGTGGCTGAGGGGGAGGAAGCTGAGAAAACGTTCGTCATCCCAGCCAAAATCTTCTGCCAGGATTTCCGCTGCGCCTGCGACATTGCACAAGATGGAACCATGGTGCTGCATCACGCCGCGCGGCGCGCCGCCCGTGCCACTGGTGTAGATGATGCAGGCTGTATCGGACCGGCCAATGCCGGCGATCCGGCCAGCAACAGCAGCGCGCGCTGCTGCCGCGTCGCCTGCCATCATGGTGGACCATTTGTGGCAGGTCAGCCCGCCCGACTGATATTGGGCAATACCGTCAATTGCGATGACATGTTCAGGAACGCCTGACCGCATCATGGCCGGTATCAGCGGCTGTGACAGTTTGACGCTGGAAACGATCACTGCGCGCGCACCCGAATTATCGAGGATGTGCTGGTGATCGCGCTCGGTATTGGTGATGTAGGTTGGCACGGAAACGCAGCCCGCGGCCATAATCGCCAGATCGGCAATGCACCATTCGGGGCGGTTTTCAGAAACCAGCGCAACCCGGTCGCCATCTTCCAGCCCCAGTGCGCGCAGGTTTTCGGCCAATATGCAGACCTGGTCTGCCGCTTCGCGCCAGCTTATCGTCTGCCAGCTGCCATCCAGCTTTGCGCCGAGAAAAGGGCTGTCGCCCCGTTCTTGCGCACGAGACAGAAATAGTTCGACGAGATTATTCGCCGATTCAAAATCGGAAAGCTGCAATATCCGCTCCTGCAACCGCTATTACACGCCGTTTTTACGGCTCTGGTTTCATCTAGGCTGCCACATCCGTAGCGGCAAGTCGTCTCATTGCGTGATCGAAGCGCCTTCGCTGCGCGGATCGGCAGCGCCCACCCATCCTGTTGCAGTCCGCTCTGCGGCGTTCAGCTTCAGCGGCAGTTCGCGGGCCAGCACCTGCTTGTGGCCAAGCGCGGTCAGCGCCGCAGCCATGCTTTCCAGCGCCGACCCCTGTTCGATCACAACGGCATCACCCGGTGAATACAGCTGCGGCAATGCCAGCGCTTGCGCCAGCGGCAGCCTGAAATCGATCAGCCCGATAAGGGTCTTGGCCACCTGGACAGGAATGGTGCCGCCGCCCGCTGCACCCAGAATATAGACCATCTGCCCATCCGGCCCATAGACCACGGTGGGCGCCATGGAACTGCGCGGCCGCTTGCCGCTGTCCACCCGGTTCGCCACCAGCTGCCCATTAACAACGGGAGAGAGGCTGAAATCAGTGAGTTCGTTATTGAGGTAAAATCCGCCTACCATCAGGCCAGAGCCGAACGCACCTTCGATGGTGGATGTATAGCTGACCGCATTGCCGTCACTATCCAGCGCGACAAAATGCGATGTGCCATATTCCTGCGGTTCGTCGCCATCAGGCGGAGCAAGGGCAAGAGATGGCGCAACGCCTGCTTCCACCTTTTCCATGGTGGTGCTGGCGGAAATCAGTTTGGCGCGGCCTGCGAGATAATCGGGCTGGAGCAGCCACTGGACCGGCACATTGATGAAATCAGGGTCAGCCAGATAGCGTTCGCGGTCGGCATAGGTGAGGCGCTGCGATTCTGCGAACAGGTGCCAGCTGACCGGCGATGCAGGGCCAAGCGCGTGAAGATCGAAGGGTTCCAGCTGTTTCAATATGCCGAGCACGGTGGTCGCGCCCGAAGATGGCGGGCCCATGCCGCAAATCCGGTAGGCGCGATATTCCCCGCATACAGAATCGCGCGATTTTGCCTCGTAATCGGCAAGATCCTGCGCTGCCATGGCTTCATCGCGTGGCGTTGCCTCGCGGATGCGGGCGACGATTTCTTCCGCCGCTTCACCCTTGTAGAAACTGTCTGGACCGTTGGCGGCAAGGCGCTTCAGCGTGGCGGCAAGGGCAGGGTTGCGCACGATGGTGCCGACCGGCTTTGCATCGCCTGACTCTGTATAGAACAATGCGCGCCCCTCGGCGCTGGCAGCTGCGCGTGCCTTGTATCGTACGAGAAACTCGTTGAACCGGGGCGAAATTGCATAGCCGTTTTCTGCAAGGTGGATTGCAGGCGCAAACAGGTTGGCCCATTCAAGCCTGCCGTATTTGCGGTGGGCCATTTCCGCCAGCCGCAGGTTGCCCGGCACGCCTGCGCTGAGGCCTGTCAGCACCACCTGACCATAGGTTTGCGCCGTGCCATCAGGGGCAAGGAACCAGTCCGGCCCGGCTGCAGCCGGTGCCGTTTCGCGGCCATCGATGGTAATGACATCGCCGCCAGCTGTGCCGCGCACGAAGAAACCGCCGCCGCCAATGCCGGAACTTTGCGGTTCGACCACGGTAAGCGCCAGCATGGTGGCAATTGCGGCATCGGTTGATGTGCCGCCCTGCCGCAGCATGGCTGCACCTGCTTCGGCGGCGCGCGGGTCTGCCGCGCTTACCAGTCCCGGTCCTTCTGCCTGCGTTGCAACGGGCGGCGCACTGCTTGCCGCAGGCGGTGCCATCTGCCCGGTGGCAGCGCATGCAGATAACAGCAGGCTGGTTGCAAGGAGCGGGGCGAAGCGTGTCAGGCGCGAAATCATGCGCCCACTGCTATTCGCTCCCGACCGCCTCGGCAATGGAGGAAAACCCGTCGCGGCGCATCAGGCGTTCAATTCCACGGATTATGCGCTTCGCAAGGCCCGGCCCCTCGTAAATCATGGCGCTGTACAGCTGCACCAGGCTGGCACCTGCACGAATGCGCGCCCATGCATCTTCGGCAGAGGCAATGCCGCCCACGCCCACCAGCGGGATCTGGCCGCCCGTGGCCTTGCGGAAATCGCGCATCCGCTGCTGGGCAAGATCGCGCAATGGCGCGCCCGAAAGGCCGCCCGCCTCGTCACGGTGGCTGGATTTGAGCGGCGGGCGCGAAATGGTGGTGTTGGATACGATGAGCGCGCCCAGCTTTTTGTCCAGCGCGATGCGGGCAATGGCATCAATGTCGGCAGGTTCGAGGTCGGGCGCCACTTTCAGGAACACCGGCGCAGGGTTTTCGCCCCGCGCTTCCATCACCGCGTCCAGCAGCGCGACCAGCGCCCCTTCATCCTGCAACGCGCGCAGGCCCGGCGTGTTGGGGCTGGAGATATTCACCGCAAGATAAGTCGCCAGCGGAGCCATCAGGCGGGTCATCCGGGCATAATCATCGATCCTGTCAGCTGAATCCTTGTTTGCGCCAATATTGATGCCGACAATGCCGCCGTGGCCCGAAAGCCGCCGTTTCAGCCGGACTTCCGCCGCTTCCCCGCCGCCATTGTTGAAACCCATGCGGTTGATCACCGCCCTGTCTTCGATCAGCCGGAAAATGCGGGGTTTGGGATTGCCTGCCTGCGGCAAGGGAGTGATCGAACCGACCTCTGCAAAGCCGAAGCCAAGGCCGAGCAAGGCGTCGGGCACTTCGCCATCCTTGTCGAAGCCGGCTGCCATGCCCAGCGGATTGGGAAAGGCAATGCCCGCCACATCGACAGCCAGCGGACCGGCAGCGGGCGGAGATTTCAGCGGGCTTTTCTTCAAACCGGCAATTGTCAGCCGGTGGGCCGTTTCCGGGTCGAGGGTGAACAGCGCAGGGCGAAGAATGGAGAACAGCATGATGCGGCGCTATGCCCAAACGGCCTGTTCCTGTCGACTGGAAGAAGCCGCAGATGTGTAACTACGGACAAGATATTTTTGCCACAGTGAAACGATGCACCAGCAATCTTGTCGTTTACATACAATAATATTCCAGCCGAATCAGTGTAGAACACTCCTGCGACCCGAAGGGCTCGATGCAGCGATGTGACGAGTTCCTCGACTTTAGGAGCGGTTCCTTCAAGAAGGGCCGCTCCTTTTTTGTCTGAATTCAGGAACCTAGCGTGGCGGCGGCATTTTGCCAGCTGGTTGGACGATGTGGCCCGTAATCCGGGCTGCGCGCCGAATCACGCAATCGGGTAAAGGTATTTCAGCCCTGATCTAGCCAAACCGTTTATTTTCAGACTAGTTGGTCACAACCAATAGGGTGGAGAGAATAATGAAAATCCGTGCTTCCAAGCTTGTCGGGGCTGCATTTCTGGCGTTGGCGATCAGCGCCTGTGCGCCGCAAACGGCCGAAATCGCCAGTGCCAATTCAAACCCCGCAGTTGAACAAGCGCCTGCCCCCAGCGCCGCCCAGAGCGAACAGCTGGCCAAGCTGTTTGCCGATTATGATGCAGCGCAGCTGGCACTTTCTCCGCAATCCAAGGCCTATCGCGGCATTCGTGACGGGGATTATGCGCGGTGGGGCGATTTTTCCGATGCGCGCGCGGTGGCCAGCCAGAACCTGCTGCAGGCAACTGCCACAAAGATGCACGAAGATTTCGTCCTCGACGACCTGTCTGATGAAGATGCCCTGTCCTATCGACTGTTCGATGCGATGGCCAAGCGCAGCGCGGCCAGTTTCCCATACCGCGACTATGGCTATGAATTTGACCAGATGAATGGCGCACAGTCGGGCCTGCCCGCCTTCCTCATCAACATTCATTCGGTGAAGGATCTTGAACAGGCGGTTGCCTATGTGGTGCGCATTGCCACGCTCGGCCAGGCGCTGGACACTTTGACCGAGACATCGCGGACCCGCGCCGAAGCAGGCGTTATGCCGCCGCGCTGGGTGTATGACTATGTCATTTCCGATATCGAAAACCTGCTGAACGCTGGCGACAATAACGCCATTCTCATGGATTTCGCGGCCAAGGTGGACAAGATCGACCTGCCCGACGAAGGCAGGGACGGCCTGAAGGAAGGTTCGCTGGAGGCATGGAACGAGGGTGCACGGCCCGCCTATGTCCGCTTGCTCGAAGAAATGAAGCGGCAGCAGGCCGTCGCCGGAACCGCCGACGGCATCTGGCGCTTCCCCGAAGGCGGCGCCTATTACAAGACGCTGCTGGCCAATTATACGACCACCGATCTGACGGCGGACGAAATTCACAATATCGGCCTGCGCGAAGTGGCTCGCATTCATGGCGAGATGGAACGGATCATGCGGCAGGTCGGTTTTACCGGCAGCCTGCAGGATTTCTTCAAGCACACGCGTGACGGCAAGGAATTCTTCTACGACACGCGCGAGGCATATCTGGCGGATGTCGATGGCAAGCTTTCTGCCATGGAGGCAAAGCTGCCTGAATTCTTCGCCACGCTTCCGGCTGATCCGTTACAGGTAAAGCCGGTGGAAGCCTTCCGCGAAAAGAGCGCGGGCAAGGCGTTCTACCAAAGCCCCGCGCCCGATGGTTCGCGGCCCGGCACTTATTACGTAAACCTCTATAATCTCAACGATATGTCGAAGAACGAACTGGAAGCGCTGGCCTATCATGAAGGGCTGCCCGGCCATCATCTGCAGCGTTCCATCCAGACAGCCCTGGGCGATGTCCCGCCGTTCCGCAGGTTTGGCGGCGTAACTGCCTATTCCGAAGGCTGGGGGCTCTATTCCGAAGAACTGGGCAAAGACATGGGCTTCTACAAGGACCCCTATTCCGACTTTGGCCGGCTGGGCATGGAACTGTGGCGCGCCTGCCGATTGGTGGTTGATACCGGCATTCATGACAAGCGGTGGAGCCGTGAAAAGGCGATCCAGTATCTGACTGTCAACACGCCCAACCCCGAAGGCGATATCCGCAAGGCCATCGAACGCTATATCGTCTATCCCGGCCAGGCGACGGCCTATATGATCGGCAAGCTCAAGATCATGGAATTGCGGTCACGGGCGAAGAACAGGCTGGGAGAAAAATTCGACATTCGCGCCTTCCACGATGTAATTCTGAAAACGGGGCCGGTCCCGCTTTCTATCATGGAAGAAAATGTCGACGCATGGATTGCCGCAGAATCAGGTGATGATAACGCAGCGGGATAAAATAGTGCGCAGGGTCATGCGCCGGGGATAACAAGATGGAAGCAGACGGTCGCTTTACATTCGAGTTTGTCGGGTTCGCGCCAGACCTTGCGCCTTATATCAACACGCTCTTCATTTTTCGCACGGACGAGGACGTGCTGGAGGACATTCTACCTGCCTATTCGGCACAGTTCTTCCTCATGCCCAAGGGCAAGGCGGAAATGTCGTTTCCAGACGGGAGAATGGCACATTCCTGCGCGGCCTTTTTTACCACTCCGCTGCAGCAGGCCGTGCCGTTCAAGATGCACGGCCCCGCCATTGCCATCGGCGTGTCGTTGAATTCACTTGGCTGGGCAGCGCTGGGCGGCATCCCGGTCGATCGCTGCGCAAACAGGGTGCTGCCTGCTGACAAGGTGCTGCCGCATGACCTGGCGCGGCGGGTATTCGATCTCAGCCATGCGGTGAGCGCGGGAGATATCGACGCAGCAGGTGCCTGCGCGCAGCTGGCGGAAATTGTACGTGCCGGGATCACCCCGATCGAGCCTGACCATGAAGCGGTGATTGCGCGCGTGGTCGAATGGCTCAACAGCGATTTCAACCCGCCTGTGGAACAGTTGAATGCATCGCTGCCCCTTTCGCCGAGGCAGGTGCAGCGCCTTACCAAGCGCTATTTCGGCCAGCCACCGTCGCGCCTGCTGAAGCGGTATCGCGCCATCCGCGCAGCCACCTTGCTGTCGCTGCCCGAACTGCCCGCCCAGATGCAGCGGGAAGTGCAGGATGCCTTTTACGATCAGGCGCATATGATCCGCGACATCCACTTTTATACCGGCCGGACGCCCAAGCGGCTGAAGAACGTGGACCGGACAGTTGGCACCGATACGCTTGCCCCCGATGGCTATGGCATAGTCGAACCATTTGGCAGCGAACGCCCACCGGCAAGGGACGCTCTCGAGGAATAGGGCGCCGAAGGGCCGACTGACGGGCTTGCGGCATCGCTGCTAACGACTCGCAACAAGGGGTTTTGCGTTGAAACCGGCGATTCGGCCTCTTAGGTGAAATCGGAACGAATCAGTCTGATTAAGGCTGCACCACCTGAACAGGAGCCGATTTTGCGCCTTTCGAGCATGGCCGATTATGCTGTTGTCACGATGAGCGCCGCTGCGCGCCATTGCGGCGGCGTGCGCGTTTCGGCCGCAGAACTGGCGACAGAAACCGGTCTTCCGGCACCCACAGTGCAAAAACTGGTCAGCCTGCTGACGCGCGGCGGTCTGCTGCGTTCCGTGCGCGGCGCAGGCGGCGGCTTGCAACTGGCGCGTCCGGCTGCGGCGATCACGCTGGCTGACATTGTCGAGGCGGTGGAAGGCCCCATCGCGCTCACATCCTGTGCGCCGCATGGCAAACATGATTGCGCGCTGGAACACAGCTGTTCCGTGCGCCCGCACTGGGCAGTGGTGAATGAAGCAATGCGCGGCGCGCTGGCGGGCGTACCGCTGACGCGGCTGGCGCAAGGGGCCGACCTCGCCCTGAAGAACAAAACCGATCGAGAAATAGCATGAATGACCAGACCAGGCTGAAGGATGGCGAGATTCAGGATAAGGCTGCACGCGATGCGGCCAAGCGTCTTGAAACCTACGAATTCGGCTTTTCGTCGGATATCGAGCAGGAATTCGCGCCCAAGGGCCTCAACGAAGACACTGTTCGTTTCATTTCGGCCAAGAAGAACGAGCCCGAATGGATGCTGGACTGGCGGCTGAAGGCATTTCGCCTGTGGCAGACCATGGAAGCACCCGACTGGGCCAAGCTCAACATCCCGCCGATCGATTATCAGGACGCGTATTATTACGCAGAGCCGAAGAAGAAAGAGACGATCGGTAGCCTCGATGAAGTCGATCCTGAAATCCTGCGGGTTTATGAAAAACTGGGCATTCCCATTGCCGAGCAGGAAGTGCTGGCAGGGGTGGAAGGCGCACGCAAAATCGCGGTCGATGCGGTGTTCGACAGCGTTTCTGTGGCGACCACCTTCCGCGAGGAACTGAAGCGCGCTGGCGTCATCTTCCTGTCCATCAGCGAGGCGATCCGCGAATATCCGGACCTGGTGAAAAAATGGCTGGGCAAGGTCGTGCCCACGAGGGACAATTTCTTTGCGACATTGAACTGCGCGGTCTTTTCCGACGGGACATTCGTTTACATCCCCGAAGGCGTGCGCTGCCCGATGGAGCTCAGCACCTATTTCCGCATCAATGCGGAAAATACCGGCCAGTTCGAACGCACGCTCATCATTGCCGAAAAAGGCAGCTACGTTTCCTATCTGGAAGGCTGCACCGCGCCGATGCGCGATGAAAACCAGTTGCACGCAGCCGTGGTGGAACTGGTTGCGCTGGACGATGCGGAAATCAAATATTCGACGGTGCAGAACTGGTATCCCGGCGATGCTGAAGGCAAGGGCGGGATCTATAATTTCGTCACCAAGCGCGGGCTGTGCCAGGGCGCACGGTCCAAGATCAGCTGGACGCAGGTGGAAACCGGCAGCGCAGTGACGTGGAAATATCCGTCCTGCGTGCTGAACGGCGAAGACAGCGTGGGCGAGTTCTACTCTGTCGCCGTCACCAATAATTACCAGCAGGCCGACACCGGCACCAAGATGATCCACAACGGCAAGGGCAGCCGCAGTACGATCATTTCCAAGGGCATTTCGGCTGGTAAATCGAACAACACCTATCGCGGGCTGGTGCGCGTGGCGGCCAATGCCGACAATGTGCGCAATTTCACCCAATGCGACAGCCTGCTGCTGGGCGATACCTGCGGCGCGCATACGGTGCCCTATATCGAAGTGAAAAACCCCAGCGCCCAGATCGAGCACGAAGCGACCACCAGCAAGATTTCCGACGACCAGCTGTTTTACGCCATGCAGCGCGGGCTGGGTCAGGAAGAAGCGGTGGCGCTGATCGTCAACGGCTTTGCCAAGGAAGTGATGAAACAATTGCCCATGGAATTCGCGGTGGAAGCGCAAAAGCTGCTGGCCATTTCGCTTGAAGGATCAGTCGGATGAAAAAGACCCTCTCCATTCGCACCGAACCAAAGGAAGGCGGCGCAGACCCGCGTGACAATTGGGGCGTCAAGGGCAAGCGGCTCGACCGGCTTCATGAAATGGCCCGCGACCGCCGCCGCAACCCCAGCGAAGCCGAAAAGCTCTTGTGGAAACAGCTGGCCAACCAGAGACTGGGTGGTTTCAAGTTCAAGCGGCAGTTCATTGTCGGCTCGTCCATTGTCGATTTTGCCTGTCCGGCCCGCTGGCTGGTGGTGGAAATCGACGATGCGGATATCGATCCTTCGGTCGAGGCGCTGAGCGACCGCAAGCTGGTCGAAGTGGGTGTGCGCGTGCTGCGCTTCACCTCGCAGCAGGTGCTCGATGATATCGAAGCGACCTGTGCAGCCATCCTGGAAATGCTCAACACCCCCTTTGAAAAGCCCAAACGCAGGGCGCCTGAAGCCGCGAGTTTCGCGGATGATGACGCATCGCCCTATACTTCGGGATATTGAGAGACGTTCATGCTTACTATCGACAATCTTTGCGCAGAAGTGGCTGGCAAGCCCATTCTTAAGGGTCTGAGCCTGTCCATCGGCGCGGGCGAAATCCATGCCATCATGGGCCCGAATGGCGCTGGCAAATCGACCCTGGCCTATGTGCTTGGTGGCCGTCCCGGCTATGAAGTTACCGGCGGCAGCGCGCAGTTCATGGGCAAGGATCTGCTCGATCTTGAAACGCATGAACGTGCTGCGCTGGGCCTGTTTCTCGGTTTCCAGTATCCGGTGGAAATTCCAGGTGTTTCCAATGTGCAGTTCCTGCGCGAAGCATTGAATGCCCAGCGCGGTGCGCGCGGCGAAGCCCCGCTATCGGGCGGCGAGTTTCTAAAGCTGGCCAAGGAAAAGGCCGCCTTGCTGAAAATGGACATGGAAATGCTCAAGCGGCAGGTCAATGTCGGCTTTTCCGGCGGCGAGAAGAAGCGCGCCGAAATGGTCCAAATGGGCATTCTCGACCCGGCATTTGCCGTGCTGGATGAAACAGACAGCGGGCTTGATATCGATGCGCTGCGCATTGTGGGTGACGGTATCAACACGATCATGCGCAAGCCTGAGAAAGCCGTGTTGCTGATCACCCATTACCAGCGTCTGCTGGACTATGTGAAACCGGACTTCGTCCATGTGCTGGCCGCTGGCCGGATCGTCAAAACAGGCGGGCCGGAACTGGCGTTGCAGCTGGAAGAAGAAGGGTATGAGGCAGTCGCAGCGTGACCGAGGCAAACACCCTTCCCACCACCAGAGACGAGGACTGGCGCTACGCTGACAGCGCGTTCCTCGGCGCGGCTGATGCCGAAGCGCTGAACAGCTGGCAGGTCATTGGCGTTCCGGCAGGTGAAACCAGCCAGATTACATCCTGCTATCCCGATACGCAGGATGGTGCGGGCAAGGTCGAGCGTTTCCGCGTCCATGTCGGCAAGGGGGGCCGCTTCGAGGCATTCTTTGTCATCGCAGGCGGATCATACACCCGCGTGGAAGTGGAAGTGACGCTGGACGACGGCGCGCATTTCGAATTTGGCGGTGTCACCATTGGTGGTGGCAACAAGACGCAGGAATTCGTCACGCGCTGCATCCATGCCCAGCCCAATGGCACGTCGAACCAGACTGTGCGGGCGGTGCAATGGGGCAAATCTTCCGGCAATTTCCTTGGCCGGATCGAAGTTGCCCGCGATGCGCAGAAAACCGACGCGGCGCAGAATTTCCGCGCGCTGCTGCTGGAAAAAGGCGCCAGCGCCAACACCAAGCCGGAACTCGAAATCTTTGCTGACGATGTGAAATGCGCCCACGGTGCTGCCATCGGTGCGCTGGATGAGAGCGCCGGGTTTTACATGGCCGCACGCGGTTTGCCGCCCGAAATTGCACGCAAACTGTTGCTGCAGGCTTTCATCGGCGATGCTTTTGCCGCGCTGGAAGACGATGCCTTGCGCGAAAGCCTGATGGAAGCTGCCCTCGGCCAGCTCGACAAGGCGGCATTATGACAATGGCCGGCACCATTGCCCGAAAGGCAGATTTTCCGGGGCTGACCACCGCTGATGGCAAGCCGTGGCATTACCTCGATACTGCTGCCACGGCGCAAAAGCCGCAGGCGGTGATCGACGCGATGGTGAATGCGCTGGGCCGCGATTATGCGACGGTCCACCGCGGGGTTTATGCGCGTTCTGCCGATATGACCGCCGCCTATGAAAAGGCGCGGAGCCGTGTCCAGTCCTTCATCGGGGCGAAATCGGCAAACGAAATTGTCTTCGTGCGCGGCGCGACAGAGGGCATCAATCTTGTCGCTTCAAGCTGGGGCATGGCCAATCTGAAGGCGGGCGACCGTATCATGCTGTCCATGCTGGAACACCATTCCAACATCGTGCCGTGGCAGATGGTGGCTGAAAAGACCGGCGCGAGCATCGATGTCTGCCCGTTGACGCAGGACGGGTTGATCGACCTTGATGCGCTGGAATCCATGCTGACGCCGCAGCACAAGATCGTGTCGCTGGCCCATGTTTCGAACGTTCTGGGTTCGATTCTGGGCGCAAAGCGCGCTGCCAGATTGGCCCACGGTGTCGGCGCGAAGCTGCTGCTGGACGGGTGCCAGGCCGCCCCGCGGATGCGCCTGTCGATGCAGGAACTGGACTGCGATTTCTACGTCTTTTCGGGCCACAAGCTGTATGGCCCGACGGGCGTCGGCGTGTTGTGGGCGCGCGAGGAAATTCTTGACGCCATGCCCCCCTATCAGGGCGGCGGCGCGATGATTGAGAAGGTCAGCTTCGAGAAAACCACCTATGCTCCGCCGCCGCAGCGGTTCGAGGCGGGCACGCCGATGATTACCGAGGTGATCGCGCTGCATGCGGCCATCGATTATGTCGATGCGCTGGGGCTGGAAGCTGCCTTTGCCCATGAAAGCGGGCTGGCGGCCAAGGCGCGGGAAGCCCTGTCCCAATTCAATTCGATCCGTCTGTTCGGGCCGGAAAAATCTGCCGGTATCGTGTCTTTTGAAATGCAGGGGGTTCACCCGCATGACCTTGGCACCATATTGGATGAAGAAAATGTCGCGATCCGCGCAGGCCATCATTGCGCCCAGCCATTGATGCAGCATCTGGGTGTGCCGGCCACGGCCCGTGCCAGTTTCGGCCTGTATAGCGATGAAGACGATATTGCCGCGTTGATGCGCGGTATCGAGAGAACCAAGAGGATATTCGGCTGATGGACAAGCCCGAAAACGACACCCGCGACCACGTGATGGCACCGTCTCCGGTGGAACAGGCAGAAGCACTGGCCAAGCCGCCGCGCGCGCGGGTCAGCGATGCGGTGGACTCCGAAATGGCTGCGCACGCAGAAACCATGGGCGAAAAGCTGGAACGCAAGCGCGACTATCTCGAAGGGTTCTTGGCGAAAAAGCCGGAAAACGTAACCCCGGGGGAACCGGGCGGCAACCTGTATGAAGCCGTCGTCGCTGCGCTGAAGGAAATTTACGATCCGGAAATTCCGGTGAACATCTACGATCTGGGGCTGATCTACGCGGTTGAAGTTTCGCCCGATGCAGATGTGGTCATCAACATGACGCTGACCACGCCGCATTGCCCGGTGGCAGAATCCATGCCCGGCGAAGTGGAACTGCGCGCGGCATCGGTGCCCGGTGTGCGCGATGCAGAGGTCAACCTTGTCTGGGACCCGCCGTGGGACCCGCAAAAGATGAGCGATGAAGCCCGTCTCGAACTGGGAATGCTGTGATGACAGAGACAAAAACCCGCAAGATACCTGCTGCTGTCACACTGACAGCCGGTGCGGAAAAGCGCATTGCGGATTTGATGGCCAAGGCACCTGACGATGCAATCGGGGTCAAGCTTTCGACCCCGCGCCGCGGCTGTTCGGGCCTTGCCTATTCGGTCGATTACGTCACCGAGGAAGCCAAATTCGACGAGAAAATCGAAACCCCCGGCGGCACGTTCTATATCGACGGTGCCAGCGTGCTGTATCTGGTGGGATCGATCATGGACTGGGTGGAGGATGACTTTACCGCAGGTTTCACCTTCGAAAACCCCAACGCCAAGGGCGCGTGCGGCTGCGGCGAAAGCTTCATGGTCTAGGCTTACCTAGCGGCGTTTCAGTGCCGCCACACAGGCGGCGCGGTCCACGTCCAGCCCGTCGCTTGACCGGCGGGCATCAACATAGGTTGCAGTCGGTTCTGCCCCTTCGCGCAAGGGGTAAAGATAGATGTCGAGCACGCAGGCCTCACCGCTGAACTGCAATTTGCGCGTGTCGCCTTCCACCACATCCAGCCGCGGCGTGCCAAAAGCGCGCTGCAAACTATCCGCATTGGACCCGATCAGCCCCTCGACGCCGGGGATGTTCATCACCCGCGGCGCGCGAAACGCCGCGCCTGTTGGCATGGCAGGGTTGGATGGCGGCGGCCCAGCGCGCGTTGCACGGCCAACCGGCGCGGTGGGTGTGGTGCCAGGCGATGGCGGCGGCAGCGCGCCTGCGCAGGCACCCAGCAGGGGCAGAATTCCAAGCACAAGGCCGCGCCGCAGATCAATTCGCATTCAGAATACCTTTCCGGCCATGCACCAGATGGGTGGCTGCCGCAGCGCCGATGACCGGAGCGAGAAGATTGATAAAGGGCACGATCAGCAGCGCGGCGACAGTGCCGCCCAGCGCGAAGCGCAGCAGGGCGCCCATCGGCGCGGCGTCATCGTCCGTGCTGCGATGACGCAGCCAGACCATGTCCTGCAATTCGCGGCCAAGCAGCCAGCCGTTTACCGCCCAGAACAGCACCGGCGTGCCGATGCCCGTCACCAGCAGGGCCAGGGCAAATGGCGCGGCCACCAGATTGGCCAGCACTGCGCGAAGCGTGGAACGCGCTGAATTGCGCAGTTCCTGATGCCAGTCGAGCGAGCGGGCAGATGCCCTTGCCGCCGGATAATGGCGCGCCTCGACTGCCTGCACAACTTCATCCGCGAAAAACTGCAGCACTGCCAATGCCACCAGCCGGAACAGCAGCCAGCCGCCAATTACGGTGACCAATATGGCAACCAATGCGCCCAGTTCCGGGCCATAGGACAGTTCCCATCGGCCAAGCAGGCCCGCCAGCAGATACCATGCGCCAAACCCCAGCACGCATATCAGCGCCAATGTCAGTAAAATGGACTTGGCCAGCACCCGCAGGATTGCCGGATCGGACAATTGTGCAAATGCACGGGCAAGGGCTGTCGGCAGGGACATCATTGGCGATGCCTCTGCCGCGCCATGATATGCCAAGTCAATCGCACTTTGTTGCAATGCGAGGCAGGCAGGTCTTGGCGCGCGGCGCGCCAGCGGCTACGCGCCCCACTCGACCTATCGAATCCCAAGGATTTCCATGACAAATACCCGCTATGACGTAATCGCAATCGGTAATGCCATCGTCGATGTGATGGCACCGTGCGAAGACGCGCTGATTGAAAAGCTCGGCATGACGCGTGGCGGCATGACCCTGATCGACACCGAAGGCGCAAACACGCTGTATGAAGCAATGGGCCCGGCCAAGGAGATTTCCGGCGGTTCGGCTGCCAATACGCTGGCCGGCCTTGCCGGCCTTGGCGCGAAGTGCGGTTTCATCGGCCAGGTTGCTGCAGACCAGTTGGGCGATGTGTTCAAGCATGACATTCGCGCAGCCGGTATCGATTTTGACACTGCGGCCCGTGCTGGCGACCCGCCAACGGCGCGCTGCCTCATTTTCGTCACGCCCGATGGCCAGCGCACGATGAACACTTTTCTCGGCGCGTCCCAGTATCTGCCTGCAGATGCGCTGGACCTAGAAGCCATTGCCGCGTCAAAAGTGCTCTACCTCGAAGGCTATCTGTGGGACCCGGAAGAACCGCGTGCCGCCATGCGCCGCGCAATCGGGGCAGCGCGTTCCGCCGGACGCAAAGTGGCATTCACCCTGTCCGACCCCTTCGTGATTTCTCGTCACGGTGACGATTTCCGCACGCTGATCGAAGAAGGCATGATCGACATCCTCTTTGCCAATAATGTCGAACTGGCTTCGCTGACGGGTGAAGATGATTTCGATGACGGCCTTGCAGCGCTTGCGCCCAAGGTCCCCATACTGGTGGTTACACGCGGCGCGGAAGGCGCGGTGGCGGTTACAGGCGGCGAACGTTTCCAGGTCGCGGCCCAGCCGATCGCCAAAGTGGTCGACACCACCGGCGCTGGCGATTTGTTCGCCGCAGGCTTCCTGGCAGGCCATGTGCGCGGCGAAAGCGTCGAGAATTGCCTGACGATGGGCGCGGTATCGGCAGCAGAAGTGATTTCGCATTATGGCGCACGGCCAGAAGCTGATCTGAAGGCGCTCGTCGCTGCAAAACTGGGCTAAAGGCCTCAAGCAGGCTGGCGTGCCGGATTGGCCGCCAGCCTGTTGCTGTTCCTGAAGCGTTATTCCGCTTCGCGGGCCACTTCGCGCCAGCCAATATCCCTGCGGCAAAAGCCTGACGGGAATGAAATGGCATCCACCGCGCGATAGGCAGCAGCCTGCGCCTCTGTCACATTTGCGCCGGTTGCCGTGACGTTGAGCACGCGCCCGCCATTGGCCACCAGCGTGCCATCGGCCATAAGTCTGGTGCCCGCATGGAAGACTTTGGTGCCCGCGCATTCTGAATTGCCAAGGTCGATTGCGCCGCCCATTTCGGGTGCATCGGGATAGCCCTTTGCGGCCATCACCACGGTAAGCGCAGTCTCTTCGGCAAAGCGGGCAGGCTGGCAAGTGGCCAACTTGTTCTCAGCGCAGGCCAGCATCAATTCGCCAAGATCGCTCGTTAGCCGGGTCATCAGGACCTGGCATTCAGGATCGCCGAAGCGGCAATTATATTCGATCAGCTTGGGGCCATGCTCGGTCAGCATCAGCCCGGCAAACAGCACGCCGGAATAGGGTGTGCCTTCATTCGCCAGCGTCTTGACCGTTGGCGCTATGATTTTTTCCAGCACTTCGCCGCGCAGCATCGGGGTCAGCACGGCTGCCGGGCTATAGGCGCCCATGCCGCCGGTGTTGGGGCCGGTATCGCCTTCGCCCACGCGCTTGTGATCCTGCGCGCAGCCGAATGACAGGATGGTTGCGCCATCGGTCAGGGCGAAGAAGCTGGCTTCTTCGCCGCGCATGAATTCCTCGATGACCACTTCTGCGCCTGCTGCCCCGAACCTGCCGCCGAACATGTCTTCCAGCTCTGCAATGGCTTCATCGCGCGTTTCGGGAATGACCACGCCCTTGCCAGCGGCCAGCCCGTCAGCCTTCAGCACATAGGGCGGCTGGAAACTGTCGAGCGCTTCGACGGCAGAGGCAAAGCTGGTGGTGCGGATATATCCTGCAGTGGGGATGCCGGCGCGCTGGCACAAATCCTTGGTGAAGCCCTTGCTGCCCTCAAGCTGGGCAGCAGCGCGAGATGGGCCGAAAACGGAAATGCCTTCGCCGCGAAGGCTGTCAGCCAACCCATCCACCAGCGGCGCTTCCGGTCCGACCACAACCAGGCCAATGCGGTTGGCATTGCAGAAATGCACCACGGCGGCATGGTCTGCTGCATCCAGCGCGACACATTCGGCGTGTTCTGCAATTCCGGGGTTGCCGGGCGCGGCGTAGAATCTATCCTGTGCGCCAGATAGCAGGCGGGATTGCGCCAGCTTCCATGCCAGCGCATGTTCGCGTCCGCCCGATCCCAGCAGCAGGATATTCATGCCCAGCCCTTTCGATAATGATGACAATAACGGTGGGCTGGTAGCGCGGTCGCGCGCAGGCGACAACGCCGAGCCGCTGACGATCACCGAGATTTCGGCCCGGCTCAAGCGCGCAGTGGAAGACCAGTTCGGTTTCGTGCGCCTGCGCGGCGAACTTTCGGGCGTGAAACGGGCTGCATCGGGCCATCTTTATTGTGCGCTGAAGGACGAATCGGCTGTCATCGACGGGGTGATGTGGCGCGGCAATGCCCAGCGCCTGTCATTCCTGCCGGAAGATGGCATCGAAGTGGTCGCCAGCGGCAAACTGACGACATATCCGGGCCGCTCGAAATATCAGATCGTGATCGACAGCCTCGAGATAGCCGGTGAAGGCGCGCTGCTGGCGCTGCTGGAAAAAACCCGCAAGCGGCTGGAGGCTGAAGGGCTGTTCGCGCCTGAGCGCAAGAAAGCCCTGCCCTATATCCCTCGCGTTATAGGCGTGGTCACTTCGCCAACCGGCGCTGTAATCCGCGATATTCTTCACCGCCTGTCCGACAGGTTTCCGAGCCATGTACTGGTCTGGCCGGTGCTGGTTCAAGGGCAGGGTTCTGCCGAACAGGTTGCGGCAGCCGTGCGCGGTTTTTCGGAAATCAGGCCGGGCGGGCCAGTGCCGCGTCCTGATCTGGTGATTGTCGCGCGCGGCGGCGGATCGATCGAGGATTTGTGGGGCTTCAATGAAGAAGTCGTCGTGCGGGCAATTGCCGATTGCACCATCCCGATCATTTCTGCCGTGGGGCATGAAACAGATACCACCCTTGCAGATTTTGCCGCCGACCGGCGCGCGCCAACGCCCACGGCTGCTGCCGAAATGGCCGTGCCGGTCCGGGCGGAATTGCTTGCCTCTATCGAAGACCTCGCCTTGCGCCAGAAGCGTGCCGCGCCGCGCCCTGTTTCGCTGGGGCGTGAGCGGCTTCAGGCACGGGTCCAGCGCCTGCCGCGTCCCGAAGCGCTGTTGCAGCCGCAGGCCCAGAAGCTGGACGATCTGTCCGAACGGCTGCGGCGCGGCCTGTCCGACCGGGCAGCGCAGGCGCGCGGCCTGCTGATGGCAGACAGGGCGCGCCTTTCTGCACCTCTGCTCATGTCACGGGTGGACCGCGCCAGGGACAGGCTGGCCGCAGCGCGGCTGCTGCCTGCCCTTGTGACAAAGCGCAGCGCACGCGAGACTGAACGGTTTGCCGCGCTGGAAAGGCTTTATCTTTCTCTAAATCCCAAGGCCCCGCTCGCCCGCGGGTTCGTGCTGGTGAAAGATGAGAACGGCAGCCTGATCCGCAGCAAGGTGGCTGCCGCAGCGCAGGCTCTGCTGACAATTGAATTTGCCGATGGATTGCTTGACGCGGTGCCGGTGGTTGACGGGGCAAATGCCGGGACGAATGGCGGGACGAATGGCGGAGCTGGCGCAAAGCCTGCCCAGACCGCCAGACCGGCAAAGCGGGCAAGGAAAGCGCGCCCGCCGGAAACGGGCGGGCGACAAGAGGATTTGTTTGGTTGAACCATCCTTGCTAAAGGGCGGAAATGTTGATGTCTTCAGGTGATAACGCAGCCAAATTGATTTTTGGTCCCAATGGTTTCCGCGTGATGCGGCCCGGTCAGCACGTCCTGTGTGCGGTTTCCGGACAAGTGATTCCGCTGGAGGAATTGCGCTATTGGAGCGTGGAATTGCAGGAACCTTATTTCAGTGCGGAAATCGCCACCAGGCGCGCGCTGGAGACGGAATGACATTCCCCGCTATTGTCAGGCTTTTCGCAGCGGCATCGGCTGCAACCAGCCTTCTCGCTGCCTGTAATGTAGTTCCCGCCCCCACCTCTGCGACGGCGCCCGCAGCAACACCTGCTTCGACGCAAGTCGTGCAGCCTGTCGTCACAAGGCCAGCAGCGACGACACAAGCGGCAGACACGCCCGCCCCTGCACCGCGGGCCGGGCCATCCACCTTCACCTTTGCCGGTCAATTGACGCAAGGTGGCTGGATTCGCGGACAGGCACCCGGCGGCACTGTTTCTGCCAGCCTTGGCGACCAGCAGCTGGCGCTTGATGCACAGGGTCGGTTCTTCGCGGCTTTTGACCGGGATGCAGGCCCCACTGCGACCCTTATCGCCAGACTGGCCGATGATACGGCAATCGAAAGCCCTGTTTCGGTTGCCCCGCGTGCGTGGAACATCGAACGCGTCAATCTGGCGCGTAATCTGGGCGGACCGAGCGAGGAATTCATGCGCCGCCGGCGGCCCGAACTGGCGCAGATCAACGCTGCCCGCGCGCTGAATGCCGAAAGCGATGGCTGGCGGCAGGACTTTATCTGGCCGGTAAAGGGCCGCATTTCCGGCCGTTTCGGGTCGCAGCGCATCTATGCAGGTGTGCCCGGCAGCTATCATTCGGGCGTGGATATCGCGACGGGCGAAAGCGGCACTGCCTATGTCGCGCCTGCCGACGGGGTCGTGGTGCTTGCCACCCGCACGCCGTTCTCGCTCGAAGGATATTTGCTGATTATCGACCATGGAATGGGTCTGAACAGCGCTTTCCTGCACAATTCGAAACTGGTGGTGAACAAAGGCGATATCGTCAGGCAGGGGCAGTATATCGGCAATATCGGCTCTACCGGCAGCGCCACTGGCCCGCACCTTCACTGGAGCCTGAAATGGCATGATACGCGGCTCGATCCGCTGCTGTTTACAGGCCCGCTGGGGTAACATTGCGCGCGGGTCTGGCCTTGCTGCTGGCGCTGGCCCTGGCGCCGGGTACGTGGCTGCGCAGCGCCTCTCCGCCGCCTGATCTTGCTGCGCCGGTCAAATTCACCCCGATGGGCCAATTTCCACGGGTGTCAGGCGAAATCGAAATCCTGCGCGCATGGCGGCTGCAAAGCGAGAACGGCCATTTTGGCGGCTTTTCAGCTCTTGCAGCAATGCCCGGCGGCAACCTTCTGGCCGCCAGCGACCGTGGCCGGGTCATGTATCTGGATATGCCCGAAAATGGCACGCCTGCTGCGCGGATGGATTTCCTGTCCGGCAAGGATGTGGCTGACAAGCATCTGGTCGATGTCGAATCGATCACTCGTGACCCTGCAAGCGGCCAGATCTGGATCGGCTATGAAGGGGCGAATGCCATCGACCGGCTTGACCGCAAGCTGCATGGTGCAAAGCGCGTGATGCCGCCCCAGATGCGCGGCTGGTCGGAAAACAGCGGGCCGGAAGCCATGGTGCGGCTGGCCAATGGCAAGTTTATCGTGCTGGCAGAAGGATCGCGCAGCCTGGGCAAAAGTGATTTTCCCGGCGTGCTGTTTGCAGGCGATCCGGTGGAAGGTGCAGGTGCGCAGACGTTCCGCTTTGCCGCCCCGTCAGGATACCGGCCGGTGGACATGACGCAGATACCCGATGGACGCGTGCTGGTGTTGGTGCGCAAGATACATTGGGGGCTGCCCCCGCGCTTTACGGCAAAGCTGCTGGTGGCAGATCCAGCCGACATAGGGGCAGGAAAATTGTGGCAGGGCAGGGTGATCGCCAGTTTCACGCCGCCTGTGCCATCGGACAATTACGAAGGGCTGGCGGCCGTGCCGCGCGCTGACGGCGCGCTCGATCTATGGATGATCTCTGACGATAATCTCGCCAGCTTCCAGCAGACATTGCTGCTGCGGATGCGTTGGGCCCCCGGCAACAGGCCAAAGGCCCGCCCAGCAAGATAACAGGCAAACGAAAAGGCGCGCAGCGGTGCCGCGCGCCCTATCGATTCGATTTCGGGCAAATGCAGTTGATGGGTGTTGCCGGCCCAAAGGCCAGCATCACACCAGCGCCAATTCAGGCTGCTGCGGCTGCTTCCGCCTTCACCAGTTCACGCTTCACCTTGCGGGCGCGATCGCTGAGCTTCTCGTTCTTCGTCTTGAGCAGCCAGTTGTCCAGGCCGCCGACGTGTTCGACAGAGCGCAGGCCATTGGTGGACACGCGGAACTTGAAGCTGCGGTCCAGCTTCTCGCTCATCAGCGTGACATTCTGCAGGTTGGGCAGGAAGACACGCTTCGTCTTGTTGTTGGCGTGGCTAACGTTGTTGCCGACCTGGCGACCTTTGCCGGTCAGTTCGCAGATGCGCGACATGATATATCTCGTTCGATTGCGGACCCGGGGCAAAGCTCCGGGGCCATTGTTACTTACGGAAAGCGGGGCGCTTAGCGGTGGCTACCCGAATCGTCAAGCAAGAGAGCGTCTCGCGCATCACCTTTCTTGCGCCCGGTGAATACACGCCCTAGCGCACACAAGATGAACAAATGGCCACTACCCGAGCCTATGGCGCAGGCATTACGCCATGCCCAGGCATCTGCCAAGGCGGGTGAAGTGCCCGTGGGCGCGGTGGTTACACGCGGCGGCGAGATTATTTGTGCTGCCCATAATTCGCCCCGCGCCTTGCATGATCCGACTGCCCACGCCGAAATGATGGCGATTCGCGAGGCGGCGCGCATCCTGGGGCAGGAACGGCTGGAAGATTGCGAATTATGGGTCACGCTGGAGCCCTGCGCCATGTGCGCCGGCGCCATTGTCCATGCCCGATTCGCCAAGCTTTATTATGGGGCATCAGACCCGAAAGGCGGCGCGGTGGAACATGGTGCGCGCGTGTTCGACCAGCCCACCTGCCTGCACAAGCCCGAAATCTACGCCGGCATAGGCGAAGAACCGGCAGCAGAAATGCTGCGCAATTTCTTCCGGGAACGCCGCTAGAAAACCGGAGACCCGGCCAAACTATTCAAAAGTGGCAGGATCTGCGGCGGCTGGTTCCTTGCGGCTGAACCACGGCCTCGCATCGGCGCGGAACAGCATGACCACGGCGATCAGTTGCAACAGGTTGATCACGATTGCCATGATCAGCGGCAGCCCGCTTCCGGTTGCCAGCGTGGTAGGCAGGCTGAGCAGCCCGATGGCGGTGAATGCCACCAGAAACCACTTGGCAATCGAGCTTCCCCGGCGGGCCGTGAAATACCAGAGTATCAGCGATACGGCCATGCCGAGACCAAACATCACGATGACCGCCCCTGAACCCCAGCCGAGCTGGGCAACGGCAGGATCGCGCTGCATCTGGGCGACAATCCGTTCATAGGACAGCACCAGGTTGATCACCCCGACAACCAGCGAGGCAAGATACAGGCGTTCAAACAGAAGAATGGAATTTGGGCGCATCGACAAGGTCCCCGTTACGATGATTGGCGCGACCTTGCGCCAACAACCGGGCAGTTACAAATATTTTCAGACAATGGCACCAGGTGACACCGGAAAAACACACATATTCAACAGTAATTACATAATTTTAAGCGGTCATAGCGGGGTGAAGTCCAGCCCGATGTCCGCCGCGGGCGCGCTTTGCGTAAGCCGTCCTACCGACACGAAATTGACCCCTGTCGCAGCCTTGGCCGCAATAGTTTCGAGATTGATCCCGCCCGACGCCTCTGTCGGAACGCGCCCTGCAACCAGCTCCACGGCTTCGCGCAGGGTGGCTGGGTCCATATTGTCGAGCAGCAGATGGTCGGCCCCTGCGGCCAGCGCCGGTTCGATCTGGTCGATGCGGTCCACTTCGCAGATGATCTTGGGCACACCTGCTTCGCGCGCACGCCTGACTGCCGTGCCGACATCGCCTGCCACCGCAACGTGGTTGTCCTTGATCATGGCGGCATCCCACAATCCCATCCGGTGATTTTGCGCGCCGCCCTGGCGAGTGGCGTATTTTTCCAGATGGCGCAGGCCGGGAATGGTCTTGCGGGTATCCAGCAGGATGCAAGTCTTGCTGTCCATCGCATCGACATATTGGCGCGCCATGGTGGCAATGCCGGACAGGTGCTGGACGGTGTTGAGCGCGCTGCGTTCTGCGGTCAGCATGGCGCGGGCATTGCCGGACAGGCGCATAAGATCCGTGCCCGCGGCCACGCTGTCGCCATCCTGCACCAGCATTTCGATTTCCATCTCGGGCTGCAGGCTGCGGAAGAATGCCTCTGCGATGGGCAGGCCCGCGACCACGATGGCATCGCGGCTGTCCATCACGCCTGAAAAGCGCGCATCTGCAGGGATCACACTTTCGGAAGTGACATCATGCCCGCCGCCCGGCAGGCCTGTGCCAAGGTCTTCTGCCAATGTTGCGCGGACGAATTCATCGAGGTCGAACCCTTCGAGTGCAAAGCCCATCTTAATGGACAAACCGTGCAACGACGTCGCGGTATGACCGGCTGACTTTCACTTCTGCGCCCGAATCCAGAACCAGGAAACATTCACCATTGGTATGGGGTTTCACCTGCCGCACCTGGTCCAGATTGACGATGGTGGAGCGGTGAACGCGCTGGAACTTGCGCGGATCAAGCCGCCGTTCGAGATCTTTCATCGTTTCGCGCAGAATCAGTGAATTATCGCCTGTGTAGATGCACATGTAATCGCCTGCCGCCTCGATATGTTCGATCGAGCCGACTTCGACACGGAAGATCTGTCCGCGATCCTTGATATTGATGAGCTTTTCGAACCGGTCGGTTGATTCCGTTTCGGTTTCGGCAAATTCCTCGGCTGCGTCCGGGGCGACTTCTGCCAGCACATTCATGAGGTTGGCAGCTTCTTCAGCCGAACGCTTTTCAGCAAGGCGCACGCGCACCCGCTCCACTGTATCGGCCAGCTTGTCCACATCCACCGGCTTCATCAGATAGTTGACGGCATTGGCCTCGAACGCGCGAATGGCGTGTTCCTGATAGGCAGTCACGAACACGAACAGCGGCGGTTCGATTTCCATCACGCCCTTGACCACGCTGAAACCGTCAAAGCCGGGCATCTCGATGTCGAGGAAGACCAGATCCGGCTTTTCGGTCTTGATCTTGCGGATGGCTTCGCGCCCGTTGGCACAGGTTTCGATCACTTCGATATCGTCGAAGGCTTCGAGCCGCAGCTGAAGGCCCTGGATGGCGAGTTTTTCGTCGTCGACGATAATAGTGCGAATAGTCATAAGTTTGATCCGATCGTGCGCCCCACTGGATGTATGTTTGATTGCGGTGAAATAACGGATGAAGCGGCCTGGGGTTTCTCAATATTGGTCTGGCCGCTGCCGAAGGAGATTCTTGCTGCTTCGGGCGCGACACTGTCTGTGTCCGATGTTTCATAAGGCAATTCGATCACAACCGTGAATCCGCCCTCTGGGGGAGTGCGGATTTCGAAGAGATGATCATCACCGTAGGCTTGTGCCAGCCGGTCCCGGATATTGGCGAGGCCGACCCCTGTCGACACCGCTCGGCCCTGGCCCGTCATGGCGCCTGGAAGGGTGTGGCGCGGCGTCGAGGAGTTCAACCCCGGACCGGTGTCGGAAACGGTGACGCGCAGCCGCTGTCCGACGAGTTGCGCCGCAACGCTGATTTGCGCGCCTTCTTCCTGCGGTGACACCGCATATTTAATCGCATTTTCGACCAGCGGTTGCAGCAGCATGGCAGGCAAGAATGCCTTGGCCGCATCGGCATCGATTCGGAAATCCGGGCGCAGCCGTTCCTCGAACCGCATCAGTTCGATGCCAAGATACAGCTTCAGCGTTTCCACTTCCTGTTCCAGCGAAACCTTGCCGCCCGGCTGGGTCACCAGCGTGTGACGCAGGAAGGATGAAAGGCGCGTCAGCATCGCATTGGCAGGTTCTGTCTGCTTCAGCAGCACCAGTGTGCTGATGGAATTGAGCGTGTTGAACAGGAAATGCGGGTTCAGCTGGTAACGCAGCATGGCCAGCTGCGCGCTGGTTGCCTGCGCTTCCAGCCGTTCCAGCCGGTCTGTCTGTTCTTCCACCTGCAGGAAGTAGTTGATGGCGTAATAAAGCGCCGACCATGCACCCAGCAGGGTCATGGGGATGTAGAACAGTCCGATCACCAATTGCGCGAAGGACGGCCCGCCCGAAGGCCGCGTCAGGCTGAAGACCCATGCCTCGATAAAGGTGAACAGGCTGACGGCCACCACCAGCACGATGCTGGTCATGCCCCATGTCACCACTGGCCTGCGCTGGATCAGGTGGCGGTATATGACCGACAGCACCAGCGTCAGCGAAAAGCCGGTAATCGCTTCGATCAGCAGCAGCACGAGGAAAGACGGGGGCTGCTGGTTGGCCAGCGCGCTCATCGCGCGGAACAGGAACAGGCCCGCCCAGCCCGCGATTTGCAGGTTCCAGAACGCCCGGTTCTTGTTGCGGAAGAAGGGTGTTGGTCTGAAGGGCAACATTACCATGGAAGCAGTCTAGCCGATTTTGTACGTTTTCGTCAGATTGTTTTGCGCATCTTCAATCATGGGATAGGATGGCTGGCGAGGAGATGATGTGATGGGTGTGGAAGACAAAGCGGCACATGATGCCATGGAACGTGCGAAATTCCGCGAAATGAAGGAAGGCACAGCCGAAGACTGGGCGCTCATCGGCGGGCATTTTCGTGAATTTGCCTCTGGCGTGGCGGATCGCGTTCTTGAACATCTCAAATTGCTGGATGGCGATTTTGGCGGCTTTCCGATCTGCCGCCTTGAACATTCGTTGCAAACGGCGACGCGCGCATATCGTGACGGGCGGGATGAACAATATGTCGTCATGGCGCTGATGCATGACATTGGCGACACGCTGGGCAGTTTCAACCACCCCGAAGTCGCCGCAGCAATCCTGAAGCCGTTCATCAGCGAGGAATTATACTGGATCTGCCAGCATCATGGCCACTTCCAGGGCTATTACTATTTCCACTATCTCGGCATGGACCGCGAATCGCGTGAACAGTTCCGCGGCAGCCCCTATTTCGATGCCTGCGCGGAATTCTGCGAGAAATATGACCAGGCCGCTTTCGATCCTGACTATGAAAGCGAAAGCCTCGAATTCTTCGCGCCGATGGTCCGCCGCGTCATGGCAAAGCCGCTGGCCACACTCTACAAGATGGATGCAGACGCCTGAATCTAGGGCTGGTCTTGCCTGACAAACAGGCGGGCCCAGTCTGCTGTTCCGCTTTCCGCCATGCTCTGGCGGATCGCGGGCAGTTCCGCGGCGATGAAATCAGCCCGTTCATCCCACCCGTCATGCGTTCGGCCGCGCAACAGGCCCCCATCATGGCCCGGCCCCCAAAGGCGCATGAAGCGTTCGGCGGCGGTTGGATCATAGCCAGCATTGGCCATTAGCCACGGCATCATCCGGTCTGCCTCGCGCTCGGTCCTGCGCACATTGCGCTGCTTGCGGCCATTGGCATCAAGCCAGCCGGGATGGCCGAGGATGTTATGCGCCAGCTCATGCGCGATGGCGGCGGCGAACAGGTTTTCAGGATAGGAAAAGCCGACGAAATTTTCGCCGATGGCAACGCGCTGGCCGTTGGCTGATGCCTTGGCCGACCCGGCAATCACTTCGAAACTGCTCGGACAGGCAGGCACGCCTGCGATTTGCGTGGTGCGTGTTTCATGTGCGCCATCGCGCCACATGACACTGACCTTGCCATTGGCGGAAAGGCGCGATTGCAGGGACTGATGCAGGTCGAGCAGGCGGCGCCAGTTCTTCTTGCCCGCCGGGGCAAGGTCTTTCATCTGCTCCCCATCAATCGCCAGAATTTCAGCGAATACGGGCAATCCGGCGGTCTGCGCTGGGGCGCCCGCGGCAACAGCCTGCACGGCAATATCGCCCGAAATGCCAATAGCGCTGCGCACGGTTTGCGGCGCAGTAAAGGCCGCGACATCCTGCAGCAACAGGCCGATGGATGGGCGGGCATCGGGGCAGAAGGCGGCATTTCCACGCACCAACTTCCAGCCGATCGACTGCACCTGCTGGTCGCGCTGCTGCAAAAGGTGCAGGCTTTGTGCAAAGGCATTGTCGGCCGCCGCAGCTGCCGGAATGCCAGTTGCGGCCAGACAGGTGGCCGCAATAATTTTCAGGAATTTGACCTTCACGAACCCTTGGCGTCGTTGACGGCATTCTGCAGCGCGGAAAGCCCGACAGCCCCTTCAAAAGCGCGATCGCCGATCACCCAGCTGGGCGTGCCGCTGAAGCCGAGGCGCTGCGCCATGGCGATATTGTTGGCCAGTTCGGCCTGCGCGGCTGGTGTTGCTGCAAAAGCGCGGGCTTTGTCCATGTCGAGACCGATTTCACGCGCGGTTTCGGCAATGGCAGCATCGGTGGGCGCACCCTTGGTGAACATGGTGCGGTGAAATTCGGCATATTTGCCCTGGTCCGCAGCTGCCAACGCCACCAGCGCCGCTTTGTCGCTTCCCTGGAAAATCGGATATTCTCGGATCACCACTTTCAGATCGGGATTGTCCTTCACCAGCTGGGCGACGTGTTCCTCGCTCATCCGGCAATACCCGCAGGCGTAATCGGTGAATTCAACCAGCGTGACCGAACCGTTGGGATTGCCGAAAACTGCGCCGGGGAAGGGCTTTTTCACCGCGTCGGATATATCTGCGAGGCGGCTCTGCGTTTCCTTCTTCTGATAGGCTTCGGCCATTTCGGGCAGCAATTCGGGATGCTCCAGCAGATAGGCGCGAGTGCCTGCATTGCCGAGGCCGGTGAAGGACCAGACGGCGGCACCGGCAAAACCGAAGACCAGCGAGATTATCGCTGTAAGGGCGAACGATCGAAAAGACGGTGTCATGTTGCTGCTGCGCTACTTGCGCTTCTGCTCCCTTTCAAGCTCTGCACGTGCCTGCAGACCGATATCCTGCGCCCTTATCCAGTCAGGCGTGCCTGTCGGAAGGCCTGCTTCTGCGGCCTGCGCGCTTCGGATTGCCTCGGCATAGCGCCGCGTCATCACCTGTTGTTCGGCGCTGGCCAGCCGCGCGCGGGGCAAATCGCCCTTGGCCGCATAGACAACGCCCAGCTGATACCAGGCAAAGGGATTATAACGGTCACGCGCCACTGCGGCGCGCAGCACTTTTTCCGCCTCCTCGAAATGGCTCGCATCTTCGGTGGCGATCAGCGCATGGCCGAACACCGAAGCGATCAGCGGGCTGGAATTTGTAAGGTCGGTCGCTTCACGCAGCGGTGCCAGCGCTTCATCGGGCTTGCCCGATTCCAGCAGAACCTGGCCCTCCAGCTCGAGGAAATAGGGGTCCTGCGGGTCCATCGCCAGCAGTGCCTTCGTTTCCGCCAGCGCCTGATCGACCAGCGCGTTCTTGTGATAGGCATATGCGCGGGCATAGCGGGCCGGCACATCGGTGCGGCTTTCGGGGAATTGCTGCAGGGTGCGGGCAGGTTCGGACAGATAGCCGAACAGCTTTGCCTTCACCCGTTCAAACCGCCGCTGCATCACCGGATCGTCGGGCGCATCCCATGCAGGATCGACGGTGTAATCTTCGCGCAGGCGGGCAATCCGGTCGCCCGAAAGCGGGTGGGTGCGGCCAAAGGCTGCATCGTCGCTCTGGCTGTAGCCATAGCGGAATTCCTGGTTCTGCAATTTCTTGAAGAAGGCGAGCGATCCGCGGCCCGAAATACCGGCGGCGGACAGATATTGCGCGCCCGCCGCATCGGCGGAAGATTCCTGTACACGGGTAAAGGCGAGGAATTTGCCCAATGCGGCCTGCTGGCCGGCCATAATTACGCCCATTGCAGCATCGCCTGCGCCTGCGACAGCCGCCGCCACGCCCAGCAGCAGGGAAAGGATGGAAATATTGGTCGCAGCGCCAATGCCCTGGCTGCTCCTGATGATATGGCCGCCGGTGATATGGCCCAATTCGTGCGCGATCACGCCCTGCACTTCATTGGCAGTGTCAGCGGCATCGATAAGGCCGCTGTGAATATAGACGACTTGTCCGCCCGCCACAAAAGCGTTGATCGACGGGTCGTTGACCAGCACGATATCGACATTGCCCGGCTTCAGCCCGGCGGCATCCACCAGCGGGGCAGCCATTTCCTGCAGCAGAGCCTCTGTTTCGGCATCGCGGAGGATGGATTGCGCGGCCGCGGGCTGCGCAACCAGCGACATCGCGGCAAGGAAGGCCAGAATATGGGCAATAATGCGCATCGACTGCGTGCTAGCGTGTTTCGGCCTGAACCGGAACTGAAGCTTCCACTCTGGCCGCCGCCCGGTTGCGCAACGAGAACTTTGCGAAGCGGTCGATGATATTGATCATCTCGCGGTTCTTTCGCCACGGGCTGGCCAGTGCCAGAATGGGGCCATTATGGTCCATTTCGGGGAACATTGCCTTTTCCGCCTTGGCCCCGACAGCGGCAAGGGCAGCGGCCAGCGCGTTGGTGTTGCGCGGCTTTACCACCGTGTCTTTTTCGCCTTGAATCAACAGCATGGGCGGCGCGTCTTCGCGCGCGAAATTGACCGGCTGGGTGCCTTCGGGGTCGGCAGCGCCGCCAAAGGCCAGCTTGCTCGATTCAGTATCGAAGGGATAGAAATCATAAGGTCCGGACAGGCCCACGACCCCTGCAAGGTCAGATGGCGACATGCCTTCATTGCCCAGCCATTGCGGATCAAGCCCGACCATGGCGACATTATAGGCACCGGCAGAATGGCCCGCGATGATTATGGAATCAGGGTCACCGCCGAAACGCGCGATATTGCCCTTGGTCCAGGCAATGGCCTTGGCAGTATCTTCCAGCATGGCCGGGAAAACCCCTTCTGCGCCCAGCCTGTATCCGGCCAGCACCACGACAAAGCCTTCGGGCGCGACACCGCGTGCCACGAAACCGTAATCGGCAGGGTCTCCGCTGCGCCATCCGCCGCCATGCACAAACAGGAAAACCGGCAAGTCTGACTGGGTGTTCTTGAGGCCCAGGTCGGGCTGATAAACTGCCAGTTTCTGGGCGTTTGCTGTGCCCAGCGACTGGTTGTGAACCAGCACCACGTCGCGCAATCCGCCGGTCAGCCGGTCAACATTATCGAGCACTTTTGGCCCGTTGCTGCCGATAGAATATTGCAGCGCTGCATAGGCCAGCCCAGCCACCAGCACGATGCCCAGCACTGTCCAACCCATCCAGCCCATCCTCTTTGTCCGTGCCATTTCGCCCCCATGATCTGTGCGTCCGGCAGGGCCGGACAGGCGCAGGATATCTCAGGACAGGGCGTAGCTGCCTGTAAGCCAAAGGGAAAGCGCACAAAAAAGGGGCCGGATGTGATCCGGCCCCTGATTGATCAGTAACAGGTGCTGGTTTTCAGCCAACCAGCTTGCGCCCGGCGCGCTCCACCATGGGAACATCGTCGGTGATTTCGCCCAGCACAACCACTTCACCAGTGGGCAGTCGGCGGATCATCACGAGGCCGAATTCAGCCCCATCGCTGCCTATATCATCGAAGCTGATCGGCTCGATCGCGCGCAGCTTGCGGGCAAGCTTTTCCTGCGGGCCTTCAACTTCTTCGGCATTTTCCGAATTTTCTTCACGGCGCAGGCGGCGTTCTGCCTGCACCACACCCTTGAGACCGCCTTCGGCTTTCATCAGGAAGCCCGCAAGCGCGCCGCGTTCGACACCCATGCGGTGGGCGTGTGTCAGCACCGCGGCATATTCGGTCAGGCGGGTTTTGTCATAATCTGCGCCGAAGACCAGCTTCACAACCGGCGTCATCGGCGCGCGGTCCTGCACGGTCAGGCCGTTTTCGGCGACGAGCTCGTCGAAATCTTCCTGTTCTTCCTGTGCAACGATGCTGAAATCATAGGCACGGCCAACTGCGGCATACAGGGCCGAGCGGCTCCGATCTTCACAGCTGCGGGCGGCATGGGCCAGTTCGCGCGCTGCGGCCAGGCAATCATACAGGCCTTCGTCCAGCCCGCTGTCGAGACCCGATTCTTCCAGGATGGAAATGTCCAGATCGTCATGCGCCAGCGCAGGCGTGAATGCAGGCTGCGGCACTTGTGCGACGAAGGTTTCTTCTTCTTCGTATTCGTCCATTTCTTCCGAATAGCCGCCAATGTCGCTGTCTTCGCCGACTTCGGTGGAAGCGCCGTCATCATAGGCGGGCTGTGTTTCTTCGTCGTAGGTTTCATCCTGCACGGCCTTGCGGGCCAGTGCATCAAGATCGATCGGCGTCTTGGCGGTCTTGCCGAAGGTCGGGATCATGCTGGCAAAGCCGATTTCTGCTGAATCGTCTTCGAATTCGCCCGTTTCATCCTCGTCGAATTCTTCTTCGTCGGCAGGGTCGACAACCTTGAAATTGCCAGAGAAGCCGAAGTTCGGCATCGGGAAGGCACCGGCTTCGATGCCATCTTCCTCGTCCTCGTCTTCATACATGCCGCCAAGGTCGAGCACGTTGGAAGGTGTGGCTTCCTCGTCTTCGCTCTCGCTTACAGGCTCATTTGCGATGGCGGGCAGCTCGGATGAGGGGCCATCGGCCCATTCGGTCACCGGATCGGGCTCGCGCGCTTCCGGTTCGTCTTCATCTTCGTCTTCTGCTTCCAGTGCCTGGTCGATTTCGAGCAGCAGTTCATCCGTGGTCATCTGGTCGGCCATTTCCTTCCAGTTGATGACGCCATAAATAAAGTCGATGCCTTCATCGTCGCTCGAAAACGGCAGCAGAATGCCACGATAGAGAATCGTCGCGCCGCGCTGGTTCACGAATTCAGCCTCGAATCCGATCGGCGCCTGATTCGCGAGGATCTGCATGTAATGGTCAGTGATTCGGGTCAGCAGCGAACGACTGGGAATATCGGACAAGGCGCCGATTTCGTCATGCGTGCCGCATTCCTCAGCCAGCTGGTCACCCAGATAGCGAATGGCGGGGTTTTCTACACCCGAAGTGAAGTCCAGAAGTACGCTGTAAGGCCCGAAATCCGGCAGGTTTTCGGGGCTCAGGTCCTCGATAGAAGGGAAATTGCGGTCGTCCAGCAGGCTGGCCCAATGGTTATAGGCGCGCACCTGCATCCGGCGTTCGTCGGTACCGATTGCGGCCGGCGGCACCTGAAGACCGGTATCGTCTTCGCCGCTGTCCCATTCTCGCTGCCAATCGTCCTGACCGTCATCATAGCCGGTCTCACCGAAGTTTCCGCGAAGCGTATCCATGGCTGTCAAAGCCCCCTTGACCCGTGTTTCAAGGAACCTTCTGGCGCGACATGGTAAACATAATGTTAAGTTGCGCCATAAAGGTGGCGCGACATTCTGGCGTCACAGGTGACGTCGCAGCGCCAGCACAGCCCGCAGATTGCAAGGTTGGCAGCGACTTGGGCGATGGCGATTACAGCATGTACCGCATGCGGATGGTTTGCTTCATTGCACCGCCGGTGACGTCGAAAGCAGCTTCGTCGAACTTGGGCGGCCCCATTTTGACCTTGGCGTCACGCGAAAAACCGAAACCTTCCTTCGGCATCATCATGAACGCGCGGTCCGCCTTTCCGTTGTTGTTCTCGTCATGCAGCAAGGCCACGGCATATCGGCCTGCCTTTATGTCGTGGAACGTCAGCGTCACCGTTGCAGCCGCTGGCTTCACGATGCTGATGCTGGCGGCATCGCCCCTGCATTTGGGGAACTGGTCAGGGTTGGACGTGATGCAGGCGCGCACGACCCCTTCGCTGGAACGCAGGCCAGTTACCGTGATGGTGATGTCGCTGGTTGGGCGGGCAGATGGCTGCGCCGCCGGTGCGGGCGTAGTCGCCAGCGCTGCTGCGCCCGTTACTGCGCCCGTCAGCGCTGCGATGGTGCCTGCTTTGCGAAAGCGTCTGACAGCCCCCTGTCCGTACCGCACAGGCGATCCCAGAAACGAAAATAGAGGCCGTAATTGCATGAATATTGCTCGTGATGACGCTGATGATGGCTGGCACTTATCAGCCAATTCCCGAATCGCGAATGAACAAAAGTCCGCGGAAACATTTCCCAGCCCATGTGATTGGTCACGCCCATCACGGTCATGATGGCCAGCACCGCCCCCAGCATGGCCACGTGAATGGGGATGATGAAGACCAATGCCGGGATGAAGAAGGCGCCCGTCAGCGCTTCCAGCGGGTGGAAACTCATCGCGGCCCAGGCGGTGGGTGGGCGGCTGGCATGGTGCACGGCATGGGCTGCGCGGAAGATGCGCGGCCGGTGCATCCAGCGGTGGGTCCAGTAAAACCAGGTGTCATGTGCAAACAGATATACAAACAGGGACAAGGGCAAATACCAGATCGGATATTGCGCCCAGTCAGTGTAGATCATTGTCCAGCCGCGGCTGTCCCACCCCCATGCCACTATCCCTGCTGGAATGCCGTAGATGGCAGCCGACAGCAGCGACCAGTAGATTTCCTTGCGAATTTGCGGGCCAAGCCCGTCATAATGGCCGGGCCGAACCCGCGATGTCGCCCAGGCGAAAATTCCGCTGGTGGCAAGATAACGCAGGGCAACAATCACGGTCATTGCAATGGCAGAAAGGATGATTGCGAAAGTCACGCGCCCATTATGGCGCATGGGGCGCGGCTGAAACAGTCCTAATCAGTGAAGCCCAATCAACAGGCACTCTACCACAGCGTCACGCCTGGTCGCGCGCGCCCCATGGCGCACAGTCCGGGTCCATCCCGACCAGCTGGCGGCGCAATGCCGTGCGTGCCAACCGTTCAACCTCCACCTTGCGGCGCGCGGCGGCCAGCGGGTGGGACGGGGCGGGGCGGACGATTTCAGCATCGTAGCTGTCAGCAACAATCACCCCACAGAAATCAGGCCGATAATCTTCGTTTTCGAGCGTGCTACGGTCCAGTTCGGGGGGCAGGCCCCAATAGAACCTGTCGCAGAAATCGAGGTAGTCGGGCCATTTTTCATCGCCCAGCAGATCAGCCCGGCTGACCTTTATTTCAACGATGACGATCCGCCCCTTGGGGTCGATTCCCATCAGGTCTGCACGCCGGCCATTGCGCAGCGGCATTTCCCCGAGGCACCAGATATCGTTACGGGCAAACAGGCGGCAAATGCCGCGCGATACAGCCTGCGCACCATGCAGCAAGGCCTTTTCAGATGCGCTGTCCAGCGGTGCGATTGGGGATACGATAGCCATGCCCACACTTGGAACATAGAGAGAACTTCGTCAAGCCAGCGAATCGCAGACGGCGATGCTTTGCGATAGTTGGAGCGGCCAATGCGCCGTGAAATCAGGCGGCGTCTTCGGGCTGCGGAACTAGGGCCAGCAAGGCATCGCGCGCCTTGCTGAATTCATGCCACAGCGTCATCGCCGCAGGTTGCGCATCCTGGCCCCGCGCGCCTGCTGCCAGCAGGGCTGAAAGCCCGGGCTGCATGAACGCACAAAGGTCCACGATGCCATTGCGCGCCAGTTCCATTTTCCAACCGCCGGCAGCTTCTACCTGCCCGGGAAATGCTGCCAGGCGGCCGGCATCCTTGTCTGTTTGCAGGTCCACCCCAGCCAACGCCGCCACGGCCATTCCCGCATCGGCAAGTGCCGCCCATTGCTGGCCGAGCGTGGTTTCAGGGCTGCGCGAAAATTGCGCATCGCCGGTCGGCTGGGCGCCCGGCACATGAAAATCTGAGGAATAGGCGTTCATAGTGACTACCGTCCTAGCCAGCTTCACTTGCCAAATTGCTAATGAGGGCGGTGGGGGAGTGAAAAGTTTGATCGGCAGCAATGGCATATTACGCTTCCAAGCAGCGGAGCCCTTTGCTAAGCGGCCCGCTCCTGAATGCATCCGTAGCTCAGCTGGATAGAGCGCTGCCCTCCGAAGGCAGAGGTCACAGGTTCGAATCCTGTCGGGTGCACCAGATTTTCCTACAACAGATTTGTTGCCGTTTGCGCTCATTCTCAGTCCCTCGGGCTGGGCGTTGCGCAGGTGTGACCAAGCTATCGGGGCGTTTTTGCTGGCCGGGGAGGGGGATTTCGCGCAGGAATTGGGGCTGAGGGGGATGATATTTGAACCAGCAAGCCGAGTTTGCCGCCGCAGACGGTCTATCGAAGCCGCCTCTGACCTTGTGGACCAGGTTTGCCTTTGGCTTTGGGTCAGTTGCCTTTGGCCTGAAGAACAACGGGTTCGACTATTTCCTGCTGCTTTTCTACAGCCAGGTCGTCGGGCTGGATGCGCGGCTGGTGGGTTTGGCCCTTACCCTTGCGCTGATCGCGGATGCCATATCGGATCCGCTGGTGGGATATTGGTCTGACAATCTGCGGTCCCGCTGGGGGCGGCGCCATCCCTTCATGTATGCGTCTGCCATACCTGTTTCTGCGACATTCTTCCTGCTGTGGAACCCGCCGGAGGGCTTGACGCAAATGCAGCTGTTCTGGTTCCTGCTGTTCATGGCGGTGATGATCCGCACGTTTATCACGCTGTATGAAACGCCCAGTTCCGCTCTCGTCCCGGACATGACGCAGGATTATGACCAGCGCAGTTCGCTTATCGGCTGGCGGTATTTCTTCGGCTGGGTGGGCGGCAATTCGATGACTGTCCTGATGTTCTTCTTCATCTTCCCTGCCTTTGTGACAGAGGCGATCTCGGACGGGCAATTCAACCGCGATGCCTACCGCCTTTATGGCATCATGGGGTCGTGCGGCATTCTCATTGCCATTCTGGTTTCAACCATCGGCACCCATTCGCGGATACCCTATCTGATGCAGCCGCCGCCCAAACGGGCGATCACAATCGGGGTGGTGTTCAAGGAAATCTACGGTGCGATCAGGGAACGTGATTTCTTCAAATTGTTCGTTGCTTCGTTGTTCGGGGCGGCCGCCACGGGCCTTGCGGCGGGGCTTTCATTCTATTTCATGACCTATTTCTGGGGCTTTGGTTCAATCGAACGCGGGCAGCTCGTCCTCGGCGTTTTCGTGGCCGCAGGGATTGCTTTCGTGCTTGCGCCGATTGCGACGCGCAGGCTGGGCAAGAAACGCGGGGCCATGATCATTGGGGCGGTGGCGTTCCTGGGCGCGCCAGTGCCGATTATCCTGCGGCTGCTCGACCTGTTGCCGCCCAATGGGACCGAATTCGTTTTCTGGTTCGTCTTTCTGGCCAATGTCATCGACCTTGGTCTTATCATCACCTTCCAGATGCTGGTGGCATCGATGGTGGCAGACGTGGTGGAGCAGCACGAGCTGAAGACCGGCCTGCGCTCGGAAGGAGTGTTCACTTCTGCGTCCATTTTCAGCCGGAAATGCACGCAGGGCTTTGGCCTGATCGCGGCATCTTTCATATTGGCAGCAGCCGATTTCCAGGCCGGGGCAGATGCTTCGCAAGTGTCGGATGAGGCAATCTGGAAAATGGGCGCATATTACGTGCCGAGCATTCTGGCCCTGTGGTGCAGTATGCTGTTGATGATCGCGCCTTACAGCATCGACCGCGCAAAACATGATGCGAATGTCCGCAAGCTGGCCGACCGGAAGAACGGCGTTGCGGAAAGCGCGCCCGAAGGCGTTTAGCTTTGCCTAGCCTGCCTTTTGGGCAACGTTTTCGATACGGAAGGCATCTTTCAGCGTTATTTCCTGCTGC
Source organism: Erythrobacteraceae bacterium (assembly GCA_024642525.1). GTDB lineage: Bacteria > Pseudomonadota > Alphaproteobacteria > Sphingomonadales > Sphingomonadaceae > Allopontixanthobacter. Next base: position 1,949 of record JAHEAX010000004.1, on the reverse strand, counting down.
GGGAATGGTATCTCGATACCTTCTTCGGCAAAGCGCTTGTAGATTTGCGTAAGCAAGGCAGATTTTATCGCGGGGGCCTTGGCCAGATCGTCGATGAACGAAAGCAGCCGCAGCACGAGCGAACTGTCGCCCAGATTGTCGAGCAGGACAGCAGGTTCAGGGTCCGCCAGAATGTCGGGCTGCTGGTCGATCAGTTCCATCAGGATGGCCTTGGCCCGTTCGACATCGCTGCCATAGGCAATGCCAACCTGCAGTTCCACGCGGCATAATGTGCC
>JAHEAX010000004.1:0-1574 GCA_024642525.1 Erythrobacteraceae bacterium | reverse complement strand
TTGCGCACGGCGGATATTACATCGCCCATCTGCGCTGGCCGGACACCCCATGCCAGGAGGATGAGCGGCAACGACACCAGCACCAGCACAAAGCCCAAAGCAACAGGTGCCAGTTGGCGGGCATTCTCGTGATCGTCCGAGAATTTGCGCCCGACCGCCCCTGCAATGGAAACCACCCGCCTGAAGGTAAGCATGGCAAAGGCCATGATGGTGAGCGTGAGGAAAGTGGCCGACATCACGTAGCGGGAGAGTTCGACATAGCCCACCGCGATGATCAGGATGAGAACGACGGCAATCGACTTGAGTACCTTGCGGGTCAGGCCCGCAAAATCGATCGAATGGTCTTCCCCATCCTTCGGAGACGTCCGAAGTGCAGATCCGACTTCGGCCGTTTCTGGCGTGCGAAGGTTCTCGACCGCGAAAATCTGCGCCAATTGCCAGAGCAGCAAGCCGCTTGCGGATATGACAAGCAGGGGCAGTACGCCCGACGCTGCATCGGAAAAGATGTATATGTCTTCCACCGTCTCCAGCACTGCCTCCACGGCCAGCATGAAGCCCAGCCCGATGATTACCCAATAGGCGCGCTCTGCAGCGGCATTGGATACGGGGATATATCGCTGGCTGGGGGCGGACGGCGCGAACAGGCTGCGGCCAAGCCACATGCCAAGCACCACGAATATGCCGCCAATCAATCCGGAAGCCATGATGGAAGAGACCCGCGGGTTCACCGGCATGACCAGCAATGCCAATCCGCCCAGAATCAGCAGGCAGATGACCGGAACCACAAGAATGGCAATATCGCGGAAAAAGGTGAGGACGATTTCAATACCCGCGCGGCTGGCGCGGGCAATCCGCCGGTCGATCGCACCTATCAGGCGGCGCTGCGCGAAAATCCCTGCCGCCACGAACAGTGCGGCGACCAGCAAGTTCAGCAAAACAGACACGGGGGTAATCTCGATTTCGCCCAGCAAGCCTGCCTGGGGCGGGGTTTCCTTCGCCGTTTCCTTCGGGGGCAAATGGCCGATTTCTGAAATCAGGGCGAAGATGCTCGACGGCCAAAGCGGCGATTGTGCACGTTGCAGCATCTTGGCCCGTTCGCCCGTATTGATCACGCGGTCGACCTCGGCGATCAGCACATTGGCGCGGTAATAGGCGTCTTCAGCAGCACGTGACGGTATCCGCGCTTCGGCCAGCCTTTCCTTCAGTTCTGCGCGGCGTTCCGCAATCGCAGGCGCTTCTGTCTCGCCTTGTGCTGGCGGCGAACCGAGGCTGTCTATTTGTGCCTGGATAATCTTTTCAGGCAATGTCCCCTTGAGGCTTGTGGCCAGGGCAGCATCGCGCTGTGCGGCCAGTTCCGACCGCAATTTTTCCCACTTGGCAAGATCGATTTCAGGATCGTTGAGCGAAGCTGCGTCCAGTTCCCTGATCGCGCCGAGGGCTGATGCAGTCCACTGGGCTTCGCGCTGCTTGATCTTGCTGACGGGTTCGATCGCGGGGGGCTTGGCAAGTCGTTGGGCGGGCTTTTCAGGTGCGACGATTTCGGCCGGCACTTCAACCGGAACCTGTTCCTTTAT
>JAHEAX010000045.1 GCA_024642525.1 Erythrobacteraceae bacterium | reverse complement strand
AAGAAGATTATAACGAAGTCGACACCTATGGTGCGCGCCTCGCGCTGGGTATCGAAATTAGCGATAGCTGGACCTTGCGCCCGACCATCATGGGCCAGATCCAGAAGGCCAGCGGCAGTTTCGCGCAGGAGCGCAGCACCGCTGTCACCAAGAAGTTGCAGACTGTTCAGTACAACCCTGAACGCAGCAAGGACGAATGGCTGCAGGCCGCTCTGACCATCGAAGGCAAGATCGGCAATTGGGATCTCGTCGCCACCGCAGGCCATCTGCGGCGCAAGGACGAAGTGACTTCGGACTATTCGGATTACGCCTATTTCTACGATGCGCTTTATGGCTACGGCGCGTATTTCTACGACAATAACAACACGCTCATCAGCCCCAACCAGTATATCGAGGGGCAGGATACATATCGCCGCAACTTCGGTGAAATCCGCATCAGTTCGCCGCAGGAAAACCGGGTGCGGATGATGGCTGGCCTGTTCGCGCAGCGCCAGTCGCACATCATCGAACAGAACTATATCATTGATGATATTACCGATTACTTCACGGTTACCGGCACAGACAGCAACATCTGGCTGACCAAGCAGAAACGCGTGGACCGCGACTATGCAGCCTTCGGTGAAGTCAGCTTCGACCTGACCGACAAGCTGACTGCAACCGGCGGCATCCGTGTCTATAATTATAAGAATTCGCTCAACGGCTTCTTTGGCTACAATGCCAATTTCTCCAGTCGAACGGGCGAAGCGGCCTGTTTTGCAGGACCATCCGTTCCCGGATCGCCCTGTACCAACCTCGACAAGTCGACGTCGGACACGGACTTCATCCACAAGCTTAACCTGACCTACAAGATCAACGACGATGCGATGATCTATGCCACGTGGTCACGCGGCTTCCGTCCCGGCGGCATCAACCGTCGCGGCACTCTTCCGCCATACCGGCCAGACCAGCTCGACAATTATGAACTCGGCTGGAAAACGCAGTTCGGCGCGCTACGCTTTAACGGCGCGGTTTACCAGGAAGACTGGAATGACATCCAGCTGTCCTTCCTTGGCGAAAACGGCCTGACCGAAATCCGCAACGCGGGCATCGCCCGTATTCGCGGCGTGGAAGTGGACATGGGCTATCGCCAGGGCGGCTTCACGCTGAACCTTGCTGGCAGCTACAATGATGCCACCATCCGCCGTGACTTCTGCCTCATCGCCAACAGTTCGTTCGACTGTACGCTTGATCCGGGCGATGGCCGGACCAACGCCTTGCTCGCGCCTTCGGGCAGCCGCCTGCCGGTTACTGCCAAATTCAAGGGCAATGCCATTGCCCGCTATGAATTCCCGATTGGCGGCATGGATGGTCACATCCAGTTCGTGGCCAACCACATCGGCAAGCGGCGGAGCGATCTTCGTGTCTATGAAAACAGCATCAAGGGCAATTTCGCTGCCTATACCACCGCTGACTTCAGCGTGGGTGTCGATAGCGGAAAATACCGGATCGAACTGTTTGCAACGAACCTCTTCGACAGCAACGGCGTGGTCAACAGCGGTGTCCAGTGCCTTGAAACCACCTGCGGCGACCCTGATGGCCTGAGCGGCACCGGCGGCGTCTTCTACGACAGCGTCATCAAGCCGCGCATCATCGGTCTGAAGGTCGGCACAGATTTCTGATCCTGTGCAGGACATGACGAAAAACGCAGAAAGGCCGGGCCGCAAGCTCGGCCTTTTTGCTGCCATCGCACTGGTCATGGGCAACATGATCGGGTCAGGCGTGTTTCTGCTGCCCGCCAGTCTTGCCCCGTTCGGCTGGAATGCGGTGGTCGCGTGGATTGCCACCATTTCAGGTGCGCTGGTCCTTGCCTATGTGCTGACGCGGCTGACCAGGGCCTTTCCCGATGCAGGCGGACCCACCGGATTTGTGCAGGCCGCATTCGGCTCTGTGGCAGCTTTCCTGATCGGCTGGGTTTTCCTTGTATCGATCTGGACCGGGATGGTGACCATTGCAGTTGCGGCGATCAGCTATCTTTCCAGCATGGTGCCGGGCATTGCAGATGTGCCGCTGCGCCCTGCCATACTGGCGGCCGTAATCGTCTGGTTGCTGACCTTGCTTAACCTTCGCGGGGTGAAGGCCGCGGGTAATTTCCAGGTTGTGACCGTGCTCATCAAGATCATCCCGCTGGTGGTGGTGATCGTGATCGCCGCGGCTTTGCTTGGGGGCGGGACAGGGGAAATTGCTCCGTTTAAGCCCGAAGCCATCAGTCTTACGGCCATAAACGGGGCGGCAGCACTTACGCTTTGGGCATTGCTGGGGTTTGAATGTGCCAGCGTTGCCACCGCCAGGGTTGAAAACGCGTCAGTAAATGTGCCGCGCGCCACCATGTGGGGCACGGCGTTGACGGGTCTGCTTTACCTGCTTGTCTGCTCGGCCATCGCGCTGATGCTTCCAGCGGAAATCGCCAGCACATCGCCCGCGCCCTTCGCCACATTTGTCGAACGATACTGGGCGCCAGGCCCTGCTGCACTGGTGGCGGTTTTTGCCGTGGTCAGCTGCGTCGGCGCGCTAAATGGCTGGATGATCATGGTGGGCGAACTGCCACGCACCATGGCAGAAAAAGGTATGCTGCCCGCTTGGTTTGCGGCCACTGACAAGAACGGCACCCCGCGCCGCGCCTTGCTGGTGTCTGCCGTTATCGCAACCATCATGGTGATGATGAACGCCAGCCGGACGATGCAGGAACTGTTCGAATTTCTGCTGCTGCTTTCCACTTCGGCAAACCTGTGGCTCTACCTCGTCTGCGCCATGGCTGCATTACGGCTAAAAGTGGCACAGCCCTTCGCGATTGTCGGCATTATCTATTCGCTATGGACACTGTGGGGCGCGGGGCTGGATGCTAGCGGGTTAAGCCTGGTCCTGATGCTGGCCGGATTGCCGCTTTACTGGTGGGCGAGAAAGGGTGCCGAACCTGTGCCTGAAACAGGGGCCTAGCCGAGCAGTTTTTCCAGCCACATTTCGGCCAGCGCCTCCGCTTCTTCGGGGGTGAAGGGCGCATCGCCAAGGCTCAGTTCCAGCCACAGCCCGTCAATCAGCGCGGTCAGCGCCACAGCTGCCAGCCGCGTGTCGGGCAGGTCTGGCCGGTAGTCAGCAATCAGCCGCTCGATGCCCGTCCTGAAATCGCGGTAGATTTCGGAATGGACCTCCGCAATCATCGGATCGGTGCGGGTCATTCCCCAGAAACCCAGCCATGATGACAGGAGATCGGTGCTGGCAATGGGGGCGCGAAAACTGGCGGTAAGATAGGCCAGCAGACGCGCGCGAGGCTGGGGCGGCGCTTCGTCCACCGCCCGTTCAAGCGCCTCTGCAACGCATGATCCTGTCCAGCGATAGGCTTCGGCAATCGCTTCGGAAACGCCGGTGAAATAATGGCGCAGCAGGCCCGGCGATACCCCAGCCTCGGTGCATATGGAACGCACGGAAACGCCCGCGGCACCGCGCCGGGCAAGGCAGCGCGCCGTCGCCTCGATCAGGCTTTGCCGACGGTCATCGGGCGCTTCACGCGTAAATGAAGGTTGTTGTTGGGACATGGCCTTGTTATACGATCGTATAGCAAGGAATCATTCATGGCAACTCACGCCCGAACACAGACCGACACGGTGCATGATCCGCTTGACGGGTGGAGCTTGCCTGCATGGACCTATTCCGACCCTGAATTCTTTTCCGTGGAACAGGAACGGATATTCGCGCCCAGCTGGCAGGTCGTTTGCCACCTCAGCGATATTCCCTCGGTCGGCGACTGGCACACGCTCGAATATATCGGTGAAAGCGTCATCGTAACGCGGGGCCGCGACAATCAGGTGCGCGCCTTCACCAACGTATGCC
>JAHEAX010000003.1 GCA_024642525.1 Erythrobacteraceae bacterium | reverse complement strand
GAAGAATTGATGTCGCTGCCCGGCATTGGCCGCAAATGTGCCGACATCGTCCTGTCCTTCACTTTTGGCGCAGATGTGATCGCGGTGGACACCCATGTGCACCGTGTCTGCAACCGGATCGGGCTGACTTCAGCGAAAACTGCGGAGGCCACCGCCCGCCAGTTGGAAGCGCGCGCACCTGACTGGGCCTTGCACGACGGGCATTTCTGGTTGATTCAGTTCGGCAAGCAGGTGTGCCACGCGCGCAACCCGCAATGCGATATTTGCCCGCTGTCTGATCTGTGCCTGTGGCTGGCGAAAAACAAGGAGATGCCCGAGTGAGCTGGGAAGACCAATTTGCCGAAGATGCAGAGGCCCGCGAAGCCGAAGGCCGGGGCGCGAAGCGCACGGTAACAGTGGGCTGGACGGTCCGGTTTCCGCAGGCGGAATCCATCTGGTCGCCGCCCAAGGCGTTTACCCGCAACGATCCCAAGCCTGCATCGGCCAAGTCAGTGCAGGTGTGCCCGGCAGCGATTGATTTTGATCGCCGCCACTATGTCATTCCCTGCCCGATCGACATCAACCTGTCGTTCCAGCGCAATGCCAACGGGCAATTGCAAATGGTGGACATGGATGGCGAAAAATCTGCCATGCGCCCCACCGGCCGCACCAATATGATGGTGCTTCATCCGCAGAGCGAATGGCGCCATCCGGAACGGCCAATCATCCAGATTGTCGCGCCCTATGTCTTTGTCGCGGATGAGCCATGCTATGTCGTGCAGTCAGCGCCCTATCTCCATTATTTCCCAGAACAGCGCCCCGGCCTGCAAATGGGCGGGCGCTTTCCGGTGCATATCTGGCCCCGCCCGCTCAGCTGGGGTTTCGAATGGTATGACATCACCAAGCCGCTGCGGCTGAAGCGCGGCGAGCCGTGGTTCTATGTGCATTTCGAAACGGAAAACCCGTCGGCCCATGTCCGTCTGGTGGAACAGGAATCAACGCCCGAACTGGAAAAATACCTCGCCAGCATCGTCGATGTGTCGAATTACGTGAACAAGACCTATTCGCTGTTTGGCGAAGCGCGGCGGCTTCGTCCCGACAAGCTGCTGAAGCCCAAGGGATAAGGCAGGGCGCATATGAAAAGGGCGGGAAATGCTTCCCGCCCTTTTTCATTCTTGCGCGGTTGCCGGCCCTTGCGTCAGCCTTCCTTGGTGTAGGGGACGAAATCACCCAGGAAGATGTTGCCGGTGTAGGCGCCATGCCCGCGGTCGATCGTGGTGACACTGTCCATGCGGCACAATGCGCTGCCCGACCGCCGCGTTACCAGAATGTCCTTGTCATCAAGCGATTCCGGGTCACGCGGCACGTTCACATAAATGGTGCTGCCGCTCTTGTAGACCAGCGCTGTACCGTCGATGATCTTGAGAGTGCGGACAGGGTAGGCATTGATGCAGCTTTGCGGTTTGCCCGCAACGCGGCCCTTCAGCATTTTGGCGAGCTTTTCCTCGCCCGATGGCCGGTGACGCTCGCCCGCTGATGCAGCTGGCGCTGCAAGCAGCGCGGCCGCAGCAATGGCAGAAGCGAAAATAGCTGCGTGTTTCATGGTCTGGTTTTCCTGTTGCACCCCATCAGTCCGCGTTCTCGGCCTTCTCGCGGTGATAGGGAATGAATTCGCCCATGGTCAGACGCGGGCCGGGGATGCTAGATGACCGGTCACGCAGTTCCACCTGGTCCAACTTGCAAAGCTGGCTGCCGAACAGGGTGAACACCGGCACGTCAAACTGGTCGAGAAAACGCACACCATCCGGCTTGTTTACATAGATGGTGCGGCCAGATCCGAAGACCAGTGCGGTGCCGTCAATGATTTGCAAGTTGCGCCTGTCGCTGGTGCCGATGCAGCGCACCGCTTCGCCCGCAACGCGGCCTTCCAGTATCTTTGCCAGTTCAGCCTCTCCGCGCGCCTCGCGATCCTTGCCGGATGCCGATGCAACGCCAGGGGCGGCAACCAACATGGCGGCTGCCAGCATGGGAAGATAGGAAAGGGGGCGCATGATGTCGTTCTCCTTGCCGGAATATATTAGCATGGCAGACTGAACCGGGGCTGACTTGTCGGGCCAGACACTGCGTCACGCAGTTCCGCCCACCGTCAGGCCGTCTACCAGCAAAGTTGGCTGGCCCACGCCCGCAGGCACGCTTTGCCCGCCCTTGCCGCACACGCCCACACCTTCATCCAGCGCAAGGTCATCGCCGATGCCGCGCACCTTGGTAAGCACGCTCGGCCCGTCGCCAATCAGGGTTGCGCCCTTGATCGGTGCGCCCAATTTGCCGTTCTCGATCAGATATGCCTCGGTGCAGGAAAACACGAACTTGCCGGAGACAATATCGACCTGCCCTCCGCCGAAGCTCTTGGCAAAAATGCCTTGTTTCACGCGCGACAAAAGCTCTGCCGGATTGTCATTGCCTGCGCGCATGAAAGTGTTGGTCATGCGCGGCATGGGGGCGTGCTGGTAACTTTCGCGGCGGCCATTGCCAGTGGCCGGAACGCCCATCAGGCGGGCATTCAGCCGGTCCTGCATATAGGCCTTCAAAATGCCGTCCTCGATCAGCACGGTTTCAGACGTGGGCGTGCCTTCATCATCGATCGAAAGCGAACCGCGCCGTGCATTGCCGCCATCCAGCGTGATCGTGCCATCATCCACCACTGTCACACCGGGCGCTGCCACGCGTTCACCGATGCGGCCTGAAAAGGCGCTGGTGCCCTTGCGGTTGAAATCCCCTTCCAGCCCGTGGCCGATGGCTTCGTGCAGCAATACGCCAGGCCAGCCAGGGCCGAGCAGCACTGTCATTTCGCCAGCAGGCGCGTCGATGCTTTCAAGATTGGCCATCGCCTGATCGACAGCGATATCGATGCCGCGGTTCCATTCGGCAGGGTCGAACAGGCGATCATAGAGATAGCGCCCGCCCATGCCGAAACTGCCGCGTTCGCGTCTGCCGTTCGATTCTGCGACAATGGCAATATTCAGCCGCACCAGCGGGCGGATATCCTGCGCCACAAACCCGTCGGCGCGGACAATTTCCACCACGTTCCAGCTGCCTGAAAGTGAAGCGGTGACTTGTGCCACGCGCGGGTCGCGGGCGCGCGCTGCGGCATCGATCGTTTCCAGTAAATGCACTTTTCGGGCGAAGGGTATCGCATCCAGCGGGCTGGCATCGGTGTAGAGATGGCGGTTGCTCTTGCGCGGCGGGGGCGCAGGCTGGCCCTTGGTAGGGTCAAGCAATTGCAGCGTTTCGCCAGCGCGGCGAATGGCATCTGCGCTGATTTCGCTGGCGTGGGCAAAGCCGGTCATTTCGCCCGAGACACCGCGCAGGCCGAAACCTGAATCGCGTGAATAATCGGCGGTCTTCAAACGCCCGTCATCAAAGGCGAAAGCCTCGCTCGCGCCATATTGCAGATAAAGTTCGCCGTCATCGCAGCGTGACAGGGTCTGGGCCGCCAATGCCCGTGCTTCATCCGGGGTCAGTTTGCCCTGCTGATACAGCAATGTTCGCGGATCAAATTTGCTCATGCATCCCGATATAGGGATGCCGGCCGGTCAAAGATAGGCAACAGTCAGCGTGAAGCTGCCTTCATAGGTGCCGACAGCCTGTGTGCCGGGGACCGTCAGCGTCCCGCCTGTATAGATGACTTGCCCCGGCGCAATGGCGCGAACGCCGATCGGCAAGCCAAAAACGGTGGCAGAAACCAGCCCGATGCCGCCCCTGTGGATGAGGGTTGCCGTCATCGTTTCCGTCCCGCCATTGCGCGTCAGCACGACGCTAGGGTCGCCCGACATGATCATAATCGTGCCGACAGGGGCATTCACGGTAAAGCGCGCCCGCGTCTGGTCGGTGCCGATGGTTACGACCTGGCCGATGGTGGTTACAGCGCCGGTATCGGCATTGATCGTCACCGAACCCCCGAGGCCCGAAGGCACAATTCGTGCGAACTGGAGCGCTTCGACGTTTTGCAGGCGAATATCGTCGAGGACGACTGCTTTTGCATCAGCACTGGCGACATCTTGCGCAGCGGCAGGCGCTGCCAGCAGCAAGGGTGCAGCCAGGGCCGGTATCGCCAGATGACGCAAGCTGCGTCCGCAATAACGGCGGCGCTTGGAAATGATGGAATTGGCAAACACGTTGAACAGGCTCCCCCGAAGGTAAAACCGTATTTGCACGCAAGGATGGAATTTCTGGTGACCAAACACGGTCAACCAAACCGGTTAATGCGGGGTTACCGCCTTGGCTGGATTAACTGGCAGGATGCAAAGGGACGCTGATTGCGCCTCCTGCTCCACAGTTCTCTAGATGCTCGCACCCTCGGAAATGTCGGGCAGGCTGGACTGGTCTGCACCATCGGCAGGGCCGTCGCGAAGCACGAAGCGGCGGTCGCAATAGCCGCAATCAACGTAACCGTGCTCGTCGATTTCGAGGTAAATGCGCGGATGGCCAAGCGCCGCTGGCGCGAATTTGGCACCGCCACGAATATTGCTGGCCCCGTCACAGCTGACGCGGGCATGGTCGACAAGGATCGTTTCTGGTGGCGGTATGCTCATGTCGATGGCGGATAATCTGTCGGCAGGGGATTCGCAAGCGGCGACCCGCCATCAATCGTAATTGATATCGACGTTGAACGTGCCGGAATATTCGCCAGGCGTCTGGTTCGCACCCACATTGAGCGTGCCGGCCAGACGGAAAGCGAAAATGCCGTTTGCAGATGCAATACGATACCGACTGTAACCCGGTGTCGCCTTGATCAGCGTCAGTTCGGGCGTGCCGTCCAGTTTCAGGCCGGTGATATTCATGTTGGCGCCTGGCCCGGTCAGCACGATCCTGTCCGAAACCGGCTTCTTGATGCGGACAATCCGGCCGCTTTCGCCTTTGCCGAGAAACTCTGCCGGTTGGCACGTCTGCCCATGCACCAGCCCGGTAGATGCCGTGCAGGTAGGCGATGTGGTTGCGGTCATCACGATGGTGCCGGCAACGGTGCCGATGATATTGCCGAAATCGAGATCCTTGGTCTTGAGGATCGACAGATCGCCAATCAGCGCCAGCCGGACATCGCTGGTTTCCTGCGCTTGCGCCGGGGCCGAACCAGCCAGCATCGCAGCGCCGGCCAGCAATGCGGCAGCCAGTCTTGCTACGAGAGGGTGCAGCTTTGCATTCCCACGCCCTGCAAGGCGTGAAACCGCGTCTTGGCAAATGCCGGAGGAAGCAAGGGTCGATTTCATCAAGGCTCCCCTAGCGCCCCAGTGGTAAACGCCGCCGGATGTTTCTTGGTTAATGACGAGGTAAGCATTACGATCAGCTAAAACCGCTTTACCTGATATGCGCCTGCGCCCTAGGTGGCGGCCATGGACAGCATTGCATCACCGGCCATCGCCATTCGCGACCTCGTAAAACGCTACTCCGGCGAGAAAGGGAGCGAAGGCAAGCTGGCGCTGAAAGGCGTGAGTTTCGACGTGCCTGAAGGCGGCATTTTCGGACTTCTCGGGCCCAATGGCGCGGGCAAATCTACCTTGATCAATATCCTTGCCGGGCTGGTTACCAAGACCAGCGGCAATGCCGAGATCTGGGGCTTCGACATTGACGAACAGACCCGCAATGCAAAGCGTTCCATCGGCATCGTGCCGCAGGAAATCGTCTTCGACCCGTTTTTCACCCCATATGAAGTGCTGGAAAACCAGGCCGGTTTCTATGGCATTGCCAGGCATCTGCGCCGTTCCGAAGCCTTGCTGAAGGCAGTGCATTTGGCGGACAAGCGCGATGCCTATGCGCGGACATTGTCGGGCGGCATGAAGCGCCGGCTGCTGATTGCCAAGGCCATGGTGCATTCCCCGCCGATCCTCATTCTGGACGAACCCACCGCCGGGGTGGACGTGGAACTGCGCAAATTGCTGTGGGAACTGGTGACCGACCTCAACAATGACGGTGTCACCGTGGTGCTGACCACCCATTATCTCGAAGAAGCCGAACAATTGTGCGATCGCATCGCAATCATCAATCACGGCGAACTGATTACCAACAAGCCAACCCGCGAACTGGTCGATATGGCGCGCGAGAAAATCGTGGCGGTGACTGTCGACCGCGACCTGTCTGCGCCGCCTTCGCATGAAGCCTTCATCAAGTCGGAACTGTCAGGCGCGCGGGCGGTGGAGGTTACCTATAACAAGGACAGGCTGACGGCCGGACAAGTGCTGGCAATTTTGCAGGAACAGGGCCTCGCCATCGAAGATGTGACCACGCGCGAAGCGGATTTGGAAGACGTTTTCGTCACCCTCACCAGCAGCGCATCCCAGGCTGCGTGACGCAAGTCAGGGACATACCCTGCTTGTGAAAGGACCGGTTTTTCATCTAGCGCGTTAAAAAGACATGATCGCTCTGCCGGTTGGGCGGGCGAACGGAGGGTTTCTTGGCTACGCAATCACATGATGTGCTGATCATCGGTTCAGGTGCCGCAGGGCTTACTGCGGCGCTGGCACTGGCTGAAACCCGTAAAGTGCTGGTGCTGGCCAAGGGTTCGCTGACAGGTGGCAGCACGGCATGGGCGCAGGGCGGCATTGCCGCAGTGCTTGATGCTGGCGACACTTTTGAAAACCACATTCGCGACACGATGATTGCGGGCGCTGGTCTCAACCGGCGCGAAACGGTGGAATATGTCATCGAACGTGCGCCCCATTCCATCCAGCGGCTGGTGGAACTGGGAGTTCCGTTCAATTCCGAAGAAGGCGACCTTCACCTCACCCGCGAAGGGGGCCATTCGCACCGCCGCATCGTCCATGTAAACGATGCCACCGGCTGGGCAGTGCAGGAAGCCTTGCTGAAAGCGGCCAACGCCAATCCCAATATCACCATGCTGCCGGGGCGCACCTGCGTCGATCTCATCACCGGCAAGCATGAAGAACGCTATTCCGGATCAGGCCGTGTGTGGGGCGCCTATGCCCTCAATGAAGAAACCGGCAAGGTCGAAGCCCATACGGCCCGCGCCACCATCATGGCTGCTGGCGGGGCTGGCCGGTGCTATCTGTTCTCCACTGCTCCGCGCGGCGCGACAGGCGATGGCATTGCCATGGCATGGCGGGCAGGTGCGCGCGTTTCCAACATGGAAATGATGCAGTTCCACCCGACGTGCCTCTATAATCTGGACGTGAAGAACTTCCTCATTACCGAGGCTGTTCGCGGCGAAGGCGGCCACCTGCTGCACCCTGAAACGGGTCACCGCTTCATGGTGGATTACGACCCTGAACGTATGGAGCTGGCTCCGCGCGACGTGGTGGCCCGCGCCATCGATGACCAGATCAAGCGGTACGGCCTCGATTATGTGCATCTGGATATCAGCCACCAGCCAGCGGAATTCGTGAAGGAACACTTCCCCACCATCCATGAAAAGCTGATGGGTCTGGGCATCGACATGACCAAGGGGCCGATACCGGTGGTGCCGGCCCAGCATTATACCTGCGGAGGCATCCTGATAGATCTGGCAGGGCGCAGCGATCTGCCCGGCCTTTATGCCGCAGGCGAATGCACTGAAAGCGGGCTGCACGGCGCCAACCGGCTTGCCTCCAATTCGCTGCTAGAATGTTTTGTCTTTGGCGAAGCGGCTGCGGCCGACATTCTCGAAAAATGGGACAGTTTCGAAGCCCCGCCGCCTGTGCGCGCATGGGACGAAAGCCGCGTGACCGATTCCGACGAAGAAGTGGTCATCAAGCAAAACTGGACCGAAATCCGCCGCTTCATGTGGAACTATGTCGGCATTGTCCGCACCACCAAGCGGCTGGAACGCGCCAAGCATCGCATCCGCCTGCTGAACGAGGAAGTCGCCGATTATTACGGCCATTTCCGCGTGACGACGGACCTGATTGAACTAAGAAACCTGCTGCAATCAGCAGAGCTGATCGTGAACAGCGCCCTGTCGCGCCATGAAAGCCGCGGGCTGCATTATACGCTTGATTATCCTGAGACTGACCCCGTCGCCCGCGATACGGTGCTGGTACCATAAGAACAAAACGCCGGAGAGACTTGTATGCCCCAGATCACCGCCAACAACATCACCATCGAATACGAATCCTACGGTGATGAAACAAACCCGCCAATGTTGCTGGTGATGGGGCTGGGCGCGCAGCTTACCCTCTGGCCGATGGAACTGGTTGAAGCGCTGGTCGATCGCGGCTTTCGGGTCATCCGCTATGACAATCGCGATATCGGCTTGTCGACCAAGTTTGGCGACGCTGGCAATCCGTCCATCCCGTGGACCATGATCAAGGCGCGTCTCGGCATCAAGCCCAGGGTTCCCTACCAGCTGTCAGACATGGCTGCCGACGCTGTTGGCCTGCTGGATGCGCTGGAAATAGACAAGGCGCATATCGTCGGTGCATCCATGGGCGGGATGATCAGCCAGCTTATCGCCGCGGAATATCCGGACCGGGTGCTGTCTCTCACATCCATCATGTCCACCACGGGCCACCGCAAGCTGCCGCAGGCCGACAAGGAAGCCATCCAGGCGCTGACAACCCGCCCCAAATCGACCGACATGGATTCCATTCGCGCCCACGGTGTCCGCGTGGCCCGCGCCATTGGCAGCCCGCAATATCCTGCGCCAGTCGAACGGCTGCACCAGAACATCGAAAGCAATTTCAACCGCAGCTTCTATCCCGAAGGTATGGCGCGGCAGATGGCGGCCATCATCGCCGATGGCGACCGCCGCCAGCGGCTGGCCAATGTCAAGGCGCCGACGCTGGTCGTGCACGGAGAAGCCGATCCGCTGGTGAAGGTGGAAGGTGGGCATGACACTGCCGCCCATATTCCCGGTGCAAGGATCACGACATTCCCCGGCATGGGGCACGATCTGCCGGTCGAACTGGTCGACCCGATGGCAGACGTAATTGCCGAACACGCAGGCGCTGCCGGCTGAGGGGGCGCTTTGTTCAGCTGGGCGGGACGAAGCCGTCGGCAATCACCAGATTGCCTTCGCTGTTGTCCGTGCGCAGGTGGATGACCGCCTGGTATTCGGGCGAATGGTACCAGTCGTTGGCCGCTTCCTTTGACGGGAACCTGATCACGATGGTGACTGACAACGGATCGCCTTCTTTGCCTTCTGTGTGGCGATCGGCCACCAGCACTTCTGCATCGCGTCCGGCAAGCGTTGGCATGACGGCTGGTGTGTAGGCTTCGAACGCCTCGGGATTGGTGATGTTATAGGTCGCAACCACATATGCTGGGGCCATTGCCGGATTTCCTCTCTCTATCGTGTCAGGCGAAATCATGCGCGCGCACAGCGTGTGCGGCAAGCCTTCAGAAGCGACTCGCGGCCTGCGAAATTTGCTCCTTCAGCAGCATTTTCCTGCCTGCCTTTGCAGAAGTGGATGTTAGAAAGGAAGCGTAAGAGGCGCAAAAATCTTGCAAAAGGACAAGTGTAAAAACGGTTAGACAAGTAATTTGACAATCTAACTCAAAAGTGTATTTTTCCATGCAGTCTAGTTAGCGATCCGCAGACGCTACTTCACTGATCGACCATTGAAAAATCGTCGTATCACGCTGTATAAGCGAATATAATAAGGTCGCTTTTGCGATTTTGATCTGTGGCCGATCATCCATTTTGTAAAAAAGGATGATCTCATGAAGAAACTACTATTTGCTGCATTTGCAACCTCACTCACCCTGATGCCGGGCGGTCTTCAGGCGCAGGACGATGACATCGTCGTGACCTCCGCCCGCTCTGTCGAACGCTTCGTGCAGGATGTGTCGCACGATCTCGACCGGGAGCTGAACCGGCGCAATCGGACAAACTACCAGCTCAGTGGTACGGGCATTGTCCAGATTTCGTTCGAATGTGGACCGGATGGCAAGCCGACCAACGTCGCCTATTATCGCAAGGACGATAATGCCGATGTAAACCGGCTGGCGCGCCGGGCGGTCAGCAAGATCCGGTCAATGCATCCGCTGCCAAGGGGCATCACGGATGACCAGACGTTCCTGGCGAATATCATCATGGCTGATGATCCTGTGCAATTCGAACAGCTTTCTGGCGAATTGTACCGGTCCGAAAAAACGCGGATTGCCGCGTCGAACGGCAGCCGGAAGGTCTTCGCTTTCAACCTTGCGAAACCCCCCGTCCACCTGAAGTAAATTCAGGTGTGCCCCTGGCACTGCCGGATGCGTCGCACTGCGGGCGGCGCGGCGGCAGTGCCATCGGTTTTCGGGCGATGATCTTGACCGGCTAGCTTTATGCGCCGAGGCCCATCATCCGTCCAAGCAGGATAAGCGCCATCGCGCCAACGATGGATGCAAGACAGCCGGCACGGTGGAAACCCGTCTTGCCGCGATTCGCCAACGCCCCTGCCAGCAGCGAGCCACCAATTCCCAAGCCGATTGTGGTCAGCCAGCCCATCTCGACGGCACCGGGATAGAACCAGCGGGCCAATGCGCCCACCAGCAAACCTGAAATGATTGCGCCGATAATATTGCTCATGAATTCTCCCACCTTGATTGATCAGCCATCCTAGCTGCCGGGCGGCGTCATTGGCGAACAAAAGTTTCGCGTCCCGATTCGATTGATTCAAACCCCCCGACGGCCAATTATCCCATGAAATATTTTTTCCCGGATTCATTTTTGGACTTGCGCAACGCGCCAGCCAAGGATTCCCCACGCGTCGCGGCGTTGCAGGCTTGTAACACAGTGGACGGTTGGCCGACGCAATACAGTTAAATGCGATTTAACCTCTTGCTTCAAACTCGCGTGTGATTCACTATCTAGTGGTTCGTGACCTGGGGGCACCTACTAGACCTTGTTACCACGCTGACTGCGCATTTGCCGCGGAACGGGAGGGATTCGGTCTGGAAATCGGGGTTTCAAGGCGCAGCGCAAGTGGCACTTGTGGGTATCGCGGGGATAAGTTTTTGCCCGCTCGTGCTGCGAAATTGATAGGGTGGGGCGCAACCTGCCGAATCGAACGGAAGTGGAACATCACTGATGGCGCAAAACAGCCGCGGTGATGGTCAACCAGGGGCTGGGCCAGGGATCGGGCCGAAGATTGGAGCGGGGCTTAATTATGGATTTCAAAAGTGGGGACGAGGCAGCCATGGGGCTCGATCTGGATACGAATGACACGGTCGACTCAGCGCCAGAAGCGCCTGCCACAACCAAAGAGAAGCGCGCGGTAAATATGGAAACGATGGACAAGGGTACGGACGAGCTGGTGGCTGAAAAGGCCGCTGAAGCCATGGCCGGCGCACTGACGCAGGCTGCTGCGGCAATGTCGCAAAGCTCTGCCGGTGCTGCTGCTGACAAGGCCGACACGAAGAAAGTTCGTGATCGCCGCTTCACTGTCGTCACCGATAACAGCCGCGATGCCCTGCTGACCGAATTCGGCAAGGATACGCTGATCGATCGCTACCTGCTTCCCGGTGAAAATTTCCAGGACCTGTTTGCCCGCGTGGCCGATGCCTATGCGGACGATCAGGAACACGCACAGCGTCTCTATGACTATATCTCGCGCCTGTGGTTCATGCCTGCAACGCCGGTTCTGTCCAATGGCGGCACAAGCCGCGGCCTGCCGATTTCCTGCTATCTCAATTCTGTCACCGACAGCCTCGAAGGCATTGTCGGCACGTGGAATGAAAACGTGTGGCTCGCATCCAAGGGTGGCGGGATCGGCACTTACTGGGGCAATGTGCGCGGCATTGGCGAGCCGGTTGGCCTTAATGGCAAGACCAGCGGCATCATTCCTTTCGTGCGGGTGATGGACAGCCTGACGCTGGCCATTTCGCAGGGTTCCCTGCGCCGCGGTTCGGCTGCCTGCTATCTTGATGTCTCGCACCCTGAAATCGAGGAATTCCTCGAAATCCGCAAGCCATCGGGCGACTTCAACCGCAAGGCGCTCAACCTGCACCACGGCGTCCTGCTGACGGACGAATTCATGGAAGCCGTACGCGCGGGCGAGAAATTCGACCTCAAATCGCCCAAGACCGGCGAAGTGCGCGGCCAGGTCGATGCGCGATCCCTGTTCCAGAAGCTGGTGGAAACCCGCCTTGCAACAGGCGAACCCTATATTGTCTTCTCCGACACGGTGAACCGGATGATGCCGAAGCATCACCGCGATCTTGGCCTCAAGGTTTCGACGTCCAACCTGTGTTCGGAAATCACCCTGCCAACCGGCATTGACCACTTGGGCAATGACCGCACGGCGGTGTGCTGCCTGTCGTCGCTCAACCTGGAAAAATGGGACGAGTGGAACACCGACAAGGTCTTCATCGAAGACGTGATGCGTTTCCTCGACAATGTCCTGCAGGATTATATCGACCGCGCCCCGCCCGAAATGGACCGGGCACGCTATTCCGCATCGCGCGAACGGTCGGTCGGCCTCGGTGTGATGGGCTTCCATTCCTTCCTCCAGATGAAGAACCTGCCGCTGGAAGGCAGCATGGCCAAGGTCTGGAACCTCAAGATGTTCAAGCACATCAGCGGCAAGGCAGAAGAGGCCTCCATGCTGCTGGCGCATGAACGTGGGCCTTGCCCCGATGCCGAAGACATGGGCGCGATGGAACGGTTCAGCTGCAAGATGGCGATTGCACCGACTGCATCGATCTCGATCATCTGCGGCGGCACCAGCGCCTGCATCGAACCGATCCCGGCCAATATCTACACCCACAAGACATTGTCGGGCAGCTTCGTGGTCAAGAACCCCTATCTGCAGAAATTGCTGGCGGAAAAGAGCAAGGATTCGACCAATGTGTGGAATTCAATTCTGGAAAAGGGCGGTTCAGTCCAGCACCTGGATTTCCTGACGGCCGAGGAAAAGTCGGTCTTCAAGACCAGCTTTGAAATCGACCAGCGCTACCTGCTCGAATATGCAGCAGACCGCGCACCATTCATCGACCAGGCACAGAGCCTGAACCTGTTTATTCCGGCTGATGTCGACAAATGGGATCTGGCAATGCTGCATTTCCAGGCATGGGAAAAGGGCATCAAGTCGCTCTATTACCTGCGCTCGAAATCAGTGCAGCGCGCCGGTTTTGCCGGCGGCGTGGAAGCGGACAATACCGCAGACCTGGCCAAGATCGAACTGTCGGCAGGCGCTGAACAGACCGATTACGAAGAATGCCTCAGCTGCCAGTAACAGCCACAAAGCGAGATTGAATATGAAAAAGGCCGGGTCAGGAAGCAGTAATGCAAACTGGCGCGGCCTTTCTCGTTGGGCAGTGTTGCCCGCCATCCTCCTCATTTCTGCCTGCGCCTCGCAAATTCCCGCCACGGTTGAACAGGGTGCGGATGTGCCCGGTTTCTGGTGGGGTATGTGGCACGGCTTTGTTTTCCCCTTTGCCTTTATCGGGTCGCTGTTTGATTCAGGGATTGCGGTTTATTCCGTGCCCAACAGCGGGGGCTGGTATGATTTCGGCTTCTTTCTGGGCATTACCGTGCTCGGCGGCGGATCGCATTTCAGGTCAAAGCGCCGCGATTAATTAGGCCCCAACTGGTAACCGAAGCGCCGCGGGTGCGTGCATTTCAGCAGGCCGCGCCGACAAATCCAGATCAAATACAAACTGCGACAATATGTTGCTTGCGCACGCGCCATTAATTGTTATTGCGAGGCAATTGCAAAAACATTGAGGTATTCATGCGTAAATGGCATCGCTGGCTGTCGGTCTTTTTCGGCGTCTTTCTTCTCTGGATCGCGGCCACCGGCGTTTTGAGCCAGGTGGCTGTCCTGTGGCCGGTGGCCGAAACACCGCCGGTGGAAGCACCCGCAGGTTTTGAATGTCCGGAAGGCTGGCGCTGCAATCCTCCGCGCAATGAAACCGGCATCCGCAGCTGGACGGGCACATTCCATCACCTGCATTCGGGCGAAACTTTCGGGCCCATCGGCACGGCCATTTCTGTCCTGTCGGGCCTTGCCATGCTGTTTTTCAGCTTTTCCGGCCTGTGGATGTATATCCGCATGTGGACCAACCGCCGGTCAAAGAAGCTGAATGGCGGAATGTTCTGGAAGTAAGGCGTTTCTGCCAGCTTCCCGCATTTGCGTAAATCTACCGGCGGGGAAGATCAGTCCGGCGTTGCCGCGTCCTCTTCTTCCTCGCCATCCTCTGTCCGGGCATTGCCGTAACCCGGTTGGCTTCCCATATCGGA
This sequence comes from Erythrobacteraceae bacterium, assembly GCA_024642525.1. Lineage (GTDB taxonomy): Bacteria > Pseudomonadota > Alphaproteobacteria > Sphingomonadales > Sphingomonadaceae > Allopontixanthobacter. The sequence continues at coordinate 132,994 of JAHEAX010000003.1, read as the reverse complement.
ACCGCTGGCAATCGGGTTGCCCGGATCCGCCAGTGGTGCAGGTTCTGGCGATGTGTCGTCATCCATGTTTTGTGGCTGGTTGACTTCATATTGGTTAAATTCCGGTCGCGCGGCACCTGATGGGTTGTCGATAGCTAGTTTTTCACCTGCCTTTTCATTCGGCGTGGACTGGTCTTTTGACATGGCATGGCCCTTTCAACTGGCGGACCTGCGCAATGTGCGCAGGCCCTTTGCCATCGTAACGGGCGCAGGGGCGTTCCCGTTCCGGCCGCTGGGTTGGCGGCGTGATACCGGCCCGCACATCACGCTGCCTGAACTGCCGGGCAGCAAGGTGGATAAAGAAATAAAATATACCCCCTTTATCCACGCCGAATCATAAACTCTTGCCTTCGCAATCGAGGCGTGATTCGATATGCAGACTGTTCGCAAGAATTCCGATGGAGACACTAGATGTCGTTGACCGAAGCCCGCAAGACCTACAAGCCCTTCGAATATCCGTGGGCCTATGACTTCTGGAAACGGCAGCAGCAAATCCATTGGATGCCCGAAGAAGTGCCCTTGGGCGAAGACTGCCGCGACTGGGCGCAGAACCTGTCCGACCATGAGCGGAACCTGCTGACGCAGATCTTCCGTTTCTTCACCCAGGCGGACGTGGAAGTGCAGGATTGCTACCACGAAAAATACGGCCGCGTGTTCAAACCGACAGAAGTGAAGATGATGCTGGCCGCCTTTTCCAACATGGAAACGGTGCATATCGCCGCCTATTCACATCTGCTCGACACCATCGGCATGCCGGAAAGCGAATATGGCATGTTCCTCGAATATGAGGAGATGAAGGCCAAGCACGATTACCTGCAGGAATTCGGCGTCGATAATGACGAGGATATTGCCCGCACGCTGGCCATGTTCGGCGGCTTTACCGAAGGGCTGCAGCTGTTTGCCAGCTTTGCCATGCTGATGAATTTCCCGCGCTTCAACAAGATGAAGGGAATGGGGCAGATCGTCAGCTGGTCCATCCGCGACGAATCGCTGCATTGCGAAGGCATTACGCGCCTGTTCCACGCTTTTTGCGCAGAGCGGGACTGCCTGACGAAGGCGGTGAAGGAAGACATCATGGATGCCTGCCAGAAAACCGTTCGCCTGGAAGACAATTTCATCGATCTGGCGTTTGAACAGGGCCCTGTGCCCGGGATGACGGCGAAGGAAATCAAGCATTACATCCGCTACATCGCGGATTGGCGCCTCAGCCAGCTGGGTCTGCCTGCCATCTACATGGTGGAAGATCACCCGCTGCCATGGCTCGCCCCGCTGATCAACGGTGTGGAACATGCCAACTTCTTCGAAACCCGCGCGACCGAATATTCAAAGGGCGCCACGAAAGGCAACTGGCAGGACGTATGGAGCAGCTTCGACAAACGCCAGTCCGCCAAAAAGGGCGACCAAGCCAATGACGTTGTCGCCGATGACGGCCCGGGCCTGTTTGGGGATGATGCTGGTTCTGGGAGTGTGGCCGCGGAGTAAGCGTTCTTGCTCGCAAGCTGAAACTTAATTCGCTTACAATTTCCAGATTTTGGTTGGAACCCCGCCGCTGGGAGATAGTCTTCCGGCGGTGGCTACGTTTTGCCGAAGCGATTTACCAATCTGCAACCCTTTCGGTTCCAAAGCAACCGTATGAAATTGCTTACACACTTCGTTTTGGCTGTGTTTGCGGGATTAGGCGTAGGCCTGCTTTGGTCTGCAGCAGACACTATTCCGCAGTGGCTCACCGAACGGGAGGCCATCGAGAAAAGCGTCTATTACGAGGGCTGCAACGAAGTGCGGGCGCTCGGCAAGGCACCACTTTATCGCGGGGATCCTGGGTATGGCTCGCATATGGATGGAGATCGTGACGGGGTGGCTTGTGAAGATTATTAATGTTCGGGTTTTACGGCGATGCCGATAGAACTGCCGTTCACGCACTTCCTCACTCCCGCCAACATCGCCTCTTTCCTGATCGCGGTGAACTTCATCAGCTTAGCTACCTTTGGCATCGACAAGATGCTGGCGGAGGCGGGGCCGAGAGGGTCGGTGCGGCGGATATCGGAAGCGCGGCTGCTGCAACTGGCCTTTTTTGGCGGCATCGTGGGTGCCTATGCGGGGCGCGCCCTGTTTCGGCACAAGACGCGCAAACAGCCCTTTTCAGCCCATTTGCACAAGGTGGCGGTATTGCAGCTGGTGCTGCTTGGCGTAGGCTGCTGGTATGTCTTCATCGCTGCGTGATTCAGCCACTTGGCCAAGGTGAAGCGCTGGCAATTTGATCCAGCGCAAAGCGGTGTGGTGGCGGGGCGCTATAGTTCATGCTCGCTTGCATGAAAGGCCACTGCCCATGTCCCATACCCCGCACGATCTGCACGATGAATTTCCCGATGATAGCGCCGTGCTACACCGGCTTAAGCTGGACAATGCGCATTTTGCCACCCTGTCCAAACGCTATCACGAACTGAACCGCGAAATTCACCGTGCCGAGACAGAGATCGACCCGACATCGGACGAACATCTCGAAGAATTGAAAAAGCGGCGGCTGGCCTTGTTGGATGAAATTGCCGGCATGATTGACACAGCAAAGGGCTAGGCAGCGCAGGCCTGGGCGTTTTTTTAACCGTTTCGCGGTAAAAACATGGCCATGTTCGGACCGCGCCTCAACACTGTGTTTGCCAGCCGCTGGAAAGCGGTGTGGTGGTCGGCCGTGGTGCTGCTGACCGCTTATTGCAGTGTGCCATCCGCAGATGAAACCGCCGCCGAGCAAGCCAAGGCAGATGCCGCCTTGCATGAACCCAACCCCTGGGCGCTCGACCCCAAATAGGCGCCTGATTGCCCTATCCGCACCAGTCGATGGTGCTGGGCCACACATCCGACAGCCCTTCCGACACCAGAATCGCGCCCAGGCTTTGCCCGCCGCGCGTCACATTGCGAAGCTTGCGGCCATAGACATCCTGGTCGCGGCCATCGGGGTTGGGGGCAAGGGTGAAGGGCCCCTGGTTGAGCAGCGCCTGCAGCCTGACCGAGGCGCGCCGCCCCATTTCCGCTTCGCGCGGGCATTGCGGGCTGCCGATTTCGGGTGTGTCGATATCGGCAATGCGGATCTTGTCACCGCGATACCAGAAGGTGTCGCCATCAACCACGCAGGTGACGCGCACCGGGCCGGAACATTCGCCAAACAGCGCGCTTTCTGTGTCACCTGGGCCAGCGCGGGCTGCCACCACAGGTGCATCTGCCGGTGCGGCGTCGCGCGCCATGTCATAGATGATCCAGATTGTCGCCAGCGCCACCAGCAGCAGGAAAGGCAGCATTTGCCATGCAGCCTTGCCCCATCCGCCCGATTTGCCTTGCTTCTTGCCGCGCCGTCTTTTGGGGTCGAAGCGGAATATCCTGGCCATGGCGGCGGCTTAGCAAGGCTGCACGAAGCTGTCAGCCGAGATTGCGCTAAACTGCTGTTTAAAAGTGTTTTCCATGGCAAGTCTTTCGCCCGCCGCCCTTCAGGCTTGCCACCCTGCTGCCGCGCTGTATCATCCCCGCAAATTTCACGGGAAAGGACACTGATCGCATGAATGGCAAGGTAACCCGCCGCGCCCATTCGGTGGATGAATTCATCCGTGCACTTGCCGCGATGAACCCAACCGAAAGCGAATTGGCGGCATTCAGCCCCTATGTCCCGCAGCCCGGCGATGTCATCATCACGCCCTTTGCAAAATGCGGCACCACCATGCTGCAACAGATGTTTCACCAGCTGCGGACTGCCGCGCCGATGGGCGGGGACATGGATTTTGACGATATCAGCCGCGTGGTCCCCTGGATCGAGCAAGGCATCGGCCTTGATGTCGATCTGAATGCGGCACAGCGGGCAGAGCCGCGCGGGTTCAAAAGCCATTTGGGGTATCACGACCTTCCGCCGGGGCTGCGCTATGTGGTGGCCCTGCGCGACCCTGTGGCGGCGTTCATGTCATTTTATCATTTCATGGAAGGCTGGTTCTTCGAACCCGGCACGATAACGCCGGAAGATTTCCTGCCGGCCTGGGAAAATGGCGGGCCGCACGGGCGCAATTATGCTTCGCATCTGCTGAGCTGGTGGGACCGGCGGGCAGATTCCGACACCTTGTTGATGAGTTATGACGGCATCGTGGCGGACAAGCCCGCGGCGATAAAGGCGCTGGCCCGATTTTGCGGAATTCCGATTGATGATCGCGTTCTGGCGATGGTGGAAGAACGCACCAGCCGCGCTTTCATGTTGCAACATTCTGACCGGTTTGACGACAAGATGCAGCGCATCCGCAGCGAAGATCACGGCGGGCTTCCGGCCGGCAGCCAGACGGCGAAAGTGGTGGCCGGCACCGGCAGTAAGGCTAGTGCGCGTCAGCCAGTGCCTGCCATCGTGGCAGAGAAGATCGCTGCAATGTGGGCAGAACAGATTGCCCCTGTAACCGGCCATGCCGATTTTGCGTCGCTGGCAGCGGAACTGGAAATTTAGCGCGGAATTCGGCGGACTGCCCCCACGCATTTCCCTGATTTTCGCGCGCAGGGCGCTTTCATCTGCCGCCCTGACCCGCTAAGCGCGCCGGACAACGCGAAGGAAGCTGCCCGATGAGCACCAGCCCGACCCAGACTGATGACAAGAAATTCCTGGCCAAGGCGGAAACGCTGATCGAGGCGCTGCCCTATTTCCAGCGGTACAAGGGCCGCACTTTCGTGGTGAAATATGGCGGCCATGCCATGGGCGATCCCAAGGCGGCGCGTGAATTTGCAGAAGACATCGTGCTGCTGAAGGCAGTCGGCATCAACCCCGTGGTTGTCCATGGCGGCGGCCCGCAGATCGGCGCCATGCTGAAACGTCTGGGCGTGGAAAGCAGCTTCGTCGACGGTTTGCGGGTGACGGACAAGGCCACGGCCGAAATTGCCGAAATGGTCCTGTCAGGCGCGATCAACAAGGAACTGGTCGGCTGGATTGCGGCGGCCGGCGGCAAGGCCATCGGCATTTCGGGCAAGGATGGCGGGCTGGTGACAGCCACCAAGGTGGAACGCACTTCGAAAGACCCGGAAAGCAATATCGAACGCGCAGTCGACCTTGGCTTCGTGGGCGAACCATCCGAAGTCGATACGACCATTCTCGACACGGCCAGCGCCGCAGGGATGATCCCCGTTGTGGCACCCATCGGTGCCGGGACTGACGGCCACACCTATAATATCAACGCCGATACAATGGCGGGCGCAATTGCTGCTGCGCTTGGTGCAGCGCGCCTTTTCCTGCTGACCGATGTGAAGGGCGTGCTCGACAAGGATGGTGAACTCGTCACTGATCTGGACCCTGCTGCGATCGAGAAATTGCGCGCAGAAGGCGCAATTACCGGCGGCATGATCCCGAAACTGGAAACCTGCGTGCAGGCAGTGGAGGCGGGCTGTGAAGCTGCCGTGGTGCTGGATGGACGCGTGCCCCATGCCATGCTGCTGGAATTCTTCACCTCGCGAGGCGCAGGCACACTCATCCGCGCCTGACTTTGCCCCTTCTCTGAAGCGCGGCAGACGGCAGAAATGCGTATTATGCGGTTGATACAGTAACGCCCCCTCGGGTAGTGGAGGGGAAACACACCGTATGCTGCGCCGAAAGGACATCTATTGGGCCTGATAATCGACATAGTTTCCATGCTGATGAACGTGCTTGTCATGTTGATCATCGTGCAATTCATCATCGGATTGCTGTTTGCCTTCAACGTGGTGAATTCCAGCAATGATTTCCTGCAGCAGGTCTATCGTTCGATCAATTCTCTGCTGGAGCCTGTGCTGAACCCGATTCGGCGGATTCTCCCTGCAACAGGCGCAATCGACTTTTCGCCTCTGGTCCTGATTTTGGGCCTGCAGATTTTCATGCGGATACTGATTGAAGTGGCCATTGCAACATCATGACTGCTGAACTGATAGACGGCAAAGCCTTCGCGCTTTCCCTGCGTGAAAAAGTGGGCGAAATTGCGATTGATTTCGAGAAGAAAGCGGGCCGCAAGGCGGGGCTTGCCGTGGTGCTGGTGGGTAATGATCCGGCAAGCCAGGTCTATGTCAGGTCCAAGGGCAAGGCGACCGTTGCTGCCAATATGGAAAGCTTCGAACACCGCCTGCCAGATGATGTTTCCAATGAAACGCTGATGGCGCTGGTCGACCAGCTCAACAATGACCCCGCAGTGGACGGAATTCTCGTGCAATTGCCCTTGCCCGGGCATCTCGACGAACAATCCATCATCGCCGCCATCTCGCCCGACAAGGACGTGGACGGGTTTCACGTGATCAATGCCGGCCGTCTTTCTGTCGGGCAGGACGGTTTTGTGCCGTGTACGCCGCTTGGCTGCATGATGCTGCTGACTGACCGGCTGGGCGATCTTTCAGGATTGGAAGCTGTCGTCATTGGCCGTTCCAACATTGTCGGCAAGCCGATGGCGCAATTGCTGCTGGACGCCAATGCCACCGTCACCATCGCCCATAGCCGGACAAGGAACCTGGCTGATGTCGTGCGCCGCGCAGATATCGTGGTTGCCGCCGTTGGCCGTCCGGAAATGATCGGCAAGGACTGGATCAAGCCCGGCGCAACCGTGATCGACGTGGGCATCAACCGCGTGCCCGGTGCAGAAGAAGGCAAGACGAAACTGGTGGGCGACGTGGCTTTTGACGAAGCGAGCGAGATCGCCGGTGCCATCACGCCGGTCCCTGGCGGCGTCGGACCGATGACGATCGCTGTGCTGCTGCGCAACACTCTGGTGGCCGCGCACCGCAATGCAGGCATCGAACTTGCCGCCGGTGCGATTTGAAAAAGATATTTGCTACAATTGTGACGTGCGCATTGGCTGGCGCCTTGTCAGCGTGTGCGGCCGGGCAACGCTACAAGGGGCCGCGCCTTGCACCCACAGCCAATCCCAGTGCAGTTATCGCGACAGAGCTCGCCTTTGCGAGGGCCGCGCGTGAGGAAGGGCAATGGACTGCGTTTCGCCAGTTTGGCGCGGAAAATGCGCTGATTTTCGGTCGCAATGGCGCGATCGAAGCGCAGCCATGGCTCAGGCAGCAGGAAAACCCGGCGCAGGCGGTATCCTGGGAGCCATTTGCAGTGTGGAGCAGCTGCGATGGATCGCTGGCGGCGACACGGGGCAGCTATGCAGAACCTGACGGAGGCACTGGTTACTTCCACACCGTGTGGGAACGGCAGCAAGACGGCACGTATAAGTGGATTTTCGATTTCGGCACGCCGACCGAATTCGCGCCGGCAGAGCCTGAAATCATATCCGCCAACATTGCTGACTGCAAACTGGCAGACAAGGACGTGGTGGCAGACCCTGCACTGAACATCCGCCGGTCGGCCGACAAAACCATGGCCTGGTCGTTCCAGCTTGGTGAAAATGGCAAACGTACACTTTATGTGTGGACTGCGGACAAGGACGGCATGAAGCTGGTTCTCGAAGCGGCCGCAGACCCGATTGCCGAGTAAGCCATGCTAGAACTGTTCATTTCCGCTTTCGTCACGCTTTTCGTCATTATCGACCCGCCCGGATGCGCGCCGATTTATGCCGGTCTGACGCAGAACGCCAATCCGGCACAGCGCCGGTCTATGGCCATCCGCGCCACGGTTATCGCCACCGGCATCCTGCTGTTCTTTGCCATATTGGGCGAAGAAGTGCTCGGCGCGCTGCATATCGAACTCGACGCATTCCGCATTGCAGGCGGCATCATGCTGTTCCTGATTGCGCTGGAAATGGTGTTTGAAAAGCGCACCCAGCGAAGGGAAGACCGCGCTGAAAAAGTACGCTCGACCCCTGAAATCGAGGATGTGTCGGTGTTCCCGATGGCAATGCCGATGCTGGCTGGGCCAGGCGGCATTGCATCGATCATGCTGTTGATGGCGCGGGCAGAAGGTATTGAGCAAACCTTCGTCATCCTCGCTGCACTGGCAGCGGTTATGGTGCTCACGCTGATTGCTCTGCTGGCTGCCGCGCCGCTGATGCGGCTGTTCGGTTCGCAGTTCGAAGCTGTGCTGACGCGCCTGCTGGGCGTGGTGCTGGCTGCCCTGGCCGCGCAATTCGTGATCAACGGGCTGCGCGGTACATTCGGGCTATAAGCTTATTGCAAGGTCACGCGGTCATCGTCGCCATCACGGCGGCTGAAGAACTGCATCAATTGCACCAGTAATTCGCAGCGAGTGCGCAGATCGTCCGCTTCCAGCAGTGCCTGTTTGGCCGCAGGGTCAAACGGGGCAATCTGCGACACGCCATTGATGAGCGACATATCGTCAAGCCGTGCGACTGAATCCCAGTCCACGCTGTAATTCTGCGTATCAGCGAATCTCTTGGCTTCACGTTCAAAGCTGGCGCGTTCGATGCTGCTCAGGACTTCGTCCTCGTCATCCTCGATCAGTTCGGCTTCGACTTGGCGAAACGGCGTTGTCACATCCAGTTCGCGCAGCACGCGGAACCGCTGTTCGCCTTCCAGCACCAGGTTGAAGCGGCCATCATCCAATGCTTCGAATTCGCCGATGCGGCCAACGCAGCCCACTGCGAACAGCGGTGCGCCTTCCAGCGGGCGTTGCGGCTGGATCATCGCAATGCGGCGGTCGCGTGCCAAGGCATCGCTCGCCAATGCGCGGTAGCGTGGTTCGAACAGGTGCAGCGGCAACTGCAAGCCGGGAAGCAGGATTGTGCCTGTCAGCGGAAAGATGGAAAGGCGTGTCGCCATGGGTTTATCCGAACAGGATCTTGGACAGGCGACGGCGGGTGCCCACTACCCACGGGTCCTCTAGGCCAACGGCTTCGAAAATCTGCAGCAATTTTGCGCGGGCTGCGCCGTCATTCCATTCTCGGTCGCTTTCAACCATGCGCAGCAACGTGTCGGCCGCTTCATCGCGGGAATTGCCTGCATAGGCGGCTTCGGCAAATGCCATTTGCGCGTCCATGTCGGCGGGGCGTTCTGCCGCAGTTGCCCGCAATGTCTGAAGTTCGCCTTCATCCACGCTGGTCCCTGCCAGTTCCAACGCGCTGGCTGCTGCCTGCAGCAGCGGGTCATCCTTGAGGGCAGGTTCCATCGCATCCAGAATTGCGCGTGCATCGGTTGTTGCACCCATCGCGACCAGGGCGCGAATCAATCCGGCATGGGCAGCAGCATTATCCGGAGCCATCTGAACCACCTGGCCAAAAACTCCGGCAGCGCGTTCCGCATCGCCTTCTGCCAGGACCTGTTCGGCCATGGTGATGAATTCGGTGACGTCCTGCTGCGCTGCGCCATCGCCGCTGGCATCCACGGGCAGTTTTTCCAGCAACTGGTCCAGCATCTGCTTCAGCTGGCTTTCCGTGCGGGCCTGCGTCAGATCAGCCACCGGTTGGCCCTGGAACATGGCATAGACAGTGGGGATGGATCGCACCTGAAACTGCGAGGCGATGAATTGTTCTTCATCGACATTGACCTTGGCCAGAACCACGCCCTTGTCGGCATAATCTGCGGCCACTTTTTCAAGAACCGGGGTCAGCGCCTTGCAGGGGCCGCACCATTCGGCCCAGAAATCGAGCACGACCAGTTTGGTCATCGAAGGTTCGACGATATCTTTCTTGAAACGGTCGACTGCTTTTTGCTCGTCGATACTCAGGCCCATACTAGCCAAGGCGTACTCCCATCATCAATTGGTACTGGCTGGATACCCAATGTGGGCCTTTCGCGCGATATGTGAAGGGTGAAAAGCCATGATGAAAAAACCTGTTATTTTCCCCTTGCTAGGTCGTCCGACCGCTGCTAATTGCCCGCCTCCCCACCGAGCCTAAGGGCTTTGGAGAGCATTGTGAGCGGGCGTAGCTCAGGGGTAGAGCACAACCTTGCCAAGGTTGGGGTCGGGCGTTCGAATCGCCTCGCCCGCTCCATTTATCCAAAATAAGAATATTCCCCTTCGGGGACCCACGGTGAATACGCCTGTGGCCGGGCCTGTCTGCGCGCAGGCAAGCAGTTGACTCTTCTGGATTTTGCCCGATTTTTGGTTTTTTGATAGAAGCAAACTATCGAAATATGAATTTTCTTTCAATTGGACCGATTTTGGGCCGCCACCTAGTGGGCGCGGCACAATTTCTGGAGAGTCCTTAGATGAAAATTTCGAATACTCTTTTGCTCGGCCTTGGCCTTGCTAGCATCGCCGTTGCCCCTGCCATCGCTGCTGACTGGAGCTATAAGGGCCCAACAGGTCCGGAGCACTGGGGTGATCTCGACCCCAAATATGCCATGTGTGCCAAGGGCCTGATGCAGTCCCCTATCGATCTGGTAGATACCAACGCCCGCGGTGATGTGTCGGTATTCACCCAATATCGTCCCGGCCCGCTTACCATTCTCAATAATGGTCACACCGTTCAGGCCAATTTCGCCGAAGGTTCAACGCTGACCAGCGGCACGATGCAGTTCAACCTGCTGCAGGTGCATTTTCATACGCCATCGGAAGAAGTGAAGGACGGCGAACAGTATCCGATGGTCGCGCACTTCGTCCATGCAGATGCATCTGGCCGGCTGGCAGTGCTCGGCATCCTGTTTGAACTGGGCGCCGCGAATGCTGAACTGGACAAGCTGATTGCGGCTGCGCCGGCAAGCAAGGCCGATGCCCGCAATGTCCCGGGCGTGACGTTCAACCCCAACAAGTTGTTGCCCGACGATCTCGATGTCTATCGCTTCCAGGGTTCGCTTACGACACCGCCATGCAGCGAAGGCGTTAACTGGCACGTGGCCAAGGACAGCGTCAGCATGAGCGCGGAGCAGCTGAAAGCTCTGCACGGCATTATGGGCGACAATGCCCGCCCCGTGCAGCCGCTGAACGGCCGTCTGCTGGTTGCTCCCGCAGGCTGACTTCAGCTCGACGCACTTAAATGGATGGGGCACGGCTCGGTCCGTGCCCCTATTCCATGCAGTTCATCGAATTTGACCGCAGCGCCGCATGATTTGATGTTGCATCTGCGAAAACCAGCGCTATCGGGACGATATGTTGTATCGTAAAGTTATTGGTCTTGCGGGCTCTTCCGCCTCCCTCTTCGTTCTATCTGCCCTGTGCTTGCCTGCTGTTGCAGCGGCGCAGGATACCTCTGCCGACCAGCCGGGCGCAACTGCCCCGGCTGCAGGGCAGGAAAAGCCAGAGGATGATTTCCACGACCGCAGGAATGATTACGATGGCGAAATCGTCGTCACGGCGGTTGGCCTGACCCAGCTCGACGTGCTGGCCGGCACATCGGTGATGGAAGGCGTTGAACTGCAACGCAGCCTTGATGGGCAGGTGGGCGAAGTGCTTGCCAAGCTGCCCGGCGTGACCGCCACCAGCTTTTCGCCTGGTGCTTCGCGGCCGGTATTGCGCGGTTTTTCGGGTGAGCGTGTGCGCGTTCTGGTGGATGGAATCGGCGCGATTGACGTGTCGAACACATCTGCCGACCATGCCGTGTCGATCGACCCGTTGACGGCCGAACGCATCGAAGTGCTGCGTGGCCCTGCCGTGATGCTTTATGGCAGCCAGGCCATTGGCGGCGCGGTTAATGTCATCGACAAGCGTATTCCGCTGCGGCCTTTGAAGGAAGCCATCCACGTGGACGCGCTGCTCGGCGCTGACACGGCATCCAACAAGCTGGAAGGCGGTGCTTCGGCGGATTTCCGGCTGGGTGATGCTTTCGCATTCCATATCGACGGCTCTTATCGCAACACCGATGATCTGGACGTGCCGGGTTATACCTACGCACCTTCGCTGCGCGCAGAATTGCTGGCAGCAGCAGACCAGTCAACAGACCCTGCGCAGGCCGCCGAATTGCGCGATGCAGCAGGCCTGCGCGGCGTGCTGCCCAACAGTGCGACAGAAACATTCAGTGCCAATGCCGGCTTTGCCTTCTTTGCAGGCGGAAGCAATCTGGGCGCTGCAATTGGTGTCTATGATACAGCCTACGGCGTACCTGGCCGCCCGGGTGCCGACGCAGAAGAAGATGTCAGCATCGACTTGCACCAGTTCCGCGCCGATATGCGCGGCGAACTGGCACTGGGCGACGGGTTCTTCAAAGGGCTGCAGACCCGCTTCGGCTACAGCAATTACACCCATACCGAGTTTGAAGGCGAAGACGTCGGCACCACCTTCGACGTAAAAGGCTTCGAAGCGCGCGCTGCGCTGGAACAGAACAGGCGCGGGACGTGGAATGGCTCTGTCGGGATGCAATATTACTTCCGGGATTTCGCAGCCGAGGGCGACGAAGCCTATATTGCGCCCAACCTCACATCACAGCTGGCGGTTTTTGCTTTGCAGGAAGTGGGCATCGGGCCGGTCCAGGTGGAACTTGCAGGCCGCTATGAACATGGCCGTGTCGAATCGCAGGCGCTTGGCATTGCGCGCAGTTTCAACAGCCTGTCAGGCGCGGTCAGCCTTGCCCATGAAACCCAGAGCGGGTTGCGCTTCGGTGTCACTGGTTCTCACGCAGAACGGGCGCCGAGTGCGGAAGAAATGTTCTCCAACGGGCCGCACATCGCGACGCAGGCTTTCGAAGTGGGTGACCCTGACCTGGCCAAGGAACGCGCATTGGGCGCAGAGGCATTCGTGCGCGGAAAAATCGGCCTCGCCAGCGTCAATGTCGCTGTCTTCAAAAGCTGGTTCAAGGATTACATCTACCTTGATGAAACCGGCCTTGAAGAAGACGGTCTGCCGGTGTTCCAGTATCTCCAGTCCGATGCCAGTTATTTTGGCGTGGAAGGTGAAATCAGCCTGCCGTTGGTAGACAGCGGCCCGTTCAGGCTGTTGGCCGATATTCGCGGTGATTACATCAAGGCTGAACTGGACGACGGCACGCCTTTGCCGCGCATCCCGCCCTTGAGCCTGCTGGGCGCGTTGGAAGCGCAGACAGACCGGCTGGATCTGCGCGCAGAAGTCCAGTGGTCGGACAGCCAGCGCAATCTCGCTGCGTTTGAAACGCCGACGGACAGCTTCACCTTCGTCAATGCGTCAGTCGCGTGGAAGCCGCTGCGGGGAGAGGATAATCTCACCATCATGCTGCAGGCGGACAACATCTTTGATGCAACGGGCCGCCGCCACGCCAGCTTCACGAAAGACTTCGTGCCGCTGGCGGGACGCAATTTCAAGATCAGCGCACGGGCCAGTTTCTGACCGCCGGTATGGCGCAAGAAATGCCGGCCCGGCTGGCCTAACCTTCTGCGGTGAAGGTCAGGTCGGCATGGTCTTCAAGCCGTTTGACCAATGCTTCGCCAAGGAATGATCCGGGGGTACCAATGCCGCCCGGCGCATCGCTGGCGAGCAGCGCGATGCCCGTTTCCGACAACATCCGGCTGGTCGAACCATAGCCCGGGTCATAGCGGCCCTTGACCCCGTAATGGATGGTCTGGCCATCGGGCATTTCGCCCACGAACAGCACGTCGTAGAATCCATTTTCGCGTTGTTCAGGGGTTGGCCCCTCGCCGGGCTTGGGGCCGCCGCTTCCGAACGGGTTCTTGAGCGCGGCGGCAACCGCGCCGGCAGCTTTCTTGCCCATTTCACCCGGGCTGGTCAGCACCATCTCGTCATAGCGGAAATCCTCGCCATAGGGGTGGCCCAGCAGGAAATTGGTGCGGTGGACATTCTTGGTGTTGATCGCGGCCATGATGAATGGCGCGGCCCAGCTGCCCAAATCATCGTCATATTCGGGGATCAGCCCCAGCGGCTGGGACGGGCCGGAAAAGCCGGGCGTCAGGGCAAACGGGTCTTGCAGCAGGCCAATCAATTTGGGGTTCTTGGCCGCGGCCTTCATCGTTGCCGTCAGGCTGGCGGCAGTGCCGCCCGAAAACGTGCCTTCCATGGCGCGGACCCGGCCTTTGACGCGCGGGGCGGGCTTGCCGAACCGGCTGACGGCTTCTTTCTGCAACATCAGCACGCCCAAGTCGAAGGGGATGGAATCGAAGCCCGAAGAGAAACAGATGCGCGCCCCGCTTTTCGCCGCGGTTTCGCCGTGCGCATCAATCATCTGGCGCATCCATGCAGGTTCGCCGCACAGGTCGGCATAATCGGTGCCGGTACGGGCGCAGGTTTCAACCAGTTCGTTGCCGTAAAGCTGGTAGGGGCCGACTGTTGTCAGGACCACGCGGGTGCGGTTGCACATGGCTTCGAGGCTGACGGGGTCCGATGCATCGGCCACCACCAGCGGCGTATCAGCAGGCGCACCGATCAGGTCGCGCACTTCTTCCAGTTTTTGCTGGCTGCGTCCGGCCATGGCCCATTTTGGCCCGTCTGCGCGCTGCCCGTAATGGTTCGCCAGATATTCCGCGACAAGGCGGCCGGTATATCCGGTGGAGCCATAGACAATAATATCGAATTCGCGTGTCGCCTTGCTCATCTCTTCATCTCCCAATTTCGGGGAAAGAGATGCGCGCTGCGGGGCGCTGTGTCAAAGACGCAGGGTCACGGCGGGTTGAAGAGGGAGCAGCGGCCCACGCCGGACCGGAGAATCAGAGACGGGGCAGGGTTACGCCGCGCTGGCCCATATATTTGCCCGCCCTGTCGGCATAGCTTGTCTCGCACCGTTCGTTGCCCTTGAGGAACAGGAACTGGCACGCGCCTTCATTGGCGTAGATTTTTGCAGGCAAGGGCGTGGTGTTGGAAAATTCCAGCGTGACATGGCCTTCCCAGCCCGGCTCCAGCGGAGTCACATTCACGATGATGCCGCAGCGCGCATAGGTGGATTTGCCAAGGCAGATGACCAGCACATCTTCCGGGATCCGGAAATATTCGACCGTGCGCGCCAAAGCAAAGCTGTTGGGCGGAATGATGCAGCAATCCGTTTCGCGATCGACGAAGTTCTTGGGGTCGAAATTCTTCGGGTCGACCACGCTGCTGTCGACATTGGTGAAGATCTTGAATTCGGGCGCGACCCGCGCGTCATAGCCGTAGGAACTGAGGCCATAGGAAATGCAGTCATCGCGCCGCTGTGCTTCCACAAACGGTTCGATCATTCCGTGTTCGGTCGCCTGGGACCGGATCCATTTGTCGCTGAGAATCGCCATGCACGGTTGATCCACCAAGCCTGCGCGAGGGGCAAGCTTTGCTGTGGTTTTTTCCCCGTTAGTTGATCTGCTTCGCACCCAGCCTGGGGTTGAGCGCCGTAATGTGGTTGAGCCACTTCTTGGGCTTGCGCAGCATCTTCTGCGGGAAATCCACCTTCAGGCCGACAATTTGCGCCATCCTGCCCACGAAATGAATGCAATTGCGATTGTCGAGCGAGTAATATTTGCCCGGCGCATCACGCCATGCCTTCATTTCTGCAACCACTTGCCGATATTGCGCATCGGTCAGTTTGACCGAGAAATGCCGGTTGGTGCTGGTGAGATATTTATCCGGTTCCACCACGATTTCATGTTCTACCGGCCCCGAAAGGATGGCGGTAGAAACGGTCTTGGCAGTGAAGCCGTAATTTTCCTTCACCTTCTGGCCGGTTTCATCAAGCGTGCCTTCCAGCACAACGAAAGTATGCGGATAGCGGCCAAAGAAAACCGACCCGTTGAAGCTGTGGAAGCTCATGGTGACAGCGGCGGCAGCCGGCAGGGACCAGCCAAGCGCGGCCAGTGACATGATGATTGCAACAAGTCGTGACATGGCCCGCCTCATATCAATCAAGCAACTGAACAGGAACTGAAAACTGCGTCCTTTGAGATACGGCAGCCGTTCAGCTTGCCAGCAGGCTGGCGTTGCCGCCGGCCGCCGTTGTGTCGATGCAGACCACGCGTTCCGTCGCAAAGCGGGCAACGTAATGCGGCCCGCCCGCCTTGGGGCCGGTGCCTGACAGGCCTTCGCCGCCGAACGGCTGGCTTTCCACCACAGCACCGATCTGGTTGCGATTGACGTAGAAATTGCCAACCCGCGCGCGCCCTTCGACCAGCCTCCGCGTGGCTTCGATGCGGCTGTGCAGGCCCAGCGTCAGGCCAAAACCGGTCGCATTTATGTCATCCACCACCTGTTCCAGCTGGTCGGCACGGAAACGGGCGACATGCAGGATGGGGCCGAAGTTTTCGCGCTTCAGGTCGAGGATCGAATCCATTTCGATGATGGTCGGCGCAACAAAGCAGCCCTTGGTGGTGCCGCGCGGCAATTTGCGCTGCCACACAGTGCGGCCGGCTTTCTTGCGGCGGGCAACGTGACGGTCCAGCGCGGCCTTGGCATCAGGGTCGATTACTGGCCCCACATCGGTGTCGAGTTCCACCGGATCGCCAATTTCCAGCGCCTCGAATGCGCCGCGGATCATGGCCAGAATTTCGTCTGCTACGTCGTCCTGGATATAGAGCATCCGCAAGGCAGAGCAGCGTTGTCCGGCGCTCTGGAATGCGCTGGCGACCACGTCGCGCGTCACCTGTTCGGGCAGGGCGGATGAATCCACGATCATGGCATTCTGTCCGCCGGTTTCAGCAATGAAGGTGGCAATCGGCCCTTCGCGCGCGGCCAGCGAACGGTTGATCGCGCGGGCGGTATCGGTCGAACCGGTAAAGGCCACACCGGCAAGGCGTGCATCGGACGTTATCATTTCGCCCACATCACCAGCGCCGGGAATCAGTTGGAAGACATCTTCGGGAATGCCAGCCTCGTGGCACAGCTTTACCGCCAGTGCTGCGATAAGCGGGGTCTGCTCTGCCGGTTTGGCGACAACCGTATTGCCTGCGGCCAATGCCGCTGCGGCAGGGCCGATGAAAATCGCCAGCGGGAAATTCCACGGGCTGATGGTGGCAAACACGCCGCGTCCAGCCAGCGACAGGCGGTTTTCCTCGCCCGTTGGGCCTGGAAGGATGGTCGGCGCAGAAAACAGCCGCCGCGCTTCGCCTGCATAATACCGCAGAAAATCAACCGCTTCACGCAGTTCGAGAACGCCGTCGACCAGTGTCTTGCCCGCTTCGCGCTGGCACAGGGACAGAAATTCGTCGGTATTGTCCTCGAACAGGTCTGCCGCTGCTTCCAGCAACAGGGCGCGCTTTTCGCCGCCCATTGCATTCCAGCCGGGCTGGATGGCAAGTGCGCGGGTGATGCCATATTCGACTTCTTCAGCCAGCGCATCGCGGCGGGTGCCGACTTCGCTGGTGAGATCCTGCGGCTTGTTTATCGGTGCAACTTCGCCTTCTGCATCGGAACAGAAGGTCGGCTCTGCATGCCAGTGCACGCCTTCCAGCGCCTCCAGCCGTTCAATCAGGGGCAGGCGCACCAGCGGGTCTGCCAGATCAACGCCTGCGCTGTTGCGGCGGGCGGGGAAAATATCGCCAGGCAAAGGTATGGCAGGGTTCCGCTTGGGTTCCATCGCGGTAAGGTCAGCCACAGGGCAAGTGGTCAGTTCCGCCACCGGCACTTCGGCATCGGCCATGCGGTTGACGAAGGATGAGTTGGCACCGTTTTCCAGCAGGCGGCGGACCAGATATGCCAACAGGTCCTTGTGGCTGCCAACGGGAGCATAGATGCGAACTGGCGTGCGCGAATTGGCGCCGGATTTCTTCTCCAGCGAGGCAAGTTCGTCGTAAACATCTTCGCCCATGCCGTGCAGGCGCTGGAATTCGAACTGCGTGTCATCACCTGTCTCCAGCGCCAGCGACTTGATGGCGGCCACGGTATAGGCATTGTGGGTGGCAAATGCGGGATAGATCGCATCGCGCGCACCCAGCAGGCGCGCAGCGCAGGCAAGGTAGGAAACATCGGTGGCCAGCTTGCGGGTGAAGACCGGGAAATCCTTGTATCCGCCAACCTGGCTGAGCTTGATTTCAGTGTCCCAATACGCGCCCTTCACCAGCCGCACCATCAGGCGGCGGCCATGCGCGCGGGCGAGTTTCGCCACCCAGTCGCACAGCGGAACAGCGCGTTTCTGATAGGCCTGCAAGGCAAGGCCGAAGCCGAACCATTCCTGCCCCGTTGGCGTGGTGAACAGTTCATCGTCGGCCACCAGCGTTTCGATGATATCCATCGAAAGTTCCAGCCGTTCCGCTTCTTCGGCATCGATGGTGAAATGGATGTTGGCATCGCGCGCCTTGCCCGCCAGTTCCTTCAGCATCGGGACCAGCGCCGCCTTGGCCAGATCGGCATGGAGGAAATCATATTTGGGGTAGAGCGCGGACAGCTTCACCGAAATGCCGGGTGAATTGATGACCCCGCCCGATGCTTCGCGCGCCAGGCGCTCGATCGCGGCATCGTAGGATGCGCGGTAGCGTTCTGCATCGGCGAATGTCATCGCTGCTTCGCCCAGCATGTCGAAGCTGTGGGTGAGCCCGCGTTCGCGTTCGGGCCTGGCGCGCTTCAGTGCTTCCTCGATGGTGCGGCCGAACACGAACTGCCCGCCGAGGATGCGCATCGCCTGCAACGTGGCCTTGCGGATGACAGGTTCGCCCAGCCTGCCGACTGCGCGCTTCAGGCTCGCGCCCATGCCGCGCTGGTGCAGTTCCGGCCGTTCCAGCACTTCGCCGGTCAGCATCAACGAGAAGGTCGCGGCATTAACGAAGGTGGATGAACTGTCGCCCAGATGCTCGGCCCAGTCGATACCGCCCAGCTTGTCGCGGATAAGTGCATCTGCCGTGGCGCTGTCGGGCACGCGCAGCAGCGCTTCTGCTAGGCACATCAACGCCACGCCTTCATCCGTGGCCAGCCCATATGTCTGGAGAAACGCATCAATACCGCTAGCCTTGCGGCTGCGCGCGCCTTCGATCAGCTTGCCTGCCAGCACCGCGGCATCTGCGTGAAGGGCGGCAGCAGGCGCGGCCTGCCGCAAGCGTTCGTCGACACAGGCCTGTTCTTCCTGGCGATAGGCAGCGCGCAATTGGGAACGGTCAGGAGAAGCGGTGCGGGACATTGTTCGACTCTTTAATCGAGGGCGTTGAATCGGCGTCGCTCTGAACCCGGTATCAATTGCAATCAAGTTTTGTGTTTATGTTCGATACTCGACAAGCATGGCCCAAGGCGCGAAGGGGGAACAGCAATGCACAAAAAGGGACAGGATTGATGGCAGGGCGTTATTTCGACCAGTGGCAGACCGGCGACCGGATCGAGCATGAAATCCGCCGGACGGTGACCGAAACGGACAATCTGCTGTTCAGCACAATGACTCATAATCCGCAGCCGCTGCATCTTGACGCAGAAGCTGCAAAGGCCAGCGAATTTGGCCAGATACTGGTCAATGGCACTTTCACCTTCGCCCTGATGGTGGGGCTGAGTGTTGGCGACACCACGCTGGGCACGCTGGTTGCCAATCTGGGCTATGACAAGGTGGTCATGCCGCATCCTGTTTTCATCGGTGATACGCTGCACGCCGCAAGCGAAGTAACGGAACTGCGCGAATCCCGTTCACGCCCCAATGCAGGGATTGTCACGTTCACTCATGAACTTATCAACCAGCGCAGCGAAGTGGTGTGCAAATGCCTGCGTTCCGCACTGCTGATGAAAGCGCCAGCCTGACAAGGGCAGCCTTGACCTGCACGGGTTTTTAGCCGCAATCTTACCCTGCACGCCACAAAGCTGGCGGCAGCAGGAGGGTATGAATGGGCCGGGCAAGGAAACTGGTTTCGGGAATTGCAATCGTGGCAGTGCTGGGCGCTGGCGCATATTGGCTGACGCGGCCCAAGGTCATTGACCCGGCAGAAATAACCGCGGCTGAGGATGAAGTTGCTCTCACCGAATTTCCGGAACGGGTGCTGTTTGGCGACACCCATCTTCACACCGATAATTCCATCGATGCCTTTGGCTTCGGGGTCCGGCTCGGGCCTGAAGAGGCGCTGAAATTTGCCCGCGGCGATGAAGTGACATCGACCACGGGTATCAAGGCAAAGCTGGCACGCCCACTCGATTTTCTGGTCATTGCCGACCATAGTGACGCGCTTGGCATGACGCGGCGCCTGTATGATGCGCCGCGCCTCGCCATACGTGACAAGACGCTGCGCCGCTGGCGCGACATGATGCACGAATCGCCAGAAGAATCCGTCCGTGCCACATCGGAACTGATCGCCGCGGCAGGGGCCGGAACATTGCCTGCTGCCATGCTGGACCCATCGCGGCGTGATGAGAATACTGCCGAGATATGGGGCAACCAGCTGAAGGTGCTGGACCGGTATTACAAACCCGGCAAATTCACCCCTATTGCCGGTTTCGAATATACGCTTCAGCCTGATGGCAATAATCTGCACCGCGTGGTCATGTTCCGAGATGGCATCGAACGGACCTCGAAAATCCTGCCTTATCCCGGCCTTGAATCCACGGTGGACGGGTTGTTCGATTACATGGATGGCTATGAAAAGGCGACTGGCGGCAGGGTGCTGGCCATTCCGCATAATTCCAATCTTTCAAACGGCCTGATGTTTGAACTGACCGATGCCGGCGGCGGCCCGATGACGGCGGAATATGCGCGCCGCCGTGCTGCGCGCGAACCGGTGGTGGAAGCAACCCAGATCAAGGGGGACAGCGAAGCGCATCCGTTCCTGTCTCCCAACGATGAATTTGCGGATTTTGGCAAGAAGGGCTGGGAAATCGGCAATCTTACCCTGTCATTCGCCAAGAAGGATTCGATGCTGGCGGGCGAATATCTGCGCGAGGCATTGAAGCGTGGCCTGTCGATCGAGGAGAGGACAGGTGCCAATCCCTATAAATTCGGGATGATCGGCTCGACAGACAGCCACACGGCGCTGGCCACTGGTGACGAGGACAATTTCTTCGGGAAACATACTGGTAACGAGCCGAACAAGGACCGTGCGATGACGCCGCAGAACCTGGGCACGCGGGTCGGGCGTTTCGGCTGGAATTACCTCGCCGGCGGATATGCCGCTGTCTGGGCAAGAGCCAATACGCGGGCGGAAATCTTCGATGCGATGATGCGCCGCGAAGTCTACGCCACTACCGGCCCGCGCATGGTCGTGCGTTTCTTCGGCGGGTTCGATTTTGCCGCCGATGCCTTCAAGGGTGACTGGGTGCGGGCCGGATACAAGACCGGCGTGCCGATGGGCGGCGAATTAACCGATGGCGGCGCAAAAGCTCCGCGCTTTCTTGTTTCGGCGCTGAAAGACTCGGAAGGCGCGCACCTTGACCGGGTGCAGATCATCAAGGGCTGGGTCGATGCCAGCGGGGCCACGCGCGAGAAAATCTATGACGTGGCATGGTCGGATGCGGACAAGCGCCGACCGGTGAATGGCAAGGTCCCAGCCGTTGGCGATACGGTGAACCGCGCCAAGGCCACTTATACCAACACGATTGGCGCCGCTGAACTTCGCACCGTATGGACTGACCCGGATTACAAGCCGGGGCAGCGGGCTTTCTATTATGTCCGCGTGCTGGAAATCCCCACACCGCGCTGGCCGCTTTTCGATGCCGTTCGCTTCGGTTTCAAATTGTCGCCCGAAGCCATGGCCGATGCAGTGGCGCAGGAACGTGCCTATAGCTCGCCCATCTGGATTGGCCCTGCTGCAAGGAAGACTGCCGCCCGATGAACTTGCCCGGCTGGACGCGCGAACCGCTCGTCCATTTTCTGGTTGCGGGCGCTGCCCTGTTCGCCCTGTTCCTGTGGCAGGGCGAGCCTGCGGACACGGCCAGCCGAACGATCACGGTGACAAGGGAAGACCGCGCGCGGCTGGCGATCGAGTGGGAGCGCACAATGCAGCGCCCGCCCACCGATGCCGAACTGGACGATCAGGTTGAACGCTATCTGCGCGAGGAAGTGCTTTACCGCGAAGCATTGCGGCTCGGGCTTGATCGCGATGATCCGGTGGTGCGCAAGCGCATGTCCAACAAGATGGATTTCCTCGCTGCCAGCATGGCGGAAGCCGCGCATGCATCTGACGAAACGCTGGCGGCATGGCTGGCCGGTCATCCGCAAAGATATGCCGAGGATACAAGCTACAGTTTCGACCAGCTCTATTTTGCCGAACGCGCTGCTGCGCAGCGCGCCCTTGCCGCGCCAGATGGGGGAGAAGACATCTCGGTTCCGCCAACATTCGAGGCAGCATCTCGCAGTGAAGTCGAAGCGCGGCTGGGTGCTGGTTTTGTCACCCGGTTGGACGCGCTCAAGCCAGACAGCACATGGCAGGGGCCGGTTCCATCCGGATTTGGCTGGCATCTTGTCCGCCTGCGCCAGCGAAGCATCGGCAAGGTGCCGCCGCTGGCAAATATTCGCAGTGCAGTCGAGGCTGACTGGCGCAGCGAAACCCAAGCCGCACGGCGCGAGGAGGCATACCGCATTCTGCGCGATGCCTATGATGTGAAGATCGAGCGATGAAATGGACGCTTGCCCTGATCCTTTCGCTGGTTGCCGCCATATCCCTGCTGCCCCTTGCTGCTGCTGCCGATGAATTGCGCCCGGGCTATCTCGAACTGACCGAACAATCGGCGGGCCATTGGCGGGTTGCCTGGAAACTGCCGCTTTCCGCGCCGCCCGCAGGCGAAATTGTGCCGCCGGGCCTGCCAGCCAATTGCGCCTATTTACCGCCGGTGCGACAGGGATTTTCAGGCGGGGCCATCGTGGGAAATGCGGCGGCGCGCTGTGCAGGCAAGATTGCGGGCGGCATCATCGCCATGCCTGCGCTGACAGGGCCGGGCGATGTGCTGGTGCGTGTCCAGCCGCTGGATGAACCTGTGCAGATGCACCGCATGACTGCGCGCGAACCCATGGTGGAAGTCACGGCGCAGCCATCCACCCGGCAGGTTTTGCAAAGCTATTTCGTGCTTGGCGTGGAACACATAATTGCTGGCTGGGACCACCTGCTGTTCGTCATTGCGCTGGTTCTTCTCGTGCGATCAGGCCGCGCTGTTGTTGCAGCCGCCACGGCATTTACCCTTGCCCATTCCTTGACGCTTGCCGGCGCGGCGCTGGGTTTCATTTCCATGCCCCAGCGCCCGGTGGAAGCGATGATCGCGCTGTCGATCCTGTTCTTGGCGTTGGAGATTGTGCGCCGCAAAGATGGTCCTCGCAGCCTCACCCTTCGTTACCCGTGGGTGGTGGCGTTCCTGTTTGGCCTGCTGCATGGCTTCGGTTTTGCCGGAGCTCTGGCGCAGATCGGCTTGCCGCAGGGCGACATCGTGCCAGCGCTATTTGCGTTCAACGTGGGGGTGGAAGCGGGCCAGCTTTCCATAATCCTGGCGGTGCTGGCGCTGCTGGAACTGGTGCGGCGCACCGCCATGCCGGCCTTGCAGCCTGCCATACGCCTGTCGGCCTATGCCATAGGAATTACCGGCGCATATTGGCTGATTGACCGGATCATCGCCTGACGCGCATTTCAGGCCGCGCAAAAATCGCTCCGTTCCTGCAGTCGCATTATCTTGCCATTCACCTTGTTGCCCCCATATTGTCCAATTGAAAGGACGGGACACGTCGATGAATGATGACAAGGAACCACAAGCCCCCAATCCATGGGTGAAAAGCTTGGCTGTCTGGGGCGGGATTTTTCTTGCCCTGTTGATGGTGGTCACGATGTTCGGAAATTCCGGACAACCGGCAGGTACCCAGATCGGATATTCCGACTTCCGTAACAAGGTCAGTGAAGGCACCGTGCAGAAGGTCGAGATCGGCCCCGACACGATTTCGGGCACGTTCAAGAACGGCGAAAACTTCACCACCACACCCATTTCGGGCGATAACCGCCTGACCGAACTGCTCGACGAGCAGGGCGTCCAATATTCGGGCACTGCGCCTGAGCGGATGAACCTTCTGCTCGCCATCCTCATCCAGTCCCTGCCATTCGTCCTCATCCTCGGCATTGCGTTTTTCGCGCTGCGCCAGGTGCAAAAGGGCGGCGGCGGCGGCGCAATGGGCTTTGGCAAATCCAAGGCCAAGATGCTGACTGAAAAGCAGGGCCGCGTAACGTTCGAAGATGTTGCCGGTATTGATGAAGCGCGCGAGGAACTGGAGGAAATCGTCGAATTCCTGCGCGATCCGCACCGTTTCTCCAAGCTTGGCGGGCAAATTCCCAAGGGCGCCTTGCTGGTCGGTTCGCCCGGCACCGGCAAGACCCTGCTGGCGCGTGCCATTGCAGGCGAGGCAGGCGTGCCCTTCTTCACCATTTCAGGTTCCGACTTTGTCGAAATGTTCGTGGGCGTGGGCGCAAGCCGCGTGCGCGATATGTTCGAACAGGCCAAGAAGAATGCACCGTGCATCGTCTTCATCGACGAAATCGACGCGGTTGGCCGCCATCGCGGCCATGGACTCGGCAATTCCAACGACGAACGCGAACAGACGCTGAACCAGCTGCTGGTCGAAATGGACGGTTTTGAAGCCAATGAAGGCATCATCATCATCGCGGCCACCAACCGCCCCGATGTGCTTGACCCTGCCTTGCTTCGTCCCGGCCGGTTCGACCGTCAGGTTGTCGTGCCGATTCCCGATATCGAAGGGCGCGAGAAGATCCTGTCGGTTCACATGAAGAAAGTGCCACTGGCGCCTGACGTGAACCCACGCACCATTGCCCGCGGCACACCCGGCTTTTCGGGTGCTGATCTGGCCAATCTGGTGAACGAGGCTGCCCTGCTGGCTGCCCGCCGTAACAAGCGGCTGGTTGCGATGCAGGAATTCGAAGATGCCAAGGACAAGGTCATGATGGGCACCGAAAGGCGTTCCATGGTCATGACCGACGATGAAAAGAAAATGACCGCTTATCACGAAGCGGGCCACGCGCTGGTTTCGATAAATGAAGGGGCATCGGACCCGATTCACAAGGCCACCATCATTCCGCGCGGCCGCGCATTGGGTATGGTGATGCGCCTGCCGGAACGCGATAATTATTCGTATCACCGCGACAAGATGCACGCCAACCTCGCCGTTGCGATGGGTGGCCGCGTGGCTGAAGAAATCATCTTCGGGCATGACAAAGTATCATCCGGCGCATCGTCCGACATTCAATATGCCACCGACCTTGCGCGTAACATGGTCACCAAGTGGGGTATGTCCGACAAGCTTGGGCCGCTGATGTATGAACAGAGCCAGGAAGGCTATCTGGGTATGGGCCAGACCAGCCGGACAATGGCCTCTGCTGAAACCAATCAGCTGATCGACAGCGAAATCCGCGGCCTGGTCGAAGGCGCACATAAACGCGCCACCGAAGTTCTGACCGATCAGGAAGACAAGCTGCACCTTATCGCGCAGGCGATGCTCGAATTCGAAACGCTGACCGGCGAAGAAATCGACCAGCTGATCAATGACGGCAAGATTGACCGCCCTGATGCGCCCAAGGGGCCGACCAAGATCACTCCGGTGCGCGGTTCGGCAATTCCCAAGTCGGGCAAGAAGTTCGGCGGTTCGGAAGACGCAGCGCCTCAGGGTGTCTGATACGGCTTCCGGCAGGCAAACGATGGACTGGGATTTCAGGCTCTCGCCAGATCTCGATGCCGCCGCATTGGCGCAGGAATTTGCCCGTGAAGGGCGCGTCACCATCGACGGCCTGCTGGCTGGCGATTGTGCCAGGCGGCTGCATGACGAAATCCGCCAGCGCGATGACTGGGTGCAGGTCGTCAACAGCGGCGACCAGGTGTTTGAACTCAACCGATCGGTCCGCGCCGAAATGGACCAGGGTCAGGTCGCCGCGCTTGACCAGGCCGTGGCGGCAGGCGCGCGCAATGGTTTCCAATATCGCTATGAAAGCATCCGCGTGCCCGATGGCAGTGCAGAACGCGCATCGTCAGCCGACCCGCTGGCCGCATTTGCCAGCTGGCTGTCCCAAGGCGAAGCGCGCCATTTTCTGAGACAGGTTACAGGTTTTGACGGCATCGAATTCGCCGATGCGCAGGCCACTGCCTATTCGCCAGGCGATCTTCTGACCGGACATGATGATGCGGTGGAAGGCAAGGGCAGGTTTGCAGCCTATGTGCTGGGGCTGACACCCAAATGGCGGCTGGAATGGGGCGGTTTGTTGTTGTTCCACGAAGGCGCCGAAGATCGCGCCAGTGCGATCATGCCCGGCTTCAACCAGCTCAATATCTTTGCAGTGCCGCAGCTCCACAGCGTCAGCGAAGTTGGCCGTGCAGCAGCCTACAGGCGCTATTCCATTACCGGCTGGCTGCGCCGCTAATCTGCTGTTTCCCGTCGGGTCAACCTGACAGCACCAGCCCGAACATGATGATGACGAACAGCATCATCGCAATGAAGCAACCCACCGACAGCAAGATCATCCGCAGCAAGGCACCCATGCGTGTCAGCGAATAGGTCCCGCGCAGCGAGCGGTAGAGGTGGAACGGTGCGTAGAGGATCGGCGCGATAACCAACGCCTCCACATTGTAGGCAGAGGCAACGCTGGCAACCACCACCAACATGGTCATGAAGCTGATCGAATAGGTCACAAAGACGGTGTGATCATACATTCGGAACTTGCGGCTGAAGGGAAACAGCAGCCACACGAAGGGCAGGCTGAGCGGGATGAGCAGCCAGCTCAGCTTGTAGGCATTGGTCTGCAATTTATAGAGCAGCAGCTTGGGATTGGCTTTTGCCTTTTCCCAGGTGTCTTGCAGCCATTGGCCTGCCTTGTCGCCCTGGCGGGTGTCTGCCTTGGCAGCCGCGGCTGGCCCCTTCGCTGCCGGACCCGTTGCTGCCGGCCCAGTTACTACAGGGTCAGCGCCTTGCTTTGCATCACCCAGACCAATGCTGGCCTGCGCGGAACCGAGCACTTCCTGCGTTTTTTCCCATTCGGCCAGTTGCTTTTCGAGCGCGGCGGTATCGCGCCCTTGCGCCTTGGCTTCGGCCAACTGGTCTTGCGCGCGGGCGATTTCGCCGTCGAGCGCCGTCACCACTCCGGCCTGGATTTCCTTCGGTGCATTTTCGTCCAGCTTCATGGCGTTATCGCCAAAGCCGCCAGCGGCATTGAACAGCGCAAAGCTGACAAAAACAGTGAAGAGGAAAAGCGCGATAGGAGAAATATAGCTGGCCCGTTTGCCGTCGATATATTCGCGCGTCAGTGTGCCGGGGCGCCATGCCAGCAGCGGCAATGTGCGCCAGAACTTGCCTTCGAAATGCAGCACGCCATGCACCAGATCATGCATGAAGGCGGCCAGTGTGCGGTGGACATGGGCACGCTGGCCGCAGCGGTAGCAATGCGGCCCAACCAGCTTTTCGCCGCAATTGAGGCAACTGCCTTCTGCAGTGTGGCCATCGGCTGAAACGCCGCCGCCTTCACCTGCAGCAGGCTCTACCGCCCGTGCAACCATACCGGCCTGCGCCAGTTCACCCATGACTTCAGGAATATCGCTCATTGCCCCACCATGCGCGCAATCTATCGCTTCAATGCGGAAAGGAAAAGGCCGCCCCGGGCAGGAGCGGCCTCTTGATGTTCCTTCGGTGCCGCCGGATTGATTATCCGGCAATGCAGCCTGACAGATCAGCCGTCGTAGTCGGCGCCGATCGAAGTGGACCGCGTCGGGGCCGATGCGGTAATCCGCAGGGCTTCAGCCGACTGGCTGAGCGAGCCGATTTCATCAGCTTCATCTTCATCGTCAGGCAGGATTTTCTGCAGGCCGGTGACAACGCTTTCCATCAGGTGCTTCGGTTTGACGGTCTGCTCTGCGATTTCGCGCAGTGCGACAACGGGGTTCTTGTCCCGGTCACGATCGATGGTCAGTTCGGCACCACCGGAAATCTCGCGCGCACGCTGTGCTGCAAGCAATACCAGGTCAAAACGGTTTGGAACCTTGTCGACACAATCTTCGACGGTAACGCGCGCCATCGGGCACTCCAATTTCTAACAATACAGGAAAGCGCCGCAATTAGGGTGCAGGCGGCCCAAAGTCAAGGATTTGCGCGCACCAGCCACCACGGTTAAGGCATGGGGATGAAGGATGTTACCCAAGCCTCCGGCGCGGCACAGGAATCCGTGTCTTACCGCGACCCTGAACCGTTTTCTGCCAGCGCCCATGGCCAGGAACTGACTTTTTACCCGGCGGGCAATGACCGGCGCGATGCATTGCTGGCGCTGATTGGCAGCGCGCGCGAATCGGTGCGCATATGTTTCTACATATTTTCCGAGGATGAAACGGGTGCATTAGTGCGCGATGCACTGGTGGCAGCAGCCGCGCGCGGGGCAACGGTGGAGCTTATCGTCGATGGGTTCGGCGCATCTGCCACGGCAGAGTTTTTTGCACCCTTGGTCGAGGCAGGTGGCAGCTATTCCACTTTCAGCCCGCGCTGGACCCAGCGTTATCTCATCCGCAACCACCAGAAGATGGTTATCGTCGATGGGACAAGCGCGATGATCGGCGGGTTCAACGTCGAAAATTCCTATTTCGCGCCGCCCGAAGAAGATGGCTGGAACGACCTTGGCCTCACGATCAAAGGCTCCGCGGTCAAGGACCTTGGCCTGTGGTTTGACCAGCTGGCGCAATGGACCGCCAACCCCAAGGCCAACTGGCGCGCAATCCGCCGGATGGTGAAGGAATGGCAGCCGGGCGAAGGGAAGGTACGCCTGCTGATCGGCGGCCCGACGCGCGGCCTGTCGAGCTGGGCGCGCAGCGTCGGGCGGGATCTTGAACAGGGCAACCGGCTGGACATGATGATGGCATATTTCTCGCCATCCAGCAGGCTGACACGGCGGATCGGCGACATCGCAATGCGCGGGGAAACGCGGCTGGTGATGGCGGGCAAATCTGACAATAATGCCACCATCGGCGCCACCCGTTCGCTCTATCATTACCTGCTCAAACGCGGGGCCAGAGTGTGGGAATTCAACGCGTGCAAATTGCACACCAAGCTCATCGTCCTGGATGATGCCGTCTACGTCGGTAGTGCCAATTTCGACATGCGCAGTCTCTATCTCAATCTGGAACTGATGCTGCGGATTGAAGATGCTGCGCTGGCTGACCGGATGCGGGAATTTGTCAGCGCGCATCTGCCTGCCAGCGAGGAAATCAATAAGCAGCTGCACAAACAGCGTTCCACCATGTTCAACAGGCTCCGCTGGAATGCCAGCTGGTTTCTGGTGGCAGTGGTCGATTACACTGTCAGCAGGCGGCTTAACCTCGGGCTTTGAACACAGCGAACGCCCTCAGACGTAATCGCCGCGCCGGTCATCGTGGGCAAGGTCGGAGAACTTGGTAATGCGCGCTTCGAACTTCATTCGCACCTTGCCGGTTGAACCATGGCGCTGTTTGGCCACGACCAGTTCGGCAAGGCCGAAGACCTGCTCCATTTCGGCCATCCACGCCGCATAGGCTTCGTGCACTTTCTGGTCGTCAGTCTCGACCGGGCGCTTGGGTTCCTTGGCCGCTACGTAATAATCTTCGCGGTACACGAACCATACCATGTCGGCGTCCTGCTCGATCGAGCCTGATTCGCGCAAGTCCGACAGCATCGGCGTCTTGTCCTCGCGCTGTTCCACCGCACGGCTGAGCTGCGACAGGGCAATCACCGGCACTTCGATTTCCTTGGCCAGCGTCTTCAGGCCGCGGCTGATTTCCGAAATTTCGTTCACTCGGTTGTCGTTGGCGCGGCCCGAACCCTGCAGCAGCTGCAGGTAATCGACCACGATCAGCCCGATATTATGCTTGCGCTTCAGCCGCCGCGCACGGGTGCGCAGGGCGGCAATGGTGAGGGCAGGCGTATCGTCGATGAACAGCGGCAGTTCAGCCAGACGCTGGCTGGCGAAGGACAGTTTCTGAAAATCATCGCGGCTGATCTTGCCCATGCGCAGGTTCTCGGACGAGATGCCTGCCTGTTCTGACAGGATACGTGTGGCCAGCTGGTCGGCGCTCATTTCGAGGCTGAAAAACGCAACCGGCGCGCCAACGGAATCGTCAATCCCGTCGGCCTTGTCGCGCAAGTAGCGGTCAGCGCAATTGAAGGCGATGTTGGTCACCAGCGATGTCTTGCCCATGCCCGGCCGTCCAGCCAGGATGATAAGGTCGGAATCGTGCAGGCCACCGATCTTTTCGTTGATGGAAGTGAGGCCGGTGGTCTTGCCCGAAATGTTGCCGCCGGAATTGATCGCCATTTCGATCATGCCCAGCGCCTTGTTGGTGGCCATGCCGAAGGTTGATGCCTCGGTCTGGGTGCCGGCACCTTCGGCCACCTTGAACAGCGCGGCTTCTGCCTGTTCGATCTGCTGCATCGGTGCCACATCGTCAGAAGTGTCGAGCGCGCCTTCCACCAGATTGCGGCCTACCGTCACCAGTTCGCGCAGCAGGGCGAGGTCATAAATCTGTTCTGCAAGTTCACGCGGGGCAAGCAGGCCCTGCCCGTCAGCCGTAAGGCGCGCAAGATAGGTAATGCCGCCCAGTTCCTTCAGCGCTTCGTCTGTTTCGAAATAGGGTTTGAGCGTAACCGGGGTCACCACCGCACTGCGATCAAGCAGGGTGAGGATGCGTTCGAACACGCGGGCGTGAAGCGGTTCGAAAAAATGTTCGGGCCGAATCGGTGAAGGCAGGTCTTCCAGCACGCGGTTGTCGATCAGAACAGCGCCCAGGAACGCAGCCTCTGCCTCTATATTCGAGGGCAGGGCGCGGATTTTGGTCGTTTCGATATCGGTTCGGGGAAGAGTATCTTGATCTGGCATGGCCTCGCTTTGCGCGCGAAGCAGGGCCAAACGCAAGTGCGCGATTGCCGCACTCGGCTGTGGATAGTGGGGATGGTTTCTTAAAGTCTTGCCGCACCCCCTTCGCATCTGCGAAAGCAGCCCTTCTATGTCGGACCCAAAATCAACCTGGCGCATTTCGCACATCGCGCTCGACGAGGACACGATCCTGTGGCGCAATGCCGATGTCGAGCAGGAAAGGCGCGTGGCAATCTTTGATCTGATCGACGAAAATACCTTCAAGCCGGTCCGTGCCGTCGAAAAGGGGCAGGATGGGCCATACCATTTGTCGCTGGCGGTGCGCGATGGCCGGCTGGCGATGACGATTCGCGATGAAGCCGACAACGAACTGGAAACGCTGCTGCTGGGCCTCGCCCGGTTCCGCCGGCCGATCCGCAATTATTTCGCCATTTGCGAAAGCTATTACCAGGCGATTCGCAAAGCGACCGCTGCCGAGATCGAGACGATCGATATGGCGCGGCGGGGCGTTCACAATAATGCAGCCGAATTGCTGCTGGAACGGCTGGACGGCAAGGTGGAGACGGATTTCGCCACTGCGCGACGTTTGTTCACGCTGATCTGCGTTCTTCACATCAAAGGCTGACGAGCGTGGGCAGGAAACGCAAAAATTCGCCCTGGCGGCTGCGCATTGCCGCCCTGGCAGTGCTGGCGGCGATCATTGGCGGCATCTGGCTGTGGTGGGATGTAAACCACTGGACACCGCCGGAAGACCTTTACCCCGATCAGGGCGTGCTTGCCGGCGCGCGAGACGGAGCCGTCAATTTCCGAACTATCCGCGCGCTGGGCGGCAGTTTTGCCTATCTCGATGCCAGTGACGGTGCGGACGGTCAGGATGCGCGATTTACCCGCAATTTTGCCGCGGCGCGCGAAGCGAAGCTGCAGGTTGGCGCAGTCCATGCCTTTGACCCATGCGTCATGGCGGACGGGCAATCGGCCAATTTCGTTACGATGGTGCCGCGCGATCCGGCATTGTTGCCGCCAGTTATCGAACTGACTCGCCTTGCCGATCATTGCGAAAAGCGCGTGAGCGA
This sequence comes from Erythrobacteraceae bacterium, assembly GCA_024642525.1. Classification (GTDB taxonomy): domain Bacteria; phylum Pseudomonadota; class Alphaproteobacteria; order Sphingomonadales; family Sphingomonadaceae; genus Allopontixanthobacter. The sequence goes on along the minus strand of JAHEAX010000003.1, from coordinate 101,432 downwards.
TGCCGCGGTGGAAAGCGAGCTGATGACGCTGATAAACCAGATCGAAAATCACGCGGGCAAGGCAGCCATTTTGAAAATCGATCCGGCATTTGAAGACCGATATGGCCTCGCGCGCCAGTTGGAACGCAACCTGTGGCTTACCCGCACACGGCTGCAGCCCGATTATGCGGGCCGGCCATGGTTGCTATGGACCGCGAACGAAGCATTGCGTAGCGAAGCAAGCGAAGATCCAATCCGCTGGGTGGTGGTGCAACCGTGACTGATGATGAACTGATCGAAGCAGCGCGCCTGGCCGCACAAAATTCCTATGCGCCCTATTCGCAGTTTGCGGTTGGCGCTGCCTTGCGATTTTCAGACGGCCGGGTCGTGACCGGCACCAATATTGAAAATGCCAGCTACGGCATGGCATTGTGTGCTGAAACGGTGGCCGTGGCCAAGGCGATGGCAGACGGCATTCGCGGCGGGCTTGATGCTGTTGCCGTTACCGGCCCTGCTGACCGCGGCGGGGATGAACCGATCACGCCATGTGGCAGGTGCCGCCAGGTTCTGAATGAACTTGCACAATTGGGCAGCACGGATCCCGACGTGCTGTGTGTCGGCCCCAAGGAAGTGAAGCGGCTGAAGCTGTCACAATTGCTGCCGCTGGCATTCGGTCCGGCCAGCCTGGACTGACTGGCAGGGCCAATCGCCCCGCCAGCCAGATTGCATTTCAGCAAACGCTGGTCAGTTCAGCCATTCAACCAAGGCGGCAAGGCAATCGCGGGCCAGGATTTTGCTGCGTTCGGGGCTCCACCCCTGTTCGGGGTCAGGCAGTTCGTGATTGTCCTTGAACGGCATTTCCAGCGTCATCGAACAGCATCCGAAGCGGCTGGCAAGCTGGGTGGTGGACATGGTCAGATTGGCCGTGCCAGGTGCAGATTTGCCATAGCCTAGCTTGACCTGGAAATCAGGCGTGCGGCGGTCGAGGATAGCCTGGAACTTCTCGTATTTTTCGAGCTGTCCTTCATCAAGGCCGGGGATACCTTCAAAACCTGCGAGGAACACTGCCGGAATCGCTTCATCGCCGTGGACGTCCATCGCGAAATGAACGCCTGTTTCATCCATCGCATTGCGGATGCACAGCACTTCGGGCGATTTTTCCGGCGTGGGATTGTCCCATTCTCGGTTGAGATTGGTGCCGACCGCATTGGTCCGCAGATGGCCACGGCGCGAACCGTCAGGGTTGCAGTTGGGCACGATATGCAGCGAGCATTTCTGGCGCAGCGTGCGGCCCACCGGATCTGCCGGATCGGTCAGGCATTCAAGTGCGCCTTCCATCCACCATTCGGCCATGCTTTCGCCCGGATGCTGGCGCGCATAGAGCCAGACCTGCGTTTCACCTTCACCCATGTCGAGACAATCGACCGACTGGCCGTCAAGCGTCGTGCCGAGACGGCGATAGGATACGCCTTCGCTCAGCGCGGCTTCGGAAACGAGATCGTGGTGACGTTCCATCGAATATGGCGCGAAATAGGAAAACCATGCCATGTCGCTGTCACCGGCATAACGGATGGTCAGCGTGCCGCCTTCTTCGTCCTTGTCGAAAGTGGACTTCGCACGGCCCCAGAATTCGCGGTCTTCCGAAACGCAGGCATCGTAATCGGTCCAGCCACCGGGATAGGCGGAGTGGTTGAGATCGGTGATTTTCAGTTCCAGTTCGCGGCCCGATGCGCCGCTGACACGAAAATGGAACCACTGCTTGAATTCGGACATATGGTCCTTGCGCAATGCCAGTCTGGCGCTGGCACCGTCGATCGACAGCACTTCGATATTACCGCTGTCGAATTCACAATCGATGTGGATATTGTTCACTTGGCAACCCTTATTTTTTTGGCGTGATCTCGATGGTCTCGCCATTATTTCCCGGAAATTCGCGGAACAATGCGTCCGCAATTACCGAGGCGTTCGCGGCACTAGCCGCCAATGGTGAATCGGTGCTTACCGAAAAATTCGCGCGGCCTTCCCACAGGGCCATGCCGCTTGCAGCTTCGCGGATGGAAACGGCAAGTGCCGTGCCTGTTTCCTCACGCGATTTGTTGCCGCCAAGATTGATACCGATGCCGAGGCCAACGCCTGACCTGTATCCACCTGTGCTGCCGCCCACGCCAATGCTGACAGGGCTGCGTCTGGGCGCAGCTTCTGCAACGAAGCGTTCAAGGCTGACCTGCGCAATCTGTGCTGCCTGCTCGCGCGGCGTTTCGCGGTAGCCAAGCCTGGTCAGTTCCTGCGCGATTGCTGTCTTGTAGGGCGCAAGTTCCAGGCTGCCGACTTCGAGGCCGGGTGCATTGTCGATGAAAATCGTGGTGCCGCCCAGCTTTGCAACCGTTTCAGGCTGGTGGAACCGTGTCACTTCCACCGGGCCTGCCGGCGCAGTGGCGCAGCCAGCCAGAGAAACGGCGCCCAATGCGGCCAGCGCAAAAGCGCCAATCTGCGGTATTTTCATCGTCCGGTTCCTATGTTTGGCCAGCGTCGGGGCAGGGCCAATGGCAAACCCACCTAGCCAACCAACGCACGAAGCGCCAGAGAGGGTTCAGCGCCCGGCAGGCTTTCCGGCGTTAACCCTTCAATTGCCCAAGAATGCTAGCGGATCGAACCATGACTTCTTCAACAAAAACTCCTGTTCTGGTGACCGGCGGCGCGGGTTATATCGGCAGCCACGCCGTTCTTGCCCTGCGCGATGCAGGCTGGGACGTGGCGGTGATAGACAATTTCACCACCGGCTTCCGCTTTGCGGTTCCCGACGGCGTGCCGCTTTATGAAGGCGATATCGAGGATGCGGCGCTGCTGGCGAGCATCTTTGCCGAACAGGGCATGGGCAATGGCAAAGGCGCGATCATGCATTTCGCCGGTTCGATCGTGGTGCCCGAATCGGTCGAAAACCCGCTCGCCTATTATCACAACAACACGGTGAAGAGCCGCGCGCTCATCGAAGCGGCGGTAACCGCAGGTGTGCCGCATTTCATCTTCAGTTCGACAGCGGCAACCTATGGCATTCCTGCCGTATCGCCGGTGAACGAGGATTGCCCGCAGGTGCCAATCAACCCCTATGGCTGGTCCAAGCTGATGACCGAACAGATGCTGGGCGACACTGCGGCTGTCCATCAAATGAATTTCTGCGCGCTGCGTTACTTCAATGTCGCAGGCGCCGACCCGCAGGCGCGCAGCGGCCAGTCAACCGCAGGCGCAACCCATCTGATAAAGGTTGCCGTGGAAGCGGCATTGGGCAAGCGCGACAGCGTGGCCGTGTTCGGCACGGATTATGACACGCCTGATGGCACGGGCGTGCGTGACTATATCCATGTGTCCGACCTTGCCGCTGCCCATGTGCTGGCGCTTGAAGCTCTGACCGTGCAGCCGCAAAGGTCGCTCAGGATGAATTGCGGCTATGGACGCGGTTTCTCCGTGCTCGAAGTGCTGGATGCGGTGGACCGTGTGACCAACCTCAAGCTCGATCGCAAGATGCAGCCACGCCGTGCGGGCGACCCTGGCTCGCTCATCTCGGACCCCTCGCGCATCCGGGCGACGCTGCCGTGGCAGCCGCAATATGCCGACCTTGACGTGATTATTGCCCATGCCCTGCAATGGGAACGCAAACTGCAGGAAATCAGGTGCAGTTAATGTCGGGCGCACTATAAGAAAGCCAAGTCAGCCTGCAGCCGCATTAAGCGACGCGAATCTGTTGACTTCGCCGGTCCCTGCCCGTAACTGCGCCGCTTGAATTTCAGGCATCGGGGGCCATCTCCGGTGCCACTTTTTTTGGAAAACCGACCATGAAGATCCGCAACAGCCTCAAGTCGCTGAAGAACCGCCACCGCGATTGCCGCGTTATTCGCCGCCGCGGCCGGACCTATGTCATCAACAAGACCAACCGCCGTTTCAAGGCGCGCCAGGGCTAATCTGCCGCATCTTCGGATGCGTTGATTCGGGCGTGACAAGGGTCATGCCCACCCATGGTGTTTGGAATTGTATGCTCCGGCCCGTTCCCCCTGTCGATCACCCGTTCGGGCAGTCGGCAGGGGGAACGGGCCGGCGGCGCTTCCGGCATGGCGATTCGATTGTTGCCTGCCGGAAGGACCTTTGAAGGCAACATGGTGCAACCGGCATGAGTAATTTTTCCAGCGCATTTCAGGACGAAACCCGCGAATCGCCATTGGCCGTGGTTTTCGATGTGGGCCGCGTGATCGTGCAGTGGGACATACGCTGCCTGTTTACAAAGCTGATTGCCGATCCTGCCGAGCTTGACTGGTTTCTTGCGAATGTCGTGACCGAAGAATGGCACTTCCAGCATGATGCGGGCCGTGCGCTGGCGGATATGGTTCCTGAACGAAAGGCGCAGTTTCCTGACTATGCGCCGCTGATTGATGCCTATGCAGACAGGTTTCTGGAAACGATTCCCGGCCCTGTGGCGGGAACAGCGGGCCTCATCGAAGCTTTGGCGGATGCAGGCCATGCCCTGTTTGCGATCACCAATTTCGGTGCTGAATTCTGGGATATGTTCCGCCCGACAGAGCCGGTGCTGGATCATTTTCGCGATATCCTCGTGTCAGGGCAGGAAAAACTGGCAAAGCCTGACCCGGCCATTTTCCGCCTCGCGGAAGACAGGTTCGGCCATGATGCGGCCAATATGCTGTTCATCGACGATAATCTTGCCAACATCACGGCTGCTCGCAGCGAGGGATGGCAGGTGCATCACTTTACAGATGCGGACAGGCTGGAAGCCGACCTCAAGGCGCGCGGTCTGATTGCATAAAAAACGGGCCCCCGAGGTTGATACCCGGGAGCCCGAAAGTGCCACCCTATCTGGAGAGGACGGGGGGAACTGTTAAGCGTGTCAGTTGCCGTTGCAGCTCGCGATATCTTCTGCGGCCATTTCTTCGCCATCGGCAGCAAATTTGGTCACTTCACCCAGTTCGCGCGCGACCCGCTTGCAAATGATGATTGGGCGCGATGTGCCCTTGCCGGACAGGCAGACATTGCCGTCGCACTGCCAGACCTGGCCGCTGATGATGGTGCGCGCTTCGGTGGCGGGGGTGGCCAGTTCGACGGTGTAGAAGGGGCCGTTGGCGCGTGATTCGGCAGGGGTCGGGGCAATGGCTGCGCCGAACGTCAGGCTGGTCCATGCCAGGGCAAGGCCGATGGCGCTGAAATTGCGGATGCGGAGGGGGGAAGCGGTCATGATGGTTGTCCTTGATTTGATTTTCATCTCTTCGCTGGCAGTCACGATCAGTTTCAATTGACAACCAGTTGCGAATCACTACCTAGTGCAATAGATTTTAAGTTGCAACTAAAAACTTAGTTTAAGTTTTGTGACAGTGCCAATCCGCGCTAGACGCTACGGCGGAGAGAGATTCTAATGGGTGAATTACGCGAACCGCTTAAAGAGCTGACAGTCTGCGGGCTGCCCGAAGCGCTGGAAACGATGGGGGAGCGTTGGTCGTTCATGATCCTGCGCGCATCGTTTAACGGGCTGCATCATTTCGAAGAATTCCTGAACGAGCTGGGAATAGCGCGCAATATACTGTCCAGCAGACTGGCTAAATTGGTCGATCACGGCATCCTCAGCCGCGAGCCTTGCCCCGATGACCGGCGCCGAATCGAATACCGGCTGACGGAAAAGGGGCTGGACCTGCTGCCGGCCATGCTGGCGTTGCGCCAGTGGGGCCAGAAATACGGTGCGGAAATTATCGAAAACCCGGTTCTGGTCGATGAACGGGACCGCTTACCCATCGGCCCTGTATCCATCCTTGCGCATGATGGCCGCATCCTCACCTATTTGGACCTGAACCTGCAGGCGCGGGAAAACCTCGGCATTCGGGCTGATGGGACGAAAGCGGAAGAATCAGAAGATGACTGCGCGCCAGGCAGCTTTGCCCGCAAGCTGGCGGAACGGGAATACAAGCAGCCGCCACGCGTTGCCAACGGCTGACGGCAACTGGCCTGTAAAGCGGGCCTGCTCTGCCGGATAAGCACCGGAGCGCTATCGTGATCCATAATTCCGCGCTGGAAACCGCGCGCCTTTTTATCCGCCCGTTCATGGATGAAGACGTGGGCGATCTGGTTGCCCTGTTCGATGACCCCAAGGTGGCCCGTTTTGTTGATGACGGCGGGCCGCTGTCCCTTGAAAGCGCTTCGCTGTGGGTACTACGGTCGGGCGAGAACTTGCAGCGTCATGGTTATGGCACAGGTGCCGTGATCGAGCGGGAAAGCGGGAATCTGATTGGCTGGGCTGGTTATGCGCGCCCCGAAGATGGGCCCGAACAGATTATTTACGGGCTTGCCGCTGCCTATTGGCGGATGGGTTATGGCAAGGAAATCGCAGCTGCGTTGCTGGAATTTGCAGACATGCGCGGCATTGACCCGGTGTTCGCCACCATCGATCCTGCCAATGAATTTTCCATCCGGCTGCTGCTGGGACAGGGTTTTCGCCTTGTCGAGGAATGTCATGGCGGTGAACCGGATTCCAACCTTTATCGGCGCGATCGGCCCGCCTCGCGCTGATATCCGGCGCGGCTTTGCACCGTCAGGCGCGCGGGGCTTGGCGTCGATATGACAAAGCTTCTGCGATATGGATACGTCCAACCTGCTGCACAGATGCAAGGTCGGCAATGGTGCGGGCCACCCTCAGCATCCGGGTGTAACCGCGCGCGGAAAGGCGCATGGCTTCTGCGGCCTGAAGCAACAGTTTGCGGCCCGCATCATCCGGCGCTGCATGGTTGTCGAGGTGTTCGCCAGCGAGTTCGGCATTGGTGCGTGCGCCTGTTTCAGACGCGCGGCTGTTCTGGATGGCGCGCGCAGCTGCGACACGGGCTGCGACCTCTGTTGTTCCTTCGGCCGCAGGCGGCAGGGCAAGGTCCGCCGCGCTGACAGGATCGACTTCTACATGCAGGTCGATCCTGTCCAGCATCGGGCCTGATACCTTGCCCTGGTAGTCGGCGGCACAGCGCGGCGCTCGGCTGCATGCCAGCGCCGGGTCGCCAAGGTGGCCGCAGCGGCACGGGTTCATCGCGGCGATCAACTGCACCCTTGCAGGAAATGTCACATGGGCATTGGCCCGCGCCACATCCACCTTGCCGGTTTCCAGCGGTTGACGAAGCGAATCGAGAACGGCGCGCTGGAATTCCGGCAGTTCGTCCAGAAACAGCACTCCCAGATGTGCCAGGCTGACTTCGCCCGGTTTCACCTTGTGCCCGCCGCCCGTCAGCGCCGCCATGCTGGCCGAATGATGCGGCGCGCGAAACGGCCGTGCGCGGCTGATCCGCCCGCCTTCGAGCAAGCCTGCAACAGACTGCACCATGGAAACTTCGAGCGCCTCTGCCGGTGTAAGATCGGGAAGAATGCCGGGCAGGCAGCTTGCCAGCAGGCTTTTGCCTGCACCTGGCGGGCCGGACATCAGCAGATTATGTCCGCCTGCCGCGGCAATTTCGAGCGCGCGCTTGGCCACTTCCTGCCCCTTGACCTGTTTCAGGTCCGGGCCGGGCGGCGCTGCTTCTACTTCGCCTTGCTGCGGGGGCGGCAGCGTTTGCGTCCCTTTCAGGTGATTGAGCAGGCTGACAAGATCGGGCGCGGCGCAAATGGAAATTCCCGCTGCCCAGCGCGCTTCTGCTCCTTGTGATGCGGGACAGATCAGGCCCGCTTCCGCCTCGCTTGCATGGATAGCGGCGAGCAGCACACCGGGCGAAGGCACGATGCGGCCATCCAGCGCCAGTTCGCCCACGGCGACCCAGTCCGATAATTGTTCAGCATCAGTCACGCCCATTGCCGCCAGCAGCGCCAGCGCAATGGGCAGGTCGTAATGTGACCCTTCCTTGGGCAGATCTGCCGGCGAAAGATTGATGGTGATGCGTTTGGGCGGTAGCGAGAGGCCCATGGCCGCAAGGGCCGATTGCACTCTTTCCCTGCTTTCGCCCACGGCCTTGTCCGCCAGCCCGACGATGTTGAAACGCGGCAGGCCGGGGGCAATCTGGCACTGCACCTCCACGCTGCGCGCTTCCAGCCCGAGATAGGCCACCGTGCGGACCAGTGCGACCAATATAACCCCCTGTGTATCGATGATTTTTCACGCTTGTGTCGGTAAAAGCGGACGAAGTCGAGCCGCAAACCTCTGAAATTGCTGCATCAACCAAATAGCAACCATTCAGGCTAGCAAAGCGGAAACCCCGCATGCGCCACGCTGGCGCAATGCGAAGTGCCATTGCCTTTCTAATCGCGCTGGTGACGCTGTTTGGCGCGCCTGTTGCCATGCAGGCGCAGGTCATCTCGACCGAAACCTATGTCGAGGAATGGGACGATGCCGCCGGACAGTGGGTGCGGGTGGATGAAGGCGCGGAACGGCTGATTAACGGGCCTGCCGCCCACGCTGCTCGTGCCGCGCAAGCGATTGCAGCCTATGGCCCGTTCCGCGTAATGGATGAAAGAACAGCGCAGCTGGTGGGTGCAACCAATGCTGCCACGCCCAGCCAGTTTGCGGCCATGCTGCGCGATTATCCCGCAATTGCCACGATCGACATGCTGGAATGCCCCGGCACTGATGATGACCGGGCCAATATGCGGCTTGGCCGGATGATTCGCGCAGCAGGCATTGCCACTCATGTGCCGGCGGGTGGGTCGGTCCGGTCAGGCGCTGTCGAATTGTTTCTGGCAGGCGCACGCCGCCAGATCGACGATGGCGCGGAATTTGCCGTTCATGCCTGGCTGGATGACAGCGGGCGGCAGCCGCACCAGTTCGCACCCGATTCGCCGGAAAACCGGACCTATCTCGATTTTTATACCGAAATGGGCATGGAAATGGCGCAGGCGCGCGCGTTTTATGATATGACCAATTCTGTCACGAACAATGCTGCCTTGTGGCTCGATGCGCAGGATATGCGGCGCTGGACCGGCAGCGCGGATGGTGACGGCACTGCCATCCAGCAGGCAAATGCGGATGACGGAGCAGTGATTGCTTATCTTGACTTGGGCTCTGCCACGCCCTAAGCGCGCCGTTCAATTGACGGCCTCCCGTTAGAGGGCGGCCCTTTTTATTTGTACTTGAGGTTATCATGAAGCGGACTTTTCAGCCCAGCAATCTCGTGCGCGCCCGTCGCCACGGTTTCTTCGCCCGCAAGGCAACTGTCGGTGGTCGCAAGATCCTGCGTGCTCGTCGTGCACGTGGCCGCAAGAAGCTCAGCGCCTGATTTTGCGTTGCTGAAGGGCTGATTTTCCAGCCCTTGCGCGCATTGCCGGCCCGCTCCCCCTCCCAACTGCCCGATCCTCGTGATCATCCGGGTGTTGGCATGGGGCGCGGGCCGGTTTGCGTTTCCGGCGCGCCCACTTTCCTCTATGGATTACAGGCCATGTCGCCGGACAAACCGATCATACTGACCCGTCGGGCGGATTTCCTCGCTGCGAATCGCGGTCTCAGGGTGGCGCGGCGCGGCTTTGTGCTGCTGGCACATCCCAACGAAGGCAAAGGCAAGCGCTACGGTATCACCGTAACAAAGAAGATCGGCAATGCAGTCGTCCGTAACCGGATGAAGCGCCGGTTTCGCGAATTGCTGCGCGATGCCTTGCCCGAACAGGGCCTGCCGGATCATGACCATATACTGATCGGCCGCGAAGGCGGGGTGGAACGCGATTTCGGCGATTTGAGGCAAGAGCTTGAAAGGGCGCTGGAAAAAGCCACATCGGGCCAGGGCGATCCGCCCCGCAGCAGGACAGGACGGGGCCGGAAGCCAAAGGGGCAGGGCCAGCGCAAATGAAGCAGATACTCATCCTTGTCGCCCGCGCCTGGCAACTTGGCCCATCGCGTATTCTGCCGCCGTCGTGCCGTTATGCGCCATCCTGTTCCGAATATGCCATCCAGGCACTGAAAAAGTATGGCGCGATCAAGGGTGGATGGTTGGCGACTAAGCGTATATTGCGCTGCCAACCATGGGGTGGGCACGGGCATGACCCTGTGCCCTGATCAGCCCTGATATGTATAAACCATTTAGACTTACGGGATCCGACCTTGGATAATCAGCGCAATCTTTTGCTCGCCGTTATATTGTGCGGCCTGCTCCTCCTCGGCTGGGATGCCGGCACACGCTGGTTTTACCCGCAGCCCGAAATCGCGGCGCAGGTGGAAGGTCCGGCCATTCCGGGCGATGAAGCTGCGCCTGTGCCCGGTTCTGATGCGAAGCCCGTGCGCACCCGTGAAGGCGGCCTGACCGATCCGGTCGCGATTGCAGAAGAAAAGAAAGACCTGGTCTCTGCATTGGCCGCGCCAACGCGGGTGAAGGTCGATGCACCTGAGATTGCCGGTTCGGTCAATCTGGTCGGTGCGCGGATCGACGATATTACGCTGAAGACACACCGCCAGACGGTGGAAAAGGACAGTGGCCCTGTTCGCCTGTTCTCGCCGCAGGGCACGCCCGCGCAGCAATTTGCGCAGTTCGGCTGGGTTGGTGAAGGCGTGGCCGTGCCGGATGCCACAACGCTGTGGCAGGCAGATGCCGCGACGCTGACGCATGAAACACCCGTCACCCTGTCGTGGGACAATGGCCAGGGCCAGCTGTTCCGCATCAAGCTTTCGATCGACGATCAATATATGATTACGGCTGACCAGTCAGTCAGCAACACCGGCGCAGCCCCCGTCATCGTGCGGCCTTTCGCCACCGTCAACCGCACCAGCGCGACCGCCAGTACCGATACGTGGAACGTGCAGTCAGGCCCGATTGGCGCGTTCGGCGATTCGGTCGATTTCAGCACCGATTATGATGATCTGGCCGAAACCGGCAAGGTGACGCCGGAAGGCCGCACCGGCTGGATCGGCTTTACCGATATTTACTGGCTGTCTGCGCTGATCCCGCAGGATGGTTCCGATCCGGCAGCGGATTTCCGCTCGCTCGGCAACGACATTTTCCGTGCCGATGTCATCTATCAACCTGTCACCGTGCCGGCTGGCAAGATGGTCAGCCGGTCGACCCGCCTGTTTGCAGGCGCCAAGGAAAGCGATGTACTTGATGCCTATCAGGACGCGGGCATTTCCAAGTTCGGCTTTGCCATCGACTGGGGCTGGTTCCGCTGGTTTGAAAAGCCGATTTTCTGGCTGCTGAGCACTCTGTTCGGCCTGGTCGGAAATTTCGGCCTCGCGATCATCCTGCTTACCGTCATCATTCGCGGCGCCATGTTCCCGATTGCCCAGAAGCAGTTCAAGTCGATGGCTTCGATGAAGGCCATCCAGCCCAAGATGAAGGCGCTGCAGGAACGCTACAAGGACGACAAGCCCAAGCAGCAGCAGGAAATCATGGCGCTGTACAAGTCGGAAGGGGTCAACCCGCTGGCCGGCTGTCTGCCGCTGCTGTTGCAGATTCCGGTGTTCTTCGCCCTCTACAAGGTGCTGATCCTGTCGATCGAAATGCGGCACCAGCCCTTCATCCTGTGGATCAAGGATTTGTCCGCGCCCGATCCGGCAATGATCCTCAACCTGTTCGGACTGCTACCATTCACCCCGCCCAGCTTCCTTGGCATTGGCGTGCTCGCCGTGCTGCTGGGCATCACCATGTGGATGACGTTCAAGCTGAACCCGACCGCGATGGACCCGATGCAGCAGCAGATCTTCAACATCATGCCGTGGATGCTGATGTTCGTGATGGCCCCGTTTGCCGCAGGTCTGCTGGTTTACTGGGTAACGTCTAACATCCTGACATTGGCCCAGCAGACCTATCTCTATTCCAAGCATCCGCAGCTGCGGGCGCAGGCGGAAAAGGACAAGGAAGACGCAGCCCGTGTGGCCGCGCGTGACGGCAAGAAAAAGACGTGAACGATCCTGAAACACAGGCCGCCCTGGCAAAGGAAGCGGAATTCCAGGCAAAGCGGGCGGCCAAGCTGTTTTCGGGGCGGGTGGATTTCCTCCTCTCCGCGCCGCAGCTGAAATTCCTGCCTGAACCAACCGTGCCCGAAATTGCCTTTTGCGGGCGGTCGAACGTGGGCAAATCGTCGCTGCTGAATGCGCTGACGGGCCGCAGGTCCATTGCCCGCGCATCAGTCACGCCGGGCCGGACGCAGGAACTGAACTTCTTCGAAGTGGGTGAACCCACGCTGTTCCGCCTGGTCGATATGCCCGGTTACGGGTTTGCCAAGGCTCCGCCTGCCGTGGTCGATAAATGGAAGAAGCTGGTCAAAAGCTATCTGCGCGGCCGCCAGGTTTTGCACCGGAACCTGGTGCTGGTGGATTCGCGCCACGGCATCAAGGATGTCGACCGCGACATGATGACCATGCTGGACGAAGCCGCCGTGGGTTATCGCGTGGTTTTGACCAAGGCAGACAAGATCAAGGCGAGCGAGCTTGAAAAGGTGATCGCCAAAACCGCCGAAGAAGCGCGCAAGCACCCGGCTGCCTTCCCCGAACTGCACGTGACCAGTGCGGAAAAAGGCATGGGAATTCCGGAATTGCGCGCCGCTGTCCTGCAGGATGCAGGTGTCTAGCGCTTAATCCTGAGTTTCGCTGGTCAGTCTTCGAAGCCGACGAAAGTGGCCGCTTCGTCCACTGGCTTGCGTTCCGAGACGACTGCATTTGCAGGGAAGCTTTCATCCGGCCAGCCCAGCGCGATACTTTTCATGATGATCTGGTCATCGGCAATCCCGGCGTGCTCGCGCACGACGGGCGACTGCATGATGCCCTGGCTGTTGATGACCGTGCCCAACCCGCGTGACCATGCAGCATTGACCAGTGCGGTGGCCACCGCGCCGCAGTCGAACGCTGTATCGTCGCTGGTGGCCAGTTCCTTGTCATAGGTAACGATCACGCAGACGGGCGCATCAAACTGGCGGAAGCCGCGCAGCACCCAGTCCTGCCGCTTGTCCTTGTCATCGCGTTCGATGCCCATGGCGCTGAACAATTGCTTGGCAACGCCGATCTGGCGTTCGCGGTGCTGGCCGGCAAATGCCTCGCCGGTGCGGAATTCGCGCGATTGCGGAATGCCCGCGACCATTCTTTCGGTGTTGCCCTTGCGGATGCGGTCCAGCGGTTCACCAGTGATGACGTAGAAGTTCCATGGCTGGGTATTCATCGAAGACGGCGCGCGCATGGCGATCTGCAATATTTCCTCGATCAGCGTCTTTGGAACGGGGTCGGGCTTGTATCCGCGGATGCTCCGCCGGCCCAGAACCACTTCATCAAACTGCATCGCTGCCCTCTCATTTTGTCTGTCTGAACCCTTCCATACAGGCTTCAGCGGACGGGGAAAGGGGCGGCTTTCAGCGAGCGAACAGGCTTTCGAGGCTGGCAAAGGCCTTCATTTCGATCGCATTGCCCGACGGATCGCGAAAGAACATCGTCGCCTGTTCACCCGGCTTGCCCTTGAACCTGATGGTCGGCTCAATCTCGAAGGTGACACCTGCCGCCTGCAACCTGTCTGCCAGTGCCTGCCAGTCGTCCATTTCAAGCACCACGCCGAAATGCGGCACCGGCACGCCGTGGCCATCCACCGGGTTCGACCCGGTGTCGCTGCGCGCCATGCCCGGCACCAGGTGAGTCACGATCTGGTGACCATAGAAGTCGAAGTCGATCCATTGGTCCGCACTGCGGCCTTCGTTGCAGCCAAGGAATTCGCCATAGAACTGGCGTGCAGCGCCAAGGTCGTGGACAGGAAATGCGAGATGGAATGGGCGTAATGTCATCGCGCCTTCATATTCGAGGCCAATCGAAACAGGAAGAGGCTCGTGCCGTGTGCCGTTCAGTCTCGACAGGGTCAGGATGAACGCCTATCGCGGCGGCTCGGTGGGTAACGAGGCGCGTTTATGAAGCTGATTATCGGCAACAAGAACTATTCGAGCTGGTCCTTGCGCGGCTGGCTGGCAATCAAGCAATCCGGCCTTTCGTTCGAAGAACTGATCGTCAACATCGGCGGCGAGGAATGGGAAGCGGCCAAGCGCCAGTCGGGCGAAATCATGCCCGCAGGCAAGGTGCCGATCCTGTGGGATGGCGACACCGTTGTGTGGGACAGCCTCGCGATCATGGAATATCTGGGCGACAAGGTCGGCCGCGAGCGTTTCTGGCCGAAAGACGATGCTGCACGCGGCATGGCGCGTTCGATGGTTGCCGAAATGCACAGTTCTTTTCAGGCACTGCGCCGCGAATGCCCGATGAATGTGCGTACCACCTATGACAACGCCCGCATTTCGGACGATTGCAAGGTGGATATTGTGCGCATCCTGCAATTGTGGGCAGAAGCGCGCGCGCGTTTCGGGCAGGGCGGGCCGTTCCTGTTCGGCACGTTCAGCGCGGCAGACATCTTCTTTGCCCCCGTGGTCAGCCGTTTCATCACCTATGGCATCGGCGTGCCCGGATTTGCAGAAGCCTACATGCAGGCTGTGTGGGAACATGAATGGATGCAGCAATGGATTGCTGCTGCAGAGGACGAACAATGGGTCTTGGAACAATACGAAGCCGTGCCGCAAGGCTGATTGCCGCAATCGCGCTGGCGCTGACCGCACTGGTTTCTCAACCGGTGCTGGCCTGGGGCAGCTATGGCCACCGCACCACTGCTGAAATCGCGCTGGCCAATGTCCAGCCTTCGACCCGCGCCGCAATTGCGCGGCTGATTGCCTATGATGCGCAGCTTGGCACTCCGGAATGTCGTATCCGCAATCTGGAAGATGCCGCCGTTTGGCCTGATTGCGTGCGCCGCGATTACTGGCGCTGGGGCTATACCGCCGCATGGCATTACCGCACGGCGCCTATTTGCGAGGCGTATAATGCGCGCAGCAATTGCAGCGGCGGCAATTGCGTGCTGGCCCAGATAGAGCGCAACCAGCGCATCCTTGCCGATGAAACCCTGCCAGCGAATGTGCGGCTGGAAGCCATGGCCTTCCTCGTCCATTTCATCGGCGATGTGCATATGCCGCTGCATTCGGGCGACAAGGATGACAAGGGCGGCAATGACCGCGTGACATCCTATGGCGATGTGCCGGGCCTTAACCTGCACGGCATATGGGACAGCACGCTGGCTGAACGGGCAATCACTTCTGCACAGCCGCCGCTGGTGCGCAGCTATTCAGCAGCGGAACGGGCGGAACTGGCGGGCGGCGATCCGGCAGAATGGGGCCGCGAAAGCTGGCAACTGGCGCGCGATTTCGTCTATCCCGGTGCATTCGAGAAAGACGTGTGCGACGGCGTTCTGCCGAAGGAAGCAGCCTTGACGCAGGCCGATATCGAAGCGGCCATACCAGTGTCGCAGAAACGTGTCGTGCAGGCAGGCCTGCGCATGGCGCGGATGCTGGACGAGGCATTTCAGCCAGGCCCGCTGAAAGTGACAGAAAGCCGCTGAGATTCTGCGGAACGCTATTTGATGCGGTCAGACCCGTATGGCGTTCCGTCGCGGCGGTAAAAGCCATGCTCGTCAAACACCATGTCGATGTCGGAATAGGCACCGCCTGATAATTTGTCGCCCGCGCCCACCACCAGAAAGACGCAGTCTTCGTCGCTGGTGTTGCGCAAATGGTGGCCATTGCCGTCACCTGCCGGAAAAGCGGCCACATCGCCGGGCAACATCGGCACTTCGCCATCATCATCGACCAGAACGGCTTTGCCCGAAATGATCACCAGCAATTCATCCTCGTCATCATGCCAGTGGCGCTGCGATGACCATGCACCCGGTTTCAGCACCACATGGGTCGCGGCCAGATGGGTCATGCCCGCTGTCGGGGCCAGCCGCCGGTACCAGCGGCCTTCCACGGCCTTGTTGAAGGGCGCGGGATAGCCAGTGGCATTGGTCTGGGGGATTGCAGCAAGATCGAGCTTGGGCATGATAGCTATCTCCATCTGGAAAGCGGCTTCGCTCTGCTTTAGGCAAGGTTCATGAACGAAACCAGCCATGCCGTTCCGCTTGCGGAAAAGCTCATCGCCGCCGAGAGTGTGACCCCTGCAACCGGCGAGGTATTCACCGTGATGGAAGCCATGCTGGAACCGCTGGGTTTCGAAGTGCACCGCTTCATCAAGGGCGAAGCACCTGATGGGCCGGTAGAAAACCTGTTTGCCATCCGCCGCGGGCCGGAAGGATCGCGCCATTTCGCCTTTGCCGGCCATCTCGACGTTGTCCCGCCGGGGCAGGGCTGGGCCAGCGCTCCGTTTGAACCGGAACGCAGGGGCGAGTTGCTCTACGGGCGCGGCGCTGTCGATATGAAGGGGGCGATTGCCGCCATGGTGGCAGGCGTGGCCGAAGTTCCGGCCGATGCCGGCACCATCAGTTTCATAATTACCGGCGACGAGGAAGGGCCTGCCATTTACGGCACGCGCGCGGTAATCGACCTTATCCGTGAACGCGGCGATGTACCGGACCTGTGCCTTGTGGGCGAACCCACATCGGTAAACCGGCTGGGCGACATGATGAAGATTGGCAGGCGCGGCTCAGTCAATATCTGGCTGGAAGTGGAAGGTGTGCAGGGCCACGTTGCCTATCCGCATCTGGCGGATAACCCCATTCCGCGTCTCGTCGCGATACTGGCGGAACTCGATGCGCTGGTGCTGGACGAAGGCACCGACTGGTTCCAGCCATCCAATCTTGAAATCACCGAACTGGAAGTGGGCAACCATGCCCATAATGTCATCCCGGACAAGGCGACGGCGCGCATTTCCATCCGCTTTAACGATACACATAGCGGGGCCTCGCTGTCGCAACTGGTGACGGACATCGCGCAAAAGCACGGCGGAACCGCTCTGCCGATCATCTCCGGCGAACCGTTCCTGACACCGCCCGGTGCATTTTCGCAGATGATTTCCGATGCCGTGGAAGCTGAAACGGGCATCGCGCCTGAAGCTTCGACCACTGGCGGCACTTCGGATGCGCGGTTCCTGCGCGCCTTGTGTCCAGTGATTGAATTCGGCCTCGTCAATGCCACCATGCACAAGCGGGACGAGGCAGTGGCGATGGCCGATCTGGAAACGCTGGGCCGCATCTATGCCCGTATTGCCCGTGCGGCACTGGAATTTGCGGGCGAATAACGCCGCCCACTTGCCGCGCCCTGCATAGGCAGGCACAAGGCGTTCCAAGAGATACATAATCGGACGAACCGCAGGCGGGGGTCCGCGAGGGGGTCACACAATGGTTCGTTTCTGGTTCGCAATTCCGCTGTGGCAGCGCGTCATCGCAGCTTTGGGCCTCGGCATACTGACCGGCCTGCTGTGGGGACCGGGCGCGGAAAGCATCAAGATCATCGGCGATATCTTTATCGCCTTCATCAAGATGCTGGTCGTTCCGCTCATCTTCTTCTCGCTGGTTTCGGGCGTGGCGGCCATTGGCGATTTGCGAAAACTGGGCGCTGTCGGCGGCCGCGCGGCTCTACTGTTTCTGGTCACCGGCCAGATAGCCGTCTGGCTTGGTCTTGCGCTTGGCAGCCTGATGGTGCCGGGCGTGGGCCTTGATGTAACCGCAATCGAACGCGGCGCCATTCCAGAACCTGCCCAGACCGGCTGGCGCGAAATGCTGCTGTCGATTGTGCCGCAAAGCCCCGTTCAGGTGATGGCAGACGTGAATGTCCTGCCGCTGATCGTGTTTGCCCTGCTGATCGGCATCGGCATCCTCATGTCCGGCAAGGATGGTGAACCTGTCGCCAAAATCTTCGATTCAGGCTCCATCGTGATGCAGAAAGTCACCGCTGTGGTGATGGAACTGACCCCGTTTGGCGTGTTTGCGTTGATGGCGTGGGTGGCAGGCACGCAGGGCACCGATGCGCTGATCGCGCTGGCGAAGCTGGTGGGCCTCAATTACCTTGGCTGCCTGCTGATCATCTTCGTGATGTATTCGCTGATGATCAAACTGCTGGCGAAATTGCCCGTAGTCGATTTCTTCCGCGGCATCGTGGATGCGATGGCGGTTGCCTATTCCACTGCATCGTCCAACGCGACCCTGCCGGTCACGCTGCGCTGCACCCAGCGCAACCTCGGCGTTTCGCCCAGCGTGTCGAGCTTCATCGTGTCCCTGGGCGCGACGGTGAACATGAATGGCACCGCCATGTATCTGGGGCTTGCCACGCTGTTCGGGGCACAGATCTTCGGCGTGGATTTGAGCTGGGGCGATTACTTCATGATCTCTGTCCTCGCCACGGCGGGCGCAATCGGGGCGGCTGGCATTCCCGGCGCGGGCCTGATCATGATGGCGCTGGTATTTGGCGCAGTGGGCGTGCCGCTGGAAACCATTGCCCTTGTTGCCGGTGTTGACCGGATCATGGACATGATGCGCACCGTGACCAATGTGTCGGGCGATGCGGCAATCACGGTGACAGTGGCTTCGATGACGAACGAAATTGACCGCGAGGAAATGATCAGCGCAGACGACGTCTAATCTGCGCTGTTACCCCGTCACTTGTCCTGTTCGACATATTCAATCGGCACGAATTTGCCGAGACCGCAGCCTGCGCCGCGCCGCACATCGCCGCCCATCCTGTCCAGCACGTAGATGATGTCCGTGTTGCACAGGCGTGCGGTGCTGGTGGTGTAGGTAAAGGCTTCTTCGAAGCCGAGGCGCGGGCAACTGCCGGGCAGGGTGTTGCGATAGATCCGGCTGCCGGTTGTGAAGAAGTCGATCGTGCGATCGTCATGCACCTGCGTCTTGCGGATATTGGTGGTGGTGATGCAGTTTTCCGCCTTGCCAATTACCTTGGCAGCAGGGGCCTTGCTCACAAAATCGGCATTGTCAGGCGGCGGCGCGCAGGCTGTAATGGCAAGGGCAGGCAATAGCAGAACGGTATATTTCGAAAGCATGGCATCCTCCAATCAGCAGGTGGCATATCAGCGTCCAAACCAGCACTTGTATACGTAGTTACCTCAGGCTCTTGCAGGCTGCGTCACTTTTTTGCGGAAAGAGCACAAGTCCGCCACCGGGCAGCGCCAGCATTCCGGCGTGCGCGCCTTGCAGATATAGCGCCCATGCAGGATCAACCAGTGATGGGCATCGCGCCGAAATGGCTGGGGCACACGCTTTTCCAGCTTTGCTTCTACCTGGTCGGGGGTCTTGCCCTTCGCCAGCCCGGTGCGGTTGCCCACGCGGAAAACATGGGTGTCGACCGCGAAAGTCTCCATCCCGAAGGCGCAATTCATCACGACATTGGCGGTTTTGCGCCCGACACCGGGCAGCAGGGTCAGCGCCTCGCGGTCTTGCGGCACTTCCCCGTCGAAATCGGCGATCAGCATTTCCGACAGGGCAATGACGTTCCTGGCCTTGGAATTGAACAGGCCAATGGTCTTGATATGCTGCTTGAGACCTTCCTCGCCCAGTTCCACCATTTGCAAAGGGGTGGAGACTTCGGCGAACAGGCTGCGGGTGGCCTTGTTCACGCCCACATCGGTTGCCTGCGCTGACAGGGCGACGGCCACCACCAGCTGATAGGTGTTGCCATATTCCAGTTCGGTCACAGGCTCTGGATTATCTTCGGCAAGGCGGCGGAAGAATTCGAAAATCTGGTCCCTGGTCATGGCCGCAATGTCAAAGCCCTAGTACCTGCTGCATGGTATAGCGGCCCGCAGGCTGGCCGATCATCCATTCAGCCGCCTTCACGGCCCCGCGGGCAAAGATCATTCGGTTTTCCGCGCTGTGCGACAGGGTAATACGTTCCTCGTCGCCAGCCAGGATAACAGAATGTTCGCCCGCGACGGTGCCGCCGCGCAACGCGGCAAAACCGATTGCGCCTCTTTCGCGCGCGCCGGTCTGGCCATCGCGGCCGCGTTCGGAATGGGAAGCAAGATCGATGCGCCGGCCTTCTGCCGCCGCTTCTCCCAGCAGCAGCGCTGTGCCAGATGGTGCGTCCACCTTCATGCGGTGGTGCATTTCGACAATTTCGATGTCCCAACCATCGCCCAGCCGCTCTGCAGCCTCCCGCACCAGATGCGCCAGCAAAGTCACGCCGAGCGAGGTATTGCCTGTCTGAAGAATGGCGGCGGATTTTGCTGCTGCATCAATCGCGGAGTGGTGGGCTGCTTCCAGGCCAGTGGTTCCCACCACCAGCGGCACACCGGCCGATGTGGCGGCATCGAGGTTGGCCTGCAATGCGCCAGGCGCTGAAAAATCGACCAGCACATCGCAGCCGCCTGCAAGCGCCGCAACATTGCCGCCCTTGTCGATGCCGCCTGCAAATTCATGCCCGGCATCGGCTATCGCCTGCCGCAGCGCATGCCCCATTCGCCCTTCGCTGCCGATAATCGCTATTCTAGACATTGCGCCCCCTGATGCTGGCGTGCTTCATGCGCGACATGGATGATATTCGCAACATCGTGATCCTGACCGGCGCTGGTGTCAGCGCGGAAAGCGGGATCGATACGTTCCGTTCCGAGGGCGGATTATGGGAACAGCACAGGGTCGAAGATGTCGCCACGCCGGAAGGTTTCGCGCGCGATCCCGATCTGGTGCTGCGCTTTTACGATATGCGCCGCGAATCGATCCAGACCAAGCAGCCCAACAGCGCGCACGAGGCGCTGGCACGGCTCGACCGTGAATGGACTGCCCGCACGGGCGGCGACCTGCTCATCGTGACGCAGAATGTGGATGATTTGCACGAACGCGCAGGCGCAAGCCGTGTGCTGCATATGCACGGTGAACATCTGAATGCGTGGTGCACCATGTGTGACACGCGCAGCAAATGGCGCGGGACGCTGGTTGATCGCCCTTCCTGCCCGGAATGCGGGGTTGCGGCGCTGCGGCCTGATGTCGTGTGGTTTGGCGAAATGCCGTATCGCATGAATGAAATTTACGGCGCGCTGCGGCGGGCAGACCTGTTCGTTTCCATTGGTACATCGGGCGCGGTCTATCCCGCAGCGGGCTTTGTGCAGGATGCCCGCGAACTGGGCGCGCAAACGCTGGAACTGAATCTTGAACCCAGTCAGGGTTCGCGCTGGTTCACCGAGGCGCGTTACGGGCCAGCGTCGAAAATCGTGCCGGAATGGGTGGGGGAGCTGCTTGGATGATACGGCACGAGGGCAGCTGCCATTGCGGCGCAATCACGATCGAACTACGCGAAACACCGATTGACGGGGCGGAATGCAATTGCAGCCTGTGCCGCCGGTCAGGCGCGTTCTGGCATCATTGTTCGCCCCGGGTGGTGACCGTGACCGGCGAAGCCACAGGCTATATCCAGGGCGACTGTATGCTGACAAACTGGCATTGCGGGACCTGCGGCATGAACACAAATTGGACCGCGCCGCAGGACCCTTCCTATGACCGTATGGCGGTAAATTTGCGGATGTTTGAGCCGTCCTTGTGGACGCATCTGCCACGCAGGCAGATCGACGGAGCCAGCTTCTAACCGGCCGAGCAGGCCTTGCAGGCAGGGTCTTTGGTAATGGTGAAATTGCGCATGGCGGGCTTCATCCCGTCCAGCAGGTGCAGCCTGCCAAATTGCGCATCACCAAAGGCTGCCTTGCCATTCAGCACCAGCCTGATGGCCTGCATGGCGGCAAAGCTGCCAACCCAGCCCGTCATCGCGCCCAGCATGCCATCTTCCGCGCAAGTGTCGCAATCATCGGCATCGAAGGCATCACCCACATAACAGCGATAACAGGGCTGGTCCGGCAGATGCCCGGCAAATGCGCCGACCTGGCCCTGGAAACGCCCGACAGCCGCGCTCAGCAACGGCACTTTCACAGCCACGCAGGCATCGGAAATGGCAAGGCGGGTCGCAAAATTATCCGTCCCGTCCAGCACCAGATCAGCGCCTGACAATATGTCGGGCGCATTGGCGGCATCAATCCGGCTGGTGACGACAGACGCCGTGATTTCACGGTCAAACCTTTCCAGCCATGCCATTGCGCGCGCGCCCTTGGGCTGGCCGGTATCGGCAGCTGCATAAATGGTCTGGCGCTGGAGATTGCTGGCATCGACAACATCATCGTCGATCAGCGTCAGGCGGCCAATGCCTGCTGCCGCCAGATACTGGAGGGCAGGCGAACCAATGCCGCCAAGTCCGACGATGACGACGTGCGCTGCGCCCAGCGCGACCTGCCCCGCCCCGCCCACTTCGGGCAGGATGATGTGGCGCGCAAATCTGTCGAGACGTTGAGGGGCAAGGGCCATATTCGACCCTTAGCCCAGTTTGGTCAGGATTCCAGCTGCCTGAGCAGGCTGCGGACATCGCCATCCATATCAGCATCGCGGGTGCGCAGGTCTTCGATCAGGCGAACAGCGTGGATGACCGTGGAATGGTCACGCCCGCCGAATTTCCGGCCGATTTCAGGATAGCTGCGCGGGGTCAGCACCTTGGAAAGATACATCGCCACCTGCCGCGGGCGCACAACGGCGCGCGCACGGCGCTTGCTCGACATTTCGGAACGGTCGATGCGGTAGAACTGGCATACGGTCCGCTGGATTTCGTCAATCGTGATCCGCCGGCGGTTGGCCGAAAGGATATCGGTCAGCTGTTCTTCTGCCAGTTGCAGCGAAACGGTCTGGCCGGTCAGCTGGGCATAAGCGATCAGCTTGTTGAGGCCGCCTACCAGTTCGCGCACATTGCGCGTGATGGTGCGGGCCAGAAATTCGATCACGTCTCCCGGCACTTCAAGCGGAGCAAAGCGGGTGAGCTTCGATTCCAGGATCTTGCGGCGCAGTTCGATGTCGGCTGGCTGGATGTCGGCCACCAGGCCCATCGACAGGCGGCTGAGCAGGCGTGGTTCCACCCCGTCCAATGCCTGCGGTGCGCGGTCGGCAGCAAATACCAGACGCTTGCCTTCGGCCAGCAGCGCGTCGATCGTGTAAAGCAGTTCTTCCTGTGCGGAAGCCTTGCCGATGATGAACTGGATATCATCCACCAGCAGCAGGTCGAAACTGCGCAGGCGTGCCTTGAATTCCATCATCTGGTTCTGCTTCAGGGCCTGGACGAATTCGACCATGAACCGTTCAGCGCTGCAGTAAAATATGCGGGCCCGCGGATGCGATGCCAGATAGGCATGGCCAATGGCGTGCAGCAGATGGGTCTTGCCCTGGCCGGTGGCGGCCTTGAGGTAGAGCGGGCTGAACTGCGGCGTTTCGGTTGCAGCCATGCGCTGCGCGGCATTGCAGCCCAGCACGTTGGTTTCACCGGTGACAAATGCGGCAAAGGTCAGCGACGGGTCGAGGCCGACCGAAGACGTAAAACCCTGTTCGCCAATGGTGCCTGCAGCCACTGCGATCATGCTCGAATCGCCGTCATTCGCCGGGCTGCGGCCACCGTGATACATGCCATTGCTGCCGATGCCGTTCAGGCTCATTTCGGGCAGCTTGCGGCGGCCGGGGTGCACCTGAATGCGCACGTTCCTGACTTCGCTGCGGGCAATCTTCCAGGCAAGGGACAGGCGGTCTGCAAACCGGTCCTGCACCCAATTGGCGGAAAAATCTGTCGGGAGATAGAGATCGAGCGTGCCGGTATCCTTGCAGAAACCGCCCAGCTGGATCGGTTTGATCCATTGGCTGTGCAACTGATGGCCCAGATCTTTTCGCAGTCCCTGGCTGATATCTGACCAATCGGCCGCCAGGTTTACTGCTTCGAGATCTTCCATTGTGTTATCGTTGCCCTTACGTTTTTCGGCGCCCGTGCCACTATCTTTACTTGCCATCGACATTCCAGATCCCACCAACCGGATTTGACACCGGCATCCCCTTAAAACCTGCGACCGGCATAGCTTCGCCATACACGGGAATCCCTGTTTCCCGTGCTGCCCCCCATCGACCAGTGATGTAAAAGCGCAAACTGTCCAGTTCCGCGCCATGAGGCTTGTTATGAACCGGTTTGCCGGTGACGCAAGAGCAATCCCCGTAAAAAATTTGAAATAAAGCTGTTGACTCGACCCAACCCCGCAGGCTGCCGTTTAAACCGCTGATTTGCGTGGTTTTTCAGCTTTTGGGAGGTGCGAATCGTGGAGGTTCCTAGACTTATCAAACGGATGCCCCCGGCCATCGGCTGTCAACGCATTGCAACAAAAAGGGCCGATGCCATTGGCACCGACCCGAATCCGTTTTCGCTTGGGTAAAAACCCGTATTGAGATGGCGGATTCGGGCGAATCGCGATTCGCCCGGGCCCTCCCGAATTTAGAGTGCGGCGACTCGCTTGGTGAGGCGCGACATTTTGCGCGATGCCGTGTTCTTGTGCATCACGCCGCGGGCAACACCGCGGGCCAGTTCTGGCTGTGCAGCTTTCAAGGCGTCCTGTGCAACATTCTTGTCCCCGCCTTCGATGGCTGCTTCGACCTTCTTCACGAAGTTGCGAATGCGGCTCATGCGCGCGCCATTGATTTCGGCGCGGCGATCGTTGCGGCGGATACGTTTACGGGCTTGCGGCGTGTTGGCCATGTCTGTCCTTTGTCAGGCCACCAGTAAGCGGCCGGAATTCTTGAATTTGTAAAATCGAAAAACGGCAGTTTCCCGCCGGAAAGCGCGCCCCTTAACCAGCCAATGCCGAATCGTCAATATTTGATTGGCACCAATGGGGGCAGGCCAACCCTATAGCGGCCTTCACCTGCGCCCAGCCAGCCCTATTTCTGGCAGACCGGGCAGAACCATGTGCTTCTGCCGCCCTGGACGATGCGCCTTATCGTGCCGCCATCACTGCGTTTGCAGGTTTCGCTTTCGCGGCCATAGACATCAAAGCGGGTCGCAAAATAGCCCAGCTCGCCATCGGGCCGTGCATAGTCACGCAGGCTTGATCCGCCGTCTTCGATGGACTGCAGCAACACCTCGCGAATGGCAGGAACCAGCCGCTCCAGCGCTGCACGGCTGACACGGCCGCCGGGCTTTGTGGGCCGTATTCCGGCACGGAACAACGCTTCGCAGACATAGATATTGCCAAGGCCAGCCACGATGCGCTGGTCGAGCAGCAATAGCTTGATTGCCTGGGTACGGCCGGCAAGGGCAGCTTTGAGATGATCGACATGAAGGTCCGGCCCGAGGGGTTCAGGCCCCATGGCGGCAAAGGATGGCCATTGGTCCAGCGTGGCGGTGTCGACCAGGTCGACCCAGCCGAATCGGCGCGGATCGCACAGGGCAAACCTGCTGGTCGCGGTCTCGATCACGAAGTGGTCGTGCTTGTCGTCTTCATCCGGGTCGATTCGCCATCGCCCGCTCATGCCAAGATGGAAGATAAGGCTGCGGTCACGGTCAGTGTGGATGATGCCATATTTGGCGCGCCGCCCCAGCCCGGTGACAGTGGCACCGGTCAGCGTCTGCACCAGGTCTACAGGAAACGGGCGGCGCATATCGGGCCGGTTCACCGCCGCACGCACGATGCGCTGGCCATCGAGGAACCGCGCAAGGCCGCGCACCGTTGTTTCTACTTCAGGCAGTTCTGGCATCGGTTTTCCGGAAGATTACGAGGTGTTCTCATGGCTATTGCAAAATTGCCGGTAACGGCACCAGTGCTTGGTCTTGCAAGTCCGAATAGACGGCACAACCCGTTCCCGCTAGGGAGCCGCGCATGAGCGATAAGGTTTCTTTCGGCTATAAAGACGTCGACGTAGAGGAAAAGACCGCCCTGGTGGGCGAAGTGTTTTCCAATGTGGCAGCAAAATATGACATCATGAACGATGCCATGTCGGGTGGTATGCACCGTTTGTGGAAGGACCGTTTCGTGCGGCGGGTAAAGCCGCAGCACGGCGAAATGATCCTGGATATGGCGGGCGGCACGGGTGACATCGCATTCCGCATGGAAGCCAAGGGCGCCAATGTGACGGTGTCCGATATCAACCAGGAAATGCTGGATGTGGGTATCGAACGCGCGATGGAACGCGGGATCGACAGCCTGGTCTGGTCGCGCCAGAATGCCGAGGAACTGACGTTTTCCTCCGCCATGTTCGATGCATATACCATTGCTTTTGGCATCCGGAACGTGACCCATATCGACCGGGCGCTGGCCGAGGCATACCGCGTGCTGAAGCATGGCGGGCGTTTCTATTGTCTCGAATTTTCGACCACTCAGTGGCCGGGCTTCAAGGAATTGTACGACCTGTATTCGCACAAGCTGATGCCCAAGATCGGCAAGGCCATTGCGGATGACGAGGAAAGCTATCGCTATCTGGCAGAATCGATTCGCCGGTTTCCCAAGATGCCGGAATTCGAAGCCATGATCCGCGATGCAGGCTTTACCCGCACCCGGGTTGAACCGATTCTGGGCGGGGCAGTGGCCATTCATTCAGGCTGGAAAATCTGACCCTGTGACACGGCCTGCCACCCATATCTGGCGGCTCCTGAAATGGGGCCGGACACTGGCGAAGCATGGTGCGCTGCGCGGGATTGAACTCGATCCCAATACGCCGCCGCAAGTCCAGCGGCTGGCGCGCATTGCCCGGTTTGGCACTTTCCAGCCGCGACTGCCGGATTATGCAGGGGCATTCCGCGATATTGGCCCTGCCGCGATCAAGCTGGGCCAGTCTCTGGCCACCCGGCCTGATCTGGTGGGTGAGGAAGCGGCGCATAATCTGCTGTCTTTGCAGGACAGCCTGCCGCCGGTTGAATTCGATCTCATCCGGCAGGCCATCGAAGCCAGCTTCGGCAAGCCGATCGACACCCTGTTTTCCCATATCGACCCTGACCCTGTCGGCGCGGCATCCATCGCGCAGGTCCACCGTGCAGTGACCACCGATGGCGTCCAGGTTGCGGTCAAGGTGCTGCGCCCCGGCATCCGCGAACGGTTCGAACGCGATATTTCCACCTATGAATGGGCAGCAGCCCATCTTGAAGCCCTGGGCGGCGAGGCAAAGCGGCTGCGTCCACGCCTGACCATTGCCAATTTCCAGCGCTGGACCAACCGCGAACTGGACCTGCGGCGCGAAGCGGCTTCGGCCAGCGAATTGGCCGAAGGCATGAAAGCGGTCGAGGGATATGAAATCCCGACCATCGACTGGGACCGCACCAATGGCCGCGTGATGACTGTCGAATGGGTCGACGGGGTCAAGATTAGCAATCGTGAAGCCTTGATTGCCGCCGGCCATGACTTGCCTGCATTGGCGCAGCGGCTGGTGCTTGCATTTCTTACCCAGGCTATCAGCGGCGGATTTTTCCATGCCGATATGCACCAGGGCAACCTGTTCGTGCGGGCAGACGGCACCATCGTGGCGATTGATTTTGGCATTATGGGCCGCATCGACCGGCGGGCGAGGGCGTGGCTGGCAGAAATTCTGTACGGCCTGACCACTGGCAATTACCGCCGCGTCGCGGAAATTCATTTCGAGGCGCAATATGTGCCCAGCTATCATTCGGTCGATGAATTCGCGACGGCCCTGCGCGCCGTGGGCGAACCGATGCGCGGCAAGCCTGTCAGCGAATTGAGCGTCGGCCAGATGCTGGACGGCCTGTTTGCCATCACGCGTGATTTCGACATGCAGACACAGCCGCATCTGCTGTTGCTGCAGAAAACCATGGTGATGGTTGAAGGCATCGCCACCCAGCTCGACCCCCAGATCAACATGTGGGACGTGTCTGCGCCATTCGTGCGCGGGTGGATTCGCGATGAACTCGGCCCTGAATCGGCGCTGGCAGACCGTATCCGCGAAGACACGGACACGCTGCTGCGGATACCGGCGTTGATCCGCCGCCTGGAAGAACAATACCCGCCGCGCGGCGGCGCGCCGGAAACACCGCCATTGCCCGACATCGAACTGATGTGGGAAAAACGGGTAAAGCGCAGCCGCAGCTGGCCAGGGTATGTCATCGCTGGCCTTGCCGGCGCTGGCA
The DNA here is from genome assembly GCA_024642525.1 of Erythrobacteraceae bacterium. Lineage (GTDB taxonomy): Bacteria > Pseudomonadota > Alphaproteobacteria > Sphingomonadales > Sphingomonadaceae > Allopontixanthobacter. The sequence continues at coordinate 73,748 of JAHEAX010000003.1, read as the reverse complement.
CCGTGGCAGGCGCGCTGGCGCTCGGCTGGATAGGCTAGGTCAGACTAGACTGTTTCGTCTGTGGTAAAGGCAGTGTGCGGCAGCATGCGGCTGCCGATCAGGCACAGCACGACCGCCACGGCTTCCACCAGCATGGATGTCCAATACCCGTCATAGGTGCCGACGCTGGCGATATTAACCAGCCTGCCGATGAAAGCGATGCCGAACAGGGCGGCAGACACCAGCAGCGGGTCGCCCTTACGCTTCCATGCACCCCAGATCATGCAGCCGCCTGCAACCACGAAGAAAGCAGTGAAATCTGCCCGCAGGCTGGCAAGGCCCATCGTTTCGAGCGAATTGAAACCAAATGCAGCCCCGGAAGTGGCAGGATCGATCAGGAAACCTGCCCCGATAAACAGGAACATCAGCCCCCCGGCAAACAGCAGCGCAGTCAATATCAGTCGCATTTGGTTTTCTCCCCTCGGCAATGGCTTACACCGCAGCACGGCAAATTCGCTAGGCAAAACTTAACCACTATGTTGCAGGGGTGACATGGGGTCATGCGCGAGGCTAAGCAGTTCGCGTCTAAACACTGGGGAGACCTGCAATGTTGTCGCCAAGCCGCCGTTCTGCGGTCAAAGCGGGATTTGCCAGATGAGCGCGGGCGGAACTCCGCGTATCCTGCTGGTGGTAGGGGGCGGCATTGCCGCCTACAAATCGTGCGAACTTGTGCGGCTGATCCGCAAGGCTGGCGGCGATGTCACCTGCGTGGTGACAGCTGGCGGCCAGCAATTCGTCACCCCCATGGCACTTGCTGCGCTCAGCGAAAACCCTGTTCACACCACCCTCTGGGACCTCAAGAACGAAGCCGAAATGGGCCATATCCAGCTCAGCCGCGAGGCTGACTTGGTGGTTGTGTGCCCCGCAACGGCTGATTTGCTGGCCAAGATGGCCGCTGGCATTGCCGATGATCTTGCAACCACGCTGATCTTGGCGACGGACAAGCCGGTTATGGCCGTGCCTGCCATGAATGTGCGGATGTGGCAGCATGAAGCCACCCAGCGCAATGTCACATGGCTGCGTCAGGCCGGCGTGCGCGTGGTCGAACCCGATGTCGGCCCGATGGCCTGCGGCGAGTTCGGCCCGGGCCGGATGCCGGACCCGGAAGCTGTGTGGGCCGAGATTGCCGATATTTTCGGCATCGAACATGATTATGTCGCGCCCGATGTGGCCGAATATGACGAAGACGGCGACTACGAGGCGCTGGAGCCGGAACCGGAAATCGCCAGCAAGGGCGGCGGGCTTGGCGGCCTGCTGGCTTCGCTCATCCCGCGCACCACGCCCAAACGTTCGCCAGAGGAAATAGAGCAGGACTGGCTCGAAGCGCCCGAGGGCGAATGGGTTGAGGAAGATGCTGGCGAAACGCCGCCTGATGAAGATGCGCCTGCTAAAGGCGAACCTGTGGCAGATGATGCCAAGCCCGGTTTCTCCAGCCCGCTGCTGGCAACCAAGGGCAAGGCCGCTTCTGCGCCGCCAACCGACCCTGAAGCCATGAACCACCTGGTGAAGACCGGCGCAGGCAAGGCCGCGCCGGAACCCATCGACGGGGACGAGCACCGCATTACGGTCGGCAATGGAGACGGGGGGGAAACTGGCGGCGAAGAGCTGGAATATGATCCGCTTTATGGCCAGCCTGATTTCGATACCGATCCGGAACACAGGCCGCTTTATGGCAAGCATATCCTGATCACGGCCGGGCCAACGCATGAACCGATTGATCCGGTGCGCTATATCGCCAACCGTTCATCCGGGCGGCAGGGCTTTGCCATTGCTGCTGCTGCTGCAAATGCCGGTGCCCGGGTCACGCTGGTGGCAGGGCCAGTCAACCTTTCCACGCCGCACGGGGTGGACCGGATCGACGTGGAATCAGCGAGAGAGATGGATGCCGCGGTGAAAAAGATATTGCCGGTGGATGCCGCCATCATGGTTGCAGCCGTTGCCGACTGGCGGACCAAGGACTTCCTTGCGGAAAAGATGAAGAAGCGCGGCTCTGCCCCGCCGGCACTGCGTCTGACGGAAAACCCCGACATTCTCGCCAGCGTGGCCGCAGGCACCAAACGGCCCGGACTGCTGATCGGCTTTGCCGCCGAAACAGAAGACGTGCTGGAAAATGCCAAGGTGAAACGCAAGCGCAAGGGTGTGGACTGGATCGTCGCCAACGATGTATCGGGCGATGTGATGGGCGGCGACAACAACCGCGTGAACATCGTGAGCGAAACCGGCGTGGAAACGCTGGAGGAAATGCCCAAGGCTGACGTGGCCCGCGCCCTGATTGAACGCGTGGCCGAGGCACTGGCAGATAAAGTGGATGACGATGACTGAACCTGTTGGCGTGAGATTGAAGAGACTGCCTAACGGGGAAGGGCTGGATTTGCCCTGTTATGCCACTGACGGCGCTGCAGGGATGGACGTCGTTTCAGCTGAAAATGTGCGGATTGCTCCGGCTGCGCGCCATGCGGTGGCCACCGGCCTTTCGATGGCGATACCTCGCGGATACGAAATCCAGGTGCGTCCACGTTCGGGCCTTGCGCTCAAGCACGGTATTACCGTTCCCAACACCCCGGGCACCATCGATTCCGATTATCGCGGCGAATTGAAGATCATCCTTATCAACCACGGGGCTGAACCGTTCGAAATCCAGCGCGGCGACAGGGTCGCGCAGCTGGTGCTGGCACCGGTGACGCAGGCCCGGTGGGAAGAAGTGGCGGAACTCGACGATACCGCGCGCGGCGCCAGCGGCTTTGGATCAACCGGCGGACACGCAAAACTGGCCTGATTTTTCGGCCTGACGGGCGCATGATCGCGCGCCTGGGCCTGCATCAACTGTTTAATAAGGTTTTTGCGGCAGAAAGTCGGCATGAGCGAGATCATGTCAATTTGTGCCGCGATGCTGCTGAAAGTGGGCTTTGTCCTGTTTGCAGCAAATGAAATCCGTGGTGCCATCCTTGCAGGACCGGTCCTTTACGGGATTTACCAGTCGGGCGGGACGCTCGTGGCTATTTGGCTGGGTGTCTGCTCGCTTGGCGGGATTGCCCTGTCAGTGATCGTGCCGCTGGTCGTGGCCAGGAAGGTAAAGCGTTACAGCGCGGCACGTGCCGCTGCCCGCGCAGCCTGATATCAAGACAAAAAAGGCGGACCTTTTCAGGCCCGCCCTTTCTTTGATCGCTAGCTTTTCCGGTCAGTCGATCCGCCGCACCGTCTTCTTTTCGGGCGCGATGGAGATCCGCACTGTCTCGCCAGAATTGCCGGGAAAGTCGGTAAACATCGCTTCGACAAGGTTGGGCACCAGATATTGCAGGCGGTTTGATGTGGACATGGCCTGCGCCTTGCCTTCGAACAGCCGTTCGCCGCCAGCCTGGTCGATCTTCATGTCGATGCCGCTGGTATAGACGGTGTAGCTGGTCACTTCCGGCCCGCCGAAGAACGGATCGTAATAGCCAAAGCCCCATGCGCGGCTGCGGAAATATCCGGGATAAGCGCGGGTGCGCCCATAAGGCGAATAAAAGCCCCTGCGGCCATAACCATACCACGGGCTGTAGAACGGATCTTCAAAGCCGGTGGTGCGAACGCGTTCGCGGCCCTTGTCGACACCATAGTCGAAACGAACCAGCAGATTGGCAGATTCGGGTGCGGCCTGGATATAGCCCAGCCGTTCCATCTGCGCTTCCACCAGATCAGCATATTGCGAAAATTCAAGCCCGCCTGCCAGCGCAGGATCATCTGCGACCACGGCAAAGGTCTGGCCCGCAGGCGCTGGGAGCTGGCTTTGGAAACGGGACACATCAGCCTTGAACGGCGTGGCGCAGGCAGCAAGGCTGGCCAGCAACAATGGCACAGAGGCCAGCTTCATGATGCGACCTGTATTTCTGGTCTTATTCGTCATGCGGAACCTTTCGAAACGAGCAAATGCAGCGCGTCCGCCCCTAGGCAAGCTCGCAAGCTGTCATCGATGGGCCGTGTTGTAAAGCAGACTGGCTGAACGGGCTTTGAATGGCGCGCTTAACAAATGTATTGAAAATCAGACGGTTTAGCCGCGCACAAGGCCCAGCGCATCATAGGTGGCCTTCAATGTCGGGCTGCCCATTTCGCGCGCCTTGGCAGCGCCGCGCGCAAGGATGGCATCCAGCGATTCGCGGTCCTGCTTCAATTCGTTGAATCGTTTGGAAATAGGTGCCAGCGTTTCCACCAGCACTTCGCCCAGCGCAGGCTTGAACTTGCCAAAGCCTTCGCCGCCAAAGGTGTGCAGGATTTCATCCACGCTTTCGCCAGTAACGGCAGCGTAAATGGTCACCAGGTTCTGCGCCTCGGGCCGGCCAGCCAGCCCTGCCTTTTCAGACGGCAGAGGTTCGGCATCGGATTTGGCCTTCTTGACCGCTTTCATGATGGTGTCGGCATCGTCGGAAAGGTTGATGCGGCTGCGTTCCGAAGGATCGGACTTGCTCATCTTGGCCATGCCGTCGCGCAGGCTCATGATCCGGGCTGCTTCGGGCGGCACGATGGGTTCCGGCATGGTGAACACTGGCGCACCTTCAGCGCAATAATCATTGTTGAACTTCTGCGCGATGTCACGCGCCAGTTCCAGATGCTGCTTCTGGTCATCGCCCACCGGCACATGGGTTGCCTGATACAGCAACACGTCTGCGGCCTGCAGCACGGGATAGGTAAACAGCGCGATGCTGGCCCCTTCACGGTTCTGGCCGGACTTGTCCTTGAACTGCGTCATCCGGTTCAGCCAGCCCATGCGCGCCGTGCCATTCAGCAGCCATTGCAGTTCTGCATGGGCGGGAACCTGCGCCTGGTTGAACAGGACTGATTTTGCCGGATCGATCCCGCAGGCGACCAGTGCGGCAGCCATTTCCAGCGTGCCTGCGCGCAATTCAGCCGGATTATGCGGCATGGAAATGGCGTGAAGATCAGCCAGGAAAAACAGGCATTCGCTGCCTTCTTCCATCGTGTCCTGCATGCGCACCCAATTGCGGATCGCCCCCAGGTAATTGCCAAGGTGGAGATTGCCCGTGGGCTGGATACCGGAAACGACGCGCATGATGTTCTCTCAGATTACCCCTCAGCCGGGGCGATTGACCAATTGCCGGATTGTGGCGCGGTTGACCACGCCCAGCACAATGGCTGCTGCGAAGTAGACAGCAGCGCCCGCCAGCACAAGCGCAAGGATGGAAACCACGCGCTGGCCGATGTTGCCGGTATACCATTGGGTGCCCAGCGGCATGGCGAAATGGAGCGCCGCACCCATCAGCATGGCCGCGACCGCAATGCGGAAAATGCGGCTGACAGCCGGGCCGCCGATACGGAAATGCTGCTTGTGCGCCAGAAGCAGGTAAAGCAGCGTGGCATTGCACCATGCTGCCGCAGAACCTGCCAGTGCCAGCCCGACCACGCCAAACCGCGGCACCAGCACCAGATTAAGCCCGATGTTGAGCATGAGTGAAGTCAGCGCCGTGTAGACGGGGGTGCGCGTGTCCTTGCGGGCAAAGAAATTGGGCACTAGCACCTTGATCAGCACATAGGCGGGCAGGCCGACGACCAGCGCTGAAACCACGGTGCCGGTCGCGATGGAATCGGCCAGCGTATAGGCGCCGCCTGTATAGAAGGCGCGAGTGAAGGCGCTGCCGGTTACAAACAAGGCGACCGCAGCAGGCACGGTCAGCAGCATCGCCAGTTCCACCGCATTGCTTTGCAGGCGCGATGCTTCATCGCCTTCGTCATTGGCAATATGGCGCGAAAGAGCGGGCAAGATGGCGGTGCCAAGGGCAATGCCGATGATGCCGAGCGGCAGCTGGTTCAGCCGGTCACCCATGGCGAGGAAAGTATACGCACCGTCCGGCAGGGTCGACAGGAAGAACAGGTCGATAAACCGGCTGATCTGATAGACGCCAGCACCGAAAACGGCGGGCAGGATCAGGATACCCAGTTCCTTCACGCCCTTGGTGATGCGCGGGGCGCGCAAGGTCATCCGGAAGCCTGATTTGTAGGCCCACATCCCCAACCACAGCAATTGCAGCAGGCCCGAAACCGTAACCGCAATCGCCAGCAGCAGGCCGGTCTCGCGGCGCGCTTCGATCCCTTCGCCCAGCGTCATGCCAATCAGCAATGCGGTGATGAGGCAAACGTTGAGCATGATGGGCGCAGCAGCAGCAGCAGCAAAGCGTGACAGGCTGTTGAGGATGGCCGCGAACAATGTCGCCAGGCTCATGAAGAAAAGATAGGGGAAGGCCACCCGCGCCATCAGCACGGCAAGGTCGAACAGCCGCGGATCGGACTCGATGCCTTCATTGGCGAATAGCCCGGCAATCCACGGCATCGCAATCAGCGCCACCGCGCCGAACACGATCAATATGGGTATGAGAACAGCCAGCACCTGCTCGCCGAAAAGGCGGGCTTCGCTGATGTCATCGCCATTGGTCATGCGCCGGTTGAACAGCGGCACAAAGGCGGACGCAAAGGCCCCTTCGGCAAACAGGCGCCGGAAGATGTTGGGCAGCTGGAACGCCAGCTGCCACGCATCGCCGACACCGCCTGCGCCCAATACGCGGGCCAGCAATATGTCACGTGCAAAACCGAAAAGGCGGCTGACCATGGTCAGACCGCCAATCGTACCCACGTTCTTCAGCAGGCTCATCCGTTCGGCCCGTTACCGTTCGCGATCAGGCCTGGCCCGCGGGCGCTTCGGCAGCAGCCTGTTCTTCAGCCTTGCGCTGAAGCTGCTGGATGTAGAGGCCGTTGAAATCGATCGGGTCGAGCATCAGCGGCTGGTAGCCTGCATCGCGCGTGGCATCGGCAATGATGCGGCGTGCGAAGGGGAAAAGGATGCGCGGTGCTTCTGCATAAAGAAACGCATGGACCTGCTCGTCTGGCAGGTTGCGCATGCCGACAAGGCCGCAATAGGACAGTTCAACGAGGTAGGCATTGCCCTTTTCCGCCTTGGCGGTGACATTCACCTTCAGTTCCACTTCGTGGACTTCTTCGTTGATCTGCACTGCGCCGATATTGAACTGCAGGTCGATCTGCGGCTGGTCAGCCCACTGGTAGCTGGCAGGCGCATTCGGGTTTTCGACCGAAAGATCCTTCACATATTGCGAAATCACACCGGCAACAGGTTGGGTGTCTTCGCCGTTCGGCGCAGGGTTCATGTTGAGGTCGGTCAGGATATCGGCTTCGTCGGCCATGGCGGTTTGTGCTTTCTGTTGCGTGATATTGTGATGCCTGCGCCGAAACGGCTTTGACGCAGGGGTCGGCGGCGCGCGTAGCACCCAAGGCCGCGCCCCGCAACTTCGCAAGGCAGGGCGGGGCGCATGCGTGACCGCCTGATCACACTCACCCGTTGTTCATTTGTATTGGCTTCCTATTTAGGGCAATATCCCATTATATTTCGCAGGCACGTGCTGTGCTTGCCAGGATACAGGTAAATGCCCGTGATAATTGAAATCGTCATTCTTGCCATGATCGCCGCATTTCTCGGCATGCGGCTTTATTCGGTGCTGGGCCGCAGGGCAGAGCATGAAGAAGAATCGATTCCCACCCGTTTCGAAGCGCCCGACCAGGCCGCGGCACAGGCCGCCAGCGCACGTCCGGCTGCACCTGCAGCGCTGCAGCGCCCGATTGATCTTGTCGGCGTAATGCCGGCGGTGGAACAGGGTGTGCGCGAGATCGCAGCGGCTGATCGCCGGTTCGATATCACTGCCTTCCTCGAAGGCGCGAAGGGCGCTTACGCCATGGTTCTCGATGCCTTCTGGACTGGTGACAAGGCCACCTTGCGCGAACTGTGTGATGATGACGTCTATGCCAGCTTCGCCGGTGCCATCGATGCACGCGAATCGGCGGGCGAAACGCTCGACAACCGGCTCATCCGGATTGAGGAAGCAATCATCCATAGCGCCCAGCTTGATGGCCGCACTGCCCGTGTGGCCGTGCGCTTTGTGGCTGATATCGCCGCTGTTACGCGGGACAAGGAAGGCGTGATGATCGCAGGGTCGCTCGATGATGCCATCGAAACCCGCGATATCTGGACCTTCAGCCGCAATGTAAACGCAGCGGCGCCTGACTGGGTTCTCGACGAAACCGACGAAGGCTGATTTCCACCTTGGCGCTGCTCGGGTCAATCATGCAGCGGACTGCACTTGTCATGGCAGTTTTGCTTGGCGGCTGCGCGCAGATCGTGCCGCAGGGCACGGCCCCGGCGCGCCCTGCCGCGCAATTGCCACCCACCCCGCCTGCTTCCATTCCGCCTCTTGCCACCACCGCATCATTTGCCGGGGTCACCAGCGGGCCGCCAGTGGCGGGGCTGGGCATGTCACTGGCCGATGCCGGTGCGGCGTTGGCCTCTTTTCGTGAAAGCTGCCCAAAACTGCTGCGCCGCACTGATGCCAGCGGGCTGACCAGCCAGGAAGACTGGCGACCTTCCTGCTCTGCTGCCAGCACCTGGGACCCGGGACGCGCGCCTGAATTCTTCTCCGCCCACTTCGAAACGGCGCAGGTGGCCGACGGCAAATCCTTTGCCACCGGCTATTTCGAGCCGGAAATTCGCGGCAGCCGCGTGAAGCTGCCGGGTTATGATACGCCGGTCTATGCCATGCCTCCCGAACTGGTGCGCGGCTGGCCGGATGATGTGCCCGAGGCTGAGCGCACAGGTCGCCCTCCGCTGGGCCGCTATGATGCGAGCGGCAAATTCGTGCAGTTTTACGAGCGCGCAGAGATAGAAGACGGCGCGCTGGCCAATCGCGGGCTGGAAATCGGCTGGGTGGCCGATCCGGTCGAATTCTTCTTTCTGCAAATACAGGGGTCCGGCAGGCTGATCGCGCCTGATGGAACGGTCACACGGATCGGCTATGCGGGACAGAATGGCCGCGAATATGCGGGCATTGGCGGTATCATGCGTGAACGCGGGCTGCTGGGAGAAGGGCCGGGCAAATATGCCGGCAGCATGCAGGGCATCATGCAATATATCCGCGGAAACCCCGAAGCGGGCCGTGATCTGATGCGCGAGAACAAGAGCTGGGTGTTTTTCCGCATCCTGAATGGCGATGGCCCGCTGGGCGCGCTGGAAGTGCCTGTCCGGCGCGAATCGAGCGTTGCCGCTGATCCCAAATTCGTGCCGCTGGGCGCGCCAGTGTGGTTGCAGATGGACCACGGCGAAGCCAATGGCCTGTGGATCGCGCAGGACACAGGCGGTGCAATCAAAGGTGCCAACCGGTTCGACACGTTCTGGGGTGCAGGCGAAGATGCCCGCCAGATTGCCGGCGGGATGAGCGCGCGCGGACGGGCGCTGATTTTGGTGCCAAAAGGCACGGTGCAACGTTTCAGCGGGCAATAAGCTCATGTCGAGGCTGCCGCGCGGGCTGACCGCCGACGAACAGGAAGCATGGGAACGGCTGGCAGCTACAGTAAAGCCGCTCGCGCGGTTCAGAAAACCTGTCACGAAACCAGCTGCACCATCCCCTGCGCCGCTTGCGGGCCAGCCTCCGGCGCCGATGCCAGCGCGTCGCAAGGCACTTGTTGCTGCAAAGCCCCCGCCGCCGATGCCTGCGCCCACCGCATCACCGCGTCCTGCGCCGCGCCCTGTCGGGCAAGGGGGTCTCGATTCGCATTGGGACAGGCGGCTCAAAAGCGGTTCGATCGATCCTGATTACTCGCTCGACCTTCATGGCCACGGGCTGGATGCCGCGCATGACCGGCTGGAGCATGGCATTGGTCAGGCCCGGGCAATGGGCGCGCGGCTGGTGCTGGTGGTAACGGGCAAACCGCGACCGGTTGAAGCTGCAGACCGGGCGACCAAACGCGGCGCGATCCGTGCCAAGATACTCGACTGGCTGGCCGCTGGCCCCCACGCCGATGCCATTGCCGCCATACGAAAATCGCACCGCCGCCATGGTGGCGACGGTGCGATCTATATTGTCCTGCGCCGGGGGGCATAGCCACCGGCAAGACGAAAGGGCTCAGGCGCTGACAGCCTGTGCAGCCTGGGCAATTTCCGCCGCAGGCTCGTTGCGAATGATGTAATCAAACGCGCTGAGCGCCGCCTTGGAACCTTCACCCATGGCAATGACGATCTGTTTGTAAGGCACAGTCGTGACATCGCCTGCGGCAAAAATGCCGGGAATGTTGGTGGCGGCGCGATCATCGATCACGATTTCACCGAACCGCGACAGTTCCAGCCCGGAATCTTTCAGCCATTCGGTGTTGGGAACCAGCCCGATCTGGACGAACACGCCATCCAGCGCGACATGCACTTCCTCGGCGCTGTTTCGGTCCTGATAGGTAAGGCCGTTCACCTTTTGGCCATCGCCGGTCACTTCGGTGGTCTTGGCAGATGTGATGATGTCCACATTGGCCATGGACCGCAGCTTTTTCTGCAGCACCTCGTCAGCGCGCAGCTGGCTGTCGAATTCGATCAGGGTTACATGGCCAACGATATTGGCAAGGTCGATTGCCGCTTCCACGCCGGAATTGCCGCCGCCGATCACAGCCACGCGCTTGCCCTTGAACAGCGGGCCATCGCAATGGGGGCAATATGCAACGCCCTTGTTGCGATAGGTAGCTTCGCCCGGCACACCCAGCTGGCGCCAGCGCGCCCCGGTTGTCAGGATGATCGAACGCGCCTTCAGCGATGCTCCATTGGCCAGGCGCAGTTCGTGAAATCCGCCTTCTTTGCTGGCTGGCACCAGCTTTTCAGCCAGCTGCAGGTTCATCACGTCAATGTCGTAATCCGCGACATGGGCTTCCAGCTGGGCCACCAGCTTGGGGCCTTCGGTATAGGTGACAGACGGCAGGTTCTCGATACCCATCGTGTCCAGCACCTGCCCGCCGAAGCGTTCTGCGGCGATACCTGTGCGAAAGCCCTTGCGCGCGGTATAGATCGCCGCCGAAGCGCCCGCAGGCCCGCCGCCCACGATCAGCACTTCGAACGGGTCTTTAGCGGCGATCTTGCGGGCCATTTTTTCGCCTGCGCCGCTATCCAGCTTGGCGATGATTTCGGCCACTTCCATGCGGCCATTGGCGAAGGGTTCACCGTTCAGGAACACAGCCGGCACGGCCATGACCTTGCGGCTTTCGACTTCATCCTTGAACGCGCCCCCTTCGATCAGTGTGGCGGATATGCGCGGGTTGAAGATGGCCATCAGCGTCAGCGCCTGCACCACGTCGGGGCAGTTCTGGCATGATAGCGAGAAATACATGTCGAAATCGAAAGTGCCGTCGAGCGCCCTGATCTGTTCGATCACATCTGCATCCACCTTGGGCGGGTGTCCTCCAGCCCACAGAAGGGCGAGGACGAGCGAGGTGAATTCATGGCCCATGGGCAGACCGGCAAAAGTTACCGCCGCATCATGGTCAGACGCACGGCGGATGAGAAAGCTGGGTGCGCGGGTTGCGGTGCCGTCAAACGACGCTGTCACCATGGGGTGCAGCGCGGCAATGTCTTCCAGCAATGCGCGGGTCTTGGCGGAGGTTTCGTCGCTGCCGATGGTGCCAACCAGCTCGATTGGCTCGCGCAGATTGCCAAGATAGGTCGTCAGCTGCTGCTTCATGGCGGTGTCGAGCATCGAAATTCTCCGAAATTCAGATAGTATCTGGGAAGAAACGACCCGGGGCGGGAGGGGAGCCCCGGGCCGTCCTTTGGCCGCAACCAGTGCTGCGGCTAGCTGTATTCGATCAGGCGAAGGGCTTAGATCTTGCCGACGAGGTCGAGCGAAGGCGCGAGGGTCTCTTCGCCTTCTTCCCACTTGGCAGGGCAAACCTGGCCGGGGTTGGCGCGGACATATTGTGCAGCCTTGATCTTGCGGACCAGTTCCTTGGCATTGCGGCCAACGCCTTCCGAAGTGATTTCCATCACCTGGATCACGCCATCAGGATCAACCACGAAGGTCGCACGGTCAGCCAGGCCCTGGCCTTCGCGCAGAACGCCGAAATTGTTGGCGATGGTGTGGTTCTGGTCGCCCAGCATGGGGAAGTTGATCTTGGCGATCTTTTCCGAAGTTTCGTGCCATGCCTTGTGGCTGAAGTGGGTGTCGGTGGAGACGGAATAGACTTCCACGCCCATGCCCTTCAGCGTTTCGTACTGTTCAGCCAGATCTTCCAGCTCGGTCGGGCAGACGAAGGTGAAATCAGCCGGATAAAAGAAGAATACGGCCCAGTTGCCGCGCACGTCACCGTCGGTAACTTCGACGAATTCGCCTTTGCCCTGTGCGGTTGGTTTGAATGCCTGTGCGACGAAAGGCTGGATTTCCTTGCCGATCATGGTGGTCATAGTGGGCTCCATTATGTTGCAGTTGCGAATATGAATATTGCAACCGCGAGATAGGGAGCAGCCCTGCCCAATGAAAGGCGAGTTTTCCGATGATATTGATTGAATAAATTAATTGTGGAACATTGAACGCTTAGGCCGATTTATGACGTAGGCGCCAATGACTTTTGTGCATTTGCGAAAGGCACGCGAAACTTGCCCTTGAACGGGGCAGGAAGCGGTAGTTTCAACCGCATTGCGCCCGGTGCAGCATCATGTGATCTGCCAGCACCAGTGCCATCATCGCTTCGACGACAGGTGTGCCGCGGATGCCCACGCAGGGGTCATGCCGGCCCTTCGTGCGGATTTGTGTGTTTTCACCGTCGCGGCCAATCGTATCCACAGCGGTCAAGATCGAACTGGTTGGCTTGAATGCCACCCGCACCACCACCGGCTGGCCGGTCGAAATGCCGCCTGCGATGCCGCCTGCATTATTGGCTTCGAATTGCGGCCCGCCTTCGCCTGCGCGCATGGGGTCGGCGTTTTCTTCTCCGCTCAACATCGCCGCCCCGAAACCCGCGCCGATTTCCACGCCCTTTACCGCGTTGATACCCATCATCGCGCCTGCAAGGTCTGCATCCAGCTTGCCATAAACAGGTGCGCCCCAGCCTGCGGGCACGTTTTCGGCCACGCATTCCACCACTGCACCCAGCGATGAACCGGCCAGTCGTGCTTCATCCACCAGGTTTTCCCAGCGTTTTGCCGCTGCTGCATCGGGGCAGAAAAACGGGTTCCGCCCGATCTGGTCAAAATCCACAGCGCTGCGGTCAATCTCGTCCTTGCCGATCTGGCTGACATAGGCGGTGATTTTTACTTGCCGCAGGATCAACCGTGCCACTGCGCCTGCCGCCACGCGTGCAGCGGTTTCCCGCGCAGAACTGCGCCCACCGCCGCGATAATCGCGGAAACCGTATTTAGCATCATAGGCATAGTCGGCATGGCCGGGACGATAGGCCTTGGCCACTTCGGAATAATCTTTGGACCGCTGATCGACATTTTCGATCATCAGGCTGACAGGGGTGCCAGTGGTCTTGCCCTCGAACACGCCAGACAGGATCCTTACCGCATCGGGTTCGCGCCGCTGGGTGGTGAATTTCGACTGGCCCGGTGCGCGCGCATCCATGAAGGGCTGGATCATCTCTTCTGTCAGGGCGATGCCCGGCGGGCAGCCGTCCAGCACTGCGCCCAGCGCAGGCCCGTGACTTTCACCCCAGGTGGTGAACCGCAGAACTCTGCCGAATGTGTTGACGCTCATGCTTGTCCCTCAAACTGCGGCGGTTCATGTCGCAAAGGCGGCCCGCTGTCCATAAATGTCCATAAAGGGTGGACCAAGCGCAGCTTTACGCGCAAGAACAAACCATGCCCAAGGACGTCAGATGATCGCAAAGCTTAAGGGACTGCTGGACGAAACCGGTGCCGACTGGGCGGTGATCGATGTCGCCGGTGTCGGCTATCTCGTCCATTGTTCTGCCCGCACCCTGTCGGCGCTGGGTGATGTAGGCGGGGCCTGTACTGTCTATACCGATTTGCAGGTCAGCGAAAATGACATGCGCCTGCTCGGTTTTGCCGATGCGGCTGAACGCGACTGGTTCCGCCTGCTGACACAGGTGCAGGGCGTGGGCAGCAAGGTCGCGCTGGCCATCCTGTCGGCGCTTTCCATTGCAGAAGTGCAGACCGCCTGCGCCAGTGGTGATGCCGCCATGGTGGCGCGCGCCAATGGCGTTGGACCGAAATTGGCGGGCCGCATCGTGAATGAGCTGAAAGACAAGGCAGGCGGAATGCCCGGCGGCGGTGGAGCGGTCGGCACGGTCACCATCGCGGCAGGTTCGGCCAGCGCAGATGCGGTTTCGGCCCTGCAAAACCTCGGCTTCAAGCCGGCGGTTGCCGCCAGTGCCGTGGCCAAGGCGCAGGCTATACTGGGCGATGATGCGGACCTTAATGTCTTGATTCGTGAAGGGCTCAAACATGCTTCGAAATAGAATTCACGCGGGGTTAGCCGCCATCATTGCGCTCGCGGTATTGTCCGCTGCGCCTGCTGCCGCACAGGATTTTTCTGCCTTCAAACCCGGCCCTGTCTTCCAGACCTTCGGCGCGGTGGCAAAGGTGGATGAAGCGGCGGCTTTGCCTGCCGATGCCGCCTTCAAGGTCCTGTTCGATACATCGGTGCAGGCTGACGATGCCAAGATCAACCGCACTCTCGATTCCGCTGCGCGCTTCATCAACATGCATGTCGCCGGCGGTGTGCCGGAAAGCAGGGTTAAGGTTGCCGTGGTCATCCACGGCAAGGCCGCGTTCGATCTTTTGAACGGCGCAGCCTTTGCCGCACGCATGGAAGGCAAGCCAAATGCCAGCGAAGCGCCGTTGGCCGAATTGCTGGCGCACGGCGTGCAGGTATTTCTCTGCGGCCAGACTGCGACTGTTTACGGCATCAAGCGCGCGGACCTGGTTCCGGGTGTGGAAATTGCCCTGTCCGCGATGACAGCCGATGCCTTGCTCCAGCAGCAGGGCTACACATTGAACCCGTTTTGAAGGCTGGCACTGCCTGCAATGACCGATAATCCCGACCTTACCCCCGATCGCCAGCCGGAAGACCCGGATGCGGCGCTGCGGCCAAAATCGCTCGCCGAATTTGTCGGGCAGGAAGCCGCGCGCGACAATTTGCGTGTCTTCATCGAGGCGGCGCGCGGGCGCGGCGAAGCGATGGACCATGTCTTGTTCTTCGGCCCCCCGGGGCTGGGCAAAACCACGCTGGCGCAGATCGTCGCCAAGGAACTGGGCGTGGGTTTTCGCGCCACGTCTGGCCCGGTAATTGCCAAGGCAGGCGACCTTGCCGCGCTGCTGACCAATCTTGAACCGCATGATGTGCTGTTCATCGACGAAATTCACAGGCTTAATCCCGTGGTCGAAGAAGTGCTCTATCCCGCGATGGAAGACCGTGCGCTGGATATCATCATCGGCGAGGGACCGTCTGCCCGAAGTGTGCGGATCGACCTGCCGCCATTTACGCTGATTGGCGCAACCACGCGCCAGGGTCTGCTGACCACGCCTCTGCGCGACCGGTTCGGCATTCCCGTGCGGCTCAATTTCTACACCGTGCCAGAACTGGAACGGGTGGTTACGCGCGGTGCAGGCCTGCTCAACATGAAGATCAACCCCGATGGTGCGCGCGAAATTGCCCGCCGTGCACGCGGCACGCCGCGAGTTGCCGGCCGTTTGATGCGGCGCGTGCGCGATTTTGCCCATGTGGCAGGGGACGGGGTGGTTACGGCCAAGGTGGCAGATGATGCGCTGACCCGGCTGGAGGTTGACCGGCTGGGCCTTGATGCGATGGACAGACGCTATCTCAACATGATCGCGGATATCTACAAGGGCGGGCCTGTGGGCGTGGAAACGCTGGCGGCGGGCCTGTCCGAACCGCGCGACACGGTGGAAGAAGTGGTTGAACCCTACCTCATCCAGCTGGGCCTGGTGGCGCGCACGGCGCGTGGCCGGTGCCTCAACGATTCGGCATGGGCTCACCTTGAAAAACAGCCGCCCGCACCGACAGGTCCGGCAGAACAAACGGGCTTGTTTGATACAAAAGGTTAATTTCGTATCAGCATTTGGGTCTGGTTCGGTTCCATAGTGGGACAAGTTGGCCCAAACCCCCGTGCGACCATGCAGCTTTTTGGATTTGCGCGCCCAATTCATGGTTAACATGATTGCTGGAAGGCCCCCGGCAGCGTCTGATGTGCTGACAGGGAAGTGCCGGATTGCGGAATCGCCGCGGTCGAGGCTGCCCTCGAAAGTAACAAGAGAGCGTACCCATGTCGGTAAAGATGGCCCTGGCTAAATTATCCGCAACCGCAGCAGGCGGCGCTCTGCTTGCTGGCGGGGCGGTGCATGTGGCCGAAGCGCCTTCTGCTGATCCTGCATCCTATAAATCGGTAAAGTCGGTTAAGTCCGCGCCGGTGAAATATGTGAAGGAACGCCGTGCAGAACGCCGCATTCCCAAGCCTGAGAAGCGCAAGCGGCGCATCGTGAAGCGCGTCGTGGAATGCGAGCCTGCTGGCCCCGCCATGATTGCCGGCATGCCGCATGAAGGTGCGCCAATCTTTGGTTACGGGCCGAATGCCGATGGCGTCGAATGCCCGCCGGCCTATCGCATGGCGATGGCCGCTATTCCGCTTCCCCCGTCCGGCCCTGTCTCGGGCGGCGATGGCGGAAGTGTCACCGTAATTGGCGGCGGCGGCGGATTTGGCGGCGGCTTCGGCGGCGGCTTCTTCGGTGGATTTTTCGGCGGCGGCGGTGGCGGCGGCTCGAGCAGCGGCAATGTAACCGTCACGTCCACCACTACGACCACCGGCGGCACCACCAGCGATGGCACTACCAGCGGCGGCACCACCAGCGGCGATCCGGCACCCCCGCCGCCACCCCCGCCCTCCAGCTCGACCAGCGGCGATCCGGCACCCCCGCCGCCGCCGCCGCCCCCGTCTTCTTCGACGACGACGACCACCACGACCACGTCGACTTCGGGAAATGTGTCGAGCACGACATCCACTTCGGGCAATGTCAGCAGCACGACATCGACTTCCGGCAATGTTTCCAGCACCACGTCCACGTCTGGCAACGTGTCGAGTACGACGAGCACATCGGGCAATGTGTCGAGCACCAGCACTTCAACGTCCGGTAATGTGTCGAGCACAACCACGTCGACGTCAGGCAATATTTCGACCAGCACGACCACGTCGGGCAACATGACCAGTTCGACATCGACCACCACGACGAGCAGTTCGGGCATGACCACATCGGGCCTGACCACATCGGGAATGACCACGACCACCACGACTGGCGGCACACCTGTTCCCGCCCCGCCGATGATGATCCTGTTCGGCGCTGCTGCTGCCGCAGTTCTGGGCCGACGCAAACTCAAGGTTGCAAAGGGCGGCTAACCGCCCGCTTGCGGCCTTCGGCCAAACAAAAAGGGCGGCCCCCGCGAGGGAGCCGCCCTTTTTAATGTCTGCAGCCTGCTCGGCTGGCGAAGTTTACGCGGCGAGGTTGCGCAGCACGTAATGGAGGATGCCGCCGTGGCGGTAATATTCCATTTCGTTGGCGGTATCGATCCGGCACTTGGCAGTGAAGCTGAAGGTTTCACCATTGGCGCGGGTGACATCAACCGTCACGTCCTGACCCGGCGTGAGGTCAGCCAGACCGCGAACGGTGAAACTGTCATCCCCCGTCAGGCCCAGCGTCGTGCGCGTGTCGCCCGCTGCAAATTGCAGCGGCAGCACGCCCATGCCGACAAGGTTTGAACGGTGGATACGCTCGTAGCTTTCCACGATCACGGCGCGCACGCCCAGCAGGTTGGTGCCCTTGGCAGCCCAGTCACGACTGGAGCCGGTGCCATATTCCTTGCCTGCGATTACCACCAGCGGTGTGCCATCGGCCTTGTGCTTCATAGCAGCATCGTAAATCGCCATGGTTTCGCCGCCGTAGGTGGTCATGCCGCCTTCGACGCCGGGGACCATTTCGTTCTTGATGCGGATATTGGCGAAAGTGCCGCGCATCATCACTTCATGGTTGCCGCGGCGCGAACCGTAGGAATTGAAGTCTGCCTTGGCGACCTGATTGGACATCAGATATTCACCGGCAGGCGAATCTTCCTTGATCGATCCGGCGGGCGAAATGTGGTCGGTGGTGACAGAATCGCCCAGCATCGCCAGCGGCTTGGCTTCCATGATGTCCACTATCGGCGCCGGGGTCATGCTCATACCCTCGAAATAGGGCGGATTGGCGACATAGGTGCTGCCCGGACGCCACTGATAGGTGTCAGACCCAACCACATTGATCGCCTGCCAATGTTCGTCGCCCTTGTAGACGTCGGCATAGCGGGCTTCGAACATGGCGCGGTCGATTGAGTTGGCGCGCAGGTCGGAGATTTCGTGGTTGGTCGGCCAGATGTCCTTCAGGAACACGTCATTGCCGTCCTGATCCTGCCCGATGGGGGTCGAAACCATATCCGTGGTGACGGTGCCGCGCAGGGCATAGGCCACCACCAGCGGCGGCGATGCGAGGAAGTTAGCCCGCACATCGGGGCTGACCCGGCCTTCAAAGTTGCGGTTGCCCGAAAGGACGCTGGCGGCAACGATGTCATTATTGTTGATCGCGGCGCTGATCGGCGCGGCCAGCGGGCCGGAATTGCCGATGCAGGTGGTGCAGCCATAGCCGACCAGATCGAAGCCAATGGCATCGAGATCGTCCTGCAGGCCGGCTTTCACCAGATAATCGGTCACGACCTGCGAGCCAGGTGCAAGGCTGGTTTTCACCCAGGGCTTGGGAAGCAGGCCCTTGGCGCGCGCCTTGCGGGCCACCAGGCCAGCAGCAATCAGCACATCCGGGTTGGACGTGTTGGTGCAGCTGGTGATAGCGGCAATCACCACGTCGCCATCGCCAATGTCGTGGTCCTTGCCATCGACGCTGACGCGCTCGGGCGCGGATTTCTTGTAGAGCTTGGCAAGGTCGGAATTGAACAATTCATCGACTTCGGGCAGCGCAACCTTGTCCTGTGGACGCTTGGGACCGGCGAGCGAAGGAACAACGCTGTTCATGTCGAGGCTGAGCGTTTTGGTAAAGACCGGCTCGTGCGATGGGTCGAACCACATGCCCTGTTCGCGGTAATAGGCTTCAACGAGGGCAAGCTGGTCTTCACTGCGGCCTGTCAGGCGCAGATATTCCATCGTCTTGTCATCAACGCCGAAGAAGCCGCAGGTTGCGCCATATTCCGGTGCCATGTTGGCGATGGTGGCACGGTCAGCCAGGCTCAACGCGCTGACGCCGGGGCCGTAGAATTCGACAAAGCTGCCCACCACGCCCACTTGGCGCAGCATCTGCACGCAGGTGAGCACCAGATCGGTCGCGGTGATGCCTTCGGCCATTTCGCCCGTCAGCTTGAAGCCGACGACTTCGGGGATGAGCATGGAAATGGGCTGGCCCAGCATCGCGGCTTCTGCCTCGATCCCGCCAACACCCCAGCCGAGCACGCCAAGCCCGTTGATCATGGTGGTGTGGCTGTCTGTGCCAACACAGGTGTCAGGATAGGCAACTGTCACGCCGTCAGGGCCAGCGCTGGTCCATACTGCCTGCGCGATATGTTCCAGATTCACTTGGTGGCAGATGCCCGTGCCGGGAGGGACCGCCTTGAAATTATCGAGGCTCTTGGAACCCCATTTCAGGAAGTCGTAACGTTCTGCGTTACGCTGATATTCCAGTTCGACATTGTGTTCGAACGCCTTGGGGTGGCCGAATTCGTCCACCATCACCGAATGGTCGATGACCAGATGCACGGGAACCTGCGGATTGATCTTCTGCGTGTCGCCGCCCAACTTGGCGATGGCATCGCGCATGGCGGCCAGATCGACCACGCAGGGAACGCCGGTGAAATCCTGCAGCAGCACGCGGCCGGGGCGATACTGGATTTCATTGCCTGTCTGCGGGTTCTTCTGCCAGTCGGCAATCGCGCGGATATGGTCTTCAGAAACGGTGAAGCCACCGTCTTCAAAACGCAGCAGGTTTTCCAGCAGGACCTTCATCGAATAGGGCAGGCGGCTTACGTCGCCCACTTTTTCGGCGGCCTTGGCCAGCGAATAATAGGCAATTTCCTTGCCGCCGACATTCATGGTGCTGCGTGTAGCGAGCGTGTCCTTACCGACCTGGGTCATACTGCGCGGGGTCCTTTCATGGGTGGCGCTCGTACCGCCCGCAATTCCTGGACCTGTCCGACAGACATTGCCCAAGGGGGATTCGCAGGCGGGGAGCCAATATCTGCTGCGCACCTGCGCGTTCATGCCCGCTAGGTCAAGAGGCCCACGGATATGCGCGAAACAGGGCGACCGGAACCCGAAGCGGGGCATCTGCATTGTTTAGCTAAATGAAGGCCATGCAGATGGCACTAAAGGGGAGCTAGAAATGACCAGCCTGACACGATCCGGGAACCGCAATACCCATTCGCTACGGGCCGGCCTTGTTGCCGCCGTGCTGGCCGTTACGGCCTGTTTCGGTGCTGCCATCGGTTTCACCGATGCGCCGGCGCAAGCCGCTGAGATGGAAAGCGCAAAACAGGCGCGATAAGGCGCGGGTCAGACCATGCCTTGTTCAGGCCGCGAACGCGTGCCAATCCAGCAGCCGTAAACGATCAGCACGGTGCCAGCCACCGTTGCCAGCGTGACCGGTTCGCGGAAGAACAGCCAACCGAACAACACTGCCCACAGAAAACCGGTATATTCCACCGGCACCAGCACCTGCGTTTCTGCGCGGGCATAAGCCCATGACAGGATCATGGATGCAGCCACACCCAGCACTGCTGATGCCACCAGATCGCCCCATACAGACTGCGGCGGCACGCTGAACAGGAACGGTGCAGGGATCAGCAGCATCAGGCTGACAACCCCGCTTTGGAAACTGGCGACTTCTGCCGGTTTGGCGACGAGCGCCTGTTCGCGCTGTAGCACGAGGTTCCATGCATAAAGCACTGCGGAAATGAACAATGCGATCAGGCCCAGAATGGCATCGTCGGTCATTTTTTCGCGGCCAACGCGTCCGCCCACGATGATGACCACCCCTGCGAGGCCAAGCAGCGCGGCGATTATCGCGCGCGGCTGTATTTTCTCGCCCAGCAGCAATGCCGCCAGATAAAGTGCGATGAGAGGGGCAATGAACGACATGGCAATGGCTTCTGCGAGCGGCAGGCGGACCAGTGCGAAGAAGAAGGAAAGCGCCATCCCGGCAACGACAATGCCGCGCCGCAGATGCAGGCGCATGATGCTGCGCTGCGGCCATTTGCGGGCAGATATCCACCACGCTGGCCCGACCAGCAGCACACCGAGCACGGAACGGACCAGCAGCGCGCTATATGCACCTGCCGCGATGGACGCGCTTTTCATGAAGGCATCCATCAGCGAGAATACACCAATGCCGACAACAGTCGCCAGAACCGGCACGATAGGGCGTATGGAAGATGCGTCGTCCTGCATTGCGGAGGCATAGTCCCGGCGGTTTTATCCGTCACTATCCCTGTCAATTCAGCGGGGAGTCAGCCGGAACGGTTGATGATGAACCAGCATTTGAGCTATTTTGAGAATCATGCAATTCCCGGACTGTAGTTTCCGGCGCATTTCCGGTATATTTCCGGCACAAGGGCTGAGAGTTTATGAAGATTTCCGTTCGCGTTTCCCTGCTGGCCACTGCCGCTTTGGCCGTGGCTGCACCGCTTTCTGCGCGCCAGGCAAACCCTGCCAACCTGTTGCCGCAGGATGCCAATGTGCCAGTGCAAAAGGAAGTGCAGAAAGAAGCAGCGAAGGCAAAGCCGCAAAGCGTTGCCGAGGCTTTCTCACAGGAAATCGTCCAGGAAATCCCCTCGATCACGCAGCCTTGGTCGCTGACCAATGTAAAAACGCTGGTCAGTGTCATCGAAGGGATCGGGGCCGAAGGGCTTGATCCTGCCGATTACAATCTGCCCGAACTGCGCGCCGCCATTGCCCTTGGCACCAGCGAGCAGCTGGACGAACTTGCCAGCCAGACATTTGCCTGGCTGGTGGAAGACCTGCGCGACGGGCGCACCCCCATGGAATCGCGCAAGCAGTGGTTCGTGTTCGACCCTGATGCCGACCGTTACCCGACATCGACGTTGATGACACAGGCCCTGGAAAGCGGCGATCTGCAAGGGGCGCTGGCAGGGATCATGCCAGAACATCCCGATTACGCGCTGCTGAAAGCAGAACTGGCCAAAACCCCTGCTGCCAAGGGGAAACATCGCAAGATGATCCGTGCCAACATGGACCGCTGGCGCTGGCTCGCCCGTGATCTCGGCAGCCAGTATCTGATGACAAACGTTCCCGAATTCCAGCTACGGCTGACGGTCAACGACAATATCGTGCGCACTTACAAGACCGTGGTGGGCAAACCGGGCCGCACGGCCACGCCGCAATTGGCGGAAAGCGTGGAAGGGGTTATTTTCAACCCGACCTGGACCGTGCCGCAGTCCATCGTGAAGGGCGAAGGGCTGGGCGCTCGCGTGCTGAACAACCCGACCTGGGCGCGGAATGCAGGGTACAAGGCGACGAAGGGCGAAAACGGCTGGGTCAGCGTGGTTCAGCAGCCTGGTCCGACCAATTCGCTGGGCCTGATGAAACTGGACATGCCCAATCGCCACGCCATCTTCCTGCATGACACACCGGCGCGCGGCCTGTTTGCCAATGACAACCGCGCGTTGAGCCACGGCTGCATCCGCACGGAACGGGCGACGGAACTGGCGATCACGCTGGCCATTCTTCAAGGCGGACTTTCGCCGGAAGAAGGCGTCAACCTGATCAAGGGCGGCGAATATACCAAGGTCGGTTTCCAGAAGACGATGCCGGTTTACATCACCTATTTCACCATGGCGAAGGACATCGAAGGCAAACTCTCGACCTTCCCCGATATCTATGATCGCGATGCGCCGGTGCTGGCCAGCTTCGATGCTCCGCGGATGCCGAACCGCAGCCGCGTGACGGGTGAACAGGTTATTCCGATCGAGGATGATCTGCAGACCTGACGGTAGTCAGGTTGAAAACGCCTGCGCACTCAGAACAGAAGACTTCTGTTTAATAAACGCCGGGATTTGCTTGCTGCGTGGCAGTTGGCGTTTCCGGCGTCAGCGGCGTGATAGCCGGAGGAGTATAGGGCTCCACAATCTGGCCGTCAGGGCCAAGGCCAAGCCGGTCTGCATAAAGCACCCGCCCACCGCCAAGGTGCAGCAGGGCCAGTTTGAAATCCGCATCGCTCATGGCGAAACAGCCGTTTGACCGGCCAAGCCGGCCCCACCGGGCCAGGTGTTCCGGCTCTGCATATTGGGCGCGATGCATCACAATCGCGCGGTCAAGCGCATTGGAATTCGTGCGGTCCAATCCGTCGAGCCGGATGGAAGTGCCATAGCGGCCAGTATACCAACCATAAGTCATGTAAGTGCCCGCGCTGGTGGCGTTTGACCCGTTCTGGTTTGAAAACCAGTTCAGCCAGCCATCATGTTCAGGGTCGGAACCAGTGCCATGGGCCACGCGGAAGGAATCAATCCGGTCACCTTCAACATTCACGAAATGGAACCGTGGTTCGGAAGACCGCAGGCCGAAGTCTGCAATGCCGACGAAATCCCTGCGCCACAGCAGGCTGCCGGCCTTTTCCTGCTGGGTCCTGGCGATTTCAAACAGCTTCCGGTCACGCAGCCCATGCGGGCTGGCCTGCGCGAAAACACGCGGCGCAACCGTCAGCGAAATACCCGCCGCAAGGCTGCCAGTGAGGAGTTCACGCCGTTTCATAGCGCCAATATACATAAACCATCCTAAAGGATGGGTGAATGGATTTATGGCAAGGGAAAGGCTGAAAGCTCGCCATATATCGCATCTGCGCTGCGACTGGCCGCATTTCGCCAGCTTGCGGCCGTATCGCGGTTGAGCAGGCGGCCATCGGGCGAAATCACCAGAACCGTGGGCGTGCCGGTAATTTCGTTCAACCCGAAGCGCCTTGCCACGTCCAGGTTTCGGCCCTTGCCTTCCTGGGGATGGCCGACATCCACGAACACCGTTTCGTAACGCTGCGCCAGCATGTCAGCAAACCGCGGGGTCTGCATCCAACCTGCGAATGCGCGGCTATCATGGCACCAGTTCGCGCCCATTGCGACCAGCACATTCTTGCCGCCTGTTGCTGCTTTGGCCATGGCTGCATCGACATCTGAAGCAGCATCGCGGTTTTCATCATACAGCTGTGCTTGCGGATGATCGGCGGCTGCCTGATGCTGCCGTGATGCCGCAGTGGTGCACCCGCCCAGCAATGCCGCAGGAAAAGCCAGCACGAGTGCCGGCGCGACCAGTTTACGCATTTGTCTTGTCAACCTTGTGCAGGGGCAGCAGCCATTGCCGCCAGCCGGTGTAGATTGGGAATTGCCGCCCGTGTGGCTTCCTGCACTTCGCCCAGCAAGGCAAAACGCGGATCGCCTGCTGGCAGGGAAGCTATCAGCGGCCCTGTCGGATCGAGGCGCTTGGTTGAAAGCCAGTCGCTGATTGGCTTCGACATCGACCAGCGGACCCTGTTCATCGTAGTGGTGAGCAGGGCCAGAGGATATTGCAGGGTGGAATCCACAAACGGGCTGACTTCGCCCAGCGTGTTCTTTTCCTCGTCCGTATCGAAATTCGCTTCGAGGAATGCCGCGACAGACGCATTGAGCGCAACCAGCGGCACATGCATCATCTGCAGGGTAATCAGACCGTCCTCGAACTGGGGCCGTGTCGGGCGCACACTTACGGCAGTGGCAGTGCAATCGACGAACAATGTGTCTTCGGGCACGGTTTCATCGCCTGACGGAAACAGCATCCGGGCAGGTTCGATGCCCGTCAGCCTGCCCTTGCGGATGACCCGCGTTACAGACCGCATCAGGTCCAGTTCGCCATGGGATGTTACAGGAAAGTGGAACTTGGTGGGCAGCACATCGGGGTCGATCCGCAGCATGTAATCGGTCTTTTCCAGCGTCAGAAAGATGTCATCGGCGGTTTGCGCCGTCGCGGCAGCTTGCATCAGCGAAATCTGCGAGCGGATTGCCTGTTCGAAAAATTCCGGTCCGAACTGGGTATTGGCCCGGTTGAACATCCATGTCTCGCGCGGCCGCACCCAGGTGATGTCCTGCGGTGCCACGCCGGAACGCAGCAGCCAGACGACAGCATCCATGGCGGTCTTGCCAGCACCAAGAATGGCATAATGGGCAGGTATTTCATCGGGGCGCTTCCATAGGCCCGGCAAGTCGTTAGGGATGGCAATCCGGGTGCCTGCTGCAACCGTAAACTTGCGCGTATGCGTGGCCGGGACCGAGGTATTGTAGAAAGTGCCATCGACCACCTTGCGGCGGACATTCACGGCGCTTTCCTTGCCAGACAGGATGCTGCTGATGCGACTGTTGCCGAGATAGATGGTCATTGGAAGGTAAGTGACCCTGCCGCTGGGCAGGAAGCGGGTGTTCATCACCTTTTCGTAATAGGCGCAGATTTCCGTGCCGGTCGCCAGTTCGTAATAGCCCTTGTTGGGCCCGGTGCAGTCGATCTGGTCGTTGCCGAGCGGCAGTGAATTAAGCCCATAGTATGAAGCAGGCTGGTGCAAAGCCACAAACGGGTAGGAATCGTTCCAGTGCCCGCCCGGCTTCGCATGCTGGTCGACAATGGTGATGTGGGCATCCGGGTCTTCATCCAGCATGGTGTCGGCAAATGCCATGCCGACCGCGCCAGAGCCGATAATAAGATAGTCCGTCTCGATCCCGGCCATTGAAGACCTCCTGCTTTGGGTTGTGACGCGACCTTATGTGCCCCCGGCTATTCTGCCGGTTCGGAAATGGTGGCAGCGGCGACTGCCTCTGCTTCAATTTCGGCTGCCTTGGCTTCGACCAGCTCGACAATATGATCGAGCATATCGGAAGACTGCACATGATGGTCGGTCACGCCGGACAGATAGACCATGTGCTTGCCATTGCCGCCGCCGGTAATGCCGATGTCTGTTTCACGCGCTTCGCCCGGTCCGTTGACCACGCAGCCCAGCACCGACAGCGATAGCGGTGTCTTGATGTGCTGCAGGCGTTCTTCCAGCGCCGAAACGGTGCGGATCACATCGAAGCCCTGCCGTGCGCAACTGGGGCAGGAAACCACCCGAACGCCGCGGGTGCGAAGACCCAGCGATTTGAGAATTTCGAAGCCGACGCGCACTTCTTCTTCGGGTTCTGCCGAAAGGGAAACGCGGATTGTGTCGCCAATGCCGGCCCACAGCATATTGCCGATGCCGATTGCGCTTTTCACCGTGCCGCCGATCAGGCCGCCCGCTTCCGTGATGCCAAGGTGCAAAGGGCAATCCACGGCATCGGCCAGGCCCTGATACGCTGCCACGGCAAGGAATACGTCGCTTGCCTTTACCGCGACCTTATATTCGTGAAAATCGTGGTCCTGCAGCAGCTTGATATGGTCGAGCGCGCTTTCCACCAGTGCTTCGGGGCACGGCTCACCATATTTTTCGAGAAGGTCTTTTTCCAGGCTGCCGGCATTCACGCCGATACGGATGGCGCAGCCATTGGCTTTTGCGGCACGCACGACTTCTGCAACCCGTTCGTTGGAACCGATATTGCCCGGGTTGATGCGCAGGCAGGCAGCGCCGGCATCGGCAGCTTCCAGCGCGCGTTTGTAGTGGAAATGAATGTCCGCCACCAACGGCACGCGCGCTGCCTTGACGATGCGTTTCAGTGCAGCGGTGCTTTCCACATCGGGGCAGGACACGCGGATAATGTCCGCGCCCGCTTCTTCGCAGCGGCGGATCTGGTTGATTGTCGCTACCGGGTCGGAGGTGAGCGTATTGGTCATGGTCTGCACCGTGATCGGCGCATCGCCGCCAACGGGCGTGTTACCGACCATGATCTGCCGGCTCTTGCGGCGCTCGATATCGCGCCATGGTCTGATTGATGACATAGCCCTGCCTATAGTCGCCTAAATGCGGCGAAACAACGTCAGAACGCCAAGGCCGCTGCCGCCCGCTCAGTCAGAGGGTGGCAGGGGCCGCAACTTCGTCAGCGCCACCCTGGCAACCGCCCGCCCAATGTCTTCGCCTGCAATGTTGGAAAAGCGGTAATGTACCCCGCCCAGCGTGCGCGACATGGAAACCTCGCTCACCCACTGGTCGAAAGTAGGCAGCACCTGCACTGCGGAATAATCGAGCGAGCGCGAGCCGATCTGGACCCCGCCTGCCGGTTCGTTGCCCACTTCGGCCTTCAGCACCTCGGCAATCGCCGCGGTGCCGCTGCAATGCGCGCAGGGGTATTCAGGGAAGTTGGGCGTGCCGATGAAGGGCTGCCAGTCAGCTTCTGTGGCGGTGGCCGGGTTGCCATCATCATCGGCATTGCGGATGGCCGTGATGGGACGCCAGAAATTGTAGCGCAACTTGGCCGCGAAGGTGACCACGCTGGTATCGTCACCAGCCAGGTTGACCAGCGCGAACATGCGCGCGTTCTGCACGGTAGAACGGCCGGGAAGGTCTGCGATTGCCCGCAATGTAGGCATGACGATTGGCGTGATCCGGTATCGCGCAATCCGGCTCTGCACGGATGTGCGCTCTGTGCTTTTCCTGCCGCCCAACCGCTTCACTTCATTCAGGTCGCGCGCCCAGACTTCGCTGGTAAGCGCTGGTGGCGGCGGCGGCATGAAAGTTTCGATATCGCTGATGACCCAGGGCGTCATGTTGCCGATTTCATCCATTACCGAAGGCAGTGAAACCGGCACCCAGACACCGGGCGATGTACGCGGGCGATATGGCACAACCGTGCGGGACGCATCGAATGCGCCCGATGCCAGGGCTGCTTCGGCGGCCTTCTTGCCGATGGCCACGCCCTTGTCGCGCGCAGAAGCATCGCTGATCTGGGCAATTGCCAGTTCATAGCTGCCATCAAGATCGGCACTGCGGGACGGATGCTGGGCGGCAAGGACCGTGTAGGCCGCGGTAATCACGGCGGCATTCATCGAGGCACCTTCCTGTGCCTTTTCCATGCCCAGAAAGCTTTCATATTTGCGGTCGATGGCATTGGCAGCTTCGAACATGGCAAGGGCAAGCCGCGTTTCGTTGTAATAGGTTTCGGGAGTTTGCGGTTGCCTGTCACCGGCAGAAACAACCCGTCCGAACTCGGCCCAGTCGGTAACCACATCCGCCTTTGCAGGCATTGCCGCCAATGCAGCAGCAAGTGCCGCGGCAGCCACATTCAATCTGACCATAAATACCTCCGCAAGATCAGCCTGGCGGGAAAACGGCCAGATACCTGCGGCATCAGAACCGACCCGTCGTGATTTTGCGACCCCCCGGTCAGCAAGGCGACGCCAGAAAGGCGTACCCGCTATTGCACCATCTTTCCCTTTGATCACAGGCAGTTACGCGGCAGGCAACCGGCCGGGACAGATGGGCATGCGACAGGCATATAGAACAAGCGAAGCTTTGTAAAAATTGGGGGTTTTGCGCGCTTTTTCCGGCCTTATCGGGATGTGGCGATGTGGGCAGTACGCCTCGCCGGCAGGGGCTATTCACGCAGACGCATGACAGCGGCCATTCTTTGGGGCATGAAGCCGTCGATGTATGAAGAAATACCCACGATGACGGACGGACTTACGGACGAAACACCCCTGCTTTTTGCAAGGGTGCTGGACGGCAAGGGCGGCGGACGCCCCATCGGCTGGAAAGAAATCCAGACGTGGAAGCCGGCAAACCCTGACGAAGTCGTGTGGATGCATCTCTGCCGCAATCGGCCCGGAGTCTACGAATGGCTGCAGGAACAGCTCGGCATTCCTGAACCCACGGCTGAACTGCTGACCAGCGATGCAACACGGCCCCGCGCATTTCGCGAAGGCGATACGCTGGTGGCAACCTTGCGCGGCATCAATTTCAACCCCGGTGCAGAGCCGGAAGACATGGTTTCGATGCAGATGTGGTCCGACGGTGTCCACATGCTCAGCCTGCGCCGCCACCCATTGCAAACCCCGCGCGACACGCTGGCGGATATTGATGCTGGGAATGGTCCCAGGGATGCAGGCGCACTGGTCACATCCATGACCGAATATATGGTCAACCGGATGAACAGTTCGATCATCGACATGAACGATCATATCGACCTGCTCGAAGATACCGACACCGGCGAATATGCGGATGAAATGCTGGACAAGATCACTGTCATCCGCCGCAATTGCCTTGGGCTTCAGCGGCACATGGGGCCGCAGCACGAAGCGTTGGAGATTATCTCGCGCGATGCGCCTGAATGGTTTGAAGACCATGACCGGCGCGAAATTGCCGAAACGATCGCCCGGCTGCGCCGTTTTCTGGATGATATCAATATCAGCAAGGAAAGCGCGATGGTGCTGCAGGACGAACTGCGCGCCCGCGCGGTTGCCCGTTCAAACCGGACCAATTACCTGCTGACCATTGTCGCCGCGATTTTCCTGCCACTGGGCTTTGTGACGGGCCTTCTTGGCATCAATGTCGGCGGTATCCCGGGCATGAATGAACCCAACGCCTTCTGGATCGTGGTGGGGATTTGCGCTGCCATTCTGGCAATGCAAGTGATGCTGTTCTGGAAATGGAAATGGCTCTGACAGGGCATCTGCCCTGACCTTTTCCCGCCGCGATCTACTTGGTTTCCAGATGCGGATAGACGATCCGCAGCGCTTCGAGCAGCTTCCTGCCACTCACCGGCTTTTTCACAACCTTTTCATCGGGCTGCAGGAAAGTGATCTGGTTGGCATCATATGCAGTGATATAAACATAGGGAATCCCGCGTTCACGCAGGATCTCGGCGACGGGCTTGGATGTTTTGCCCTCGCCCAGATTCACATCGAGGCAGGCGACGTCAATCTCGCTCGATGCGGCGGTTACCTTGGCATCATCAAGATGATTGCTCGGTCCGACGACTTCGAAGCCGAGGTCTTCGAGCACGTCTGTCATTTCAAATGCCAGAAGCGCTTCGTCTTCAACGATAAAGATACGAGTAGGTTTGTCTGCTGAATGGGTCATGTCACTGATACAACGGGCAAAGGCATGGTCAGGTTCCAGCGCAAACCATGCTTATTATAGTCGATTTTCACTTTCCCTCTTGTCTCGGCAGAAAGCGCACGATCAATCACGAAAGAGCCAAAGCCCTTGCGGGTGGGCGTAGCAGGGGTGGGGCCGCCTGTTTCGATCCAGTCGACTGACAGGCTGCGGTCTGCGCCTTCACCGGCGAGATGCCAGGACAGGTCCACCTGACCTTCAGGAACTGACAGCGCGCCATATTTCACGGCATTGGTGCCCAGTTCGTAAAACGCCATGGAAGTCGCCAGCGCTTCTCGGGAAGGGAGCGAAATCGCCGGCCCGCTCGTGCGGACGCGTTCTGCACCGATGCGGCCTGCGGTTTCTTCGGCGACATCGCTCAGCAATGCCTTTTCCCAGGTCATGTTGACCAGCCGCGAATGGGCCGCGGCGTAGGCGTTCAGCCGCTCGTCCAGCGTCTCGCGCAATTCGGTAGAAACATTTTCGCGGCGCAAGGTCTGCGCGACAATCGATTTGACCACGCTGAAGGCATTCTTGACCCTGTGGTTCAGCTCCTTGATCAGCAGGTTCTGTGTTTCGTTAAGGCGTTTTTCCTCGTCGATATCGAGCAGGGCGACGGCAGCGCCGATCTTGTTGCCATCGTTGTCGATCACGGGCTTGCCGATGATCCGCATCCAGAAACGGGTGCCGTCCCCGCGCTGGTAATGCACGTCCAGTTCGGCCCGCTCTACATCGCCGACGATGACCTGCGACAGCGGATATTCGTGGTTCGCAACGCGGGTGCCATCGGCGTGGAAGGAAACCCATTGGTCGTATTCGTTCACATCGACGGAATTATAGACTGGGTGGCGAAGCATTTCGACAACCTGGCTGTTGCCGTGGATGATCTGTCCGGCATGGTCGGCCAGCACCACGCCCACAGGCACGGTTTCCAGCACGGCTTCGAGCATGTTGAGCCGCTGCACGCTCTTGCGCGCATAAGCGCTGCTGCGCTGCGTTTCTTCGGACAGTTCTGCAAGGCGGGCCTGCAGTTCCAGTATTTCCTGATTGATCGGGATGCCGGTGTTCTGATCCATGTCCCAAACGGTTTCCTTGAGCAGAGCCGCGGGACTATCCCGAAAGCTGACGCGCAAATTGTGGCGCGCGCGTTATGCGCGGGCATGTGAATCCTCAAGCAATGGTGGGCCGTAAGGTTCCTGCGGGCCGAAAATTTGCCTGACCCTAGGCGAGGCGCAGTTCGAAGAGGAATTCCTCGTCCAGCTGGCTGCCAACCTGGAA
The DNA here is from genome assembly GCA_024642525.1 of Erythrobacteraceae bacterium. Taxonomy (GTDB): domain Bacteria; phylum Pseudomonadota; class Alphaproteobacteria; order Sphingomonadales; family Sphingomonadaceae; genus Allopontixanthobacter. The sequence continues at coordinate 42,544 of JAHEAX010000003.1, read as the reverse complement.
ATGGATGTCGGCGATCTTGGTAAAGCCATATCGCTGGTAAAATCGCTGCGCGCCGAAATTCTCGCTATATACCGACAGCTGGATGGCATCATGTCCCTGCCGGCGCGCTTCGTCAATCGCCCAGTCCATCAGCGTAGCGCCAATGCCGGCCCCCGTCATTTCGGGCGCCGTATAAAGCTGCACCAGAACCAGCGGATTTTTCGCATCGGAATGGCCTGAATAATAGTCGTTCAGCGCCAGCTTGCAGAAGCCGACCAGCATTTCCCCGTCCATGGCCAGGCAATGCACGAAATCGTCATTGGCAATCTCGCCCGCCACGACATCTTCGGCATAGCTTTGCTCAAGAAAAATATCGAGGTCTTCTTGTGAATATAGCCCGTCGAAAGCCGCGCAGAAACTGGTCCGGCCAAGGGCGGCAAGGGCAGTGGCATCTGCCAAAGAAGCGGGGCGCAGGATCATGATCCTGCGCCCCTACTATCTTTCTGCGCTCAATAGAAGCAGCAGAGAAGCCCGGTTGTCCGGTTCCGGTGTCAGTCGCCCACCGGGCCTGACTTGCGGGCCTTGGGCTTGGGCGGCGCAGCTGCGCTGCCACTATCCATCTGTTCCAGCTTGCGCGCTGCCCATTCGCGGCCGCCAAGGCCGAAGGCCAGTGCGCCAGCCACCGACATGCCTACCACGATAGCGGTAAATGCCGTTTCGGTGATGATGTCACCGACGCCGGTATATTGCAGGCCCATGAAGGTGAACAGGATGATGGTGGACCATTTGACGATGTTGCCCGCCATGGATGAACTGCCTGCACCGCCCAGCACCCGCGCCAGCAGGTTTGCGATGAGGAAGCCCAGCCCGATGACCACTGCGCCGAAGATGACCCTTCCGCCCAATACCAGCACTTCGTCCAGAATGGCCGTCAGTTCGATAAAGCCGAGCATCCGCGTCGCGGCAATGGCGAAAAACAGCACGATGGCAATTTGCGCCACGCGGGCCAATACGCCTGTTGCCGTCGTGCCTTCGGGCAGCAATTCGGTCGCGCCCAGCGCACGGTCGACACCAAGGCCGGTCAGCACTTCTGCCATGATGTTGGCAACAAATTTGCTGATCATATAGCCGATGCCCAGCAGGATTGCCGCGCCGATGACATTGGGAATGGCGTTGAACACCAGTTGCAGCATGTTGCTGGCAGGCGCCGAAACACTTTCCAGCCCCAGAGTATCAAGCGCCAGGATCGAAACGAAGATGACGATCAATGCATATATGATCGTGCCGATCGTCCTGGAAATGGCGCTGTTGCCCGTGGCATTTTCAACCCCGCCGCGATTGGCCCATTTGTCGAAATCCACCGTCTGCAGGGCAGTGATGGTAATATCGCGGACAATCTTGGCAATCATCAGGCCGACAAAGAACAACAGGCCCGCGCCAACCAGATTGGGAACAAAGCCCATGATGGAATTAAGCAGTGTCTGGACCGGGCTCATCACGCCGCCCAGTTCGAACACCTGAAGGATGCCGAGCAGGCCGAACAGCCAGATCAGCAGGCTGACGATGGAACCGAGGCTTTCGCCAAGGCTCTTGCCGCTGCCGGTATTGCGTTGAAAGAAGCTGACATTGTCGACCAGCTTGGCAAATGCCCATTTGGCTGCCTTCGCCAAGGCCCATGTCGCAATCAGGATTACAAGCGCGAGGCCAAGTTTCTCGATAACCTGCATCGCCACTTCTTCGTCGAAACGGTATCTTCCTATTTGCATAAATAAGTCTCCCCCTTCATTTTATTGCGCACAGAATAGCATGGTTGGCCGTTTTTCGGAAAAATGCGCTGCGCGGTAAGTGGATAACCTCCTCTGGGGCGGGCTTTTCATGGGCCGATTGTGTGCTAGCAACCGGTGCATGAAATATCTCCTCCCCGCACTCGCTCTGGGTCTTGCAGGCATGATGACATCCATTTCAGCCAACGCCCAGGATAACACCGTTCACCATCAGGCATGGAGCATCGCCATACATGGCGGGGCAGGCACGATGGACAGGGACAAGATGACCCCGCAGCAGCAGGCCGATTACCGCGCCGCGCTGCAAGTGGCGCTGGATGCTGGTTCTGCCGTCCTGCGTGATGGCGGCACCGCGATGGAGGCCGTGCAGGCCGCCATCGTCATCATGGAAGATGACCCCAAATTCAACGCCGGACGAGGCGCGGTGTTCACCTGGGAAGGTGATAACGAGCTCGACGCTGCCGTGATGGACGGGCGCAACCGTTCGGCAGGGGCTGTTACGGGCGTAAAATCTGTGCGCCATCCGATTTTGCTGGCCGATGCAGTGATGAAGGACGGGCGCCATGTTTTTCTGAGCGGGGCCGGCGCAGAGGAATTTGCAGCCGAACACGGTCTGGAAACAGCACCGCCTGAATGGTTTGCTACCCAGCCGCGCAGGGATTCGCTGGAGCGATTGAAAGCCCAGAAACTGACCGCTTTCGATGTGGACCATAAATATGGCACGGTGGGCGCAGTTGCGCTGGATATGCATGGCAATGTTGCGGCCGGCACATCTACCGGCGGGCTGACGGGCAAACGCTGGGGCCGGATTGGCGATGCGCCGATAATCGGTGCCGGAACCTATGCTGACAACCGGTCATGCGCCGTATCGGCGACGGGCGCGGGGGAATATTTCATCCGCGCTGGCGTTGCCCATGAAATCTGCACCCGTATGCGCCTCGCAAAGGAAGACCCGCAGACCGCTGCGGACAGGGTCATGGCAGAAGTGAAGGAACTGGGCGGTGATGGCGGCGTGATCGTGGTGACGCCAGCAGGGGACGCGGTGTTCTCGTTCAACACGCAAGGCATGTATCGGGGCCGCGCCACCAGCGAAGGCGTCAACGAAGTGGCGATTTTTCCCGGCGACTGACGCTTTGCGCGGCGCGGCTTTGCCAGACTGTTAGTAAACGCCGATTGTCTCGGAAAACTGGGCGATGACCCGGCCCACCTGCGCCAGCACGTCTTCTGATGCCGGGTCCATGTCCGTCTGCGGCCTGATCGTGCGGAAATAGGTGGCAAATGTCAGCGCCTGCCGCTGGTCTGCAACGCCCGCGGGCGAAGCAAAGCCGATATCGACATAGATGCCGCCAATTGTCGGGACGATGGATGTGCCGGTCTTGTCGCCTGCGCGCCAGCTTTCAGGCAGGCCCGCCCGCACCCGCCGTGCGCCGGTGGGCGTGTCCACCATCCATTGTTGCAACAGCGCGCGGTTCTGCGCTGACAGGACATCGCCGAAGAGGATTTTCTCCACCGTCATCGCCATTGCATGGGGCGTGGTGGTGTCGCGCACTTCGCCCGGCGGGACATTGTTGAGCGATGGCTCGGTCCGGTCCAGCCGGCTGGTTTCATCGCCGATCGATCGCCAGAACCGTGTCAGCGCGGCTGGCCCGCCCAGCCTGCCCAGCAGTATATTTGCCGCGGCATTGTCGCTATATTTCTGGGTGAATTCGGCCAGTTCCAGCATGGTCGCGCCCTGATCCAGGCGGCTGGTGGTGAAGGGGGAAACCGCCATCAGGTCGCTTTGTGTCCAGCGTACCCGCTGTGACGGATCAATCTGGCCGTCCTGCCCCATCTTCATCACCATCGCGGCCAGCGACATCTTGAATGACGAACAATGGGCAAACAGCTGGTCCGCCCGATATTCCAGCGTCTGGCCGGTGCCTATGTGGCGCACGCTGACGCCCAGCGCGCCGCCTGACGCAGCTTCGATGATGCGCAATTTTGCTGCCAGCCGTCCGGGCCGGCTGGTATCGATGGGGACGCAGGCAGGCAGAACGGCGGCGGCCAGCGCGCTGGCGGCAGAACCCAGTATCAGGTTGCGGCGATCCATCTGCATCATCTTCCCCTTCACGAATGCTTGTCGGCCTTGCGCCGCCCGAAACGCATGCCGCCTTCCAGCCTGGCCCGCAATTGGGCGTAAAAGGATTCAAGGAAGGCGCGTTCATCGCCGGTGCCTGCGGTCCAGCCGATCTTGCGGCAGATTGTCTCGGCCACCTTGCCTATCGCTTCCTCGTTTCCATCGCGCAGGATACGTTCCAGGGTCTGCAATTCATATTCACCATAGACCGCAAGTTCAGCTTCCCCGAAACTGTATTTTGCGCCCGTCACATCGCTGGTGCCGCTGGCAGCGGCGGTGGTGGTGGAAAGGGCTTCTGCCAATTTGGTGCGCGGGGCTTCTACCACCCATGTTCCTGCAATCAGGTCGCCTGCGCGCATCGCGTCCTTGTTGAACACGGCAAACAGCATGAAGCAGGCAAACCATGCCATGGCGGCAAGGCCCGCAGGCCCGCCTTCGCCGCTGGGGGCCGAAAAAATGAACACCAGCGGCAGAAATATCTCGATATCGCGCAGCAGGTTGCGGGCAATAACCGCTTCTGCCGTCAGCCGCCCCCCGTCACGCGCCGCTACCCTGATGCCAAGCAGGCGTTTGCCCGGTGTGGCCCCGCGCGGCCCCATCTCGAACGCGAGGAAATAGCCGTAGCGGGCGACAAACAGCAGCAGGAAATAGAAGATGACCAGAAATTCGACCGGGCCATTCATGCCTTGCGAACTGCCCATGGACGAAAGCAGCCCGCCAAACATCCACAACAGCAATGCAGTCACCAGCATCAGGGTGAAGCCGATAATCATGAAGTCGATCATCAGCGCGCCAAACCGGGCAGAGCGCGAACCGATGGTGAAAGGCAGGGCAATGCCCTCGGGCGTTATCACCATGCGCCGCCGCCTTTCAGCCACCAACCGGCCTACCTGTTGTGAAGGGCGGTTCATTCGCGCGGCTCTGGCAAAAAAGGCGGCTTGGCGGGGCGAAGCGCGAAGAAATAGGTGACCCAGATGGCCAGCATACTGCCGCCGATAAGAAAGCGTTCGTTCATGCCCAGCAACTGGCGCGGGAATGCTTCGAGCAGGGCTGCAACCATCAGCATCAGCACCACGCCTGCCATTACCTGTGCCGCACGCCGGCCACTTTGCGCTGCTGCCGCCATGATCGACCGCGAACCGGGGAACGCCATTGCCCGCCCGATATGAATGCCCGCTGCCCCTGCCAGCAGGATCGCGAACAGTTCAGTGGTGCCATGCACGCTCAGCCAGGCGGCGAATTCCCAGCTCAGCCCAGCATCTGAAAAGAGCCACCACATCGCGCCCAGTACAGCCATATTATGCACCAGCAGCAACAGGGATGGCACGCCAAAGGCAAAGCCTAGCGCAAAAGCGAGGATGGAGACGCCCGCATTATTGCTGAACAGATAAGCGGCAAATGCGCTCAGCCCTTGCGCATCCTGCTGCACGGCCAGACTCTCCAGCAACACCTCGCGCGTGGCACCGGGCACGCGGCTGTCGGTGAAGCCTGTGGGTACCAACGCATAATACCATTCCTGATCGCGGGAAACGAGCAGCCATCCTGTGATGGTGCCTGCGATCATGGCGGCCAGTGCAATGCAGATATCCAGCCAGATTTGCTGGACCGACCGGCTAAGCCCGCCACCCAGAAAACCGCGCAGCCAGCCGAGAAAACCCTGCTGGGGCCGATAAACCTGGAACCATGCGCGCTGGACCAGCGATTCCAGATAGGTCAGCGTCGATTTGTCGAGCGATGTCTCCCGTGCAACTGAAAGGCTGGAAGCCGCCATGCGATATAGCGCGGGCAGGGCCAGCACATCTTCGTCGGGGATAGAGCGCAGCCGCCCCTTTTCCATGCGGTTCAAAATAGCTTCCAGCCGCCGCCATTCAGGCTCGCGTTCAAGCCGGAACCTGTCGGACCGCAGGGCTGCCGCCTCGATTGCGGGCGGCATTTCGATCGCCTGTTTGCGAAACAGGTTTCTCAGGACAGGTGCCTTCATCCGATGGTTCCTGCCCGCTTGATGGAAAGATAGCGGTCGATCAGCCGGTAGCCGATCTTTTCCCACGGCGCTTCGATGATATCGACGCCCATCTGGCGCAGCCGTTCCAGCACCAGCATCCTCTGCCGTGCCAGCGTGTCGGCGCTGACGGCCATCGCCATTGTGTGAAGGTTATCGGGGTCGGCATCGGTCAGCCCTGAAATTTCAGAATCCTCGATGGTTACAAACAGCACGAGGTGTTTCTTTACCAGACGGCCGACACTTTCAATCATCAGTTCAGCTGCCGTCGGGTCCGTGAAATCGGAAAACAGGATGATCAGTGACCGGCGTTGCAGCCGCGCCGTCAATGTTGCCATGGCCAGCGTGAAATTGGGTTCCTCTGCATGATAATCGAGGTTGGCCGCCGCGCTTTGCAGCTGGGTAAATGCACGGGTATCGCCCACAAAAGGCGTGATGACTTCGGGGCGCTGGGCAAAGCCGAACAGTGCCACCCTGTCGCCGCCTTTCAACGCCACATAGGAGGCCGTCAGTGCGGCTGTCACCGCGCGGTCAATCCGCGGCAGGCCGCCCACAGTTTCGCACATGGCCTGTCCGCAATCGAAGGCAAATACTATCTGGTTGTTGCGTTCGCTCTCATTTTCGCGGGCATAGAGGCGGGTGTGGCGCGCGCTGGCTTTCCAGTCGATCCGGCGGCGGTCCATGCCGGGTTCGTATTCGGTCATGGCTTCAAACTGTGTGCCTTCACCGCGGATACGCCGCGCAATCAGACCGAATTGCGCATCGCGCAGGTAATTCTGCAATTCCGGCGAGCGGATGGGGGCAAGATCGGGCCACACCCGCACTGTGTTGCCGGGCATCTGGCTGACCTGCCTTGCGCCCAGCCCCAGCGGGCCAGCCCAGCGCAGCCACATCTGCGTGATCGCCGCCGTGCCGCGCCGCTGCGGCACGAGGGACGCGCTGCTCTGCCAGCTGGCGGTTTCAGCATCATATTGAAGCGCCATTGCGCAGCGCCCGCCAGAACCGAGGCGTGGGTCGAATTCCAGTGCGGCTTCCGGGACAGATGACCCGTTGCGGTGCGTAATATCGGCCATGATGCGCAGGTTCAGGGCTTCGCCCACTTCGGCATCGGCTGGCGCCACAAGCTGCCAGTCGTCCAGCCGTCCGGCAATCAGCCCGTCCAGCAACACCAGCACCAGCAAGGCCGCGCCTGCCGCCGGTGCCAGCACCCATGCACCAGGTGCCGCTGCCGCAATGACAATTGCCAGCGGCGCAGCAAGCGCTGCAAGCCAGGCCGCGCGGGCCGTGGGGATGATGGGGAAGGTCAAACCGCCGCCAGTGTCTATCTCGGGGCCTGCGTTGTTTCGACCAGTTCAGCCACCAGTGTTTCCACTTCGCGGCCCTCTATCTCAGCTGCGGGGCTAAGAACCAGCCGGTGGCGCAGGACCGAAGTCGCCAGTGCCTTCACATCGTCAGGAATGGCATAATCGCGCCCTTCCAATGCCGCGCGTGCCCGTGCGGCATTGGCCAGCAGAACCGCCGCACGTGGGCTGGCACCCGTGGTAAGGTCGGAATTCTCGCGGGTGGAACGCACCAGCCGGACAATATAGTCGATGATTTCGCCGGCCACGGTAACACCGCTGATTGCGGCATTCGCCTGCGCCAGCAGGTCAGCCCCTGCCACGGCAGAAACGCCGAAATCTTCTGCGCGGGGCGGACCTTGCCGGTCGCCGAAACGGGCAACGATTGCGGCTTCTTCCTGCTCGCTGGGATAAGGCACCAGCAGCTTGAACAGAAACCTGTCGAGCTGGGCTTCGGGCAGCGGATAAACGCCCTGGTTCTCGATCGGGTTCTGCGTTGCCACCACCATGAAGCGGGGCGGCAGCGGATGCGTTTCGCCGTCCAGTGTCACGCGCCTTTCCTGCATCGCTTCCAGCAGGGCTGCCTGTGTCTTGGGCGGCGTGCGGTTGATTTCATCCGCCAGCAGCAGGTCGCAGAAGATCGGCCCACGCGTCAGCGAAAATTCGCTCGTCTGGAAATTGAACAGGTTGGAACCGAGGATATCGCCCGGCAGCAGATCTGGCGTGAACTGGATGCGGCCAAAATCAAGCCCCAGCGCTGTCGCAAAACTTTGCGCGAGGAATGTCTTGGCAGTGCCGGGCGGCCCTTCAAGCAGCACGTGGCCCTGCGCAAACAGGGCGACCAGCAGATGGTCTACTGTCTCTTCCTGCCCGACAATGGCCTTGGCCACTTCACTGCGGATGGCAGCTGCCAGTTTGCGGACATCTTCCAGGGTCATGCTCATCGTGAAAGTTTCCTTTCGAGGGATTTCAGCGCGGTTGCAGCGCGTAACAATTCTTGCGGTGTGCGGGCGGAACGCAGCTGTTCGACCAGCTGGCTGAAGCGAGGTTCACCATCCAGCCTGCGGGCCAGCATGGCGTCGATTTCCTGTGGTTCCGCCTTGCGCAGGCCCAGCGCTGCGGCAATCCGCTGCTGCATCATGCGGGCATAGGGTAGAGACAGCAGATGCAGCCGCCGGGTCCGCTGGATGAGGCTGGCGCTATTGGCGACCAGCTGGCGTTTGCCAAAGGCGATTTCACGCCCTTCGGCCACAGGCGGGCCAAACCTGCGGAATGCCCGCCAGCCCACCACCAACATTGCCAGCATCAGGCAGATTGTAGCTGCGAGGAATGGGGGTTTGAAAGCCAGCGTCAGCAGGTTTTTCGCGCCGCCGAGCCCGCTTTGCGTCAGGTCGAAGATGATCGGCAGGTCTTCGCCTTCCATGGCCAGGGTGACAATTTTGCTGGCCAGCATGGCGCGGTTGCGGTCAGCAAGGCCGTAATTGTTCAGCAGGTCAGGTTCGGCGACGATGATGACACCCCAACGGTCGCTGTCCCTGTCGTCATATTCGCCCGGCGAAACCCCTGCCGCTTCTGCGAGGGCAGGATAATATCCGTCATTGTCAACATATCCGGCGATGGTTTCACCTTCCGAATTGCTGACCAGCGTGATGATCTGAGGGGCAAAAACCGACATGGACTGCGCGGCATCGGGCAGTTTTCCTGCCAGCCCCATCCCTCTCCAGTCAGGCCCTCTCCAGTCAGGCCCGCCTTGTTCCAGCGCGCCAACCGAAATGCCGAATGCGAGATCGCCTTTCAGGTCCTTGGCCCATGGCGGCACCAACGCGCCTGCCAGCACCACCCAACCTGTATCCTTTTTGACATCCCACTGCTGGGGTATGGCTGCGGCCTGCCATTTGGGCAGCACGATGATGGTCGGGCCAAGATAGCTGCGGCTCGCCACTACTTCCTGCAGGTCTTGTGCATCCATGCCCATGGGCGGGGTCAGCATCAGCAGGGCATAATCATCCATTGCGCCGGGGCTGCGCGACAGGCTGACATCATGCCCTTCTGCCTTCAGCAAACCCGCAAGTGCGGCATAGCCGTTGATGCCCTTGCCCCCCGCATGGCCGCCGCCATCATTCTCCCCGCCGGTCTGGCCAGTGCCGATGAAATAAAGCGTGGCGAAAAAGGCGAGTGCGCCAAACAGGACCAGCGCCAGCACTATTTTGGGGCTGAAGGGGGATGATGGCTTGCCAGTCATGCCGCGCCTTCGGCTGCACGCATGGGCAAGGATGCAAGGGCAAAGCTGGCATAGGCTTCGCGCGCGATGTGCCAGTCTTCCGCGCCCAGGCTCCTCAAGGCAAACAGGCTGCGTTCCACCCGCTGCGTTATGGTGGAAAAGGCTGCCCTTGCGCCATCGGGCAGGGCTGGCAGTGCAGCAATTTCGCGGGCGGTGGATGAAGGTTCCACCCAATCGGGGCGGGCAGCAGCAATCTGGCTGACAGAGCGCAGCAGCAGGAGATGCGTTGCTTCATCGAACCTGCCTTCGCTGGCCAGCCGGTCAGCATCTTCCAGCAGTGCCATCGCTTCTTCGCGTTCCGGCACCCAGTTTTCGCTTTCAGCAGGGGCTGCCTTGTGGCGGCCAATCAGCGGCTCGACCATGCGGTAGACGAAGTAGAGCAGGGCCGCGATGGCAAGCGCCAGCAGGCCCCATTTGAAGATCGGCCAGGCTTCACCGAAAAACCGGCCAAGCGGGGCGAAAAATTCGGACAGCCAGTCACCCAGACGTTGCAGCCAGCCGGGAACTTCCGGTTCTGTCGGCGGAACCACCGGTTCATACTGGATAGACGCGTCGGCGCGGATGGTTTCCCACCCCTGTGCAGCGGTTTTCCCGCTGCCGAACGTCGCTTCCCCGTTTGCCGTTGACACGCCCGTGGTGGTGGCAGGTCGCGACAAAGGGTGCAAGCAGTTGAAACATGGGCGCAACCTCCGGCTATGTAAAATCCCTAGGATTGCCGCTTTCCCTTCTGCCCCGAAATCGGCAAGGTGCAGCCCATGCCAGCACTCGACCTGCAGCATCATGTTCCTGCCGATCCGCGTGAAGACCGGGTTCGTTCAGTCCTTGTCGTGGGCGGCGGTTCTTCCGGGTGGATGGCCGCCACCATGCTGGCGACCACCCTTTCGCGCGATACCCAGATCCAGCTGGTGGAAAGCGATGCCATCGGCATCGTGGGGGTCGGCGAAGCGACAATTCCGCCGATTAGGCAATTCAACCGGTTCATCGGGCTGGACGAACGCGAATTCATGAAGGCCACGCAGGCCACCTTCAAGTTGGGGATCGAGTTCCACAATTGGGGTGCGATTGGCGACCGCTACATCCACCAGTTCGGCTATGTCGGCCGCGAAATCGATGCCATCGTGAAGCTGCACCATTGGTGGATGGTGGGCCGGCTGGCTGGCGGCGCGGCGGACTACCCTGCATGGGAAGACATGTTTCTGGCGAAGTCAGCAGCGCGGGCAGGGCGCTTTGCCTTGCCGGACCCGTCACCCCAGTCGCCCCTTTCACGCTATACCTACGCCTATCATTTCGATGCGCATCTTTACGGCAAATACCTTCGCACCATTGCAGAAGCGCGCGGCGTGAAGCGGCTGGAAGGGCGTATCAGCAGCGTCAGGAAGGGATCGGGCGAAGATGTGGCCGAAGACCGGATTGCCGCCGTGGTGCTGGATGACGGGCGCGAATTGGAAGCAGACCTTTTCATCGACTGTTCCGGCTTTCGCAGCCTGCTTTTGGGCGGCGCGCTGGACGAACCTTTCGACGACTGGAGCCACTGGCTGCCCGCCGACCGCGCGCTGGCGGTGCCGAGCGCACGCGAGACATCCTCTATCGCGCCTTTTACCAAAGCCACGGCGCATAATGTCGGCTGGCAATGGCGCATCCCTTTGCAGCACCGCACCGGCAACGGCCATGTCTTTGCCAGCGCATTCGGCACAGAGGGGGATGCGGAACAGCGCCTGCTGGCCGCGCTCGACACGCCCGCGCTCGATACGCCCCGGCTTCTGAAGTTTCAGGCCGGCCGCCGCCGCAATGCATGGGTTGGCAATGTGATTGGCATCGGCCTTGCCGCCGGTTTTCTGGAACCGCTGGAATCCACCAGTATCCACCTAGTGCAATCGGCGCTGGAAAGCCTGATCGAACATTTCCCCTCCCGCCGGATGGACCCGCTCATGCGGGACAGGTTCAACCTGTTGGCAGCAGAAGAATGGGAGCGGGTGCGGGATTTCATCATTGCGCATTACAAAGTGACGGGCCGCAGCGATTCCGATTTCTGGAACCATGTGCGGACCATGGATATTCCCGCCAGTCTGGCTGAAACGCTGGAATATTGGGAAGAAAGCGGCTTCCTGTCCGTCCACAAGGGCCATCTGTTCCAGCTGGGCAGCTGGAGCGCGCTTCTGCTGGGGCAGGGGCTTTACCCGCGCGGGGTCCACGCGCTGGCCAACCGGGCTGACCCCGTCCAGATCGCAGGCCAAATCCGCGCCATTGCCGCAGAGGTTGATCAGGCAGCACAGTCGCTGCCGCTCCATGCCGATTTCATCAGCCGGTATTGCCCCGCACCCGCTGCTGACTAGGCTGGTCTGCCAGCCGCAATTTCAACCGCGCGGTCGTGCCTGCCGGTAACTGCCCAACACCCGCAGTTCCTTGCAATGGAACGCCAGTTCTTCCAGCGCGCGGTCAACCGCGGGATCGCCCGGCGCGCCGATGATGTCGGCATAGAAGGTGGTCGCGGCAAAGCTGGCACCTTTCTGATAGGATTCCAGCTTGGTCATATTGACCCCGTTGGTCGCAAACCCGCCCATCGCCTTGTAAAGGGCCGCAGGGATATTCTTCACTTCGAACACGAAAGTGGTCATCGCCGTATCGCCAGCCAGTGTGGCCGGGTCCAGCTGTTCGCGTGCCAGTATGACAAAGCGGGTCATATTGTCATGCGCGTCCTCGACCTTGTCTTCCACGATCGCAAGACCATAGAGATCGGCCGCCAGCACCGGTGCGATTGCCGCAACATTGGGGTCGCCTTTTTCAGCGACATAGGCCGCAGCGCCTGCCGTATCAGCATGGCTCAGCGGCACGATGCCCCGTTCACGCAGAAAGTGCCGCGACTGGCCCAGCGCCTGCGGGTGGCTGTAGGCGACAGAAAAGGGGCCAAGCGATCCGTCTTTGTGCGGCAGGGCCATCAGTGCGTGGCTGATAGACATGAAATGTTCGCCCACGATGGAAAGCCCGCTTTCCGGCAGCAGGAAATGGATATCCGCCACGCGGCCATTCTGGCTGTTTTCGATGGGGATAATGGCGCTGGCTGCACGGCCATCTTTTACAGCGTCCAGCGCATCTTCAAAGCTGAAGCAGGGCAGCGGCAGGCAATCGGGCGCTGCTTCACATGCCGCCCGGTGCGAATTTGCGCCGGGCGAACCCTGAAAGGCCACCGCCTGCGCAGGATTGGCTGCTGCGGCAGCTTGCATACGCTCTACCATGGCGAGCGCGGGGGCGGGAAAACTGTGCGTCATAGGTGGCGACTAACCCCGGAAGTGGCTTCGGGCAATGTGGAAAAGGCGTGAAAGGGCCATTCTTGCCCCACTGAGAATGATTGCCGCACTTGCAGTCTTGTCTGGCTGTCCCTAAAGCGGCGCGCGATACATTCAATTACAGCAGACGCCGGATTCTTGACGCATGGACGATCGTTTTAACACTACCGCCGGATGGGTGCTTTTCGCAGGGATCATCGCGCTGGGGCTTTCTGCCGTCAGTTCGCGCGTATTCCACGCTGACAAGGCAGAACTTCCTGAAGAAGGCGGCTTCCCGATTGAAGGCGTTGCCGAAGAAGGCGGCGCGGATGCCGGTCCTTCGCTGGCAACCTTGCTGGCTACCGGCGATGCCGCTGCCGGTGAAAAAATCTTCGCAAAATGCACGGCCTGCCACACCATCGCGCAGGGCGGCGCCACGGGTATCGGCCCTAATCTTTACGGCGTCATCGGCACGGGTATTGGCAAACATGCTCCCAGTTTTGCCTATAGCTCGGATCTTTCCGGCCACGGCGGCACATGGGATTACGAATCGCTCGACGCATGGCTGAAGAGCCCGCGCGCATTTGCCGCTGGCACGAAGATGAGCTTTGCCGGTCTGGGCAATGCTGCAGACCGCGCCAATATCATTCTCTATCTGCGTGAAAATGGCGGCGGTCCGGCTCTGCCGACACCAGAAGCGCCAGAACCTGCTGCCGAAGAAGGCGCAGCGGATGCCGCAGCACCTGTGACCGATACGCTGGGCGGCGATGCTGCTGGCGCGGTTGCAGCGCCGACACCAGCGGGCGAAGCCACGGCACCGACGCCAGCTGGCTGACACCGGAAAATATCTTGAAGATTATGAGAAGGCCCTGCGAAAGCGGGGCCTTTTTGTTTGTGCGGGAATATCAGGCATTGGCGGCTGCCTGCGTTACGCGTCTTCGGGGCGTCCTTTGAAGCCCTGGGCAATCACATACCATTCCGAAGATCCCTTGCGGCTGGCAGGGGGTTTGGCGTGTTTCACACTGGTGAAATGCTTTTTCAGCAAGGTCAGCAATTCTGTATCGGTGCCGCCAGCCAGCACCTTGGCGACAAATGTGCCGCCCTTCGCAAGGTTGTCGACCGCGAACCATGCGCCTGCTTCCACCAGGCCCATCGTGCGCAAATGGTCTGTCTGCTTATGTCCCACGGTGTTGGCGGCCATGTCTGACATGACGAGATCGGGCCTGCCGTCCAGCGCAGCCTCGAGCGCGGCGGGCGCTTCATCCGCCATGAAATCCATCTCGAAGATGGTCACGCCGTCAATCGGTTCGGTCGGCAGCAGGTCAATTCCGACAATTGCCGCCTTGGGGCTGGCCTTGCGGACCACCTGGCTCCACCCGCCCGGCGCAATGCCGAGGTCGACGACCCGCTTGGCGCCTTTCAGCAGGTTAAACCGTTCGTCCAGTTCCAGCAGCTTGTAGGCGGCGCGGCTGCGATAGCCATCGGCCTTGGCCTGTTTCACATAAGGGTCATTCAGCTGCCGTTCCAGCCAGCGGACGCTGGATGCGGTGCGCCCTTTGGCGGTGCGCACGCGCTTGTCTGGATCACGGCCCGAACGGCTCATATCTGGTCACTCCGTAAATTCTTCACTGCGGCGCGGCTTCGTTCGCCTTCGACGTCCGCCGCCATCAAACTGCGCAGTATGCCTTCGCGGATGCCGCGGTCTGCCACCCCCAACCTGTCTGCGGGCCAGATGTCCAGAATTGATTCCAATATTGCGCAGCCTGCCACCACCAGATCGGCCCGGTCATTGCCGATGCACGGCAATTGGCGCCTGTCTTCCGGAGACATGGTGGATAGGCGTGTGCTGATTTCCCGCATGGAGCCTGATGGCACAATCAGCCCGTCTACCGCGCGCCGGTCATATTGTGGCAGTTCCAGATGCAGGCTGGCCAGCGTGGTGACCGTGCCACTTGTGCCGAGCAGGCGGATTTCGTCCGATTCGCGGGCTGTCCGGGCAATGCGTTCGGCAAAGGGGGCGAAACTTTCGGAAACCACGCGGCGCATGTCGGCATAACGCTCCAGCCGCTGCTGCGCCGTTCCTTCAGACCGGCCGACTGTGTCTGTCAGCGATACCACGCCCCAAGGCACGCTTTGCCAATCAAGGATGCGCGGCACAGGACCGCCCGGTTCGATCAGGATCAGTTCGGTCGAACCGCCACCGATATCGAAAATGACAGCCGGACCTTCGCCGCCTTCCAGCAGGATGTGGCACCCGAGGACCGCCAGACGCGCTTCTTCCTGCGCGGTGATGATATCGAGAACAATGCCTGTTTCCTGCCGGACACGTTCGATAAAATCCATGCCATTGGCTGCACGGCGGCAGGCTTCCGTGGCGACAGATCGCGCCAGGTGGACATTGCGGCGGCGCAGTTTTTCAGCGCAGACCTGCAAGGCACCAAGGGCGCGGTCCATCGCGATGTCGCTCAGCCTGCCGGATTTGGCCAGCCCTTCGCCCAGCCGCACTACGCGGCTGAAAGCATCTATCACGGTGAAATTCTCGCCTTCAGGGCGCGCAATCAGCAATCGGCAATTATTGGTACCAAGATCAAGCGCAGCATAGGCCTGCCGCCGGTGTGGTGCCGCTGCGGCCTGGTTCGCGATATTCGCATTGGCCGGTTCTGCACTGGCAACAGCCGGCGTGTTCGTATTGGCCGCATTTTTCTGCGGCCCTGCGTTGCGCGTTTTTGCGGATTTGCCGCTGCCGCGTTTGCCGCGTTTCTTGTCACGGCGCGACGCCCGATTGCCACCGGGCGCGAATGTCTCTGGCTGCGAGGGACGCTTGTAGCGAAAATCGGCTACCTTGCCGGACTTGTCGACCTCGTTTGTTCCAGCCGTATTCTGACTGTCCGGCGGAGAAAATTCCGCCATTACACTAACTTTCTTTTCCTCCCGCGAAGGTTTCACGGGGACCTGACGGGGATGCTAGCGGCGGCAGGGCGAGTGGGCAAGCATATCGATTGCAGCGGGTGCCGTGCAGAGATTCAACTTGGGGCGAAAGCGCCCTTGACGTGGCGCGCAAGCAAAACTAGATGCACGCCCGCTCCAAGCTGTATGCTGCGTTTCGCATATTGCCCTGTCGTCTAATGGTAAGACTACGGACTCTGACTCCGTCAATTGAGGTTCGAATCCTCACGGGGCATCCAGCTTTTCGAGTGCAATCCAGGTTGCAGCAATCTCAAAAGCTTCTTGCCGTTCGGCATGGGCCTCCTTAACTGCGGCGCATGAACACGAAAAACGACGATCACGATCACAACCTTACCGGTCGCAAATTCTATCCGGCGGAAAAAGAGGCGGAATTTTCCAAGGCTCTTCCGTACGGCACCCCGCAGACACAGCATCCGGCCTATAAGCTGGCATTCCAGGACCGCGATTTCCTGCTGCGCGAGGAACTGCGCCCCGTCCGCTTCCAGCTGGAGTTGCTGAAGCCTGAAATGCTGCTGGATGAAGCTGGCGTTGGCTCAACGTTGGTGATGTATGGTTCTGCCCGCATTCCTTCGCCAGAGGAAGCAGAAGCGCTGGTCGCCAATGCCACGGGTGACAGGAAGGCCGTGGCCGAACGGTTGGCCGCCAAGTCAAAATATTACCAGGAATCCTATAATCTGGCGCGGATGGTCAGCGAAAAGTCGATTGTGCAGGATGGCAAACGCCAGTTTGTCATCTGTTCAGGCGGCGGACCCTCCATCATGGAAGCGGCCAATCGCGGTGCATCGGAAGCCGGTGCGGAATCGATCGGGCTCAACATCGTGCTGCCACACGAACAGGCGCCCAACAGCTATGTGACGCCTTACCTGTCGTTCCAGTTCCACTATTTCGCCTTGCGCAAGATGCACTTCCTGCTGCGCGCCAAGGCCGTGGCTGTGTTCCCCGGCGGTTTCGGCACATTCGACGAATTCTTCGAACTGCTGACGCTGATCCAGACCGGCAAGATGAAGGCCATGCCGATCCTGCTGTTCGGCAAGGAATTCTGGAACAAGGTCATCGATTTCGAGGCATTGGCAGATGAAGGCACGATCAACCACGAAGACCTGAACCTGTTTCGGTGGTGCGAGACTGCCGACGAAGCCTGGTCGCATATTTCGAAATTCTACGAGCTGGAAGACTGAAGGCGGCGGCAGCCGTTGCTGCGTCAGCCTTTGACCGCGTGATGGCCCAGCGGGCCTGAACCCTGGCCAAAGCCGGGCGCAGCCAATAGTGCGGCCCTCACAAACTGGCGCCCTGCGGCAATGGCATCATCCAGCGCCATGCCCTGGCCCAGGCCCGTCGCAATGGCGCTCGACAATGTGCAGCCAGTGCCGTGGGTGTGGCGTGTTTCAATGCGGGATGCGCGCCAGATAATGTCGTCATTGCCGGGGCGGATCAGCCGGTCTTCGATTTCTGTGCCCTCGGCATCGCCGCCCTTGGCGAGATAAGCTCTGCCGCGCAGAGCCATGCCGGCATGCCCGCCCAAAGCCGCCAGTTCAGCGACGTTTGGCGTGGTCAGCGTAGCGAGTGAAATCAGCCGGTCGAAAGCAGCGATAGTATCTTCGTCCGCCAGCGCCGCGCCGCTGGTGGCAATCATGACGGGGTCGAAAATGGTGGGGATGCCCGCGTGTTCGAGCCGGTCTGCCACCACTGCTGCAATTTCTGCGGAACCCAGCATTCCAATCTTTACCGCATCAACGCCGATATCCGACAGGCACGCATCAATCTGCGCAGCCACCATGTCGGGCGACAAGGCCAGCACTTGCGTTACACCCAAGGTGTTTTGGGCAGTGACAGCGGTGATGGCCGTCATCGCATAGCCGCCCATCATGGTGATGGTCTTGATATCTGCCTGAATGCCGGCACCGCCAGAACTATCGGACCCGGCGATTGCGAGTATCCGCGCAGGCCGGGCAGGCGTTGCGGCCATCATCCCTTGAACTTGCGTTCTGCCGAAGGAGGGAATTTTTCCTGCAATTTCGTGCTGCGCGTGGGCCGGTCCATCAATTCGCCGCCGCAATTGGGGCAGCAATCATCCAGTTCTTCTGCACAAGCCGCGCAAAAGCTGCATTCGAAACTGCAGATGAAAGCGCCGCTGGCTGCTGCCGGCAGGTCTGTTCCGCAGCGCTCACAATCAGGGCGCATTTCCAGCATCAGGCGGCATCCCTTACAGCATCGCAAATGCGGTCGACCACGTCTTCTACCTGCTGGCTGTCATCGCCTTCAGCCATGACGCGGATAAGGGGTTCTGTGCCCGATGCGCGAATAACCAGCCTGCCTTTGCCAGCCAGTTCCTGTTCTGCCTGTTCGATGACGGCTTTCACCGTGTCATTTTCCAGCGGGGAAGCGCCTGAATATCGCACGTTCTTGAGCAGTTGCGGCACCGGATCGAACAGGTGGAGCATTTCGCTGGCCTTCTTGCCCGACTGGACCAATGCGCCCAGCACCTGCAATGCGGCAATCGTGCCATCGCCGGTGGTGGCATGGTCCAGCATGATCATGTGGCCTGACTGTTCGCCGCCGACATTGAAACCGCCTGCGCGCATTTTTTCCAGCACATATCGATCGCCCACCTTGCTGCGTTCCAGCGTCAGGCCCTGGCTTTCAAGGTAACGTGCCAGTCCCAGGTTTGACATGACGGTTGCGACAATGCCGCCGCCTTTCAATTCGCCGCTTTGCGCCATCTGGGTCGCGATCAACGCCATTATCTGGTCGCCATCGACCGTCTGGCCCTTTTCGTCGATCACGATCAGCCGGTCCGCATCCCCATCAAGCGCGATGCCGATATCGGCCTTTTCCGCGATGACAGCAGCCTTCAGTGCATCCAGCGAAGTGGAGCCGACGCCGTCGTTGATGTTGCGGCCATTGGGGCTGACCCCCAGCGTGACAATCCGCGCACCCAGTTCCCAGATGGCAGAAGGCGTCACTTCATAGGCAGCGCCATTGGCGCAATCGACCACGATCTTGAGGCTGTCGAAGCGGATATGTTCCGGAAGCGATTTCTTGACTGCATGGATATAGCGCCCGCGCGCGTCATCAATCCGTCGTGCACGGCCAATATCGCCGGACGGCGCAAGGTCCTGATCGGCCTGAATGGCAGCTTCGATGGCCAGTTCGTCTTCATCGGACAGTTTGAAGCCGTCGGGACCGAACAGCTTGATGCCATTATCCTCGAACGGATTGTGGCTGGCAGAAATCATCACCCCAAGGTCTGCGCGCAATTCACGGGTCAGCAGCGCGATTGCAGGGGTGGGCAGGGGGCCGGTCATCACCACGTCCATGCCCACGCTGGTGAACCCTGCAACCAGCGCGCTTTCCATCATATAGCCAGACAGGCGCGTGTCCTTGCCGATTACGACGCGGTGACGGTGGTCGCCGCGCAGAAAATGGCGGCCGGCAGCCTGCCCCACGCGCATGGCCGTCGCAGCGGTCATCACGCCTTCGTTGGTGCGGCCGCGGATACCGTCAGTGCCGAAAAATTTGCGTCCCATCATTATCCCAATTCAAATTCACTCGCAGGCTGCTGCCCGGCCATTGATGGGGCCGGTATCAAGCCTGCGCAAGTTGTTGCCACGGGCTTCTGGCGCGTTAAACAGCCAAAGGAAAGGGGAGTGGTGAATTTGCCGGATCAGAGCGACATGAATACAGGCGAACGGGGCGATCTGGTTTCCATCCATCTTCCGGTCTGGTGGACCTTCGGCGGGCTGGTAGCCGGCCTGTTTGCGGGCCTGCTGCTGGCCGACAGCGCCGCGCTGGACATGGCGCTGGCGATTACGCAGCCGGTTGGTTCTTTATGGCTTCGCGCCTTGCAGATGACGATTATTCCGCTGGTGGCCGCGCTGCTGGTGCTGGGCATCACGCAAATGGCGCTGGCGGCACGGGCGGGCAAGGCAGCACGGCTGATGCTGGCGTGTATCTTTGCCGTGTTGATTGCCAGCGGAACAGCCACCGTGCTGGCAATGCCGTTGCTGCTCGAAGCATTCCCCATCCCTGCCGCTGCATCGGGGATGCTCGAAACCGGTAATCTTGGCCCGCAGCAAGTGCCGGTCATTGCAGATTTCATCACTTCGCTGATCGCGCCCAATGTCATTGCCGCTGCCGCCGAAACCGCGATGCTGCCATTGACCATATTCTTTGCGCTGTTTGCGCTGGCCATGGTGCGCATTCCTGAAAACCAGCGCGCTGTGCTGCTGGGGTTTTTCCGCGCGCTGGCCAACACCATGCTCACCATCATCGGGTGGGTGCTGTGGGCCGCGCCGGTGGGCGTGTTTGCGCTGGCGGTGGGTGTCGCGGCCAGAAGTGGAGGCGGCGCATTTGCAACGCTGGGGCATTACATCCTGTCAGTTTCTGCCATGGGTGTACTGGTGCTGGTCGGCGGCTATCTGCTTGCACTGCTTGGCGCGGGCATTAGCCCGTTGCGCTTTGCCAAGGCGCTGGTGCCAGCGCAGGCGGTGGCAGTCAGCACACAAAGCTCGCTCGCCAGCCTGCCAGCCATGCTGGATAGCGCCAGCAGACTTGGCATCAGGGAAAGGACCGCCGATTTCGTGCTGCCGCTGGCGGTCGCCATTTTCCGCGCGACCAGCCCGGCGATGAATTTGGCTGTGGTAATCTACGTCGCCTCGCTCGCCGGGGTGGAACTGACATTGGCGCAGATGCTGGCCGGCATTGCGGTGGCATTTGTCATCAGCGTCGGGTCTGTCAGCCTTCCCGGTTCGATCAGTTTTGTCGTTTCAATCGGGCCGATTGCCATTGCCATGGGTGTGCCGGTTGAACCGCTCGCGCTGCTGGTGGCGGTGGAAATGTTGCCCGACATCATGCGCACTTTGGCCAATGTGACGATGAATGTGGCCGTGACAGCAACGGTTGATCGTTCTACTCAGGACTAGACGTTTACGTGCAACTCTTTCGCCGGACAGGCGTTGGAATTGTGAACCCCTTGTTTCTTATAGCTGACCAATGGAGATACCATGGCTTTCGAACTTACCCCGCTGCCTTATGCAGACACCGCACTTGACCCCGCGATTTCGGCAGAAACCCTGTCGTATCACCATGGCAAGCATCACCAGGCCTATATTGACAAGACAAATGCCGCTGTTGAAGGCACCGATCTTGCGGGAAAGTCGCTCGAAGACGTGATCGCCGCAGCGCGCGGATCCAACCAGGGCCTGTTCAACAATTCGGCCCAGACCTACAATCACGGCTTCTACTGGCATTCGCTGGCTGCTGACACGACATCGGCTTCCGATGAACTGACTTCGCTGATCAACGAAGCATTCGGTTCGGTTGACGACCTGAAGGCAAAGCTGGCTGACAAGGGCGCAGGCCACTTCGCCAGCGGCTGGGTTTGGTTGGCTGAAAAGCGCGGCAAGCTCTCGATCGAGGAAACGCATGACGGTGACACGCTGGCAGACAGCGACTTCAACCCACTGATGGTTATCGACCTGTGGGAACACGCCTATTACCTCGACCACCAGAACAAGCGCCCCGCTTATCTTGATGCGGTAATCAACCAGAAGCTCAACTGGGCATTCGCTTCGGACAATCTGGCCCGCGGCAGCACTTGGAAATATCCTTGCTGATCGCCCGGCCGATCTGACAATTGAAAAGGCCCGCCATGTTGCGACATGGCGGGCCTTTTGTTTCCGGCATCGAGGCGTCAGGCTGTTTTTGCCGCTGCGCCCTGGTCAGAATTGCTATCCGCGCTCATTTCCAGCACATCGCCTGAAAACAGCGGCTCGCCAAAGAAGAAGCCGATCAGGTTAGGGCGGCCGACATGGTCGAAAAATGCGGTCAGCATTAGCAAAATCGGCACTGACAAGAGCGCGCCGAAAACGCCCCAGACCCACGAGAAATAGCTCAGCGCAATCAAGATAAGAACGGGGTTCATGGTGAACCTTGCGCCCAGAATTGACGGCGTGATCACATTGGATTCCACGGTGTGTAGGCCCAGATAGGCCAGTGCAGGGATGATCCCGAGGAACGCTGTTTCCGCCGTGCCGATGCCAAACAACGCCAGCAGCGATGTCATGATGAGCGGCCCGATATAGGGCACAAAGTTCAGAAGCGCAGCAAGGCCGCCCCACATAACGGGTGCCTCCACGCCCAATGCCCAGGCACCCAGCGCCACCACCACGCCAACACAGCCGTTTATCCATGTGACGGTGAGTATATAGGCCGCCACACGGTCCTGCATTTCGCGCATGGCGCGCGCTGCCTTGATGCTGGTGCCAAAGGACGTGCGATCGAACAGAAGGTGGCGGCGCATACGCACACGGGCTTCGATCATGAAGAAGGTCATCAGCAGCGTCAGCAGGGTCTCGAGGACCACTGACGGGGTGGCGAATGCCAGCTGCTGTATGACAGATGGGCTGGCCAGCACCACTTCGCGCCCGCTCGATTGGCCGGTTGCCTCTGCAAGCCGTTCGTTAGTGATCGATATCCACGCAAATTCTGCCTGGAATTCGGAAAAACGCTCGCCGACCTTTTCTGCCATGGCCGGTACGCGGTCAAACAGGTCAACCGCTGGCTGGAGGATCAGCGCCAGCGCCAGCACCAGGACAGCAAAAAACGAAAGCAGCGATACAATCGAGGCCAGCGTGTTTGGCAGGCCCCATGCCGCCAGCTTGTCCGCCAGTGGGGACAACATGATAGTGAGGACAAGCGCTGTGACCACGGGCAGGAAAACTACCGAGCCGATCGAAAGCACGAACGGCAGGGCAAGGAAAAATCCCGCACCCAGCAGCAGCACCAAGGCCGAGATCAGGCGCAATTCCTGTTCGGCAAATGCCATTCTCCGGCGCGGAGGCGCGCTGTCTGCAGTGGCCGCAGGTTCTGCGGCCATCGGGCGATCGGAGGAAGGGGCTTCACCTGTCATCGAACGTCCTTGTTGCACCTGCGCGTCATCACGCCACACTGCCATGCGAACACAACAGATGCACCGGTCAGGCGGATTTTCAAGCGGATATTATCCGGCAAGCCTGGATCAGTCTTTCGACGCGATTCCGTTGCCGGCTGCCACCATGTCCAGTTCCTGCAGGATGGCCCGATGCGCAGTCGCATCATTGACTGACCGCTGGGGAATATCGCCATCTTCCATCATGGAATTAAGTGCGGATCGGGCACGCCCGACCCGGCTCTTGATGGTGCCGACAGCGCAGCCACAAATGCTGGCTGCTTCTTCATAGGAAAAGCCACCAGCGCCCACGAGAAGCAGCGCCTCGCGCCGTTCGGGCGGCAAGGTCAGCAATGCGCGGTGCATGTCGGATAGATGGATTGGTTCTTCCTGTCCTGCCGGTGCGGTCAGGATGCGTTCGGCGACGTTTTCATCATACTCACCGCGGAAGCGGTTACGGCGCATATCGGTGAGATAGGCATTGCGCAGAATAACAAAGGTCCATGCTCGCATGGATGTGCCTGGTTCGAACCTGTCCTGCGCAGCCCATGCCTTCAGCATGGTTTCCTGCACCAGGTCGTCGGCCATGTCCGGACGGCCGCACAGACCGCGCGCAAATGCACGCAGGTGCGGGACGACATCCGTCAATTCGCGTTTGAAATCGGCCTTTTCCGAGGCCGTACGGACTTCGTCAGCCATCAGGACTTCTTGTCCAGCTTCGCCAAAAGGTCTTTGAAACTGTCAGGAAGCGGTTCTTCCACGACGGAATCGTACAGTTGGCGCAAGCCGTTAGCCCATTCCGGGCGTTGTTGCTCGCCAGTCATTTTCTTGCTTTCCGAACCTTTCTCGGATTTCTTGTTCTTATCGGACGTCATGTGTTGCTAAAAAATCCCTGATCGTACGCGCGCCGTGACCCCGTGGCGCGGAAGATGAAATACCTTAGTGTAACGGGGAACGAAGATGCGCTTCTTTGGTTCCCTGCGTGAGACATTAGTTATAGACGACCGGTGCTACGGCGTCACAGGAAGGCCAGCAAACCTTGGAACGGGCGGAAAATCGGGAGAGGCGGGCACGGCGGCTGCTCGTGGATTATCCGCGCGCGGTCCCGCTCGCAATCTTCCTGTTGATCGCTTCGATTACTGCGCTCAGCGTCTATGCAATCGAGCGCGGGGAGAGCCAGCGAGACAGGGCGCGGCTGCGAGAAACTGCACAGGCCGTGGCATCTGCGATCGAACGGCGCGGCAGTTCCAGTTCATCCTATCTGCGGGCAGGGGCAGCCTTGCTGGCCACGGTGGACGAGGTTGAAGGCCCGCTTTTCCGGCGTTTTGTGAACGAATTACGTCTGGATACAGATTATCGCGGCGGCGGCGGCATCGGTTGGGCAGAGGCCGTGCGCCCCAATGATCTTGCCCGGTTCGAAAGTGAACTTCAATCGAACCTGACCGGTTTCACCAAAGTCCATCCAGTGCCCGACGGCAGCAGCAGGCTGGTCGTTCCTGTCACATTTCTCCAGCCTGATACGATGCGCAACAGGCGTGCTCTCGGCTTCGATATGTATTCCGAAGATGTCCGCAAATTCGCAATGGACAAGGCAGTGCAGGATTTGCGTCCGACGGCCAGCGGCAAAATCGTGTTGCGGCAGGACGGATCAAATAATGAAGCTGGCTTTCTTATCTATATGCCCGTTTTCCGTAGTGGCGCGATCAAGCGTGAATTGAAAGGCTTCATCTACAGCCCCTTCAACGCGCAGGATTTCCTCCAGTCGGCGCTGGAACTGGAAGGGCGCGGCAAGGCGGGCATCCGTCTTTATGATGGCGAGATTTCCGATGCCAATCTGTTGGCCGAAGTGCCGCTTGGCTCTGTTGCCGGCGATGCGGTTTCGGAACCGGTGATGGTCGCGAACCATCCGATGAACTTGCTGGTGGAATCTGCCCGCAGCGGCGTTTTGTCCCAGCTATCCATGGCAACGCTTATCTTCGGCGCGCTGGTGGCCAGCCTGCTGATGCTGATGTCACGCCTGCTGGCGCAGCAAGCGCTGGAAGACCGTGCTTCGCTCATCTGGTTGCACGAACAGAATTCGATCCGCAATTCACTGACGCGCGAATTAAACCACAGGGTCAAGAATACGCTGGCCAATGTGCTTTCGATTATCGCCATGACCCGCCGCCGCACCACATCGCTGGATGATTTTGCGGAAGGGATCGACGGACGCATTCGTGCCCTGTCTGCCACGCACGATTTGCTGACCCAGTCGGAATGGGGGACAACCCCGGTCAAGGCCGTGATCGAAGCGGAACTGGCACCTTATGCGCAAGGCAATGGCGGTGTCACCTCCATCGATGGGCCTGATGTGGATCTGGCCCCTAACGAGGCGCTGTCGCTTGGCCTGGCTATCCACGAACTTGCCACTAATGCCGCCAAATATGGCGCACTGTCGGCCGCTGGCGGCAAGGTCAGCGTCAACTGGACGCATGATGACGGTTTTGCCCGTGTCGTGTGGCAGGAAGCTGATGGCCCGCCTGTGAAGCAGGACCGTGTGCGCGGTTTCGGCACGGATCTGATCGAGAAGATCGTGGCACATGAGTTGAAGAATCCTGTCGAGCTTGATTTCAACCCATCTGGCGTGCGCTGCGTCATCACCGTGCCGATCCGCACGCCAAGCGATTTCGCCATGCGGGCGAAGCGCTGAGATCCCGCCATCCGGACGGATAGCAGCGCCGCTGCAATCACGTCGACGCTGCACGAACCGGCAAAACGAAAGGGCCCGCCATTTCTGGCGAGCCCTTGCTATTTTCATGCCGGACCAACCCGACAGGTCAGATGATCTGCATCATGCCAGCGGGCGGCTCGATCCGAAGAACAGTGCCTGGCTGATGGCAGCGCGCACTGTCGATTCCTGGAAAGGCTTGGTAACCAGATAGGTCGGTTCCGGCCGGTCACCTGTCAGCAGGCGTTCCGGATAGGCAGTGATGAAGATGACAGGCACGCTGCCAATGGCAAGGATATCGTCGACCGCATCGAGGCCCGAGGAACCGTCAGCCAGCTGGATATCGGCAAGGACCAGACCGGGAGTGCGTTCTGCAACCACTTCCTGTGCCTGCGTCCGCGTTGCGGCAGTCCCGCAGATTTCATGACCCAGCGAGGAGACGAGGTCTTCAAGCTGCATCGAGATGAGCGGTTCGTCTTCAATGATGAGAACGCTGGTGGTGGATTCGCGGTCGATTTCCTCGACAGCTTCCTGCACGAGCGATTCCACGTCGCCGGTATCGAGGTCCATGATTTCGGCTGCCTGATCGATGCTGAAGTCTTCCAGCGTTGTCAGCAGCAAAGCCTGCCGGTTAAGCGGTGTGATCGACCTGAGACGGGCATTGGCTGCATCTTCATGGTCGGAACCCTGCGATGATGCCTGGTCCACTTCCAGATAGGCGCTGGACCATACCTTGTTGAACGCCCGGTAGAGCGGAACACGCCCCTGTTCGAGCGAAGCCTTCAGTTCTTCATCGGCCAATGCGGCTTCAAGCGTTGCCCGGACGAATGCATCGCCCGTTGCCTGAGAGCCAGTGAGTGCACGCGCATAACGGCGCAGATACGGTAAATTTGTAGCGACCTGTTCACCAAGTGACATGGTAACCCTTCCCTATGTTTCGCGCGGTTTTAACGCGTGCGCGGCGCGATGGTTCCGGTTTGTCGTGACAGACATGATTATTTTTGCAAGCGGCAGGCAGCCTGCCGATGCCCAAATGGTTCGGGCGGCCGCGCGGGACCAGCCTAGGCCCCACACTGATCGGCGTTTCAACGTCACTGTCAGACTGGTCAGAGGGGGAGCAAATATTTTTTTGCAATTTTTTTGGCGTCGCGGGAACCGCTTTTCCTGCCGGGCATTATGGTCTTATCACCGCCGAGACCCCCCCTCCCGTCCAAACGGCTGTGATACGATCCCGAAGGGCCTCCGCTCATCAGAAGAGCGGAGGCCCTTTTTTCGTTAGGAATGGGCAGACGGAGTAGCTGCAAGCGGGCGTAATCGCGCAAGGGATTAACCTGCGCGATGGCTCAGCGTTTCAGACTTGGGTTGCTTCAAGACTGTTCAGGATTTGCGCAGCAGGGAGAAAAGCCCGCGACGTTCAGGCCCGCGGATTGCTTCAATCAGGTCAGCCGGGTCATACGGTTTTTCGAGCACGGAACCCAGTTCGGCAATGGCCTGCGGGATATCCTGCGGCGCGCCTGTCGAAAACACTATGCGCGGCGGACGAGGGCCAACTTCGTTGACCAGTTCGGCCAATGCCCAGCCATCGTCGCGATCTGCCAGATGAACATCGAGAACCATTGCATCGGGCCGATGTTCGCGTAGCGAGGCGAGTGCCTCTTCGGTTGAACTGCACAGGATAACTTCACCTGCGCCTGCATCGATCAGAGCCTGTTCGATAGACATCGCCAGCAAGGCGTCGTCCTCGACCACCAGGATTCTGCGAAAACCGGCTGGTGCCTTGTTTCCTGCAATGCTGACCATAGACACAAACTCCGGACGTGCCGACAAAGCGCCGGGTTCCCGAATGTGAACGTCGGCCCATGCCGATGGGTTCCCGCCGCCGGTATCCTTTTACCCTATGCGTGGCTGTTGCGCCACAGACCGTGGGGCTGCTGCGTCAAAGCGGTTTTGAATAGATCAGATATTCGCGGTTTATGTTGCTGCCGATTGTTTCTGCGATGGCGACCATTCCCTGGTTGTCATCGAGAATCCAGCCGATTTCGGCGCGGGTCGCGCCAAAGGTGCCCACTGCATCCTGGCGGATGAGCTCGATCATCATGAAAGCCAGTTGGCTGGCGAGCCGCGAATTGTGATATTCCTTAAGCACGCCCATCAGCGGAACACGCATATGCTTGCCGCGAGGGCGACGGACCCAGCGCAGCAGTTTGAGCCAGCCGAAGGGGAACAGTTTGCCGCCTGTTTGCTCCAATGCCTCGTTGATGTCGGGGAAAGTGATCATGAAGGCGACCGGTCGCCCGTCAAGCTCTGCAATCCGCACCAGTTCAGGATGAATCAGCGGAAGCATTTTCCTGGCTGCGTAGGAAATCTCGCGCTCGGTAAAGGGTACAAAACCCCAATTGCCCGACCATGCATCATTCAGAATACCAAGGATTATCCGCACTTCATCTTCAAAGCGGGACTTGTCGACTGGCCGGATTTTGATCCGGTCATTGCGCTCGCCCGATTTGACGATCCGCTGGACCAGCGGCGGGAAGTAGTCCTTGATCGGCAAATCATAGGTATAAAGCGATTTTACAGGCACATAGCCTGCCGCTTCGATCCATGCCTGGTAATGGGCTGGATGGTGGCCCATCATCAGCATGGGCGAATGGTCATGGCCCTTCACCAGCAGGCCCGGTTCTTCCCAGATGGAAAGCGAGATCGGCCCCAGCACCTTGGTCATACCCTGTTCGCGCAGCCAATCCTCGGCGGTCTTGAGCAAGGCATCGCCCACGGCTTCGTCCACGGCATCATAATATCCGAACATACCGGTTCCAGGGCCCATGCCCTGGTCAGCCGGAATGGTCAGCGCCAGTTCGTCGATATGGGCTGAAATCCGGCCTACGTCCTGCCCGTCTCGCGTCGCGATGAACAGTTGGACGCGGGCGTGTTCGAAAAACGGGTTTTTCGCAGGGTTGACCAGTTCCATCTGCTCGGACCGCAATTGCGGTACGAAGTGCGGGACCTTGTCGGAAAACTTCCGGCCCAGATCGACAAATCGCGCCCGGTCCCGCTTGTTTGCCGCCGAAATCGGCGTGACGGAAATTTCACCCATTATCCAAAGTCCCCACCCGTGGAATGCATTCACAACCGCTCAGAAGGTGATCAGGACTGGCTTTCCTTGCCCATCGCACGGCGGCGCGGGTGGCCGCTGGCGATGCCGCCGGACAGTTCCTTCACCCAAGGGTAGGTCTTGGCGACTTCTTCATTATAGCCAAGATTGAACACGCTGGGCGAACGCTTGGGGCGTTCCTTCTTTTCGTAAAATGTGCCGAGAAGGCGGTCCCAGCCATAGTTGGTGATGCCGAAATTGCCCGTTTCATCGAAATAGTGATGTTCGTTGTGACGCTGCTTCATATGCTGGACCCACGCCCATTTCGGCTTGAACGCCAGATGCTGGATGCAGTGCATGAATTCATAATAGCAGGTGGTCAGGAGGCCCGCTGCAAAGGCGGTCAGCGCGCCGCCTGGTCCTGCGATCAACCAGCCCACGGGCAGGGTCGCAATGGCAATGGTTGGCACGGTGGTGTGCAATGCGCCGAACAGGACATTCAGCTCGTTCGGGTCCTGGTGATGGTCATAATGGATGCGCTTCCACGTGGGCGAAAGCCACTTGGACTTCCACATCCATTGGCCGTGCAGCACATATTGGTGCAGCAGGTGCCACACCAGCGGATAGACAAAGAATGCTGCCGCTGCCGAAAAAACGGTGCCCCAGAAACTGGCCGGGTAGAAGGTGAAGGCCACCACACACAGGGCCACAAGGCCCAGATAGGTGATAATGGTATAATGCTGGAAATAGGCCACAATCAGCTGGCCCAGCGTCATCCGGTCGAGATAATGGCTACGCTTCCAGAACGGGAGATCGCTCTGATCGGCGCTGTCTGCCTTATTGCTGGCTGCGGGTTGGGTCTGGGACACGGTCAATTTCCTGAAATATTGGTGACAGGCCCATAGCAGGCCGATGCCGTCTGCGCCACAAGCGCGAGTTCTAGCCCGTTACAGGGCATTATGCTGCGCTGCAATATAGACCTGTCGCTTAACATTGGCTGACCAACCCGTGCGAAGGGGCAGCCCGTTGCCGGACCGCCCCTTCGCATTTGTCTGGAACGCCGGTCAGGCGCGGTTTATTCAGTCTCGACCGTGATTGACGGATTGCCATCCACATTGGCGCGTACCCGTGTGTCGCCATCGGTGATGTCGGCATTAACGCCATTGGCATCGATGGTCACGCGGTCGCCATTTGCGGTGGTCACGGTTTCGCCGTCGGTTACAATTGCAGCGGTGCCTTCTGCCGGCATCGCAGCGGTGGTTGTGTCTGCCGCGGTTGCAGCAGCATCGGCTTCACCGGCAGCGTCATTATCAGCGCAAGCGGCCAGCGACAGCAGCGCGGGCATGGCAAGAATCAGGGCGGTTTTCTTCATGATGAACTCCTTTAATCGGTTGAGGGCAAGACGCAGCCCAGCCGATTTTGTTCCCTAATGCTCCGCTGCTCTCAGCTTTCGAGAAAGCGGATCATCGCAATCCGGCGGGCAGGCGGCAGGCCCGCTGCCGCTTCCTTTTCCAGCAATTGCGCCAGCCTTGCGTGGGCAGAAATGTCCTCCACCTCGACAAAGCCAAGGCGGGCATAGAACGGTGCATTCCATGCAATGTCGGAAAATGTCGTCAGCGTTATGGCCTGAAAGCCGGAATTGCGCGCATCGACCATCGCCGCGCGCATCAGGCCTGCGCCAATTCCCGACCTCTGGCTGGATGCAAGGACAGACATTTCCTCGATGTGAATTTCGCGGCCAAAACTGCGGGCGCTCAGAAATCCGGTTATCTGGCCAGACTGAAGCGCCACCAGGCATCGGCCTTTGCCAATCAACACGCGATGCCGCGCTTCGGAAATACCCGGCGCATCGGCCAGATAGGTGAGTTCGGGGTCTGTCCTGAAAAGCTGTGCGGCAGAACGTTCGATCGCGGGCAGGCTGGCTGCATCTTCCGGCCGTGCCAGGCGCAGCGACCATGCGGCCGGTGTCACTCTTCTGTCCGGATGAGAACGGTTTCACCGATCAGCAGGAACAGGAAGAACGGTGCCCATGCAGCCAGGAAGGGCGGATATCCGCCGAAATTACCCATAGCCAGCGCCGCATTGTCGACCACGAAATAGGCAAAGCCAAGGCCCATGCCGATGATGGCACGGACGAAAAGCTGGCCTGATCGGGCAAGTCCAAACGCCGCAACCGCACCCAGCAGAGGCATCAGAAATGCGGACAGCGGACCTGAAATCTTGTGCCACCACTTGGCCCGCAATTCCGTGGTGCGGCGGCCAGCGGCTTCGTAATCCGCGATGGAACCGGACAATTTCCAGAAGCTTTGCGCATCGGCATCAATGCTATCGAGTTCGATCTGTTCAGGCGTCAGGCCCTTGGCCACCACGATCCGGTCCAGCCGGGTGGTATCGGCGGTCTGGACTTCGAAACGGGTCGCATCCTGCAGTTCCCAGCCGGGGCCGGCATAGACAGCTTTCGCGGCGCGGACCTGTTCGGACAGGATGCCGCCTTCGTTTCGTTTGTACCAGGTCACGCCGTTCATTTGCGTCGATGCGCCTGCCCCTGTGATGGAACTGGCCGCGAGAATATTGTCGCCATCCACCAGATAGACGTTGGACTTAATGCCGGAATCCTGCGGGACAGGGCCAAAATCATTGTTTTCCCATGCCTTCAGCGTCGCCGTGGCGCGGGTTACAACGCGTTCGTTGAAGGTGAAGCTGATGAGCGAAACCACTGCTGCGGTCAGCAGCAATGGCGCCAATACCTGATGCGCAGACAGGCCGGCTGCCTTCATCGCCACCACTTCGCTGTTCTGGTTCAGCGTGACGAGCGAAATGATGGTGGCGAGCAGAACGGAATAAGGCAGGAACCGCGCGATTAGCTGCGGCACGCGCAAGGTCACATAGGTCCACAGCTGAGCCTGGCCATTGCCCGGCGCACCCAGAATTTCGCCGCTGGTGCTGAGCAGGTCGAGGGACATGAGCACCAGCACCAGCACTGCCAGCATGGCAATGATGCGCACAGCGAACAGTTTGGCCAGATAGAACGTCAGCGTGCGCGAAGGGAAAAAATCGAGCTGCATGGCTTATTGCGCTGCCTCCGGTTGCAAATTGCCATCATCATCCATGGCAGGTTCGAAACGGCGGCGCTTGCGCCGAAACAGCTTGCGCACTTTTTTGGAAATTTTGGCAGAACCGCTTTCCAGCGCGCCGATTGCCTGCCCGCCCGGCACATAGGCCACGCGGTAATACATCCAGATAATCAGCGCGGCAAAGACGGCAAATGGCCCCCACAGCGCCAACACCGGATCGGCGCGGCCCAGCGTGGCAAAGTCCTGCCCGTATTCGTTCACCTTGTGATAGGCGACGACCATCACGATGGAAACAAACACGCCCAGCGCCGATGTCGATCGCTTGGGCGGAATGGCAAGAGCCACGGCCAATAGCGGCATCAGCAGCATCATTACCACTTCGACCATGCGGAAGTTGAAGCTGGCCTGGCTAGCATCGCGCTGGGTTTCGGTGCCATCGGGGCTCCACCCGATGCGGAGCAGTTCGGGCAGGATATATTCGCGTTCGGCATCGCCGCGCTGACGGAATTTCTCCATCGCGGGCAAATCTATCGGCAGGTCATGCCGGGTAAAGCTGAGCACGCGCGGCGTTGATTTTGCCTGACCCGGTCCGCCCATGTCCTGCACGATGGTGCCATCGGTCAGGCGCAGGATAATGGTGTCGGGGTTGTCTGACGTCGCGAGGAAATTGCCTTCCCGTGCAGAGATGGACAGCACTTGCCCCTTGCTGTTGGCAACGCGCGCAAAAATGCCGATCAGTTGGCGGCCTTCGTTGCGGCTTTCCTCGATCCTGAGTGCCGTGCGATCAGCCAGAGTGGTGAATTCGCCCACCTTGATCGACGCGCCAAGCGCGCCGGACCGCAGTTCATATTCCAGCTGTTCGTAATAATACCGGCTGAGCGGCTGGACGTAGAAGACAAGCGCCACGTTAAGGCCGACCAGAACCAGCGTGATGATATAGGGAATGCGCAGCAGGCGGCCATAGCCAAGGCCCACGGCGCGCAGCACGTCCAGCTCGCTGGTGGTGGCCAGTTTGCGGAAAGCCAGCAGGATGCCGAGCAGCAGCCCAAGCGGAATGGCGAGGCTGGCATATTCGGGAATCAGGCTGGCCAGCATCTTGAAGACAACGCCAACCGGCCCGCCTTCTGTTGCGACAAAGTCGAACAGGCGCAGCATCTTGTCGAGGATGAGGAGCGATGCGGCCAGCACGAACACGCCCAGCATGGGCACGATCACCAGTCGCAATATATACCGGTCAATGGCGGGGATAATTTTGAACAAGGTCGCGCAGCCTGCCGGTTTTCCAAAGGTGTTGCGCGCCCTTAGCGCGAAAATCGCTGGCGGTCATGCCCCCTGTTGGCACAGCGCCGTTTCAGTCAGACGGGTGAGCAGATTACAGGGGCTATGCCTTTTCCAGCGTGCATTGCAGCGGGTGCTGGTTCTGCCGGGCGAAATCCATCACTTCATTCACCTTGGTTTCGGCAACTTCATAGGAAAACACGCCGCAAATGCCGACACCCTTCTGGTGCACGTGCAGCATCACCCTGGTTGCCTGGTCGATGTCCATGCGGAAAAACCGCTTCAGCACCATCACCACGAATTCCATGGGCGTGTAATCGTCATTCAGCAGCAGAACCTTGTACTGGCTCGGCTTCTTGGTCTTGGTCTGCGTCTTGGTGGCGATGCCGACCTGGCCTTCACCATCGCCATCACCCGGTGCTTTTTCGGATGCGCGGACCGTGAAAAGTTCGGCGTAGGTATGATGCGATCGGACTGTCATGGCGCAGGTAATATCGTATCGGGTTCCCACTGTGCAAGATGGTGCACGCAATTTGGCTGGTCGATTAACCCTGTTCCATCGTGAAACAGGCACGGCACAGGGAAATAAAAGCAAACGGGCCGGACGGAATTAACCGTCCGACCCGCTTTATCTTGCTTCACCGGTCAATAAGTCCGGTGATCAGCGCCTTCCTGCCCGCGTGGGGCAAGATGGCTTCAAGCTGCCTTGCGGACCTTGTCCATGGCAACGCTTACGCGGCTGGAGATCGGCGCGAAGGCTTCATTGGCCAGCTTGACCCATGCTTCGGTGGTCTTCGAAACAGTTGCCACGGTCGCGTCGAAGTTGCGGCTGGCAATCTTGCTCTGCAGCTGTGCGAATTCGGTAGGCGACTTCACAGCAGCGATTTCCTTGGCGTCGGAAGAAATGGTCGCAACAGCGGCCTTGCCTTCTTCAGCGTAGCTCTTGGCCATGTCCTGCATGCCGGCAGCCAGGATCTTGCCTGCTTCGACAACAGCTTCAACGTTCTGCTTGCTGAATTCACCCATTTCCGAAGCGAGCACGGTGCCCTTTTCGTAAGCGGTCTTGGCGCGGGTCTGAAGTTCTGCGAAGCCTTCCTTGACCTGTGCGGTGTAATCGGCGGTGGTTTCTTTAGCCTTGGTCATGATGGTTTCCTTGCGAATTGTTGTCTTGGTCTTTGCCGGAGCGGCAGTCTTGCGAACGGCAGCGGTCTTGCGTGCTGCGGGCTTCGCGGCAGTTTTCTTGGCGACGACCTTCTTGGCCGCTACTTTCCTGGCAGGTGCCTTGCGCTTGGCAGCAGGCTTGCGTGCAGGCTTTGCTGCAACGGCCTTTGTTGCCACTGGCTTGGGTTCTGCTTCGACAGCTTGGGCCACAGCAGCAACGCTGACGGTCTCGTCTGCCTTCTTTGCCGGAGCCTTTGCAGCTTCGACATTCTTTGCAGCAGCATCGGCATATGCCTTTTCGGTTGCTGCATCGATCTTGCTTGCGGCCTGATCAGCCATGATAAAAATCCTTGTGCTTCCAATGCCCGTCCAAACGAGCTTTATGTTGCAGTGCACAAAATAGGCATTGCAGCATGGAAGTCAAGGATTTTTGTGCAGTGCAGCAAAATCCAGAAATTCGCTTCTTAATGAAGTGTTTATCGGGCCATTACATAACGGCCTGGCGCATCTTCGATGACCGTATCGCCTTTTTCACCGGGCTTGCGCTTGCCTTTGGTGGGCACTTTGGCGCTATCTTGCTGGTTCAGCCATTCGATCCAGTCCGGCCACCAGCTGCCCTTGTGTTCCACCGCACCCGCAACGAATTCTTCCAGCGTCGAGACATCCTTGTCGTTGAGCCAGTATTGATACTTGTTGGCATCGGGCGGGTTCACCACCCCGGCAATATGGCCGGACCCGGCAAGCACGAAGCGCATCGGCCCTGAAAACTGGTCCATCACCCGCCACACGCTGGCGGCTGGGGCGATGTGGTCTTCCTTGCCAGCCTGGATGTAGCACGGCGTCTTGACCCTGGTGAGATCAATCGGGGTTCCATCGGCAGACATGGAATCAGGCACCACCAGGCGGTTGTCGCGATAAAGGTCAATCAGATAGCTCTTGTGCCACTTGGCCGGCAGGTTGGTGACATCGCCGTTCCAGTGAAGCAGATCGAACGCGGGATAATCCTCGCCCAGCAGGTAGTTGTTGATCACATAATTCCAGATGAGATCAGTGCCCCGCAGCAGATTAAAGGTGGCCGCCATTACGCGCCCGTCGAGATAGCCGTCAGTGGCCATGTTCTCGATCGCCTTGATCTGCGTATCATCGACAAAGTGCAGAAGCTCGCCTGCTTTCTCGAAATCGACCTGCGCTGTGAAGAAGGTGGCACTCTTTACCTTGTCTGCCTCGCCGCGGCGGGCCAGTATCGCCAGCGTGGCGGCAAGGGTGGTGCCTGCAACGCAATAACCGATGGTGTGGACGGACTTTACCTTCAGCCGTGCCCTTACATGGTCGATCGCATCCATCTGCGCGCGGATGTAATCGTCCCATACAATATCCTTCATCGACGCATCGGCCGATTTCCAGCTGACGACGAAAGTCGACACGCCTTGTTCGACAGCCCAGCGAATGAAACTCTTCTTGGGATTAAGGTCGAGAATATAGAAGCGGTTGATCCACGGCGGGAAAATCACCAGCGGGGTTTCCAGCACTTCTTCTGTCACAGGGCTGTATTGGATCAGCTGGTAAAGCTCGGTTTCATGGATCACCTTGCCCGGCGTGACGGCGATGTTTTCGCCCAGCTTGAATGCATCGGTATCGGTGTGGGTCAACTGTCCGCGCTTCAGGTCGGACATCAGGTGTTCCATACCCTTTACCAGGTTTTCGCCTCCGCTTTCCAGCGTGCGCTCAAGCACGATCGGGTTGGTTGCCGGGAAATTGGCCGGGCTTAGCGCCTCGATCATCGCACCTGTTGCAAAGCGCAATTGCTCGCGCTTGGCCGCATCAATGCCGTCGATTTCGTCGACCATTGCATTCATGCGTTCTGCCAGCATCAGATACGTCTGGTGGATCAAAGCGAAGACCGGCTGGTTCTTCCACCGCGGATCGGCAAAGCGGCGGTCCTTGCGGGGCAGTTCGGGAGTGCTTTCCTCGTCCAGTTCTCCATCATCACCAATGCGGTACTGGCCAAGCACGGATTGCCACAGTTCGACACTGTCATCCCACATCTGCTTCTGGCGCGCGGGGTCTGCCAGGGGCATCTTCGCATACCATTCCTGTGCCATGCCCAGCCACTGCGTCGGGTCGAACATCGCGGTGATAGGATTTGTTTCTACTTGCTGCGATGACTGGAAATCGGCCCACATGGTTTGCAGCCTGGTTGCGACTTCGCCCCATTGCGCCATGCTGGTGTCAGTCGGCATTACGCCCGCAGTGCCGGGCACCATCTGGCTGAAAAACGACTGCATCTGCTCTGCCTGGGTTTGCATCAATTCGCTGAACGGATCGCTGGGTTTGCTGGCGCCTGCCATGTCTGGCCTCTCGTCTTGTTGTGCGCGGCACATCGTGGACGTACCTTGAAGGGTGTCTTTGCCTTATAGGATTGCGCGAGAGCGATTGCACCTATGCAATTATTGCTTCTCTGATAATCAGGCTTCGAACACACAACTTGCCCGGGCAAACCGCCCTAACACACACCAAGGGATACAATGGATACCGATTTCTACCGCATGAAGCGCCTGCCACCTTACGTGATCGCCGAAGTGAACGGCCTGCGTCACGCGGCCCGGCGTGAAGGCAGGGATATCATTGACCTTGGCATGGGCAACCCGGACCAGCCGCCGCCAGCCCATGTCATCGACAAGCTGTGCGAAGTGGCGCGCAAGCCGACCGCGCACGGCTATTCCCAGTCGCGCGGCATCCCCGGCTTGCGGCGGGCACAGGCCAATTACTATGGTCGGCGCTTCGGGGTCGATCTCGACCCGGAAACAGAAGTGGTGGTGACCATGGGGTCCAAGGAAGGGCTGGCCAGCCTTGCCAATGCCATCACCGCGCCCGGTGACGTGGTGCTGGCACCCAACCCGTCATACCCGATCCATACATTCGGCTTCATCATTGCAGGGGCGACCATCCGTTCGGTGCCGACCACGCCCAATGAAGATTACTGGCGTGCGCTCGACAATGCGATGGCCTTCACCGTGCCGCGCCCCAGCGTGCTGGTGGTGAATTACCCGTCCAATCCCACGGCCGAAGTGGTTGACCTGGCGTTTTACGAACGACTGGTGGCCTGGGCGAAGGAAAACGAAGTCTGGGTGCTGTCCGATCTTGCCTATTCCGAACTGTATTTTGACGGCAATCCTACCCCTTCAATCATGCAGGTGCCCGGCGCGAAAGATGTCGCGGTGGAATTCACCTCCATGTCCAAGACCTATTCCATGGCCGGTTGGCGCATGGGTTTTGCCGTGGGAAACAGGGCGCTGATTGCAGCGATGACACGGGTTAAAAGCTATCTCGATTATGGCGCATTCACCCCGATCCAGGCAGCAGCCTGCGCGGCGCTGAACGGGCCGCAGGACATCGTTGAAAGCAATCGCCTGCTGTATCACAAACGGCGCGATGTCATGGTCGAGGCATTCGGAAGGGCTGGATGGGACATTCCGCCGCCACCTGCATCCATGTTTGCATGGGCACCGCTTCCGCCTGCCTTGAAATCCATGGGCAGCCTCGAATTTTCGAAGCAATTGCTGGAACACGCCGAAGTCGCCGTGGCACCGGGCGTCGGATATGGCGAGGAAGGCGAAGGCTTCGTCCGCATCGCCATGGTGGAAAATGAACAGCGGCTGCGACAGGCAGCACGCAATGTGAAAAGATATCTGGCCTCGGTCACCTGAACTGCGGGTGGCTGAACTTCGGCTGGCTGAACTTCGGGTGGCTGGGGCCGGTCAATGGTTTTTACATTGCTTATCAGTGCCTAGCCTGTTTCCAGCCGCGTAGGAATTTGCCGAATCGCGAGGCATGACCTACCAAGGCTGGTGAATGGGAAAGGAACATTCTTTGATCGGCGAGGGCACCCGGGCGCTGACCGAAAAGCAGCGCGCCGTAATGGAAGGCATCGACCGGCGGCAGCCTATCAAGCTGATCGCCGGTGAAATGGGTGTGTCCGAAACCCGCATCAACCAGCATATCCGCGCATTGAAGACCATTTACGGTGCTTCCAGCCTTAATGAGCTGGTCGAAAAATTCAGAATCAGCGAGCCTGCCGAAGAGAATGGTGTCGAGGGGGAAGATGCAGAGACCCCCTTCAGAAATGTTGCATACAGCAATAAGCAGCTGCCTGAACTGGACATTCTGGCCCAGCAGTCGATCCGGGATGACCCCGGTTCGATCCGAGTGTCCGATGCCCATGTGGTCGCACGCGATGCGCTTTGGGCACACGATATCGAACCGGTGGTCGTCTTCGGGGCGCTCGACGGTGACAATGCCGTCCTTTACCGTCTCGCTGTCATGGTCGGGCTCGCCTTTGGCATGATTGCCGCAGTGGTCCTGGTCGTTTCGGCGGCGCTTTCCCTAAGCGAGGTGCTGGATGGCAAGGCTTCCGTCCCCGTAGATAGCCAGGGCACTGCCGGTTGAGCCCGGACACGCCCGGAGTTTTCCGGAGACATTTCGATGACAACCCAGATACGTGCGGATGCGCTTAATATCCGCAAGCTGATGCGCGAGGCAGAAGCCCTTTCCGATGAAGCCATGCTGGCCTGTGCCAAGCTGAAGCAGGCCATGATCCTGGCACGCCAGAATCCCGATATCCCGCTCGACGCAGGCCAACGGGCCATCATGCGGCTGAACCAGGCGGAACAGCAGGCGCTGTCCATGTCGACCAGCCTGCTGCGCGTGCATGACGAATTGAGCAAGGTCGCGCGTGAACGGGCCGGCCCTGATGAAGACATTCCCACCATTATCGAGCCAAGCGCGCTTGATGCCATGCCCACGCCGGCAATGCAGGCCCTTACCCTGCACGACGCGGGATAAACCTTGATGAAGGCGCCATGCTTCAGCTGATACTGGACAACCGATCCGTCATCCAATTTGTTTTGATGGCGGTGGTCTGCGCGCTGGCGATTGGGAAAGGTGGCGGTCCGGAACGCGCCACCGCCCTCGTCATCCTGGGCATGTTCACAGCTGACCGGTGCTACCATCTCATCCTGCACAAAGGGGTCACGCTGGCATCGGTCGATATCTTCCATGCCGGTCTCGATCTTGCAGCAACCATTGCGCTGGTCGTAATCGCCCTGCGCGCCAACCGGATGTACACGCTATGGATTGCAGGCCTGCAACTGATCGCGCTGAGCGCCCATCTGGCGCGCGAGATGACCGAGGCGATGTCCCCCATTGCCTATGCGATCCTCTACATTCTCCCGTCCTATTTTCAGATTTCGGTTCTGGCCCTTGGGTTGTTGATGCACCGAAAGCGCCTCGGGCTCTATGGCCCTTACAGGGAATGGCGCAGGCCTTCCGCGCAATCACCGGGCGCCTTGAACACCCCGCGATAAACGGATGGGCGCAGCACGAAAGACTTCCGTCTGCCGCGCCCTTTGCCAATCCGGAATTCCTCAAATTCCTCCGTACGCATTTCGAAGGGGCCAATGAAGAACGTCTTCATGTGACCTATTTCGATTCGGCCGGATATTATCTGACGGATGAAACACTGGTGGCAGGCCTGCCGCACAGCGCAGTCACCAGCGCGCGCAATCTGTTCGGCAAAGCGCTTGCCGCCGATGCGCGCGGTTTTATCCTTGCCCACAACCACCCGTCAGGCATCTGCCGGCCGAGCGTTGACGACATCCGCTCGACCGACCGAGTGAGGCGGCTGGCGGCGGCGCTGGGCATGGCGCTGCTCGATCACCTCATCGTTACCAAGGCTGAAATCTACAGCATGCAGTCGGGCCGGCTGTTGTGATATTCCACCACTGGGCTTGTCGCCCCTGTCCGTCCGGCTGAACCGGATGGGTCGCGCATCTTTTCTTGCCGGGGCCGAGATGATGCCGCGCCATTTTCGCGCCGGCCCTGTCATGCTCGACCTGTTTCATCGCGATGGCAGCATTGAAGGCCGCTGGCTGCGCCTGCACCCGCGCGAGTTCGAATTATTCTGGCGGCTGGCAGAATGTGCAGGCCAGCCGCTGTCGCGCCGGCGCTTGCTGGCAGAAGTGTGGCGGATCGACCATCATCCCGAAACGAACCGGGTCGAAGTGCATATCGCCAGGCTTCGTGCAAAGCTCCATGTCTATGGCCTCAGCTGGCTGATCGTGACGGTACCTGCGGGATATCTGCTCGACGCGGATGCATCGCCGGTCCTGCGCCGCGACGATGGCCCGCCCCGGCTGCAACAATATCTGGACAGCTACCTCCGCTTGGGCAACGATGATCGCGAAGCAGGATTTACAGGTGATGCAGATGAATTTCCCTCAGAATGACCGCGTTTCGATTACGATGGATGAACATGGCGTAGCGCAGGTGCGCCTTGTGCGCGGCGACAAGATGAATGCGCTCGACCCGGAAATGTTCGACCGCATCATCGAGGCAGGCCATGTCCTCCAGAAAACCAAGGGCCTGCGGGTCGTGGTGCTGTCGGGCGAGGGGAAATCATTCTGCGCCGGGCTCGACACGGCCAGTTTCGGTCGGCAGCCTTCGCCTGACGAACCGAGCCTGACGGAACGCACATTCGGCAATTCCAACAAGTTCCAGCAGGTCGCCACCCAGTGGCGCAAACTGCCGGTGCCGGTCATCGCTGCCATCCACGGCGTCTGCTTTGGCGGCGGTATGCAGATTGCCAGCGGCGCGGATATCCGCATTGCGGCGCCCGATGCGCGCATGGCCATCATGGAACTCAAATGGGGCCTCGTGCCGGACATGGGCGGATATGCGTTGTGGCGCGGGCTGGTGCGCGACGATGTCCTGCGAGAGCTGGTTTATACCAACCGGATTTTCAGCGGCGAAGAAGCGGTTTCGATGGGCCTTGCGACTTTCCAGGATGAAGACCCGCACGCACGCGCCACGGCGATTGCACATGAAATCGCCTCGCGTAATCCGCATGCAATCAGGGCGGCAAAGCGTCTTTCGAACGCCATGCAGGACCGTTCAACCGACGATCTGCTGATGGAAGAAAGCATTGAGCAACACGCCATCATGCGCACACCCAACCAGATAGAGGCTGTAATGGCAGGCATGGCCAAGCGGCCAGCCAAATTTACAGACGTCTGACCCTCACCGGCTGCGATCAGCCAAAAATCGCCACTGACTGGATGCCGGATGTGACCTGAACTCCCGCGGTGTTCCACATCCGCAGCCGCTCGCTCGAATATCCGTGGTCGGCATGGTCGCTGGCAGTTTCTGCCAACCACCAGCCATCGCGTGTGGTTGGTTCCGGGTCGAGAATATTGAACGACCAGTTGATCGAACTGATCGGCCCGCGCCGCTCCATCAGGCGCACGGCAGATGGGGGTAAAGTGTCACCCATCAGGATTATTTCCGAAACAGGGTCGAGGTCCGATCCCTCGCGCAGGCGCACCCACCGGCGCACCAGTGGCTCGCCCGCACCCACCCGGTCAGCGGTGTAGCGCACTTCATAATTGTTGCGCAGGAAGTCTGGCCCGTGCTGGGAAAATGCATCCGCGCAATCTTCCGGCACACCTGCATCACGAACTGGCGGCGGCGCGGGAAAGCGGCCATTTGGCTCACGCTCTGTCCCGAACAGCCAGAATGCGGTCAACGCCACCTTGCCTTCGCACAGAATATCGCTGCGCAGCTGGGCAACATTACGCCCCTGGCGAATCATTTCTGTCCGCAATTCCATATCAGTGCCGACAGGGGCCACAAAACCGATCTGCGCGGCGCGCAGCGGCGGCAGGTCAGGGAAGCCACGGGTTGCAGCGGCATAGGCAATTACGGCTGATGCACCGCCATACAATGTCCGCCCCTGCATCCACTGCGTTGCCGCGGGAAGCGATATCTTGCCGCCTTGCGCGGTTATGGGCTCGATCAGTTGTCCAATGGTCATCCGAAGGTTTCATAACGAAACTTTGTCGCAAGGCCAGCCCCGTTCGGGATTATGCAAAGCAATTTCGAACAAGCGGATTGCCTTGCCCCGCGCGAGGCGCTA
Organism: Erythrobacteraceae bacterium; assembly: GCA_024642525.1. GTDB lineage: Bacteria > Pseudomonadota > Alphaproteobacteria > Sphingomonadales > Sphingomonadaceae > Allopontixanthobacter. The sequence continues at coordinate 607 of JAHEAX010000003.1, read as the reverse complement.
GGGGGCCGCTTCCTTTGCAATTCAATGCCGCTGGCAGCGATGCGTAAAAGGAATGGCCCGATGGCGGAGTGGTTACGTAGGGGACTGCAAATCCTCGCACGCCGGTTCGATTCCGGCTCGGGCCTCCATTTTCAGCCGCTGCCACCCGCAGCGTGCAGGGCCGCTTTAGCTCAGTTGGTAGAGCACATCATTCGTAATGATGGGGTCAGGTGTTCGAGTCACCTAAGCGGCACCACTCACTCCCAAAATCGCCAGACTTCTGGCGCGCTCAGCCCAGAGCGCCTGTGAGGCCCGCGTTTCTGCGGCCTTTGGCGCGCGCAACAATTCATGTGGGGTCTTGAGACTGGCAGACTAGAGCGTTTGTGGGGGATTTCCGGCCTCAGTCTCAGGAGGCCGATTTACAGACCCCACTTACCTTGGCTTAGCCGAAGCCGAGCGCAGCCTTCTGTCCCGGCCAGTCCAATGGCAAGTCGGCCGCGAGAAGGGCATTAGGACTGAGAAACCCTAGCTGCCGACCGGCCAGGATCGCATCCACGATCTCCGGTGCGATCCAGGACAGACGGAACAGCCGCGCCATTCTCTTGCGGCATCTTCCACTGGATGCCGC
>JAHEAX010000024.1 GCA_024642525.1 Erythrobacteraceae bacterium | reverse complement strand
GCAAGCGGTCAACACCCGGTGCCGGGGTATAATCATCGTCGAATGCGAAGGGCTGTGCGTGGCCCATCCAGCCGGTCAGCGGCTGTTGCAGCCTGTCATGATGGCGCTTCGCCACAAAGGCATAAGCCGGCGCGCCAGGCCCGCCATTTAGATATTTATAGCCGCAGCCGACGGCAAAGTCAGCATTGCAGCCATTGAGATCAACCGGCAGCGCGCCGCCGCTATGCGACAGGTCCCACAGCACCAGCACGCCTGCATCATGCGCCGCTTTCGTAAGGCGTACCATGTCATGCGTGCGGCCTGATTTGTAATGCACATGGGTCAGCATCAGCAGTGCGACTTCGCCATCCAATGCGGCTTCGATTTCGTCCGGCTGGGCGAGGCGGCGCGTGGCAAGGCCCTGCGCTTCCAACCCGGCAATCATGTAAAGGTCGGTCGGAAAATTGCCCGGTTCAGACAGGATGACCTTGCGAGACGGCTGCATGGCCAGCGCTGCACCAATCAGTTTGAACAGGTTTACCGACACCGTATCGCAGGCGATCACTTCATCCGGCGCGGCCCCGATGAGGCCTGCAATCTTGGCACCTACGCGCTGGGGATAGCCTATCCAGTCGGCATCATTCCAGCTCCGGATCAGTCCCTGGCCCCATTCGCTGCGCACCACCTCTTCAATCCGGCCCGGCGTTGCCACCGGCAAGGGTCCAAGCGAATTGCCATCAAGGTAGATCACACCTTCGGGCAGATGGAACCTGCTGCGATAGGCGCGCAATTTGTCAGCTGCATCGCGCTGGCGTGCTTCTTTCAGCGTCATCGCGCAAGCTCTCTCAGAATTGCTCTCACAGGTGATGCATCGGCGCCTGCGATGGGCATTGGCAGGGCGATAAGTTCGTATTGGCCGGGCGCAACATCATCCAACACCAGCCCTTCCAGGATACGCATGTCGGCGGCCAGCACCGCATTATGCGCGTCCATGGTTTTTGAATCCTGCGGGTCGAGCGAAGGCGTATCGATCCCCACCAGTTTCACGCCGCGATCTGACAGCAATCGGATGGTGGCAGGGGAAATGGCGGTGAATTTCTCGTCCCACTGGTCATGCGGAAACGTTTCGTAAGTGCGAAACAGAACCCGCTGCGCATTGCCCGTTTCTGGCAGGTCATCAGGCTGGATCGTCGCGCCGGCACGGCGCGCGTCCACCACCAGGCATTCGCCAAGATAGGCATCAAGATCGACCTGCGCGATATCAGCGCCATCTGCGGAATAATGCAGCGGGGCATCGGCATGGGTGCCGCTATGCGTCGACAAGGTAAGCGCCGACACGTTGACCGGCGACCCATCGCCCATGTTCCACGTGGCATTGTGGGCAAATTCGGTATCGCCGGGCCAGACCGGCAAGCCAGCGCGCAGGCGCTGCGAAATATCCCAGATGCGCAGGCTCATATCGCCGTTCTGACCGAAAGCAGTTCGGGGAAGAACACCTGTTTCAGCACGCCTTCAAGGTAAGACACCCCTGCTGTGCCGCCGGTGCCGCGTTTGAAACCGATGATGCGTTCCACCGTCTTGAGATGGCCAAAACGCCAACGCTGGAAATGATATTCAAGGTCGACCAGCTTTTCCGCCAGTTCGTACAAGTCCCAATATTTATCGGGAGAGCGGTAAATCTGCGCCCATGCTGCTTCCACTTCTGCAGAAGCCTTCCACGGCGCGTCTGTCTGGCGTTCCACAATTTCGGCCGGGATGTTGAAGCCGCGCCGCGCCAGCAGGCGAATGGATTCGTCATAGAGGCTGGCCCGGTTCATTTCGGCGCGCAGCATCTCTGCCACTTCAGGCGTTGCTTCGTGAATGGTCACCATATCGGGGTTGCGGCCGCCCAGCAGGAATTCCATCAGCCGGTATTGGGCCGACTGAAAACCTGAAGATGTGCCGAGATGCGGCCGCAGCTGCGAATAATCATGCGGGGTCATGGTGGAAAGCACTTCCCAGCTGTGGATCAACTGGTTCTGCGCGCGCGCCACACGTGCGAGCATCTTGAATGCCGGCCGCAGGTCATCCCGCACGATATGTTCGCGCGCGGCCTGCAGTTCATGCAGGCACAGCTTGAGCCACAGTTCGCTCGCCTGATGGACGACGATGAATAGCATTTCGTCATGCGCGCCCGATGAAAGGTGCTGCGCCGACAGGATCCGCTCGAGATCAAGATATCCGGAATAGGTTACATCACGTGCCATGGGGCAAGCCTATAGACGCAAAACCCCGGGCTTTGGAACTGCTGTCGCCGGTCGCTAGCTATCGATCACCCGCGAAGATGGATGATGCTTGTCGAGATGCTTCTTCACGATCTTGAGGTTGCGGGTGTTCGAACGGAAAACAAGGTCGAAGGCATCGCCCACCAGAGGAATGGCACCCAGCGCGGTATCGAAGGCGACATTGCCAGCCATGCGCCACAGTTTCCATTTGGGCATACCCAAATTCTTGGCTTCCCAAACCATGTATCCGCCCATGGCCGCCGTCACCAGATCACCCAGAACCGGAACGAGGCCGACAATCGAATCGAGCCCGACCGGATAATTCACGCCGGGGATGGTGAAGCTGCGTTCCAGCAATTGCTCCATAGCCTCGAGGCGCTTGCGAACAGACACAGGGTCTGAACCCATCGGCAGTTCGAAACCCATCCGTTCGGCAGAGCCGCTATTCATCCGGTCTGCCTTTTGAATCGGGCGGAGGCGATCGTCCATCTGGTAATCCTTGCGACAATAAAGGGCGCAGCATTGTGGCCGCGCATTGTGTCACATGGGGCGTAAGGCCATCGGGAACAAGGGATGGAGGCCCCAGCGGTTTTCCGAAAAGCCATCCACATTGCCGCGCACCAGCGACCAGCGGATGGGCGCGCCAAGGGGGATGAAGGCATTGGCTGCCGTCAGTTCCGCTTCTGCTTCGGCCAGCAGGGCTGCGGTTTGCAAGGCATCCCGAGTTCGGTCCGCTTCACGAATGAGTGCATCGGCCTGGGCCGAACAAACACCCCGTTTCAAGGTGCAGTTGAACTGGTTAAGAAACCAACGCGCATCGGCATAGCGGGCCAGCCTGTCCACCAGTGCCAAATCGGCCTTCTGCCCCTGCTTCGCGCGCACCAGCCGAATTCCGACAGCAGCAAGGTCTCTCGCCAATTCCCTGTAAAGCAGATCCGACCCCGGCCCTGCTGGCAAGGAAATGGCAAGCGAAGCGCCGCCCGGCGTGCGCGCTGCGGGGCCAAGCCGGCGCGCGGCCTCTGCCTGGCGTTGTTCCAGCGACATATCGGCCCAGCGTTCGCCTATCGCGCCCTGATCGCCCGGCAGATCGGGTGCGACAATGCGCGTGGTCGGCACCCAGCCGCCAATATTGAAGGGCGCAAGCAGGCTGCTGCGGTCAATTGCCATGGCAATCGCCTCGCGCCGGACGGGATCGCCCAGCAGGCCGTTTTCGTTCACGACTTGCAGCCCGAACAGGCCAAGCGCGCCATCCAGGCGGACCGTGCCGCGTGATAGCGGGCCGGTATCGGCCAAAGGCAGGCTAGCCAGCGTCCCGTTCATGACGATATCCGCATCGCCATTGTTGAAGGCCTCTACTGCATCGGGCGCAGCATAGGCATTGACGCGGACCTGCCGAACGCGCGATTCCCAGTTTTCATCGGCAGGCATCCCGCGCGCTTCGGGGGGAAGCGGGTCAAGCAGCGCAACATCATCGACACGCTGCAGCTTCATCGGGCCAGTTCCCTGCCCGCTGCGACGCAGGCCGAGTTCGGGCTGGGCCAGCAATTGCAGGAATTGGGGCATCGGGCTGTCCAACCGGATTTCCACCACGCGGCCTGTCATCGGGATAATTTCGGAAATCTTGGCCAGATCGAGGCCCAGCGATGTGCCGCGCAGGGCGCGCAGATTGCGCTGCATTTCATTGCGGACATTCTGGCCGGTCATGGGCGTGCCATCTGCCCATTGCGAATCGCGCAGGCGGAAAATGTAACTCAGGCCATCTTCAGTGACGATCCAGCGTTCCGCCAGTGCAGGCACCACTTCGCCAAATTCGTCCATGGCGACGAGGCCTTCAGACGTAGCTGCGCGGATTTCCTGCCCGACAGGCGCAAGGCGCTGCGATGTATCGAACATCGCATCCGTGCTGCCGATGAAGGCAACATCGACCACCTTGTCATCGCTGCCGCTGCCGCAAGCCGCCAGCGACAGGAGCGCGCAACACACAGCAGCAAGGCAACAGGACCGTTTCATCGACAAGTTGCCTAGCAGCTTGTCCACGCCGGGTCAGGAGCGATTATGCCCAATCGGGCAGAAGCATTCAGATTTTTCGAATGCCTGACGGGTCAGCCTGCACCTTGGGATGGGCGCTTCTTGGCGAAGGTATGAAAACCTGCCGGTCATCAGGTGCAGCAACAGTGCTGCGAACACGCCTGGGATCAATTTCATGGTTGAAGGCAATGCCGCAACGATCGCCCTGGACCCAAGCAACAGCGCCCGGCACCCAGCCGATATTGCGAAGATTGATTTGCAGATGATTGCCCGGAACAACCGGCAAATGGCCTTCTGCCATCATTCCACCAGTTGACAGGTTGCGCACCTTGATACGGAAATTTTCCGAAGCGCCGTCAATCCGGGCTTCCGCCAGCAGCAAAAGCGAGTCGCGGGTAATGTTACGGGTTTCGACACCGGACATTATGCGGACCTGACCTTTCGCCTCGATTGAATTAATGCAGTTGCGATCCCACGCATTTCGATATGCGAAGTGAAAGGCTTGCTACCACACAATTGGCTAATGAAGATTTAAGCCTGTTGTAGGCAAAAATTGCTTCAATCAGTCGTCGCGGGAGATTTTCTCGCGGCGTTCATGCGCTTCCTGGGCTTCCACCGTCATGGTGGCGACGGGCCGCGCGATCAGGCGCTTGAGGCCAATCGGGTCGCCTGTGACTTCGCAATAGCCATATTCGCCTTCGTCAATCCGCCGCAAAGCGGAATCGATTTTGGAAATAAGCTTGCGTTGGCGGTCACGTGTCCTGAGTTCGATGCTCCAGTCAGTTTCGCTGGAAGCACGGTCATTCAGGTCAGCTTCGCGGATGGGGCCATCCTGAAGGGACTGGAGTGTTGCGCTCGACGCATTGTGAATCGAACGCTTCCATTCGAGCAACAGCATCCTGAAATAATTCTGCTGTGCTTCACCCATATAGGGTTCGTCATCGCTCGGCACATATTCGGGCGCGAGAGATTTACGTGCTTTTTCAAGCTTTTCTATGTCGTCGGCTGCCACAGTGGCCATCTGATCCTCTCAAATCGGAACATTACAACAAGATCCGCCTGCGAAGGCTGCCCCGGATTTTTCCGGCGGCTTTCTGTCGACCGTTCGCGGCCCTATAGTCGGGCACCTTGGGCCGCACAAGCGGCAATCCCTACTATGCCAATAGAGTGCACAGAATTAAGCAGAGCCGAACAATTTCACGGTTTATGGTTAAAGAAATTCACGTCTGCGTTAACCATTTGTTGACCATGCAGGGGTGAAACCTTCCTCACCGGCGACAAGGGGGTCGCCTTAAGGGGGGAATAGACATGAAACTGACGGTTATCGAAGAAAACGCCGCAACAGTCGCCGATATCAATACCGCCGATCTGATGGTCGCCAATTGCTTCGCAGCAGCAGCCACGGGCGATGTATCCGCCTATTACGATCTTGGCGTGGTCTATTCGACCGGCAGCCACGGTGTAAACTGCGATCTGATCGAAGCACACAAGTGGTTTAACCTTGCCGCTGTAAACGGCCATGAAGAAGCTGCCTGGTGCCGTGCAGATGTTTCCGATGAAATGACCGCTCGCGAAATCGCCGAAGCACAGCGCCGCGCACGTGAATGGCTGAAATCCGGCATTCGCAAGGCTGCCTGAACCTTCCAGCCAGCCGGAAATGGCGGCTAGTCTTTCCTGAACGGCGTTCTTTCGCCAAGGAACATCTGGTCCGCCTTGATCCCTTCACGCTCGCGTTCGAGATAATCGGACACAGCAGCGCGAAATCCCGGATCGGCAATCCAGTGCGCGGACCAGGTCTGTACCGGTTCATAACCGCGGGCCAGCTTGTGCGGTCCTTGCGCACCTGCCTCCACCCGCGAAAGTCCGCGAGCGATGGCAGCGTCGATCGCCTGATAATAGCAAAGTTCGAAATGCAGGAAAGGCCGGTCCTGTGTGCAGCCCCAATAGCGGCCGTAGAGAGCCGAACCGCCAATGAAATTGATCGCGCCTGCCACCGGCACGTCGCCATCAAAGGCCAGCATCAGCAATATCCGGTCAGCCATGCGCTGGCCCAGCAGCGAAAATGCCTCGCGCGTCAGATAGGGTGCGCCCCATTTTCGCGACCCTGTGTCCTGGTAGAAAATCCAGAATGCGTCCCAGTGGCTTTCGGTGATTTCAGCCCCGGAAAGATGGCGGAACGTCAGCCCCTGCACTGCCGCCGCACGTTCCCTGCGGATGGCCTTGCGTTTGCGCGATGCCAATGCGCCCAGGAAATCCTCGAAATCGGCATAATCCCGATTGGTCCAGTGAAACTGGATATCGCTGCGCGCCAGCCAGCCCGCTTCTTCGAAAACAGGCATCTGGGCCGGATCCACGAAGGTGGCATGGGCCGACGAGAGATTGTTGCTGGCGCATAATTGTTCGGCAGCCCGCAGCAGCGGCACGCCGTAGGCTGCATGGCGCGTCAGGATGCGCGGACCAGTTGCAGGCGTAAACGGCGCGGCAATCTGCAATTTGGGATAATAGCTGCCACCCGCGCGCTGCCATGCATCGGCCCAGGCATGGTCAAACACATATTCGCCCTGGCTGTGGCCCTTGGCATAGGATGGCAATGCGCCCATCGGCGTGCCGGAGGCATCTTCGATCACGATCGGCGCAGGGTCCCATCCCGTGCCCGGGCCGACACTGCCGGAATCTTCAAGCGCAGTCAGAAAATCATGCGATATAAACGGGTTGTCATCGCCTGCCAGCCCATCCCACACCTCGCGCGGGATCGCGCCGACAGACGGCATGACCCGGGCAATCAGCGATGCATCGCTCACGCCTGCGCTGCTCCTGAAAGGACTATGCCTTCCCCTTCGGCAATGGGCGCATCAGCATTTCCGGCAATGGTTTCAAGATGCCCCGGGCTGCGCACGGTCCAGCTCAAAACCGGCAGGCCGCGGCGGCGCTGCGCAGCTGCAAAACTGCTGGGCAGATCGCGAATGTCATAGGCAAGAAAATCAGGCCGGGCGATCCACAACGAAATGTGCCGCCTGATGCGCCCTATAACGGTTTTTGTGCCTTCCTCTGTCACCACCAGCCCGCGAACGGTATTTCCCGAATGGCGTGCAAACCACTGCGACACTCGCGGATCAAAGCTCATGATCGCGCATTTGCCGCGGTACCCGTCCAGCGCGCGGTGGACTGCAAGACAGATGGGCAGGATGCGTTTGTCCTTCCGGCTCTTGATTTCGATCAGTACCGGCACCCGCCCGCCGACCTGATCCAGAAACCGTTCCAGCGTCGGGATGGCGCCGCCATCACACGGCAGGGCAATCTTCTCGATTTCCTCTGCCTTCAGGGCGGCAACAGGCCCTGTTCTCGCCGTCAGCCGGTCAAGATCCCAGTCATGGAAAACCATTGCACGGCTGTCGGCGCTGCGCTGGACATCGCATTCAATCCCCAGCCCCTGTTCAATCGCACCGGCAAAGGCGGCGGGGCTGTTTTCAGGCACATTGGCATTGTGCAGGCCGCGGTGGGCATAGGTCCATTCGCCCAGCCAGCCGATGCGCTTCGCCGCTGGCGGCGGCGCGCGCCATTGGTCAATCAGCCGCAAGAGCAATGATCGCGTCCACCTCTACTGCGGCATTCAACGGCAGCACCGGAACGCCAACCGCGCTGCGCGCATGGCGTCCAGCATCTCCAAATACGTCAAACATCAGTTCCGACGCGCCATTGGCAACCTTGGGCTGGTCTGCAAAATCTGGCGTCGAACTGATGAAAGCGCCCAACTTGACGATACGTTCAACCCGGTCGAGCGGGATAAGCGCCGCCTTGATCTGGGCCAGTATCATCATGCCGCAAGCGCGTGCAGCCGCGGTGCCATTTTCCAGCGAAACATCTTCGCCCAACCGGCCGGTTACCAGCTTGCCGTCGACAAATGGCAGTTGGCCCGAAACATAGGCCATGTTGCCCTGCACCACGACCGGCACATAGCTGGCGACAGGTGCAGCGGCCTCGGGCAGGATTATTCCCAGTTCAGCCAGTCTTGCTTCCACGCTCATTCTGCATTCTCCCGCAGCAATCTATCCAGCAGCCATGGCGTTGCCTCGGCCCAGCGGTCTATCCGCGCATGGGCATCGCCCGCTTCATGCGCGCAATCGATATGGGGTGACAGCATCGGTTCGCCGCACAGATGCAGGCGCTGCACATGAGGCACCATGTCGGCAACGGACTTATGGTGCTGCGGCAAATCGTCGATGAAGATTGCGCGGCTTGGATTATATTCATCCATGATTGCTGCCAGCGCAGGCCCCTTCGGCCCCTGGTTGGTGAACACCCGCACATCGAGGCCATGATCTGCCAATTGTTCGCGGCGGCGTTCCTGCCGCTCGTCCGTCAGATTGGTCAGGATGACGACATCGGCATGGGCCGACAGGCTCTGGATACCTGCAATGGCCCCTTCGATCGGCTTCTGCCGGCTCATTTCTGTATCGAAGAAACCGCCCAGCAGGCGCCAGATGTCCCGCTCTCCCACAGGTTCGCCGCTATCTTGCCAGCGCATGGCATTGGCAAAATTATTCCCTTCCATCCTGAAAGTGACACCGTGGCTTTCATCCAGCCAGTCGCGAAACGGTGCGACCATGTGCAGCAGCACTTCGTCGCAATCGGAAATAATCAGGGGCCTGCTCATATGGTCATTCTCGTTCGGGTGTTAAAGGGCGCGGCCGGCATCATCGGGCCAGGCTTTCATGTGCCGCAACCAGTGTAGCAGGTTCGACGTTCAGCGCATCAGCCGCCAGCACAAGATCGGGTTCGTGGTTGACAAGGAATTCCAGCACGGCGGCCAATACCGGGCGGTCGGTCAGATTATCGCGCAGCACATCGGGCGTGAGGCCTGTAAGCGACAGAAGACGCTCTGCCCGCGCAGGATCCGCCAGCACCCAGGCCAGCGCTGTCAGCGCCAATGCTTCCGGGTCGCCGGAATGATGTTCGGGGGATTGGTGATCTTGTGTAATTGTCAGTATCCTGCTGGAGTCTTAGAGCGCGGCGATGAAACCAAAGGAGCAGCCCCTGTGATAGAGCCCAATGCTACTGGGCCCACCACTATGGAAGCAGTGGCAAAGAGAATCCTCGTTGTCGAGGATAACGACCTAAACCGGAAATTGTTCTGCGATGTTCTGAAAGCAAGCGGTTTCGTGGTGGAACCTTGTGCTGACGGGGAACTGGCGCTGAACGGCGCGCGGGCCTTCGATCCCGACCTTGTGATCATGGATATCCAGCTGCCGAATATTTCAGGGATGGACCTGATCGGACAGATGAAACGCGATGGGACACTGTCGCGCGTGCCGGTGCTTGCAGTGACGGCCTATGCCGGCAAGGGCGACGAGGAAAAAATCCGCAGTGCAGGCGCAGAAGGCTATCTGTCAAAGCCAGTATCGATCGGCCCGTTCATGCGCGCTGTGAAGGAACTGCTCGAAAACCGCGTCTGAAGCGACGTCTCGCGGCGAAAGCCCTTGCATCAATAGGCACGGATGAATTCGAAACCGAACATCAGCAGCGTGATGAACAGTCCGCTGATGAAAATGCGATAGGCCATCCCGAGAAAGCGGTATTTTCGGCGGTGGAGCACCTGCCCGTTCTGGTAGATGTCGTGCATCATTGTCAGGAACACGGTTTCGTCATGCTGGAGTTCGTCCAGCACGCTCTGTTTCCATTCCTCCTCGTCCATCAGGGTAAAATGGCCGAAGAACAGCTTGTTCGGCGCGCTGGGCGTATGGCCCGGACCGGATTTCTGTTTCCCGACAGAAGGGATGACAGCCATCACTGCGCAAAGTGAACTGAGGAAGGAGAAAAACGCCAGCACGATAAGCGCCAGCGGCATGGACCCTGTAAAAGACCGGCTGACCGACAGGGAAAATACCAGAAATGTGGCCCCCATCAGGATGGAAGCCTTCTGGTCCGCCATTTGCGACAAGGTCAGCGTATTGGTCTGCGCCGTGCGGATCATGTGGATGGCGTGCATGGAATATGACCGGGACGACACCTTGTGTACTCCTGTCGGGGCGAACGCTGCTGCTGCTTTTTCCGCGCCTTCTTGTTCCATAATCGAAGCCCCCCGGCCCGCCTGTTCATCCGCCTTATTCACGCATCATCAAGGCTTGCCAGCCGACCTTGCCCTTGACAAGCAGTGTTGCAAACCGCTTTTCCCCGCCCATTGCATCGCCTATTGGATGGCAGGCGCTCGTTCGCCGTAACTTATGATTGGAAATTCCCGCATGGATCGCGCCGCAGTCGACACCAAGATCCGATCGCTGATCGAACCTTTCAACAAGAAAGGCGTCACCATCGAAGACAGCACCACATTTGCCAACGACCTGGAATTCGACAGCCTGACCGTGATGGATTTCGTCGCCGCTATTGAAGATGAATTCGACATCATCATCAGCATGAACCAGCAGGCCGAAATCGAGAATTACGGCCTGCTGGTGGATGCAGTGGTCAAATTGCAGGACGACGCATGAGCGAAGGTATCAGCCAGCCCGACCAGCCGCAGAGCGTGGGCAATGCCGGTCATGATGCCAATGCAGACCTGTTCAGCAAATTCGATCCGCTGATTCAGCAGCGCGAACAATTGCTGGCAGCAGGCATCGAAGACCCGTTCAGCCTGGTGATGGAAAAGGTGATCTCGCCGACCCGCGCGGTGTGCAACGGGCGCGATACCATTTTGCTCGGCACCTATAATTACATGGGCATGACCTTCGACCCCGACGTGGTGGAGGCGGGCAAGAAAGCCCTGTCCGATTTTGGCACCGGAACCACGGGCAGCCGCGTTCTCAATGGCACCTATCAGGGCCACAAGGAATGCGAAGACGCGCTCAAGGAATTTTACGGGATGGACCATGCGATGGTCTTTTCCACCGGATACCAGGCCAATCTCGGCATCATCAGCACCATCGCCGGCAAGGGCGATTACGTGGTGCTCGATATCGATAGCCATGCCAGCATCTGGGATGGCTGCGCCATGGGCAAGGCGGAAATTGTGCCGTTCAAGCACAATGACATCGAAGCGATGGAAAAACGACTGAAGCGTATTCCCGAAGGGGCCGGCAAGCTGGTCGTGCTGGAAGGCGTCTATTCCATGTTGGGCGACGTTGCGCCGCTCAAGGAAATGGTCCGCGTGGCCAAGGAAAACGGCGCGATGGTGCTGGTGGATGAAGCCCATTCAATGGGGTTCATCGGCGAAAACGGCCGCGGTGTGGCCGAAGAACAGGGCGTGATGGACGATGTCGATTTCGTGATCGGCACATTTTCGAAGAGCGTGGGCACGGTTGGTGGCTTCTGCGTGTCCAACCACCCCAAGTTCGAAATCATGCGGCTGGTTTGCCGCCCCTATGTCTTCACTGCCAGCCTGCCGCCCAGCGTAGTGGCCACAGCAGCAGTGTCGATCCGCAAACTTATGCATGCTGCGGACAAGCGGGCGCATCTGTGGGAAAATTCACGCACACTGCATGGCGGATTGAAAGCGCTCGGCTTTGAACTGGGGACCGAAACCCCGCAAAGCGCCATCATCGCGGTCATCATGCCCGATCTGGAGCGTGGGGCGATGATGTGGGAAGCGCTGTTGAAGGAAGGCCTTTACGTCAACCTTGCGCGTCCACCGGCAACGCCTGCCAATATGACCCTGCTGCGCTGTTCACTGTGTGCAGAACATAGCGAGGAAGAAGTGCAGACTATTCTGGGAATGTTCGAACGCGCAGGCAAGACGGTGGGCATCATCTGAAAATTATGTGCGGGCGCATTTTCATGCGCCCGCACCACCGGGCAGTCTGAATCAAGGCATCCTGGGCCCCGGCAGTTTTACCTGGGGCATATGCGTTCAGGCCGGTTCTGCGGGCAAGTCCTTGGCGGTTTCCTTGCCTGCGGGGAACAGGGGCCAGGCCAGTTGCTGGCCCAGCGTGGCATCGGGCAGATTTTCGACGCCATAGTTTACAGGATAGCTGCGGGTGATTTTCGCCGTGCCGAAAATCACATCCCACAGGAACAGCAGGTTCCCGAAATTGCCCTTGTACTGGACAGCCGGATCGCTCGCATGGCGGCCATGATGGGCGTGGTGGGTTGCAGGCGTGGATATGGTGCGTTCCACCACCCACATCACCGGCGACAGCCATTTGATGGCATAAAGCGGCTTGTCCCAGGCCACATCGCTGTGCGCGCCGATGATAACCAGCAATTTGACCACGATATAACCGGCATAGACCCAGCCAAGGCCCATGTAGATAAGCACACCCGACAGCCAGATGCCCGGCATCATGAAATAATAGAACAGGTTGTTCCGGTAAACGAGCCGGATGCTCATATAGCGGGCATTGTGATGCGCCCGGTGCAGATTGTATAGCCAGGCAAAGCTGTGCGATGCGCGGTGCCACCAATATTGGGTCATATCGTCCAGCACCAGGAAAAGGCCAATCGCGAGGAACACGTTGATCCCCGAGAGCGCATTTTTCCATTCTGGTGCGATGACCCCCATAAGGGCGCCCGAGCCGAACAGCACGGCTGGCTGGGTCAGGCCCAGCAGCACGAAAGTGCTGACAATTTCGACAATGCCATCGTCGCGTGTCTGCTCTGACTTGCCGAACAGGTCCGAGCGCCACAGCTCCAGCGCAGCAAAGCCGAGATAGATGCCAAGAATGGCAATCGTCGATGATGGCATGACAGTTTCTCTCCCTTGTCACCGGTGCTGATAACCGATAATCGGCAGAAGAAATGTCAGATAGTTTACATTCTGTTGTCGATGGTGGGCGCTCGCTCCTTGCGCCGACGCTCTTTGGCGAACTGGAACCGGCAACGCAGCAGAGCCTGCGCGAAAGCGCGCCGCGGCGGCATTACGATGGCGGGGCCATCATCAGCCACAGGGGCGAGACTTCGACCGGCTTCTGGCTGATTGAAAGCGGGCGGGTGACTGTGGGGCAATTCCAGGTGGATGGCAGCTTCCGCGCGCTGGCCGTGCTGGGCGCTGGCGATTCCTATGGCGAACTGGCGGTTTTTTCGGGCAGGCGGCGGGTGGTCGATGCAGTGGCACGCGGCCCTGCGGACCTGCGCTGGATCGACCGCGCAAATTTTGAAGCCGCGCTGGCTGCCGACCCGCCCTCCATGCGCCGGATGCTGGGCGCATTGTCCGAAGAACTGCAGGAAATGCTCGATGTCATCTCCGGGCTGCGGCGCGGGACAGCCAGCGCACGGATCGCTGGTGTATTGGCCAATCTTGCTGGCAAGAGCGACAGGGCGATTGATGTCGGCCAGGCCGAACTGGGCGAATTGACAGGTGTAAGCCGGGTCACGGCCAACAAGGTGCTGGCCTCGCTCGAGCAGATGGGCCTCATCCAGCGAGGCTATGGCACCATCTGCGTGCTTGACCGCGAGGGGCTGCTTCGCTTCTCGCGAGGCTGAACTGTTCAGGGTGCGGGCGCCGCCTCAACAGCGGCAATGGCGCATTTTTCCTGCGCCGCGGCATCGCCGCCTTCCAGCATGGTCACTGCAAAAAAGCCGCCAACCACCAGCACGATGAAAGCCGCCGTGACAAGGCCGAGATACTTGTCGATGAACCGCTTGATCGGCGCGCCGAACAGGCGGAATAATACGCCCACGATCATGAAGCTGATTGACCGGCTGACGATGCTGGCCAAGATGAAGGTGACAAGGTTCATCCCGATAAAACCGGCAGTGATAGTCAGCAATTTAAACGGGATCGGCGTTGCGCCCTTGATCATGATGATTTCAGCACCGTATTCCCGCAGATAGCACGCTGCGACCGGGAAACTTTCCGTCATACCCAGCCAGCCGAGCAGTTGCGTTCCGACCGTGTCGTACAGCCCCCAGCCAATGGCATAGCCCAGAAGCCCCCCTGCAACAGATGCAATGGTTGCCACCGCGGCGAAGCGGATCGCCTTTTTCGGCTCTGCCAGGCACATCAGGCCGAGCAGCGGATGCGGGGGAATGGGGAAGAAGCTTGCTTCCATGAAGCTGAACAGCGCCAGCCACCAGATAGCATTGCGGTGGGCCGCCTTGTCCATGGTCCAGTCGTAAAGTCTGCGCAGCAAGGCCCGGCTCCTGAAAATCAGTGGCCGCGATTACGGCAGGCCCATTGAAGCCGCAAGCACCGATAATGACGAAGCGGAGTGCAAAGCTGCAATAAATAACCGATCTGGTTATTTTCTATTGACATCGTCACGCTCTTTGGTTAGAGAAACGGAACATCGCGATAGACCGAGTCGGGGACGACCGGTTCTACCGACCTCCACTTCAGCACGGATAATCCGACTATGGCGAAAAACACGCCTGGCGACGCATCGCGTGGCCGGACCAATCACGCATGGCGAGACGCGTTTCTTGCAGCGCTGGCTGAAAGTTCGAATGTTTCTGCCGCAGCCCGCAAGGCCGGAGTTCAGACCAGCACCGTGTATTCTGCACGGCGCGAGGATGCAGGGTTTGCCAGCCTCTGGTTCGAAGCCCTGTGCGAGGGATATGACAATCTGGAGATGGACCTGCTGCGCCGTCTGCGCGTGGGCGAATTGGATGGCGGCAAGGCAAAAGCGCGGCGCAAATATGATAACGCCATCGCATTCCGCCTGCTGACCACGCACCGCGAGGCAGTGAGCCGCCAGAAAGCCCTGCGTGCCGATGATGACGAAGACGCGATACTGGCATCCATCAACGCCAAGCTGGACGCGATGCGCGCCCGCGAAAAGGCAGCCATTTCCATCGCCGAAGACGACGTAGCCTATAGGGTGAAAGACGAAGATGCCGCAGGTTAACCGCCTGCGGCTGCTGCTGTCGCTTGATGATGATGACCGACGATCGTTCCTCGGGTGCCTGTCCGAAAGCGAGGCTGATGAACTGCGTTTTCACTGGCGGCTGTGGGCACGCTCCGAACAATTGTCCCCGCCCGGTGACTGGCAGACCTGGCTGGTCTGCGCCGGACGCGGGTTTGGCAAGACACGGGCCGGGGCAGAATGGGTGCGCCACCAGGCGAAGCGGAATCCCGATGCCCGCATCGCGCTGGTGGGCAGTTCCATTTCAGAAGTGCGCGCCGTGATGGTGGAAGGAGAAAGCGGGATTTTGGCAACTTCGCCGCCGCGCCGGATGCCGGTCTTTGAACCCTCGCTCAAACGGATCAGCTGGCCCAATGGCGCGCAGGCGCAGCTTTATTCTGCAGCGGAACCTGAAGGTTTGCGCGGGCCGCAACATAGCCATGC
>JAHEAX010000044.1 GCA_024642525.1 Erythrobacteraceae bacterium | reverse complement strand
GATGGCGATGGCCCGCAATGCAGCCATGAACATGAAGCTGAAGCCAAGGCCCAGCGTAAAGACCATACGCGAGAATGACTGGGTGGCCTTGAAGTAGAAGGTGAAGAAGATGAGCAGCGCCGAACTGATTGCCAGTGCCAGCATCAGACGCACCACCACGAACCTCAGATCCATCAGCGAACGGGTCGCATAGACATTCTGGTAAAGCGCAATGGTGAGGAACAGCGGCGCCAGCAGCTGCGCTTCAAGGCTGGCCACATGCGAGGGGAATTCGCGCAGATATAGCGCGCCCGCCAGCAGGAACCCTGCATAAAGCAGCGCGAGATCCGCCACCAGCAAGACGAGATATGCACGAAGCCGGCCCCGTTCCAGCGGCAACGCAAGTAGCGCGCGCTGCGGCGACTGCGCCGGTTCCAGTGAATGATGATCTTGCTTCATGCTCAGGATTATCCGGCGCCATCTTGCGACAAATTTTCAGGCTTCGCCCCACCCTAGTCACATTTTCAGGCGTGTAAAACTTCGAACATGGGGCAGGTGCCGGATTGATACATGGCCCGCGCCTCAAGGCAGTTGCACTATGGGCCGACGGGTCGCTAAAGCCTGCGGGCTTTTAAGGGAAAATGATTTTGGCCGAACGAACGAAACGCGCGCTGATAACTGGCGTCACCGGCCAGGACGGGGCCTATCTCGCGCGGTTGCTGCTGGAAAAGGGCTATGAAGTGCACGGGCTGAAGCGCCGGTCTTCATCCTTCAATACCGGGCGGATCGAGGACATTTATCAGGACCCGCACGATCCGGACCAGCGCTTCGTGCTGCATTATGGCGACATGACTGATGCCACCAACCTTATCCGGCTGGTGCAGGAAACAAAGCCGCATGAAATTTACAATCTGGCCGCGCAAAGCCATGTGCAGGTCAGTTTCGAGACGCCTGAATATACCGCCAATTCCGACGGGCTTGGCACCTTGCGCCTGTTGGAAGCCATGCGCATCCTGGGCATGGAAAAGACAGCCCGTTTTTACCAGGCATCCACCTCCGAACTCTATGGATTGGCGCAGGAAACTCCGCAGAGCGAGACTACGCCATTCTACCCCCGCAGCCCCTATGCAGCGGCGAAGCTCTATGCCTACTGGATGGTTGTGAACTACCGCGAAGCCTACGGAATGCACGCGTCCAACGGCATCTTGTTCAACCATGAAAGCCCCCTGCGCGGCGAAACTTTTGTGACGCGCAAGATTACCCTTGGTGCTGCTGCCATCGTGACGGGGAGGCAGGAAAGGCTCTATCTCGGCAATCTGGATGCCATGCGCGACTGGGGGCACGCCCGCGAATATGTACGCGGTATGTGGCTGATGCTGCAGCAGGACGAACCGGGCGATTATGTGCTGGCCACGGGCGAGACGACTTCTGTGCGCGACTTCGTTCGCTGGTGCTTCGAAGACGCTGGCAAACCTATTGAATTTCGCGGTGAAGGATTGGACGAAAGGGGTTATTGCAAGGCCACTGGCGCATGTCTGGTGGAAGTGGACCCTCGCTATTTCCGACCCACAGAAGTGGCCATGTTGCTGGGCGATCCGACCAAAGCGCGCGAGAAGCTGGGCTGGTCACATGAAACAAGCGCCCGCGAGCTGGCGCGCGAAATGACCATGGCTGACCTCGACCATTTGCGCCAGGCGCCTGATGTGAAAGGCGGCTAGAAACGTGAGCGGCCATACAAATATCGATACTGTCGCCATCGAAACTGGCAGAACTGGCGCTGAAAATGCGAGGGGAGCGCTGGCTGTCACCACCATTTCCGCGCCCAATGCCGTGCTTCGCCAACTGGCGGCAGATACAACCCGACTGGGCTTGCATTTTGTGGTGGCAGGCGACACCAAAAGTCCGGCTGATTTTGCGCTGGAGGGGTGCGATTATTATGGCATCGAGGCACAACGGGCGACCGGCTTTGCCTTTGCGCAAATCTGCCCCGAACGCCATTATGCGCGCAAGAACATCGCTTATCTGGTGGCCATTCGGGCGGGTGCGGATTTCATCGTGGAAACTGACGATGACAATTTCCCGCGCGAGGCATTTTACCAGCCGCTGCCGCGCCATATCACCGTGCCGCAGATTGCCGGCAACGGCTGGACCAATGTTTATGGCTATTACAGCCAATCCCCCATCTGGCCCCGCGGCCTGCCGCTGGATGCCATTCGCGATGCGCTGCCTGAACTGCCGCTGCCGGAACTGGTGGATGCGCCCATCCAGCAGGGATTGGCCGATGCCAATCCCGATGTGGATGCCATTTACCGCCTGACATTTGCGCTGCCATTCGATTTTGACAGCGGGGCAAAGCGGCTGGCGCTGGGGCAAGGCAGCTGGTGCCCTTATAACAGCCAGAACACGGTCCATTACCGCGCTGCTTTTCCGTTGTTGTATCTTCCTGCCCATTGCAGTTTCCGCATGACCGACATCTGGCGCAGCTTTGTCGCCCAGCGCATTGCGTGGACCTGCGGGTGGAGCATCCTGTTTCGCGAAGCCACCGTCAGTCAGGATCGGAATGACCATGATCTGATGAAGGATTTTGCCGACGAGATTCCAGGTTATCTGGGCAACCGCGCCATCGGTGATGCGCTGGCCGCCCTGCAACTGGAAAGCGGGGTTGATGCCATCCCAGCCAATTTGCGTGCTTGCTATGCGCAGCTGGTGGCAGATGGCCATGTGGGCGCAGAAGAATTGCCGCTGCTCGATGCGTGGCTGGATGATCTGGCCGCCATGCCATGACCACGGCTGAAACACAGGTAAAGGCGTTGTTCCTGTTCAACCACCGGTTTGAAGCGAACATGCCTGTCCTTGACCGGATATATGATGGCCGGTTTTCAAAGCGTCATTTCATCATGCCCTTTGCCAGCCAAGCTGGCCCGCGCATATCGCGCGTGGTGGAACAGGGGCGCAATTTTTCAGGCCATCTGGCGCAATCCGCACGCGACTGGGTGGAACCGGGCATCACCCATTATGTGGTGGTGCCGGACGATCTTCTGCTGAACCCCCGAATTGATGAAGGAAACATCATTGCGGCGCTGAAACTGGCGCCGGGGCAAGCCTATATAAAGAACCTCGTCTCTGCTGATGCCCTGCGTTACGCATGGCCGTGGGCAGGCGAAGCGGCTGCCACCTTTCGCCGTGCCAGCCGGATGCTGGATACAGCCGCCCTACTGCCCGATGCGGCCGCGGCGGAGGCCCGCTTTCGCGCGATGGGCATTACGTTTCCGGGGCCGGGTGCGCGTGTGCGTGACATGACGCTGGCTGCACGGCTGGCCCAGATGAAAAAGGCCAAGCGAAGCTTCATGGATGCCGTCAGCCTGCGCGGGCAGCCTGCGGGATACCCGCTGCTTGCTGGCTATTCCGACTTTCTGGTCATCCCGGCAGAAGCAGTGGAAGATTTCGTCCATTATTGCGGCGTGTTTGCCGCGCTCAACATCTTTGCCGAAGTGGCCGTGCCCACCGCGCTGGCGCTGGCAGCAGACCATGTGCGCACGGAACTTACTATCAACAGCCATTTTCATGATGAAAATCCGCCGCTTAGAGACGATGATGGCCTGCACGGCGTGGAATTGTGGAATGCGGCAGACAAGGCCCGCCATGCCGGCTTGCTGGATGGCAGTCTGGACCAGATCTGTAGGAATTTTCCAGCGGACTGGCTGTATATTCATCCCGTCAAACTGAGCCGTTACGCCTGATGGCGGGCGCTTATACCTTAAGCGGCAAACGCGTCTATGTGGCGGGTCACCGCGGCATGGTCGGTTCAGCCCTTGTGCGGCGGCTGGCGGCGGAAGATTGTGAAGTGCTGACTGCCCCGCGCGAGATTGACCTGCGTGAACAAGCAAAGGTGCGGGACTGGTTTGAAAAGAACCGGCCCGATGCGGTCTTTCTGGCAGCGGCGCGGGTTGGGGGGATTGCGGCGAATGACCATTTCCCGGCGAAGTTTCTCTACGACAATCTGATGATCGAGGCGAATATCATCGAAGCTGCGCGTCAGGCGCAATGCAGCAAGTTGTTGTTCCTCGGTTCTTCCTGCATTTATCCGCGCATGGCGCCTCAGCCGATTGGCGAAGATGCCCTGCTGACCGGCCCGCTGGAGCCGACCAATCAATGGTATGCAGTCGCCAAAATTGCCGGCATCAAATTATGCGAAGCTTATCGCAAGGAAT
>JAHEAX010000013.1 GCA_024642525.1 Erythrobacteraceae bacterium | reverse complement strand
CATCACCGTGATGCTGCTGGCCTATTGTGAACAGGGCGATGTCATCGTCCATTCCGGCCCGCTTTATGCCGCGACCGAAGGCTTCGTCGCCAAGGTGCTGTCGAAGTTTGGCATAACCTATATCGACTTTGCTGCTGGCGCGACGCGCGAGGAAATGGATGTCGTTCTGGATAAAGCCAAGGCGCAGGCAGACAGCAATGGCGGCAAGGTTGCCATGATCTACCTCGAAAGCCCGGCCAATCCGACCAATGCGCTGGTCGATATCGAAGCGATGAGCGCCGCACGCGATGCGGCATTCCCCGCTGACGGCCCGCCGATTGCCATCGACAACACCTTCCTTGGTCCGCTGTGGCAGCGGCCGCTGGATAATGGCGCGGATATCGTCGTCTATTCGCTGACCAAATATGTCGGCGGCCATTCCGATCTTGTGGCAGGCAGCATCGCCGGCGCGAAAAAATGGATGGACCCGGTGCGCGCACTGCGCAACACCATGGGCGGCATCTGCGATCCCAACACCGCATGGATGCTGCTGCGCAGCCTTGAAACCGTGGAACTGCGGATGGAACGGGCGGGCCGGAATGCGGAAAAAGTCTGCGCTTTCCTGCGCGACCACCCCAAGGTCGATGGCATTGGCTATCTCGGCTTTATTTCCGATCCGCGTCAGAAAGACATTTTCGAACGCCATTGTTCAGGCGCAGGCAGCACTTTCTCGCTGTTCATCAAGGGCGGCGAGGCAGAGGCATTCCGTTTCCTCGACAATCTGACCATTGCCAAACTGGCTGTAAGCCTGGGCGGCACGGAAACGCTCGCCAGCCTGCCTGCCGCCATGACGCATCTTTCGGTGCCTGATGAACGCAAGGCTGCGCTTGGCATTACCGACAATCTGGTCCGCATTTCGATCGGCATCGAAGACCCCGATGACTTGATTGCAGATTTTGACCAGGCGCTGGGCAAGGTTTGATCAGGCCAAATGGGTTGATTTAACAAACGAATTTGGCACCGGCTAACTGGTTTGGTCGGTGCCGATTTGTTGTAAAACTGTCACAAATTTCACGCGTAGCTAATATTATATCGCCAACAGTGCATTGCGTGTTTGATTACGTCTGTTTTTCTCTAGATTCCTTCCATCAATTTGGTGGGGAAATACAATGCGTACATCACACACAGCCAAGGCCCTTGGTCTTTCGGTCTCGGCACTATGCCTTGCATGGTCGTCTGCCGGTGCTGCCCAGGAAGCAGACACACAGGAAGACGCCGCGGTTACGACAGCTGATTATGGCGATACGATCGTGGTTCTCGGTTCACGCCGCCCCGACCGCACCATTGCAGACAGCCCCATCCCGGTTGACGTGATTGGCGGCGAGGCGCTGCAGAATTCAGGTTCGACCGAAACGAACCGCTTGCTCAACAATCTTGTCCCTTCCTTCAACTTTCCTCAGCCCTCGCTGACAGACGGCACGGACTCGCTGCGGCCTGCAACACTGCGCGGCCTCGCACCTGACCAGGTGCTGGTGCTGGTTAACGGCAAACGCCGCCACATGTCCTCGCTGCTCAACCTCAATGGTTCGATCGGCCGCGGTTCGGCGGCGGTTGACATGAACACGCTGCCATCCATTGCGATCGAGCAGATTGAAGTGCTGCGTGACGGTGCATCCTCGCTCTATGGTTCGGATGCCATCGCCGGCGTTATCAACGTCCAGCTGAAGAAGCGCCAGGGCGGCCGCGCGGTTGCCACATATGGCAAATATGTCACCACATTGCGCGGTGTTGACGAAGTAGCCAGCGTGGCCCCCACCACCGGCACATCGGGCGATCCGGTCATCACCTATACCGGTCAGGACCGCGACCGCCGTGACGGTGAAACATACACCATTGCCACCAACATCGGCCTTCCGGTTGGCGACACCGGCTACCTCAACTTTACAGCCGAATATAAGGACCGTTCGCCAACTAACCGTTCAGGCCCCGATGTGCGCCGCCAATATAGCGGCACAGGCGATGTGCGTGAAACGACGATTTCGCGCTATTCGCACCGTTTTGGTGATGGCGAATCCAAGGATCTGAACTTCGTCGTCAATGCCGGAACCGACATTGGCGACTGGGAACTCTACGCTTTCGGCACCTACGGCGTACGTGATGCCAATGGCGCAGGCTTCTACCGCCGCTCGCTCGATGCGCGTAACCGCGATTATGCCAATGGTGGCCTACCCTTCTACGCAGACGGCTTCCTGCCGATCATTGTCAGCGAAATCCGCGATATTTCGGGCGCTGTCGGTGTTCGCGGCGACCTGGCCGGTTTCAACACCGACCTGTCGGTTGTTTATGGCACCAACCGCCTCAACTACGATGTCGAGAACAGCTTCAACACCTCGCTCGGCGGCCTGGTCAGCCAGCGCCGGTTTGATGCAGGCGGCCTGCGTTCTGGCCAGACATCGATAAACCTCGACCTCCAGAAGGATATCGAGCTTGGCTTTGCCAAGAGCGTTTCCTTCGCATTCGGCGGCGAATACCGGGATGAAAACTACAAGATCATCCCCGGCGAACTGCAAAGCTACATCAACGGCCCCTATTCCTTCACCAATGGCGCGCCAGGCGGCTCGCAGGTGTTCCCGGGCTTCCGTCCGAACAATGCGATCGATGCATCACGCGATTCCATCGCTGGGTATGTCGAACTGGATGCAGACATCTCCGATGCCCTGAACATGCAGGTCGCTGGCAGGTTCGAACACTTCTCCGACTTCGGCAACACGGTGAACGGCAAATTTGCCGCTCGCTACGAACCGGTTGAAGGTATTGCAGTGCGCGGTTCGGTTTCCACCGGCTTCCGCGCACCGGGCCTTGCCCAGCAATATTTCTCGACCACTTCGACCAACAATGTCGGCGGCACCCTGATCGAAGTCGGCACCTTCCCGGTTGCATCGCCTGTGGCAGTCGCCCTCGGGTCGCAGCCACTTGATGCTGAAAAATCGCTCAACTTCGGTGGCGGCCTGGCACTTAATCCGGTCGACGGGCTCAGCCTGACGGTGGATTATTACAATATCCGCATCAAGGACCGCATCACGCTGACAGAAAACCTGACCGGTTCTGACGTGGTCGCCACCCTGATCGGGGCGGGGATTACCGGCGTTACTTCGGCGCGGTTCTTCATCAACGGTATCGATACCCGCACACAGGGCCTCGACATCGTGGGTAGCTACCGCTTGCCGGACTTCGGTATGGGCGATGTGCGTCTTACCATCGGCTACAACAAGACCGATACCAAGATCACCGATCGCCGGGTCTTCTCGGGCTTCACCGCGCAGCGGCTGTTTGCGCGGCAGGAATCCTTCCGTCTCACCGATGGCCAGCCCAAGGACAAGCTGAACATCGGCCTCGACTGGGATTACGGCATCTTTGGCCTGACGGCACGCACCAACCGCTTTGGCGAAGTCTTCCTGCCATCGGGCGTATCGTCACCGCAGCGTGATGATATCACCGTCGGCAAGGGCGATGCACCGGGCGACATTACGCTCAGCCCCAAATGGGTCACCGATCTTGAACTTCGCGCAAAACCGACCGAAGCGATTGAATTGGCCGTTGGCGCGAACAACCTGTTCGATGTCTATCCCGACCGCCTGCCATTCGGCGTGGTTGACGGGGTAAATTACGGCCTCAACAACTCGTTCCTGCCCTATTCGTCACAATCGCCTTTCGGCTTCAGCGGCAGGTTCCTCTACGCACGTGTTGCCGTGAACTTCTGATCCGGCAGGACATAGCAGCCATAAGAAAAGGCGGCGGGGACCATGTTCCCGCCGCCTTTTTATTTGGGCCATTTACTGGCCCTTTCATATTGCCGTCAGGTGGCCCCCAGAATTTGGGCAGGCGGCGGGCCTTTCTGATCCAGCGCCATCGGCTGGCGCTTCCAGTACGTCAGCGAACGCCACAGCCATTCAAACGGGCCGAACCGGAAATAACGCAGCCAGATGACGCTCCACACCAGTTCCACAGTGCAGATTGCCAGCACCACGTAATAGAGTTCATAGCGTTGCAACTGGCCATAAAGACCGAGCCCGAAGCCATAGAACAGGAAGGTGCAGATGATGGTCTGCATCAGGTAATTGGTCAGTGCCATCTGCCCGGCAGCAGCCAGCCCTCGTTGCAGGGCCTTGAAAATACCGAGCCT
This sequence comes from Erythrobacteraceae bacterium, assembly GCA_024642525.1. Classification (GTDB taxonomy): domain Bacteria; phylum Pseudomonadota; class Alphaproteobacteria; order Sphingomonadales; family Sphingomonadaceae; genus Allopontixanthobacter. Next base: position 57,814 of record JAHEAX010000013.1, on the reverse strand, counting down.
GATTATCAGCAGGAACAGGCCAAGATGGCCCACCACCATTGCCAGCCGGCTGAACTGGTAGGTCCGCCCTGCCTCGGCCACGGACACAGGCGAGAAATTGCCTGCCAGCGTGAAGTTAAGCTCGTAAATGCCCAGCGGAATGCCGATGCCATAACCGATCACCAGCATCCCTGCATAAATACGCGCAGGCAATTGCCCGCCCAATATGCCGAACTTCAGGAACGCCATGCCAATCAGCATGAACGGTATCATATCTGTCAGCAGCCAGCGCGGTATAGTGGCCCACTGGAATTCGTACGCCATGGGGAACTGGCCCTGCACAGCATTCCAGTATGAACCGCTGTGCCAATCACGTTGTTCAGCCGCATTTTCCTTTGTCGGGACGAAGTGGCTCTGGACCTCTGCCCAGCCTTCCAGCGCAGCAGACTGGTCGGCGGTCAGTGTTGCGCCTGTTGCCCTGGCATGTTCTGCAGAGGCAGCAGCCACGCTGGCATCCTGGATATCGTGATAATCCTTTATGCCCATATAGGCCGCGGCCAGCAGCAACACGGCAGCCACAGCCAGCTGCAGCTTCGGCGAAACCTTGCGCACGCTGAACAGGACCAGCCCGCACATGGCATATGCAAACAGGATTTCACCGATCCACAACATCAACGCCCAGTGAATGATACCGAATATCAGCATCCACACCATCCGGCGGAAATGGATTTCGGCTGTCATCAGCCCTGCCCCGCCATTCTCCATTCTTTCCGTCAGCAGAACGATACCGGCCCCGAACAGCAGCGAAAATATGCCGCGCATCGTGCCTTCGAACATGACGGTGATGACTTTATAGACCGCCAGATTGGCGCCCGTTGCGCCGCCTTCCACCAGCGGATTGCCATATGCCTGAAACAGCAGGCCGAATGCGGTGATATTCATCAGCAGAATGCCGAACACGGCTATGCCGCGCAGCACATCCAGTGACTGGATGCGGCCTCCATCGCCGACAGGTGCAAGCCTTGCAGATTGGTTGGTCATCGGTAGCCCCCTCCCGAAATCGGAAAAACGAGCGACCCACCATGTTGAGCCGGTGCTGGTAGCAGCCGGAATGTGTGTCTTATGCCTGGGGATGCAGCATGGCAAGATGTCGCCGCGAAGCGTCCACTTCTAGGGAATCAGCCCTTCCATTCGCGGCGTTCTTCCGCCTGTTTCAGCACTTCATAGGCCACCTGGATGGCCTGGAATTGCGCCGCTGCTTCCTTGTCACCCGGCTTCACATCGGGGTGGACCAGCTTTGCCTTGGCGCGAAACGCCTTTTTCACGGCGTCGAATTCGGCATCGGCTTCCAGTTCCAGCACTTCCAATGCGCGCATTTCATCGGCGCTGCGCCTGCCATCGCCCGAACCGGCCCAGCCATAATGGGATGCTTCGGCATAACCGGAATTCTCGCGCTGTTCATTGGCTGCGCGTTCGGCGGCTTCGGCCTTGTCCAGCCCTTCGAAATAGTCCCACTTCGAATTATATTCTGCGGCGTGTTTCTGGCAGAAATACCAGCGGTCAGGGCTGTTGGATGCCTTGGGCGCTGGGCACAGGCCAGGCTCGTCACACAGGTGACGGTCGCAGATGCGCTGCGCTGTCGCCGCCTGTTCGCTGCCGTAGCTGCGCCAGCGGGGAAAACCCCAGTCGTTTGATCTGCGGGCACCTACCATGAGGACTGTTTTCTGGTCATAGGGGTCTCATGATAGGGATTGCAGCGGATTTTCGCCACCGTAGGTTTCGATTTACGGGAAACAAATCGGATGTTAAGCATTTTGCTGCAGTGCACCAAGCGGTGCGATCGCAATTTCTGACGGAAAAGAGTTTACCATCATGAGCAAGCAGCTCGGCACAGCCATAGCCTTTTCCGTCATGACCATGGCGGCATTTGCCCTGTTCGTCACCGCAGCGCCGCATGACAGCTTTTCGTGGAATGCAAATGGCGCAGCGGGCAACCCCGCCGCGCCATCCATGTTCAGCCAGATGCGTATCCGCTGATCAGTTGATCACGACGGTGACCGCGCGGCGGTTGCGGGCCCAGGAATTTTCATCCGAACCGGTCGCCACCGGGCGTTCCTTGCCATAGCTGACAGTGCCAACCCGGCTGGCCGGAATACCCAGGCCAACCAGGTAGTTCTTGGCTGCATTGGCGCGGCGTTCACCCAGTGCAAGGTTGTAGTCGCGAGTGCCGCGTTCGTCGGCATGGCCTTCGATCGTGACCGAGATATTGGTGTAGCGCATCAGATATTGCGCCTGCGTCTGCAGGGCTGCTGCATCGACACTGTCGATATTATAGCGATCGGTGTCGAAATAGACGACATTCTGGCCGTTTACGGCGTTTTCAAAATGCGCTTGCGTGCCCAGGGCTGCACCGGTTTCGACAGGTGGCAGGCTGTCTGTCTCGCCTGGCAAAGTGGTCGCCTGCTGCGGCGGCAACTGTTTGGGAGCAGCGGTTTTGCAGCCTGCCAGCGCGAACGTGCCGGTCACAAGAGCGACGATAACGATATTGCGGTTCATGGGCTTCTCCTTGGACTTTCTTACTGGTTTGACCCCGTATTGGCAGGGTCGATACTATTTTGCGGGCAATGCCGCACAACTCACGGCAGGATCGGACCCCACGCAGGGTCTGACGCATCGGCAGGGGTGGCAAGGCGGCGTTCGTTGCGGCCAGTCAGATCGACCTGCCACAGCGATGTCCGGCCCGAACCGCGTTCCGTGCGGAAGAACTGGACGATCCGGCCATTGGGCGCCCAGGTGGGGGCTTCATCCTGCCAGCTGTCGGTAAGATAACGCCGGCTGCCACCGGACGGGCTCATCACCGCAATGCGGAAATCGCCTGCAATATGGGTAAAGGCAATCTGGTCGCCGCGCGGGCTCCATTCAGGCGTGGCCGCACGCCCGCCAAAGAAGCTGATGCGTTTCTGGTTTGATCCGTCTGCATCCATCACATAAATCTGCTGGCTGCCGGAACGATCGCTTTCGAACACGATCTTGCGCCCGTCTGGCGAATAGGATCCGCCAATGTCGATGCCGGGCGTGGTGGTCAGGCGGACACTGGGGCCACCATTGGCAGGCACGCGGTAAATGTCGGTATTGCCGGCAATGGCCATGGAGTAGAGAATCCACCGGCCATCGGGCGACCAGCGCGGCGCGAAGGTCGGATTGCTGCTCTGCGTAACCAGCGTCTGTTTACCGGTGCCGATGTCATAGACATAGATGCGTGGATTGCCGTCGACATAGCTTAAATACAGCAAGCGGCGGTAATCGGGCGAATAACGCGGCGTCAACGCGGTGGAACGACCCGTGGTGATGAACCGGTGGTTGGCACCATCGGAATCCATGATCGCAAGGCGTTTGGTGCGGTTATCCTTCGGGCCGGTTTCAGCAATATAGGCAATCCGGCTGTCGAAGAACGGGCTTTCACCCGACAGACGAGAATACACCAGATCGGCGCATTTATGCGCGGCACGGCGCCAGTCACGCGGCGGGACAACCCAGCCAGCACGGACCAGTTCGTTCTGCAATGCGACATCGTAGAGATAACAGCCAACCGTCAACCGGCCATCTGGCCCCGCCTTCACATAGCCATGCACCAGCATTTCGGCGCTGCGATTGGACCAGCTGGGCCATGAAGGCGCGGTAATCTGGGGGAATGTCGGTTGCGGCAGGCCGTCAGGACCTGCTGGCTTGAACAGGCCGTTGTTTTTCAGGTCGGCAGTGATGACGCGGGCCAGTTCCTTGCCCAGCGCGGCAGTGCCGCTGGCATTCGCGGCCGTCGGCGCATCGCGGTCGGTCGCAAAGCCAGGAATTGCAATGCCCAGGTCCTGCCATTCGCTTTCATCGGAAACAGAGCCGGTGAGGCCGCCTTCCTGTTCAATGGTTACCACCTGCCCGTCAGGCGGCGGAGCGGAGCCAAGATCCTGAGCAGCCAGCGGAGCAGCAGCAAGGAATGTGAACAGAACCAGCAATTTCTTCATCTATCAAAGCTTCCTGTCGAACCGGAAAGAGGTAACGCGCTTCCACGCTTCGTAATATTCGGGCGGCAAATCAAACGGTGCAGCCAGTTGCACGGCGCGAATAGCGCGTTCTGCGTGCAGTTCCTTTTGCGGACTGTTCGAATCAGTCACACCGGATTGGCTTACCACTCTTGGGCGTCCGGCCAGACTGCCATCTTCATTCAGGTTGAAGGCCAGGATCGTGACCAATTGCTCCGCATCCACACCTTGCGGCGCATTCCAGTGCGGTTTCAACTGCCTTGCGATAGCCTGCCCCAGAGATGCCTTGGCACTGGCGCCGATTTGCGAGGCAGGAACGCGCGTTTCCTTCGTGGCCGTGCTGTCAGCAGCGCCGGGAAGAAAATCAGCGCCTATCCGGCTGCCACCCGCTGCCTTTGCGGCAGCCGGCTTCGCCGAGGCTTTTGCTGGCGCAGGTTTGGGCGCAGCTTTTGGCGGCGCAGCCTTGGCTGGCTGCTGCCGGTCGGGCCGCATTCTTTCCACCGGACGCGCTGCTGGCGGTGCAGCGGTTGCAACCGGCTGCGGCGCGGGAATTGCCTCTGCTGGCTTTTCCATCGGCGGTGCGGCCTGCGGATCGTCCGAAATGGTGGGCGCAATGGCCGCCCTGCTTTCTGCAACCGGGTCAGGCGCGGTATCTGCCAGGCTCACATCGGTTGCCAGGCTCACCGTCATCCGTTCCGGCATCGGCGGCACGCTGTCGTCTTCCGGCTGAAAAATCAGCGCGGCCACCAGTGCCACGTGCAGCACAACAGCGATGCCAAGGCCGAAACGTTCATCAGTACGGAGTGCAGAAAGGGCCATAATCGTACCGGTTATGGGGCCGAAACTGAACCGTTGGTGACCAGCGAAATGGCATTGAAGCCAGAACGGTTGAGTTCGCCCATCACGGCCATCACCCGCCCGTATTCAAGGCTCTGGTCTGCACGCAGGGTCACCTGCGGCAAACTGCCATCGGCATTCGGCGTGATGTTGGCCAGCCGGTCAGGCAGTTCGCCCACGGCCAGCCGGTCATTGTCGAGATAGATGTAGCCCTGCCCGTCAATGCTGACCGTTACCGGGTCCTGTTCCGGTGCGAGGGCGTTGGCCCTGCTTTCCGGCAAATCGATCGGAACGCCAGCTGCCAGCAGCGGGGCGGTGACCATGAAGATGATAAGCAGCACCAGCATCACGTCGACAAAGGGGGTTACGTTGATTTCCGCCATGGGCGCACGGAGTCCGCCGCGGCCACTGCGCCTGCCACCTGACCTGCCGCCTGAAAGACCCATGGCCATCAGCCGCGCTCCAGCTCGCGGCTGAGGCTGGAATGGAACCGGTCGGCAAACCGCTGCAGGCGCGATTCAAACGCGTTCACGCTGTGGCTGAACCGGTTGTAGGCAATGACGGCAGGAATAGCCGCAAAAAGGCCAATCGCGGTGGCAAACAAGGCCTCGGAAATACCCGGTGCCACGACGGCAAGCGAACTGTTCTGCTGCATACCGATCTGGAAAAAGCTGTTCATGATGCCCCAGACGGTGCCGAACAGGCCGACGAAGGGCGCGACCGAACCAACAGTGGCGAGGAAGTTCAGCCGGTCCGCCAGGCTGTCCGCTTCCTGCGCGACCTGGCTTTCCATGGCGCTGGCGAGCCGTTGGCGCGTGCCATCCCTGTCGAGCGACTTGCCGCGGGTGGAATTGCGCCATTCGGACATGGCCGAGGCGGCGACACGAGCAGAGGGAATGTCGCGGCGGCCGCGTTCCTTCATGAAAGCGTCAAAATCATCGACTTTCCAGAATTCATCCTCGAACTGTGCTGAACGCCGCTTTACGCCCGCAATGCGCAGACTGAAGGATATGATGATGGTCCATACCCACACGCTGGCGAACAGCAGGCCCGCCATCACCACCTGCACCACGATATCAGCATCGAGGAACAGCTTGAGCGGATCCAGATGATCAGAACCGCTGACAAGAGCGGGGCCAAGAGCGGGGGCAGCGGCCAGCAGGGATAGGTCGGTCATTCTGGGTCTTCCGGGGCAAGAATATGGGAAAAGGCGTCGCGCCATTCCTGCGGCTGGCGGCGGGGCCTGCCATCAGGGGCGACAAAGCCGACACGCAGATGCGCCTCGGCCAGCAATTCGGAACCGCGAAATGCGCGTTGGTGCATCCGCACAGATGCGGCGCGCAGTTCGGTGCAGCTGCTCTCGATCAGCACATCGTCATCCAGCTTGGCGGGGCGAGCATAGCGGATGTGCATATCGGCAACGGCATATGCGCCTTCGCCCGCTTCGATCGCGGCGCGCTGGTCAATCTCCAGCACTCGCAGCATGTCCGATCGCGCCCGTTCGAACCAGCGCAGGTAATTTGCGTGATAAACGATGCCGGAAAGATCCGTGTCTTCGTAATATACACGCACCGCAAAGTGATGAAGTGGCCCGTCGAAACGGCCGCCTTGAGGCAAAAGGGGTTTGTTCATGTCAGACCGGCCCCTTAGCGCAGCGCCGACTCGCGGGGCAACACAATGATGCAGACTGACCTGCCTTGGCGCTCAATTGTGCCGATTTCGCGATTATCTGCGAGCGAGCATCGGCCCCAATGGCTGACCGCCGAACAGATGGACGTGCAAATGCGGCACTTCCTGCCCGGCATCGCCGCCGATATTGGCCAGCAGGCGATACCCCGGTTCCACCAGCCCGTGCTGACGCGCAACAATGCCTACTGCACGGATGAAACCGGCGATTTCTTCAGCCGGTGCCGAGGCGGAAAAATCATCCCAGCTGACATATTGCCCCTTGGGGATCACCAATATGTGCAGCGGCGCCTGCGGGTTGATGTCGGGAAAGGCATAGGCCCATTCATCTTCGTAAATCTTCGTCGACGGAATTTCGCCGCGCAGGATTTTGGCAAAGATGTTCTGTTCATCATAAGGATGGGTTGCGTCAATCGCCATTACCGGCCCCCACTGCCTGTTTGGCGCGCAGCCTTTTCATCAAGGCCCGATGTCCCTTCGCGCCGGTCCAGTTCAGCCATGACATCGGCCAGCGGAATGTCCTTTTCCGCCAGCAATACGGTCAGGTGGAAAAGCACGTCGGCTGCCTCGCCCACCAGTTCTGCACGGTCACCTGAAAGGGCGGCGATCACCGTCTCCACCGCTTCTTCGCCCAGTTTTCTCGCGATGACAGGCAGGCCGCGTGCATGAAGCTGGGCCACATAGCTGCTGCCCGGGTCTGCGCCGAGGCGCTGTTTCACGGTGGTTTCGAGACGGGAAAGCGTATCCATCCGCCACCCATGAATGGCAGCGGTTGCGCGGTCAATCCTTGGCGGAACGATCTTCATGTGGACTGCGCGAACGTGCTGCCCTGCGCCCGATCACCATGCCGACAATGCCCAGCGCCATCAGCGCCATATTGCTCGGTTCCGGAATATCGGCGATCCCGGCAGCCTGTGCCGAGGTGGAATAGAAAAGAGCGAGTAGGATCAAGGCGCGCGATGACATGGGTGCGCTCTGCCCCGAATGATGAAATTCGCAATAACCAAGATCTGCGCGTCCCGCAGCGGGACTGCAGCTAGCCCCGGGCAGGCAATCCGGCAGCCCGCAAGGCACTGTGCGCCTGTGCAATTGTATAGGTGCCGAAATGGAAGATGGATGCGGCCAGCACCGCGCTTGCATGGCCTTCGATAACCCCTTCAACAAGGTGGTCCAGCGTGCCCACACCGCCGCTGGCAACAACCGGCACAGACACTGCATCGGCAATGGCGCGGGTCAGTTCAAGATCATAGCCTGCCTGCGTGCCGTCACCGTCCATCGACGTAACCAGCAATTCGCCGGCACCCAGCTTTGCCAGCCGTTCGGCATGTTCCAGCGCGTCGATGCCGGTTGCGCGCCTGCCGCCATGGGTGAATATTTCCCAGCCGGAACCGCTCCTGCGCGCATCGACCGAGGCAACTACGCATTGGCTGCCGAACCGGTCGGCAATGTCTGCGACCAGTTCGGGCCGGGCCACAGCCGCGCTGTTGACGGCAATCTTGTCAGCCCCGGCCAGCAGCAAGGCGCGGGCATCTTCAACCGCCCGCACCCCGCCGCCAACTGTCAGCGGCATGAAGCAGACCTCTGCCGTGCGCCGGACCATGTCGAGCAGCGTTCCGCGCCCTTCATGGCTGGCCGAAATGTCGAGGAAGCACAGCTCGTCAGCGCCGGCTGCATCATAGGCCTGCGCCTGTTCCACCGGGTCGCCGGCATCCTTCAGATCGACGAAATTGACGCCCTTCACCACGCGGCCATTGGCCACGTCGAGACAGGGTATGACACGGATGCGGACTGTCATGATGCCGTCTAGGCCCGCGCAGCCATGGCCAGCGCCGCCCCAAGGTCCAGCCGCCCGTCATATAATGCGCGGCCCGTTATCACGCCTTCGATACCTTCGTGCGCGTGGATCGACAGCAGATGAATATCATCCAGCCCCTTGACCCCGCCGCTAGCAATGACCGGCATATCCGTGCGTCGCGCCAGATCGACCGTTGCATCGATGTTGCAGCCTTTCAGCAGCCCGTCGCGGCCAATATCGGTAAACAGCAGGCTGGCAACGCCTGCGTCTTCAAACCGGCGGGCCATATCCTCGACCGGCACATTGGACACTTCGGCCCAGCCTTCGGTCGCAATCATGCCGTCGCGCGCGTCCACCGCAACAACGATGCCGCCTTCATATTCGCGGGCCATGTCCTTGACGAATTGCGGGTCTTTCAGCGCAGCTGTGCCCATCACGATGCGCGCCACGCCCAGGTCGAACCATCCTTCCACCGCCTCGCGCGTGCGGATGCCGCCACCCAGTTGCACATAGCCGGGGAATGCCTCGACAATGGCTTCAACGGCAGCGCGGTTTTCCGCCTGCCCGGCAAAAGAACCGTCCAGATCGACCACATGAAGATGCTCCGCCCCTGCCTCGGCAAAGATCATGGCCTGTGCTGCCGGATCATCGCCATAAATGGTGGCGCGGTCCATGTCGCCTTCGGCAAGGCGCACGACCTGGCCCTGCTTCAGGTCGATAGCGGGAAAAACGATCATGCCAGAAATCCGATCATGCCAGAAATTTCGTCACGGTTTCCACTCCAGAAAACGCGTGAGCAGGGAAAGGCCGTAAGACTGGCTCTTTTCCGGGTGGAATTGCACGCCGACGATATTGTCACGCGCAACCGCGGCCACGAGCCCGCCGCCATGGTCTGTCATGGCAGCAATATCATGCCCGTCTTCAGGGATGAAATGGTAGGAATGGAGGAAATAGGCTTCGCCTTCTTCCACCAGGCCCGATGACCGGTCATGGGCAGGCAGGGCGACATCGTTCCACCCCATATGCGGCACCTTGATCCTGGGGTCGGTGACTTCGATGGCGCGGACTTCACCTGCAATCCAGTCCAGCCCCCGGGTCACGCCATGTTCCAGCCCGCGCGTGGCGAGAAGCTGCATCCCCACGCAAATACCCAGGAACGGTGTCCCTGCGCCGCGCACCTGTTCATCCAGCGCTTCGACCATGCCGCCGATTGCGCGCAAGCCGCTGGCACAGGCACCAAACGAGCCGACACCCGGCAACACGATGCGATCGGCCTTGCGCACCACATCAGGGTCGGCAGTGACCGCAATATGTGCCGCACCTGCCGCTTTCAGCGCATTATGGACCGAATGGAGATTGCCGGCGCCATAATCAATCAGGGCAACCTGCTCAGTCATTCTGCGGATCAGCCACCAAGCTGGCCCTTTGTGGATGGCACAGCGCCGCCCTTGCGAGGGTCAAGTTCCACTGCGTTGCGCATGGCGCGGGCAAAACCCTTGTAGATCGCTTCGCAGATATGGTGATTGTTCTGCCCGTAAATCAGTTCGACATGCAGCGTGATGCCGGCTGCCTGCGCGACCGAATGAAACCAGTGTTCAATCAGCTCTGTATCCCATTCACCCAGCTTTTCCTGGCTGAAACCGGCGCGCCATACCAGATAAGGGCGACCCGAAATATCCAGCGCCACCCGCGCCAGCGTTTCATCCATCGGAGAATAGACGCTGCCATACCGGCCAATGCCAGCCTTGTCGCCCATCGCCTGTGACAGTGCCTGGCCCAGCGCAATTGCGCTGTCTTCGGTGGTGTGATGCTGGTCGATATGCAGGTCGCCATCCACCTTCATCGTGACATCGATCAGCGAGTGGCGGGAAAACTGCTCGACCATATGGTCGAGAAAGCCGATTCCGGTGGAAATATCATACGTGCCATCGCCATCGAGATTAACTTCGATGTCGATCTTCGTTTCGGACGTATTGCGGGCTATTCTGGCTGTGCGCATGGGTAGCGGGCTATACGCAACGCGCGCCATCACGCAAGCTTCTGCTACGCACTGAAATAAAGCTTTCGTGGGAATCCGTTTCATTCCGTCTTGACCACAGGCCAACTGAGCGCCACCTAGCACCCGATATGAGCGACGATGCGCCAGATAGCCTGATACCGTACGACGAAATCGTGCAGGAAGCCCTTCGCGCTGTGGTAGGCCGTGTCCTGGGTGAAATCCAGAACAATGGCAGCACCTTGCCGGGCAACCATCATTTCTACATCACCTTCAAGACAGGGGCGCCGGGCGTATCGATTCCCCAGCACCTGCGTGAACGTTTCCCCGACGAAATGACGATTGTTCTCCAGAACAAGTTCTGGGACCTCGGGGTTGATGAAGACGGCTTTACAGTCGGCCTCAGCTTCAACCAGATGCCGGCTAAGCTGGATATTCCGTTTTCCGCCATCACCGCTTTTGTCGATCCGGCAGTGGATTTCGGTCTCCAGTTCCAGGCCACCGTGGCCGATATGGCACCGGAAGTTCACGACGATGCAGAAAATGATTTGTCGGAACAGGGCAGCGACGAAACCGTTATTGGCAGTGAAGACGGCTCTAATGTCGTTACGGTCGATTTCGGCCGGAAAAAATAACCGGGCTTGCCAGCATTGAAGTGCCGGCAGGCGCAGGATGGGGCGACGATGAAAAAACACATTACCGACAAGGCTGCAGGCAAACTCAACAAGGCTGCGCGCAAGGTAAATGGCCCGTCGACAGACGTGGCTGGCCCTAGCCCCAACCCCAGCACCAACCTCATCATCAACGATTTGTTGCTGCGCAGTGTCGGCAGGCTTGCGCGCCACACGGTAGAAAAGGGAATTCTGCGTCGGCGCTACGACCCGGCAAAGGCCAAGGCCATCGTTGAAAACCGGCCAATCCTGCACACGCTGGCAGCTTATGGCGTGACCCGCATCGCGACACGTTCGCTGCCCGGCGCATTGGTGGTCGGCGGCGGGTTGATTGCCAAGACGCTGTTCGACAGAAGCCAGTCACGCCGCGCCGCACGCAAGGCAGGCGACAAGGCGCTGGACAAGAATTCCGAAGAGTAAAACCGGTCCGGCCCTGCGCCGGACTTGATTTTCGATGCCCGCTCGTCGCAAGAGCAGACATGATTGCACCGAATCCCGATACCCTGCAGCGCCGCGGGCTGATGTTCATCCTGTCCTCCCCCTCGGGCGCGGGCAAGACGACCATCGCCAAGCGCATCCTTGCAGAAGATCAAGAAATCCGCCTTTCCATATCCTATACCACCCGCCCGATCAGGCCGGGCGAAGTGGAAGGGAAGGACTATTACTTCGTCGACAAGGCCGCGTTCGAGCGCAAGGTGGAGCAAGGCGACTTTCTCGAATGGGCAGAAGTCTTCGGCCACCTCTACGGCACGCCCAAGGCTGAACTCAAAGCGGGTCTTAAAACTGGCCATGACTATCTTTTCGATATCGACTGGCAGGGCACCCAGCAGCTTTATCAGCGCATGGAAGTGGACGTTGTGCGGGTTTTCCTGCTGCCGCCCAGCATTGGCGAGCTGGAGCGCAGGCTGGCTTCCCGCGGCACGGACAGTCCCGAAGTCGTGGCCGACCGTATGGCCCGCGCCAGATCGGAAATCAGCCATTGGGACGGATATGATTATGTCGTCGTCAATGACGACATCGATGCTTGCTTCGCCAAGGTAACCGGTATTCTTAATTCAGAACGCATGCGCCGCGCCCGCCAGACAGGTCTGGTGGATTTCGTGCGCGAACTGATGCGCTAGAAACAATTCCGCCGCGACCCATTTTGAAAAGGATCGCGGCGGAAGTTACCAGATATCAGAACCTTATGGCTTGGCGAAATGGGTTGGCAGGTGGGCGTTCACGATGCCGCCATCAATCGCCAGCGTTTCACCAATCACATAATCGCCCGCGCGGCTGGCAAGATAGATTGCCCCTGCGGCCATGTCTTCTGCAGTGCCGATACGCTTGGACGGGATGCCCGCTGCCGATTCCTCGGCATGGTCGCGTGCCGACCTGTTCATGGAACTGGGGAATGCGCCCGGCGCAATGGCGGTAACAAATATGTTGTCCTTCACCAGTCGCCCGGCGAGGCGGCGGGTCAGGTGAATGACCGCAGCCTTGGACGCCTGGTAGGGATAGGTTTCCCAAGGGTTGATGCGCAGGCCGTCGATGCTCGCGATATTGATGATCTTGCCCGGCCTTTCAGCCGTGGCAGCAGCCTTGAGCAGCGGATAGAGCTTCTGGGTCAGGAAGAACGGGGTTTTCACGTTCAGGTCCATCGTCCGGTCCCAGCCCGCTTCTGAAAATTCCTCGAAATCCTGGCCCCATGCAGCACCGGCATTATTCACCAGAATGTCCAGCTTGTCTTCACGCTCTGCTATCTGGTCTGCCAGTCGCTGGATGCCTTCCATGTTGGAAATATCGCCCGGCAGGCCGATGACCCTGTCGCCGAATTCCTCGATCGTGGCGTTGATTTCATCAACCTTGCGCGCGGTAATATACACCCGTGCGCAGCCAGCGGCGAGGAAGCCTTCGACGATCATCTTGCCAATGCCGCGCGATCCGCCTGTTACCAGTGCAACGCGACCTTCGAGGCTGAAAAGTTTACCGATATCCATCATAGTCTCTCCAATATGCCTCAATAACCGCTGATCTGGGCCACGCGCTCGGCATGGTAATAAGCATCACCCAGGAATTCCTGCAGCGCCCGGTCGCGCTTCATATAGAGGCCGATGTCATATTCGTCGGTCATGCCGATGCCGCCATGCATCTGCACGCCTTCGCGCACCGCGAGGCCCGCCACCTTGCTGACCTTGGCCTTGGCCACCGAAACCATCAGTTCTGCACTCGGCGCATCAGCATCCAGCAATTGCTGGGCCTTGATGACGACTGCCCGCGCAATTTCGACTTCGGAATAGAGATGCGATGCGCGGTGCTGCAGCGCCTGGAATTCACCAATCAGCTTGCCGAACTGCTTGCGCTGCTTGAGATAATCGATGGTCATATCCATCGCACCGCGGGCAACGCCTGCGCCTTCTGCTGCTGCGCCAATGCGGCCAGCATTGAGCATCCGGTTGAGAATTTCGCGGCCCCCGTCGACTTCGCCGATCACCGCATCGCCATCCAGCTCCACATTATCCAACACAATATGCGTTGCCATCGAACTGTCCACCAGACGCACGGCATCCTGATTGAGGCCAGCTGCATCCTTGGGAACGGCAAACAGCGTGACACCTTCTGCATCATCGTCAGCGCCCGATGTGCGCGCAGCGACCACGATCATATCCGCACTGGCACCATGGATGACAAAATCCTTCTTGCCCGAAAGCCTGAAGCCATTGCCCGATTTTTCTGCACGCGTCTTGATCCGTTCGGGCCGGTGCTTCGCGCCTTCATCAATGGCCACGGCAAACACGCTTTCGCCTGCAACGAGGCCCGGCAGATAGCGGGCGCGCAAGTCATTGCTGCCCTGTCCCAAGGCGGTTGCCGCCAGTACGGAACTGGTCAGGAAAGGCGACGGGGTCAGGTTACGGCCGATTTCCTCGAGCACGATGCCCGCTTCGACATGGCCCATGCCAAGTCCGCCATCTTCTTCCGGCACAAGAATGCCGGTGAAGCCCATTTCGCCGAACTGCTTCCACAGTTCATGGCCGAAACCGTCCTTGCAATCGCGATCGCGCCAGTGGCGCAGCTGTTTGTTGATGGCACCTTCTTCGGCCATGAACTGGCTGGCGCTATCGGCCAGCATTGCCTGATCTTCGTTGTGATAGAGTGGCATTCCATTTCCCCAATTTCTTCAGGCCGGATGTATCTCCGGCATCGCAGGCGGCGCTGGCCGCCCTGTATAACGCGGCACCGGAGTATCTCCGGGGCAATGGCAAGGGCCTAGCTGCCCGGAAGATCCAGGATGCGCTTGGAAATCACGTTCAACATGACTTCGCTGGTGCCGCCTTCGATGGAATTGGCCTTGGTCCGCAGCCAGCCGCGCGATGGCTTGCCGCCGCCTGTTTCTTCGCTGTCCCATTCAAGACTGCGGCTGCCGCCAGCTGACATCATAAGTTCATGGCGGCGCTTGTTAAGCTCGGTGCCTGCATATTTCATCATGTTGGGCTGGGCGGGATGCGCCTTGCCAACCTTAATTTCGTCGAGGAATTTCTCGCCCATTGCGGAATAGGCCAGCGCATCCACATCGAACATCGCCAGTTCTGCACGCAGCATCGGGTCAAGTTCGCCTGAATGGCGCAGCATGGCAGCGCCGATGGCCGCCGTGCGGTCACCGCCGCCAGCGCCGGAGATCATTTCGCGTTCGTGGCCAAGCAGATATTTCGCCACATCCCAGCCGCGGTTCACTTCGCCAACGAACTGGTCCTTGGGTACCTTCACATCATCGAAGAAGGTTTCGCAGAACGGGCTGTTGCCGCTGATAAGCAGGATCGGCTTGGTCGAAACACCTGGCGATTCCATGTCGAACAGCATGAAGGTGATGCCCTGATACTTGTTCGATTTGTCAGTGCGCACCAGGCAGAAAATCCAGTCTGCATGGTCGGCGTAGGACGTCCACACCTTCTGGCCGTTCACCACCCAATGATCGCCCTTGTCTTCGCCGAAGGTCTGGAGCGAGACGAGGTCTGAACCGGAACCAGGTTCGGAATAACCCTGGCACCAGCGGATTTCGCCGCGGGCAATCTGGGTCAGGTAATGGGTCTTCTGTTCTTCCGTGCCGAAATGCAGCAGCGCGGGGCCAAGCATCCAGATGCCGAAACTGGACAGCGGCGGGCGCGCATTGATGCGGGACATTTCCTCGCGCAGCACCTTGGCCTGAGCCGGGTCGAGACCAGCGCCGCCATAGGCCTTGGGCCATGCAGGGACGGTGTAGCCTTTTGCCACGCAGGCTTCGAACCACGATTTCTGCGCGTCATTCTTGAAGGTTGCGCGGCGGCCGCCCCAATAGACGTCTTCTTCATCACGCGCCGGCTGGCGCATTTCCTCGGGGCAATTGGCTTCGAGCCACGCTCGCGTTTCGCTACGGAATGTATCCAGATCTGCCATATCAGTTTCCTCTCGACTCAGCGGCGAACCGTCCAAAACGGTCGCTCAATTGCCGCTTACGTTAATGGCAAAACGCCCCTTCCCGCAAGCGCATCAACAACTATCCGCATTGCCGTAGCGTCAACACGCTTCACATTGACGGGGCCGACACCAAGCCTAAGCTGCACCCTATAAAAACAAGCAGGAGTGGATGATGCGATTCTCGGGAAAGACCGTGGTGATCACCGGTGCGGCGTCTGGAATCGGCAAGGCGGCAGTGCTGCTTTTCGCCGGTGAAGGTGCCCACGTCTTTGCTGCCGATATCGATGAAAAGGGCGGCGCGGAACTGGCCGCCCAGTCCAACGGATCGATCACGTTTCAATATTGCGATGTGACTTCGACAGAAAGCATCAAGGCCCTGATGGACCGCGCGGCGGCTGACACCGGCGGCATCGATATTGTATTCAATAATGCAGGCGCCGGCGGCGATATGGCCCCCATTGACGAGATCGAGCCGGAAGGCTGGGACCGCACGATGGACCTGCTGCTGCGGTCAGTGGCATTCGGCATCCGCTATGCCGTTCCGCACATGATCGGGCGGCCCAACCCGTCATTCGTCAATACTTCCAGTGTTGCCGCAATCGGGCCGGGATATTCGCCCAATGCCTACGCCGTGGCCAAGGCAGGCGTGCTGCATCTGACCAAGACTTCAGCGGCTGATCTGGCCAAACACCAGATCCGCGTGAATGCGATCCAGCCCGGCTTCATCAACACCAATATCTTCACCACCTCGCTCGAAATGCCGGAAGAACTGGTGACAGATGCAAAGGCTGTCATTGCCGAAATGTCGAAACAGGCACAGCCGGTTGCCCGCGGCGGCCAGCCGGAGGACATTGCCCGTGCGGCAGCGTTTCTGGCCAGTGACGATGCGACCTTCATCAACGGCACGTCCATCCTGGTGGATGGCGGGCTGACAATTGGCCCCCGCCACAGCTGGGACCCGTCTGAGCCTGACCTGTTCGAAGCGCTGCGCGTCATGCGCGAGGGCGCTGCGTGAAAGAGTATGCACCAGCCGCGGCAAGTGGAGACTTGCCGCTCAGGCTGAAATTATTTCATGGCTTTGGCGCAGTTGCCTTCGGTGTGAAGGACAACGGTTTTTCGGTTTTCCTGCTGATTTTCTACAATCAGGTCCTGGGCATGGACGCAGGTCTGGTCAGCGCGGCGCTGGGCCTCGCGCTTATCATCGACGCCATGATCGACCCGATGCTGGGCAATTTGTCTGACCGGACCTACACGCGCTGGGGCCGCAGGCTGCCGTGGCTTTATGCCGCCGCGCTGCCACTGGCGATTGCATGGGCATTCCTGTGGTCCCCGCCGATAGAAGGCCCGCCCAGCTTTATCGGCCTGTTGATGGTGGCAGTTCTGGTGCGGATGCTGCTGTCAGCCTGCGAAGTGCCGTCAGTCTCGCTCGTGCCGGAACTGACCAGTGATTATGACGAGCGCACGACGCTGTTCCGCTATCGCTATCTGTTCGGGTGGAGCGGCGGGCTGTTGATGTTGCTTCTGGCCTATATCGTCTTCCTGCCCGGCGACGAGATGCTGCGGCGCGAAGGCTATGTGACCTTCGGCGTGGTCGGCGCGATCCTGATCTTCCTGTCGGTCGTCATTTCTGCGCTGGGGCAGCACAAGCGCGTGGCCCACCTGCCCACGGTAAAACCGCCACCATTTTCGCTGAAAGTGGCTTTTTCAGAAATCTATGAAGCCTTTTCGGAACGCGCATTTCTTATCCTGGCAGCAGGCGCGGTGGGCGCATTCATCAGCCAGGGCATGACATTTGCCGTCACCAATTATCTCTACCTGTTCGTGTGGGAATTCACCCAGACAGCCTTTGTGATCTACCCGCTGGTCCTGTTCCTCAGCGTGGTGATCGTGTTCCTCACGATTGGCGGCTTGCACAAACGGTTCGGCAAACCCAAAACCGCGTTCTGGTGCACGCTGGCATCGCTGGCCTTGTGGACCATCCCCTATGCCTTGCGGCTGGCGGGCATCTGGCCGGAAATCGGCGGCGTTGAATCAACTGCCCTCATCCTCGCCTTCGTCCTTGCCAGCAATGTCTTTGCCGTGACCGTGATGATTTCTGCATCGTCCATGGTCGCAGAAATAGTCGAGGCATTCCAGCTGCGCACGGGCCGCAGGGCGGAAGGCTCATTTTATTCAGGCAACTGGTTCGTGCAGAAATGCGCCACCGGGGTCGGCATTTTCCTGGCCGGCATGATGGTCAAGCTGTCCGGCATGCCAACCGACGCAAAGCCGGGCGAAGTTGACAGTGCCGTGCTCGACAATCTGACCATCTATTATATCCTCGCTGCCATAATCCTGGGTTTGTTTTCCGCATATTGGCTGCGGCGTTTCCCCATCACGCGGGACGATCACGAAGCGACCCTCAAAACACTCGATGCAGCAGCCCGCGGCGATATCGACGCGGGCGGCGTTGTCCCCTAAGCTCCCATTCAACCCAAAATAAGGACATCAATCATGGATTTCGATCTTACCGACAGGCAGACACATTGGCGCGACCAGGTCCGCCACTTCATCGAAGCGCATGTTCGCCCCCGCGACCACGAATACAAGCAGCAGCAGGCCGAAGGCGAACGCTGGAAAGTGCTGCCTGTGATCGAAGAGGAAAAGGCCCGCGCCAAGGCGCAGGGCATCTGGAACCTGTTCATGCCGCCGCAGTCCGGCCGCAGCCATGTCGATGACACGTTCGAATTCGAAGGCCCCGGGCTCACCAACCTCGAATATGCCCTTTGCGCCGAAGAAATGGGCCGGATTGGCTGGGCCAGCGAAGTGTTCAACTGCTCTGCCCCTGACACGGGCAACATGGAAGTGTTCCACCGCTACGGCACGCGCGAGCAGAAGGACAAATATCTCGCTCCGCTGATGAACGGCGAAATTCGGTCCGCCTTCCTGATGACCGAACCCCGCGTTGCCAGTTCCGATGCGACAAACATCGAATGTTCGATTGTCCGCGAAGGTGACGAATATGTGATCAATGGCCGCAAATGGTGGTCTTCGGGTGCGGGCGACCCGCGCTGCAACATCGCGATTGTCATGGGCAAGACCGATTTTGAAGCCAAGCGCCACCAGCAGCAATCCATGATCCTGATGCCGCTCGACGCAGAAGGCGTGGTGATTGAACGCCACCTGCCGGTGTTCGGTTATGACGATGCGCCGCACGGGCACATGGAAATCGCGCTCAACAATGTGCGCGTTCCCGCCAATGCAATGCTGCTGGGCGAAGGCCGCGGCTTCGAGATCGCGCAGGGCCGCCTCGGGCCTGGCCGTATCCACCACTGCATGCGCACCATCGGCGTTGCCGAAGAAGCAATTGCGAAGATGGCCAAGCGTCTGCAGTCACGCACCGCATTCGGCAAGAAGCTGTACGAACATTCGATCTGGGAACAGCGTATTGCGCAGGCCCGTATCGATATCGAAATGACGCGTCTGCTCTGCCTCAAGGCGGCAGACATGATGGACAAGGTGGGCAACAAGGCTGCTGCGCAGGAAATCGCCATGATCAAGGTGCAGGCACCGAACATGGCGCTGCGCATCATCGACGATGCCATCCAGGCACATGGCGGCGGCGGTGTCTCTGATGATTACGGCCTTGCCAGTGCATGGGCACATCAGCGGACCCTGCGTCTCGCCGATGGTCCGGACGAAGTCCATGCGCGTGCCATTGCGCGGATGGAATTTGCCCGCCACGCCCCTGCTGCAGACGGCAATTCCGACTTCAGCTCCGGCGACATGGGTGCCACCCGTTGAGTGAACGCCCTCGATATTGAGGGCAGAGAACACAAGTAAGGACTACAATGAAAGCTGCCATTCTCGAACAGCCAGGCAAGCCACTCGTCATTTCAGAAGTGTCGATTGCCGAACCTGGCCCGCATGAAGTGTTGATCAAGACTGCGGCCTGCGGGCTTTGTCATTCCGACCTCCATTTCATTGACGGCGCCTACCCGCATGCATTGCCCGCAGTACCGGGCCATGAAGCGGCAGGCGTGGTCGAAGCGGTGGGCAGCCAAGTGCGCACGGTAAAGGTGGGGGACCACGTGGTCTCCTGCCTTTCCGCCTTCTGCGGCCATTGCGAATTCTGCGTAACGGGCCGCATGGCGCTGTGCATGGGCAGCGACACCCGCCGCCAGGCAGGCGAAGGTGCGCGCCTGATGGGCAGCAATGGCGAAGTGGTGAACCAGATGCTCAATCTGTCAGCCTTTGCCGAAAAGATGCTGATCCACGAACACGCCTGCGTTGCCATCGACAAGGATATGCCGATGGACCGAGCGGCGTTGCTGGGCTGCGCAGTCACCACGGGCGCAGGCACTATTTTCAATGCCTGCAAGCTGGTTCCAGGTGAAGTCGTGGCCGTCATCGGCTGCGGCGGCGTTGGCCTTGCGGCCATCAATTCCGCCAAGATTGCCGGTGCAGGCCGCGTCATCGCGGTGGACCCTGTGCCTGAAAAGCGCGAGCTGGCAAAAATCCTCGGTGCGACGGACACGATTGACCCGATGGCGGAAGATTCTGTCAAACAGATCATCGAAATGTCCGGCGGCGGCGTGCATCACGCCATCGAAGCTGTGGGCAGGCAGGCATCTGCCGACATGGCCGTAAAAATCCTGCGGCGCGGCGGGACAGCCACCATTCTGGGCATGATGCCGCTCGATTGCAAAGTCGGCCTTGGCGCGATGGACCTCCTCAGCGGCAAGAAACTGCAGGGCGCGATCATGGGGATGAACCATTTCCCCGTCGATCTGCCGCGGCTGGTGGATTTCTACATGCGCGGCCTGCTCGACCTCGATACCATCATTGCCGAACGCATCAGCCTAGACCAGGTGAATGAAGGTTTTGACAGGATGCGCGCGGGCAACTCTGCCCGTTCAGTCATCGTTTTCGATAGTTAAGGAAGCCTGCGAATAATGGACTACGAAAAGGAAATGGTCGGCACGGTCGAAGTGCCGGAAAAAGACAGGCTGGACGAAACCAAGCTGGGTCCATGGATGGAAGGCAATGTCGAAGGCTTTGCCGGTCCCATGACCATTACCAAGTTCAAAGGCGGCCAATCCAACCCCACCTACCGGATCGACACGCCGGCGCAGTCCTATGTGCTGCGCCGCCAGCCGTTCGGCAAATTGCTGCCATCAGCCCATGCGGTTGACCGTGAATATCGCGCCATGGCAGCGCTCCATCCCACGGGCTTTCCTGTGCCGCGGGCCTATGGCCTGTGCGAAGACCCCGAAGTCTTGGGATCGAAGTTCTTCATCATGGGCCTGGCTGACGGGCGATCACTGTGGAACGGATCAATGCCGGGATGCGAACCGGAAGAACGCCGCGCGCTCTACAACGCCATGATCGACACGATGGCAGACCTGCATCTGAAAGACCCTGATGCAATCGGCTTGTCGGATTTCGGCAAGCCGACGGATTACTGCGCGCGCCAGATTTCCCGCTGGTCGAAACAATACAAGCTGTCTGAAACCGAAACCATTCCCAAGATGGACCGGCTGATCGAATGGCTGCCCACCACCATCCCGCCCCAGCATGGCAATGGCATCGCCCATGGCGATTACCGGCTAGACAATATGATCTTCCACAAGACCGAACCACGCGTCATCGCCGTGCTCGACTGGGAATTGTCCACGCTGGGCGATCCGATTGCCGATTTTTCCTACCTGATGCTGAACTGGATCAGCCCGGTGGACGGGCGCGCCGGAATTGGCGGGCTGGACCATGCCGCACTGGGCATCCCGACCATGGACGAGGCAATCGACCGTTATGTTGCGCGCACCGGCTTCCCAGTGCCGCCGATGGACTGGTATTTTGCCTATAATCTGTTCCGGCTGGCGGGCATTATCCAGGGCATCAAGAAACGCGTGATCGATGGCACGGCATCAAGCGCCCATGCCAAGGAAATGTCCGAACGGGTCATCCCACTGGTCGACCGCGCCTATGATTTTGCGGTCAAGGCCGGGTTGGACTGACCGCGCTAGAAGTCGCGTGTCCACCTGACGGCAAGCCCTTTATCGTCGGGGCCCGCGGTATAATGGCCCGGGTCCTTGCGATAGAATATGCTGGCTGCGGCATTGCCGCCCAGCATCGGGCCGCGCCATGCAATCTCGCCCATCAATTCGCGGCCCTGCGGTGCCAGTGACAGGCGGCGGATGCCAAAACCGGCGGTTTCAGTCGCGTAGTCATAGGCCACGGGCAGATTGAGGTTGAGCCCGCCGCCCGTTACGCGGAGAGGCTGCGACACGCGCAGGCCAAGGCTGTCGCCAGCCTTCAACAGGCCGGCACGCGTCACATCGAACGACCAGGCATTGCTGCCAAAATCAGACCCATTGGCAACCAGCCCACCCTGCCGCGCACGGGTGAAGCCCTGCCGGAATGCGCCGCCAAACCGCCATTGCGGGGCCAGTTGAAAGCCAACGCTGGCATCGGCAAACATCGTGTCTGCACCCGATGCGCCCAAGGCGCGGTGAAAATAGGCACCCAGCACCGTATCGCTCTCGGCCATCCAGCCAATTCCCAATGCCGTTTCGATCGGGCCAAAGCTGCGGTCCGCAGCAATGCCAAAACTTTGCACGTCGCGCTGGCCATCCTGCTGCAAGGCAAGGTTGCCGTTGCGGGTCTGGCCCAGCCAGGCATTTCCGCTTTCTGCGCTGAGGGTCAGCCCCCAATCGCCCACGCGCCGGCGCAGCGCGAAGGACGCATCGCTGCTCCTGAGAAAGCCGCTGTCCCCGCCGGCACTGCCTGCAATCATGAATGCTGGGCGCTCCTGCCCCTGCACCTGCGCCACCAGCCCATCGGCGCTTTCGGCAAAGGCAAAGCCCAGTTTCGTATCAGGGTCGATCTGCAGCGCCACACGCGCAGCCAGCACCCGCGCCACATTGGCATCCGCTGGGGTCAGGCGCAGCTGGTCAAAGGATGAAGTGCCGCCAGAAAACTGGCCAGCATCCGCGATGGTGAATGCCATGGACAGACCCTTGGCCGCTGCCGACACCCGCCGCCCGCGCGTTTCCACAGCGCCCAGCAGCCGTGGGCGGAGCGATGCGCCGCGCAATCCGCTGCCAAGATCATAGGCATAGGCGCGGTCATATTTGTCGGTCATGACCGTTTCGATCCCGACATTCATCATCGCATCGCCCATGGGCGATGATGCCTGCCCTGTATCGTCTGCCGGTGAAAGCGCGACAGAATTGCCCGCCAGCCGCGTTGTGCCCTGCGGCGAAAATGCGCGGGCAATATCGAGAATGCCCTGCCCGTAAATCGCATCGACGCCTGCTGCACCTGCATCGCGGGCGCTGTTGAGCAGAATTTCCACGATTTCCCTGCCGGTAAGGTTGGGGAACGCCTGCGCCAGCAGCGCAACTGCACCTGCCACCTGCGGCGCGGCAAAGCTGGTGCCGGAAATGACCGTCACGAAACGGTCGCCATTGGCGGCGGTTGTAACCAGCAGTTCGCCATTGTCATAGACACAGCAGATTTCTTCGCCGCGCGCTGACAGGAACGATTGGGCATTGTTGCCTGCGCGATTGCTGAAGCTGGAAAAATTGCCCGATTCCGTCACCGAACCGACAATAATCACATTGGCGCCGCCTGCAGCCAACAGTCCGCTGGCAAAGGGGTCAGGCTGGTTCGGATCTATTCCGGCGTCGGTGGAATCGCCGTCATTCCCGGCTGAAACCACGATGACCACGCCTGCCGCCGCCGCCCTGGCGACGGCATCCGTCACCACCCTGCTGGGGCTGCCACCACCAAGGCTGAGATTGATGACTTTCGCCCCCAGGCTGACAGCGCGATCAACACCGGCGGCAATATCGCGATCGTCAAACAGGCACCCATCCAGCGCAGCAGGTGTCTGAACAGCGCAGCTACCCGGCTCATCCGCCCTTAACGCAAGGATATCTGCGCCAAATGCAATGCCGACGATGCCGGTATTGTCGCGCGCTGCCGCCGCAACCATCGCCACATTGGTGCCGTGATCGTCTTCTGCATTGACGCCGCGATTCCCTGCGACATCGGCCGAGCCGGGGTGCACTCGTCCGACAAATTCAGGGCTGTCGATATCAATGCCGGTATCAATAATGGCAATGGTCGCGCCCGTGCCAGTGATGCCGGCTGTCCATGCAGTGACCGCATTGTGGAATGCAGGCCCGTCAGAACGGCGATATTCGGCCGTGTCGAAATTGGTCGGTGGCGGCGTTGGTGTGGGGGTCGGGGCCGGTGTGGGTGTGGGAACCGGCGTCGGCGTTGGCGTCGGGTTGGGTGTGCTGATCACGCTTCCACCGCCAGAACTGCCGCCCCCGCCGCAGGCAGGCAAAGTCACCAGCACGGCAAGCGCACAGCCAAGGCGCAGACGCGCCGATACACCCGGAATTGCAGCCATTATTCGGACCCTTAGATTTCCCGAACGAATATAAAGACTAAAAGGTAACCGCTGCCTGAACAGTGCAGCGCGCAGAAACAATCGGCAATCGGCCATTATCAATCAGCCTGCTGTGGCACCTTGCCCGCAGCGCGGCACACGGGTAGCAGCCTGTCCAAGCCTTACAAGATCATAGCGGAACTGCCATCATGACAACTAAACTTGAAGCCGCAATCGAAGCCGCGTGGGAAAACCGCGCCGATGTGACCCCGGCCAGCGCCGATGTGGCGGCAGTGGTCAATGGAGCCCTCGAATTGCTCGACAGTGGCAAGGCACGAGTTGCCCAGCCAGATGGCCAGGGCGGCTGGCAAGTGAACCAGTGGCTGAAAAAGGCTGTGCTGCTGTCCTTCCGCCTTAACGACAATGTCATCATGGAAAATGGCGCAGCAGGCGCACCTGCATTCGACAAGGTGCCATCCAAATTCGAAGGCTGGGGTGAAAACCGCTTCCGCGATGCCGGTTTCCGCGTTGTGCCGGGCGCAGTTGCCCGCCGCGGCAGCTTCATCGGCAAGGGCGCAGTGCTGATGCCCAGTTTCGTGAACATCGGCGCTTATGTGGATGAAGGCACAATGGTGGACACATGGGCCACCATCGGCAGCTGTGCGCAGATTGGCAAGAATGTCCATATTTCTGGCGGCGCAGGCATTGGCGGCGTGCTGGAACCCTTGCAGGCAGGCCCCGTGGTGATCGAGGATGGCGCGTTTGTGGGCGCACGTTCCGAAGTGGCCGAAGGCGTTGTGGTCGGCCAGGGTGCAGTATTGTCGATGGGCGTGTTCCTCGGCGCATCGACGAAGATTATGGACCGCGCCACCGGCGAAATCCACATTGGCCGCGTTCCGCCTTACGCAGTGGTCGTCCCCGGCTCCCTGCCCGGAAAGCCGCTGCCCGATGGCAGCATAGGGCCGTCGCTGTATTGCGCAGTCATCGTGAAGACGGTGGATGCGCAGACCCGCGCCAAGACCGGCATCAACGAACTTTTGCGCGACTGATTGCGGGCACCTTCAGCGGAACATTTGCCCCGATAGCGCGTAGATATGCTAAATTCCGGATCGCGATTATTTAGGGGACCATTCCGATGGAACGGCAAGGCGAAGAAATTCACTTAGAAACAGACGAAGCACGCGGCGGCGAATCCACCGGCGTGATGCGCTGGGTTCTAGGCATCAGCATCGTGCTGGCGATAGTACTCCTATCAGCTATCTGGATGTTTGGCGCAGCGACACAGGGTGATGCCGAAAGCGAAGCGACTGTCAGCGGCACGATTGCCGCGCAGGATGAAGCCGGCAGCGAAGGCACCGACAGCATCGTCAGCGATGATGCAGCCACCGTTGACGGTGCTGCCACCGAAACAGGCACCACCAACCAGAACTGATGACTGACGCGCTATTTGCTTTCAGGCAAAGGCGTTTCGATAGGGGGCTGACTGCTCTGCGCGGCTGCGTACGCTTCAGCTCCCTTCATCACGCGCATCACATTGCCTGACGAAATCTTTTCAAGGTCAGCTTGCGAATATCCGCGCCGGGCAAGTTCGGTAAACAGCCCGGGATATTTCGAAACATCTTCTAGCCCCACGGGCACGATATCCATCCCGTCATAGTCACCGCCAATGCCGATATGGTCGATGCCCGCCAGCCGGCGGATATGGTCGATATGGTTCGCCATATCGCCAATGGTGGTCTGCGGAAGCGGATTTGCTTGCTCCCATTCGGCAAGAGCTGCCGACGCAGCATCAGGCTGGCCGAGCCAGAGCGATTTCAGGCGGGCTTCTTCTGCGGCCTTGCTGGCGCCCCACTGGCGCGCTTCCTCGTTGAGGAACAGCGCATAGCCCACCACCATCACCACCCCGCCATTATTGGGCAGGCGGCGCAGCACACTATCAGGCACGTTGCGCGCATGGCCATTGACCGCCCGCGCGCCCGAATGGCTGAAAATGACCGGAGCGCCGACCACATCCAGCGCATCATGCATGGTCTCTTCACTCACATGGCTAAGGTCAACCAGCATCCCCAGACGGTTCATTTCGCGCACGACGTCACGCCCGAAATCTGTCAGCCCATTATGGGCAGGCGTGTCGGTCGCGCTGTCGGCCCACGGCGTATTGCGGGAATGTGTCAGCGTCATATAGCGTGCGCCCAGCGCATACATCCGGCGCAGCACCGCCAGGCTTGAACCGATGGAATGGCCGCCCTCCATCCCGAACAGGGACGCAATCCGGCCACTCGCGATGGCTGCTTCGACATCACTGCTGCTGCGGGCAAGCGCCAGATCATCGGGATAGCGGGCAATCAGCCGGTCCATCACGTCAATCTGTTCAAGCGTTGCCTGCACTGCCTGGGGTTCCGCCAAATCGGCAGAGACATAGACCGACCAGAACTGCGCCCCGACCATCCCTTCACGCAGGCGCGCAAGATCGGTGTGCATGGTGGCCATCGTTTCAGGGTCGGTCGCGGCTGTGTCACGCGTGTCGCGAAAATCGAAATCCTCGATCATATTGCGATAACGCAGCCGCAATTGTTCCGGCACGTCATTGTGGCCATCCCATACAGGGGCCTTTTCCAGCGCTGCAACGGCAACATCCTGCGGCGTCTGTGCAGCAGCAGGTGTGGCCAGAAGGGCCAGCGGCAGGAATGCGGCAACATATTTCATATTGGAAACTCTGCTGTAAGGTGGCCGTGATGACCTGGCGCAGGCACGATGGCCTTGCACGGCCCATTCGTAAGCGTGTTTCGCGCAGCAACAAGGAAATATCAGCATGGGACAGAGCAGGCGGCGGGCAACTTCGGCATGATCCGTAAGGGCCTGATGTGGCTGCTGGCAGCGCTCTATGCCATCGCGGGCTATCTCCACATTACCGCGCCAGACCCATTTCTGAAGATCACACCCCAGTGGGTGGCCTGGCCGGAAGCCGTGGTCCTGTGGACGGGAATTGCAGAACTGCTGGGCGCAGCGGGGCTGGTGCAGCCATGGTCAATCCGCCTGCGGAAGGCCGCGGCCATTGGGCTTGCTCTTTATGCGCTGTGTGTTTGGCCGGCCAATATCAACCATTTCGCGATGGATATGGCGCGCGCCGATGGCGGGCTTGGCCTCGCCTATCATGTGCCGCGGATGATCATCCAGCCGCTGATCATCTGGCTGGCCCTGTGGGCGGGCGGAGCAACCGATTGGCCATTCCGCCCGCGCAAGGTCTGAAAGGCGGCATCAAACCGCCCCAAAGATCTTAGCTCAGGTGCTTGGAAACAGCAGCCGTCATCTTGAACATCGAGATCTGGTCCTTGCCGATGACCGCACCAAGCTTGTCATCAGGATTGATCTGGCGCTTGTCCTTGCTGTCCTGAAGGCTGTGGGCCTTGATATATTCCCAAACCTTCGAGGTTACCTGAGCGCGCGTCATCGGGCCTTTGCCGATCACGTTTTCCAGCTGCGGAGAAACCGTTACGGGTTTTTGCAGTGCATTGTTCTTGCCAGCCATATCTTAGGTCCTTTCCTTTATTGGCATATTCAGCCTGGTATCATGCCCCTTGTGCGGGCTGCCATATCAGGCGTCGTCTTCATCATCCCACGCTTCATCTTCGTCCTCATCCCGAGCGTAGGTCCCGGTAAGCACGGCTGCACCGATGACATGCCCTTTCATGGCAGCCACCAGTTCTTTCCGCCCCGCGCCCGGCATCAGTGTGAGCGGCAGGTCGAGAGCGAAAATCTGGAATACATAGTCATGCGCCTCGTCGCCCAGCGGCGGGTCGGGCAGCAACCATTCGGAATTCTTGTGAGCGTTCTTGCCAACGCGCGGCGGCACTTCGCCTTCCAGCAACTTGCCCTTCTGCGGAGCC
Source organism: Erythrobacteraceae bacterium (assembly GCA_024642525.1). Taxonomy (GTDB): domain Bacteria; phylum Pseudomonadota; class Alphaproteobacteria; order Sphingomonadales; family Sphingomonadaceae; genus Allopontixanthobacter. The sequence continues at coordinate 30,118 of JAHEAX010000013.1, read as the reverse complement.
AGACCCCACACCAGCCAATGGCATACAGGATCGCCCGACGGGCCGTCAGCATCTTCGACAATGATCGCGAGTTCCTGCGCGCCTGCAGGGGGCGCATTCCATTCCAGCGGCGGCGCGACAGCGTCTTCTTCCTGGGCAGTAAAGCAGGGGTCCATTTCGCCGCCATCGACAAAGGCAGGGCTGGTCAGCGCAAATCCGGAACGGCCCAATTCGCGTTCACCGGCAAGTTCCGCCACGGTCAGCTTACCATGTCCCGCGCGGACATTCTTCAGCGCGGCAGCAAGCCAGGCAGGGGCGTGTTCAGGCATTTAATGCATTCTCCTTACTTATCCTGTCACTAGGCCCATCGGAGCAAACCGGCGAGGGTCGAAGGCCGAAAATTGCATGTTTTCCACCGAAGCGGGCCTATTTTGCGGCCATTTGACGCCTTCTGCCATCCGTAAACGGTCAAAATTGGTGGCAGAGAGCGTAGCAGGCTTGCTCAGCGCACGTTCAACCGGCATCGTGGAGATGCAGAATGAAGGCGAAATTTCGCCGGACGGGTTCCAAGGAAAACAACATGGGTTTCAAGCGCATCGGCCGCACTTCCCTTTCCATCGTGCTGGCTGGCACGTTGTCTGCCTGTGGCGGCGGCGGCAGTGGCGGTAGCCCGACAGCTGGCGGCGGAGGCGTTACACCGACCCCCACACCCACGCCGACCACCTCGCAATGCTCGCTGGCTAACAGGCAGCAATTCGTCGCCGATGTGCTGAACGAATGGTACCTCTTCCCCGAACTGCTCGACCTGACGGTGAACAAGGCCAATTACACCAACTTGCAGGATTACATCGACGCGGTGGTCGCGCCGGCGCGGGCACAATCCAAGGACCGCTTTTTCACCTATATAACCTCGATCGAGGAAGAAAACGCTTTCTTCAATTCCGGGTCGAGCGCCGGTTTCGGTTTCAGGCTTGGCTATGACACCGGCGCGAACAGGGTATTTGTGATCGAGGCTTTCGAGGAAGGGCCGGCATTTCCTGTCGGCTTTGATCGCGGGGTGGAATTGCTGGCGATTGGCATCAGCAGCGGCACCTTGCAGGATGTTTCGGCCCTGATGGCAAGCGGCGGCCCGCAAGCGGTGATTGATGCGCTCGGGCCATCCACGGCTGGGCTGACGCGCGTCTTCCGCATCAGGGACAATTCGGGCGTGGTGCGCGAAGTCAGTTCGACCAAGGCGGAATATCCGCTTGATCCGGTGTCTGATCGCTACGGCGCCAAGGTGCTCAACGATGGCGGCAAGCAGGTCGGTTATATCAACCTGCGCACATTTATCGACACCGCCGATCCTGACCTGCGCGCTGCATTTGCGGATTTCCGCGCAAAGGGCGTTACCGAAGTCATCGTGGACTTCCGTTACAATGGTGGCGGGCTGGTGCGCATTGCGGAACTGATGGGTGATCTGATGGGCCGCGACAAGGTTGGCCAGATCTTCAGCTACACCACCTTGCGCCCATCCAAGGCCAGCGAAAATTCGAGCGACCTGTTCGGCACCCAGCCTGAATCCATCGCGCCGACGAAAATCGCCTTCATTGGCCGCGGCGGGACTGCTTCTGCCAGCGAACTGGTGACCAATGCGTTCATCCCATATCTCGGCAACAATATGGCGCTGGTGGGGGCCAACACATATGGCAAACCCGTGGGCCAGTATGGCTTTGACCTGGCCGCTTGCGACGACCGGCTGCGCGCGGTGGTGTTCAAGACCGAAAACGCCAATCGCCAGGGTGAATATTTCACCGGCCTTGCCTCTGTCGTCCCCAACACCTGCAGCGCGAATGACGACATCTCCGCGCAATTGGGCGATCCAGCCGAGGCATCGGTGGCTGCGGCGCTGAACTTCCTGCGCGGCGGCAGTTGTACGCCCATTTCAGGCACGACGGGCAAGCAGGGCGCGCAGGCCGTGACATCCCGCCGCGAACTGTTGCAGCCCAAGGCACCGACACCGGCCCAGCGCGAAGTGCCAGGCCTGTTCTGACGGAGGAAGTGATGGAACGGAAATATAGCAGCTTTGCAGAATTCTGGCCGTTCTACCTTGGCGAACACAGCAAGAAGGGCACCCGCGCGCTGCATTACATCGGCACAACGCTGGTGGTGGCAGTGGCGGTGGCCGCATTAATTTCAGGCAATTGGTGGTGGCTCGTAGTCATGCCGCTGGCGGGGTACTTCTTTGCCTGGCTTGCGCATTTCACGCTCGAGCATAATCGGCCCGCAACCTTCACCTATCCAGCGTGGTCGCTGGCTGCTGATTTCAAGATGTGGTGGATGTGGCTGACAGGCCGGCTGGGCCGCGAGTTGGACGCAGCCGGAATCGACCGGAATTAGCGCCAAACCAGTTGGCGCGAAAATCTGGCAGCAAATCGGCTCCGGCGCGCCATTTCGCGCTGGATGGATGTTTATCCGGCGAGTTCGGCAGCAGCGGCACGCTGTTCAGCGGCCTGCGCTTCTGCTTCACGGCGTTCTGCGCGTGCCTTGTCGGCAATTTTGCGTTCGCGATCGGTTTCGCGCGCACGGTCTGCCATATCGCGCCATGCGGATTCAGAACGAAGTGCGCGTTCACGCACGTTTTCAAGAGTCGCTTCCTTGGCTTCCTTTGCGGCAGCTTCGGCGCGTTCCTGATAAAATTCGAAAGACTGGCTCATTCGGTACTTTCCCGGCAGGTGACAGTTCAAAGGTAGTGAAACCGGTGGCGGGGCCACGGCAGATTGCCGCAGCCCCGCACCTGTCAAAACCAATCAGGCGTTGGTCAGGTTGACCGCAGAGGTCTTGCCGTTACGGCCGGTTTCCAGCTCGTAGCTAACGCGCTGTTCTTTATCCAGCGTCTGCATTCCTGCAGCGTGAACAGCAGTGATGTGCACGAATGCGTCATCGCCGCCGTCTTCAGGCTGAATGAAGCCGAAGCCCTTGTCGGTGTTGAAGAACTTGACTGTTCCGGTAGGCATAGTGGTTTCCCTTCGAGAAACGTAATGTGCCCGCACGCAGTATTGCGGCGCGGGTGTGCTTTTGGTCGTTTCGAAAAAGGAAGTCGTCGCTGTTGGCCAGATGTCTCCATGCGGCCGGTTTCGTCGAAGTCCGTCGTGTATTCGACGTCAGCACGGTGCGTTTAGCACGCCTTTGGCCAAATCCATAATTTTAAAAGATTCAGCCCCTGTGCCAGGTGGCCTCTGGCCGCAATAATTGGCCTTTGGGCAGATATCTTTTACCTGAGCGCCAACTACTGCGAAGGGTTTGGACGATGGATGTAAACACGATCACCAAGGCAAGCGGGCAATGCCTGTGCGGTGCAGTTACCGTCAGTCTGAACGATGCAAGGCCGGAAGCGGAAGTCTGCCATTGCACAATGTGCCGCCGATGGGGCGGCGGGCCATTTATGGGCGTAAGTGGCGGTTCCTGCACGATAAACGGAAGCGAATATGTCACCGTTTACAAATCTTCTAACTGGGCGGAGCGGGCATTTTGCTCCATTTGCGGAAGCAATCTCTATTTCCGCTATGTGCCGGCGGACCATTACAGTTTTTGCGCCGGGATTTTCCCGTTTGATGGTGAAATCCAGCTGGGAAAGCAGATTTTCATCGACGAGAAGCCGCATTTCTACGACTTTGCGCAGGATACCCAGAAACAGACCGGCCCCGAGGTAATCGCAGAAGCGATTGCGGCGGGGTTCACCTTTACGGAAGCGAAAAACGAATCATGAGCGGAACCGGCGATGAAGACTATGTTTATGACGAAGCCAGCGGCGAATGGCTGACCGCAAGCGAGTTGGCAGCGCGCGGCGCTGATGCCGATGATGAAGGCATCGTGGTGCGCGATGCTGTCGGCAATATCCTGGCCGATGGCGACCAGGTGACATTGATCAAGGATCTGACTGTAAAAGGCGCTGGCCAGACGTTGAAGCAAGGCACACTGATAAAATCCATCCGCCTGACGGGTGACGAACAGGAAATCGATTGCCGCTACCCCGGCATCAAGGGGCTGGTCCTGCGCGCAGAGTTCGTCCGGAAAAGATGATTTCAAACCATGATCCCAGTGCAGGCAAGCTCCGCATTCTGGTGGATGCAGATGCGTGCCCCGTGAAAGAGGAAATCTACCGCGTGGCATCGCGCCACAAGGTCTTTGTCAGCATTGTCAGCAACAGCTTCTTGCGAGTGCCCGACAGCCCGATGGTCGAACGCATCACCGTGTCCGACGGTTTCGATGCAGCAGATGACTGGATTGCCGAGCAGGCCGATGCAGCAAGCGTGGTCATCACATCCGACATATTGTTGGCCGACCGCGCGTTGAAATCTGGCGCGAGCGTGCTGGCGCCCAATGGCAAGCCCTTCACCCTGGCATCCATCGGGGGCGCAATTGCCACCCGTGCGATCATGGCGGACCTGCGCGCAGGTGGCGATGCGATTGGCGGCCCTCCCCCTTTCACCAAGGCGGACAGGTCGCAGTTCCTGCAATCGCTGGACACGATGCTGGTGAAACTGGCGCGAACGACCGGCTGAGCTTCCCGGCACCCTCCTGAGGGCGATATATCAAGACCGGTTGACCGCCGGCCCCGCGAACGACAACAGTTGCCGGCATGTATATCCAGCTTGTTGTTTCCACCGTGATGGTGCTGCTGACCGTGGGCATACACGGTGCGGGTCTTATCCTGCTGCGCCGCGTGCTGCGCGATGAAGCGCTGGAAGAACGCATGCAACATGTGCCGGAACTATCGCTCAGAACCTTGTCGGTCACGCTGACGCTGGTGATCGGCCTGTTCGTTTTGCATGGCATGGAAATCTGGCTTTATGCGTTTTTGTTCCATTGGCTGGGCGCTGTTTCCGACCTTGAAACGGCGGTCTATTTCTCCACCATCAGCTATGCCGGCATTGGCTATGACGATAGTTATATTACAAGCACCTGGCGGCTGGTCAGCGCGATCGAAGGGATCAACGGATTGCTGCTGCTGGGCTGGTCCACGGCCTTCTTCGTAACCATGGCGGCACGGCTGGCCCGCAAGTAACCCGCGCACCATCTTCGGAACAGCCCGCCGGGCGGCGCATTGTCCGGGTAAACCCCCTTACCCAATCGAAGGACGATATTCCGATGAAAATCCTGATGGTACTCACATCGCACGACGAGCTTGGCGATACTGGCGAAAAGACCGGCTTCTGGCTCGAGGAATTTGCCGCACCCTATTATGTGTTCAAGGATGCAGGCGCGGATATCACGCTTGCATCCCCCGAAGGCGGGCAGCCGCCGCTGGACCCGAAAAGCGATGCCCCCGATGCGCAGACCGACGCGACCAAGCGTTTCAAGGGCGATGAAGATAGCCAGAAGGCGCTGGCGCGTACGCAGAAACTGGCGGAAATTACCGTTACCGATTACGATGCCGTCTTCTACCCCGGCGGCCATGGCCCGATGTGGGACCTGGCCGAAAGCGCCACTTCCATTGCGATTATCGAAAATGCCATTGCGGCCGACAAGCCCGTGGCACTGGTGTGCCATGCACCGGCCGCGCTGCGCCACGTCAAGGGCCCGGATGGCGAACCGCTGGTCAAGGGGCGCAAGGTCACCGGTTTTTCCAATAGCGAGGAAGAAGGTGTCGGCTTGACCGACGTGGTGCCATTCCTGCTGGAAGACATGCTTGCCGAACAGGGCGGCACATATTCCAAGGGCGATGACTGGGCATCCTACGTGCTGGAAGACGGGCTGCTGATCACCGGCCAGAACCCGGCATCATCCGAAGAAGCCGCCGATAAACTGCTGAAGCGCGTCAGCTGATCTGGTGCCGCGGCAGGTGGGCGGATAATCCGCGCTGCCTGCCGCGCGCTTCCATTCACTCCGCCGGTTTGCGGGCAATTATCTTGATTTCCACCAGGGCGGCAGGTTCGTAGAGACTGGAAACACCCAGCGCGGTCCACGCCGGGAACGGCGCTTTGACATATCGGTTCTTTACTTCCACGAATTCATCCAGCTGCTCTGCCAGATTGGTGTGAAACGTGCTGAATTCCACCACGTCGTCCCACCCTGCACCGGCGCGGGCAAGGGTCTTGCCAAGTTGATCGAACGCACGGGTGAATGCGGGCACCATATTCGCCTCGCCTTCCTGCGGCACGGCGACCACGCCCGACATGTAGATGATGTCGCCCACGATCACGGCATCGGAATATCCGACCGCATTCTGGAATTCCAACGCGGCCGCATCTTCGGGCATGATGGTATGCTTGCCCTCATGCGCCTGTGCGGCAGGTGCCTGCAGCATCATGCCAATGGCCAGCAAGCCAAGCTTCGATCCCAAATGTTTCATATGGACCAGACCCTTTCTTGAAAATGGAAAGTCGCGGCGCGTTTCGCACCGCCAGATTTGTCAGACGCCATTTTGAAAAACAGCGCCCCGCCTGCATGGCAAATGCGATGCAGGCGGGGCGCTGTATTGTCAGGCTGCAGCCTTTGCCTCTCCGCTGCGCGAAAGCACGCCCAGCACCACGGCCACCAGCAACAACGCCGGCACATCGCCCAGCAGATGCCCGCCGTGCATCGGATTCCCCATGGCCTGGATGGCCATGATCACCGCATGGACCACGCTGGACCAGATCGTGAACTGGATAAGCGACCCATGCGCCGCCGGATTGGCCGCCGCTCGGATCAGGAAAATGCCAAGCGTGGCGTAAACCCCCACGATCATCATGTAATATTGGGAATCGTATGGCGCACCTTCGTGCCACATCCAGCCTGCAGGCCATACCAAAGCAAGCGGATAGACCAGGCAGAATATCGCGCCGAAAACGAACAGTGCGACTTGCATATAGCTGTATTTGCCAAGCATGATTGAACCCTCCCCCATAGGAGCGACCCAGATAGCTTCTTAAGCGCCCCGGTGCATCCGGGCAAATCCACCTGTGGATTTCAGGGATTGGCATCGCCTTTGAAGGGCTGGCTATCGGTCCAGCCGCAGCCATTGCGGGTTTCTTCACCCAGTTGCAGCGTGACGACGAAGGGATATGTCCTGTCCGACATGCCGTCGCTGCAATTGCCCGGCGTCACCGCCATATTGAAGGCAGCTTTGTCCATTTTGCCTGTAAAACCCAGCCCGCCATTTCCGGCAAATCTTTCGACCGAAAATGTCTGGCCGTCAGGGTTTTTAGGCGTGGAATAGGTCAGCATGGACCCTGAAATGCTGCCGCCCCAGAACGGCTCTGTGCCGGTAAAGCGCACCGTATCGCCCTGGGCGATGCCATCATAGGCTGCGGTTGGCTTGCCGCCGCCCGGCACATTTGCACCGCTGCCTGCATCCTGCTGGCACGCGGCAAGGCCAGTGATGGCCGCGATAAGGCAGGCACGTTGCATGAAGTTGGCAGCAGACATTGTCAGCCTGCCTTCTTGGCCTTGTGTGCAGCAATCTGTTCGTCGATTGCCGCAATCCGCTGGCGTTCGGGCGTGTCCTTTGCCAGCCCCTTCAGGCGGCAAGTGGCCCACAGCGCCTTGCGCTCGGATTCCAGGTTCTTGAGATAAAGGTCTGCCATGTGATGTCCTGTCGATTGGACCTCGCCTATAGGGCCAGCTGCCATGTTACGGAACCCGATATGCAAAAAGGCGGGCTGACGGGCTGGTAACACCGCTGCGCGCACACATTGACGCAGGCACGCTAATATGATTCCCTTACGGCTTGGGTCGCGGGGGGAGATTTTACATGTCCACATCCGCAACCACTTTTGCTGCCTGGCACAAGAATGACCGGGCGTTTTTTCTCGCTTTCATCATCGTTGCATGGGTCGCCATCGGCTTCGGATTTTCGCCATCCATCACCGAGCGGTTTACCGGTGTGGCCGATTATCCTGCGCCTGTATCGCTGGTGGTCCACGTGTGGTCGTTTTTTGCATGGATGACGGTGCTGACGGTGCAAATCCTGCTTATCCGGTTCAAACGGCCAAAACTGCACCAGACAATCGGCATCGTCATCGTGGCGCTGATCCCTGTCATGGCGATTTCCGGTCTGGCGGCAGAGGCGTTCAGCCAGCGTTTCTACGCAGCCCAGAATCCCGAGAATGTGCGGTTCTACATCGTCCCGCTTACCGGCGTGGTGCTGTTCACCATCACGGCGACGATGGCGTTTCTGAAACGGACCGACCCGCCAGCGCACAAACGGTATATTTTGCTGGCAACATCGGTCATTCTGGCGGCGGGGTTTTCGCGCTGGTGGGGGCCGTATCTGGGCAAGATGATGGGCGAAAGCCTGCCCGGTTTGCTGCTGGTCAACTGGGCGGGGCCAATCCTGCTTATCCTTGCAGCAGCAGCATATGATTATGCCACACGCAGGCGGCTGCACCGGGTGCTGGCGATTGGCGTGCCAGCCTATATTGCAGTGTTTGTCGCAACGCCGCTGATCTACGTTTCGGATTTCTGGCCGGTGCTGGTGCGGCAGATATTGGGCATCGCGCCTGTCTGATCAGGCACGTGGGGCGGGGGCAGCCCGCAAAGCTGCCCCTTCAGCCGATGATGTCGTGTTCGTGACCCATGAAAGAGCGGGAGCGGGAAAAATCGATGAACTTCGCTTCATCCTCCATCAGTATTGCGCCGTGCCGCGCCGCTTCCGGCTTGGCGAGGGTTTCAGCCAGCGCTTCCTCGCTGTCGAACCACAGCTGCGCCACCCCGTCGAAATCCGCGCCGTCACCATGAGGCACGCCGCGCGCGTCTGACGTTGCTGCCCCGATGGCGCTGTCCACCGTGTGAGACTGGACATACCGGCGTATGCCCAGCGCTTCCTTTGCTGCCTGCACCAGCGGCGCATGGGTGGTGCGCCAGTAATGCTGGAATTCCGCACGGGTCATTTCGGGCCTGCGCATCAGGCAATAGGTCAGTTTCAGCATGGTCCTGTTCCTTTTGGCGGGCAGTTGCAGCGCCGGGGCCGGTCAGCCCGGCATCGTGTCGAAAACGGGCGCTCCGCCTGTGTCCACCCAGTGCTGCTTGCTCTTGCCCCAGATGTGCATGGCAGGGGCAAAGCCTGCGGTATCATCCAGCGTGCCGCTTTTCACAAACACCATGCCCGGCGCGCTATCCACCAGGCTGAACAGGGGCGAACCGCATTGGCCGCAGAACTGCCGCGTAACCGCGCCGCCGCTTTCGCCTGTATCGGCATAGGATGCGGGCGTGCCGGTGATTGCGATATTGGCTTCCGGCACGCCGATGATGGTGGAAAAGGCACTGCCCGACTGTTTCTGGCAATGGGTGCAATGGCACACGATGGACATCGCCGGATCGCCGGTGATTTCATAGCGCACAGCCCCGCACAGGCAGCCGCCTTCTGCTTTTGTCGTCATCCCTGTCTTCTCCCAAAGCGGCGGCTGGCTGCGGCAGGCAATCAGCCGTCCATCATGACAATGTCCCAGCGATATTTGTCTGTATCGGTCAGCTTGGCAAGGCAGGTATCCTGATAGGAGCCAAGCCGGCGGAAAAGGCCATCCTTCGCATTGGCTTCGCTGTCTTCAGGAAAATACATCTGCGCGGGCAAACGCTGATCGCGGCCCTGCACATCAAAATGCAGATGGCGGGTGCGCTGGCTATAGGCGCCGGGGCGGATGGTGGTGATGCGCCATTCCCCGTCAGCGCCGGTGCGCAAATTGGCATAGCCCTGAAAATGCGGGTCCAGCGGCGCATCGGACGTGTCATTGGCATGGGCATAGCGGCCCGCGTGATTGGCCTGCCATATTTCCAGCCGCGCATTGCTCATCGGGTTACCATGCCGGTCCAGCACACGGCCCGATATTTCGATGACATCCCCTGTGGCGCGTTTGTCGTGGCCGTGCAGCCACGTCATGTCGGCATCATCCTCGAAATCACGTTTGATCGGATAGAACGGGCCAAGATCCGATGGCGCCGTCATCTTGGGCGCTGCCAAGGCCGCCGTGCCGCCCACCAACGCCGACAAGGCACCACCCGCAAACACGCGGCGCGACAGTTTCGGATTTCTGATAATCATTGCGCAATTCCCTCCCCAAGAATTGCGACCCGTGGTGATGATTATGGCGAAATATGGCCGGAGTCAAAATAGTGGGAATCGAAAACAAGAACCCGCTTCCCAGCGATAGTCCTGCAATACAGTTCATCGGAGAAGGCGAAGAGCCTTAGACAGTGCTACTCTCACTGAACAATTGAGCGACACTTACACCCTCAACTCTTCGTAATTTTTCCTGATCAATCAAATACGCATCGCCTCCAAAAGTGGCGTTATGCAAAGTGCGTGCAGCAGCTGCGTTATGTAAAATACAACTCCTGCGTGATCCCCAATTCCAAGAGGCAACTCCATCGAAGAATATGACTGCGCTAACGTGACGTTTCCTTGCCTTATCACCTTCATTGAATAGGCCGTCGAAATTACGGATGAAGTCGACCGTCCCGTCCAACCCATTCGGGCCAAATCGATAAGATGCAGCTTCAGTGCCATAGGTTGCAGCTAGGTAATCATCTTCAGAGTCTTCCATAAGCTGGCTATTAATCGCGATTAGGTATGGCACCTTCAGCGCTTTGTAAATTTTAGCTTTTTTATCTAAGGCTTTTTTCAATTTGTATCCCGGTCGAGTGACGGACCCGCCTTCTAATTCAAGACCAATGGCACCATATCTAGGTGATTCTACATTGCGATGGTTGCTCGGAACTATCTCGATTCTGATGAGCCCTCCTCTATCTTTATAGAGGAACTCTTCACCTTGGCTTGGTACTTCCTTTATCCAAAGCTTCAGTTCACTAACGAGCTTCGACTTATCGATAGCCTGTTCCGGGGCGACTATTTGCTTTAAAATTAAAATTTGGTTTTCAAGCTTTATCGCATTGATGGCATCTCGGATTTCATCCACCAGCTTGCGCTTTCCTCGTTCTGCATCGCTCCATCGGCTTGGTGAAACCGCCTCAACTACGATTTCACCCAGAGACGGATGCTTAATAAGAAAGTCTGGATTGCCTTCAATTCCGCAGATGTCAGGCTCAACGCCCAAAATAGCGCAACCATTTGCTCGAAAAAATTGGAAAAGAAAAAGTTCAAAAAATGCCGAAGAATTTTGTTCATTATTGTCAGATTTAAAGTTACCGAGCCATTGGCCAAGTCTGTCTTGAGGATAGTTTCTAATCCAACTTTCAACTACTTGACGTATTTCTATGGCGCGCGTCTCTGCAGAGTTGTCGAGATATGAAAAATGGCTTTCTCCAGCCAATCGCTGCCCAAAACGTCGGAGTTTAATTTCAGAAAAAACGTTCAAGCCGCATCTCTCGAGCATTGCTTGCTGTGCATCTCCTAACCCCCCGACAACCGCTTGTGATTAGCCCGCACCCGCTTGCGATAGGGCTTCAACGCCGCACTGGCGGCGGCAGCGGGGTTTAGGGGGAGATTGGGGATGTCGAAGGCGGCTTCGATGGTGGCTTCGATCTTTTCTGAAACCATGGTCTGCGCTTCGTCGGTTGCAGCCGCGCCTCCGGTCATCATGGCCAGCGTCCGCAGGCGGATTACCGCTGCGGATTCCATATACAGGCTGCCCGCCTGCCCCATGAACCGCGCCCATTGGGCGTATGAACTGCCGAACGGGCTGGCGCGGCGGCTCACTTGGCGTCTTCTGCGGGCAGATAGAGGTTATCGCCCATGTCCTTATACACCTTGGCCATTTCACGCATGCCTTCTTCGGCAGCGGCCTTGCTGGCAGCGGCGGTGTCTGCGCCCCATTTTTCCGCTTCGAGGAAACCATCCGCGCTCTGGTTCTGGCGCGAGGCGAAATCGCGCACTTCCTGGCTGATTTTCATGCTGCAGAATTTCGGCCCGCACATGGAACAGAAATGCGCGGTTTTCGCGCCTTCTGCGGGCAGGGTCTGGTCGTGATATTCCTCTGCCGTATCAGGGTCGAGTGACAGGTTGAACTGGTCGCGCCAGCGGAATTCGAAACGGGCGCGGGAGAGGGCATCATCCCGCAGCTGCGCGGCGGGATGCCCCTTGGCCAGATCAGCCGCGTGGGCCGCCAGCTTATACGTCACCACGCCCACTTTCACATCGTCACGATCAGGCAGGCCCAGATGTTCCTTGGGCGTGACGTAACAAAGCATGGCCGTGCCATACCAGCCGATCTGCGCTGCGCCGATGCCGCTGGTGATATGGTCATACCCCGGTGCAATATCGGTAACCAAAGGCCCCAATGTATAGAAAGGCGCTTCGCCGCAGACCTGCAGCTGCTTTTCCATATTCTCCTTGATCTTGTGCATGGGCACATGGCCCGGCCCTTCGATCATCACCTGCACATCCTGCTTCCATGCGCGGTGGGTCAATTCACCCAGCGTATACAGTTCGGCAAATTGCGCTTCGTCATTGGCATCGGCAATGCTGCCGGGGCGCAGGCCATCGCCCAGGCTGTAGGCAATGTCATAGGCCTTCATGATCTCGGTGATTTCGTCGAACTTCTCGTAAAGGAAGCTTTCCTTGTGGTGCGCCAGGCACCATTTCGCCATGATGGAACCGCCGCGGCTGACAATGCCTGTCACCCGCTTGGCCGCCATCGGCACATAGGGCAGGCGCACCCCTGCATGGATGGTGAAGTAATCCACGCCCTGTTCCGCCTGTTCGATCAGCGTGTCGCGGAAAATGTCCCACGTCAGGTCTTCCGCCACGCCGCCGACTTTTTCCAGCGCCTGATAGATGGGCACGGTGCCGATGGGCACGGGGCTGTTGCGGATGATCCATTCGCGCGTGTCATGGATGTTGCGGCCGGTGGAAAGGTCCATCACCGTATCTGCGCCCCAGCGGATGGACCAGACCATCTTGTCCACTTCGGATGCGACATCGGATGCCACCGCGCTATTGCCGATGTTGGCGTTGATTTTCACCAGGAAGTTGCGCCCGATGGCCATCGGTTCACATTCAGGGTGGTTGACGTTGGACGGGATGATGGCGCGGCCGCGTGCCACTTCGTCACGGACAAATTCAGGCGTCACATTCATCGGAATGGATGCGCCCCAGCTTTCACCGCCGCTCGACGCTTCGCGCGCCATTTCGCGGCCGAGGTTTTCACGCGCGGCGACATATTCCATTTCCGGCGTGATGATGCCGCGGCGGGCATAATGCATCTGGCTGAGGTTGGCGCCAGCCTTGGCGCGCAGCGGACGGCGCAGCGCGGTGGGGAATGGCGGCACGCCGCCCGACCGGTCAGGACCGAGCTGGCCGTTATCTTCCGGCTTCACATCGCGGGGCGCATATTCTTCCACATCGCCGCGATCCAGCTGCCACTGGCGGCGCAGCGGGGCAAGGCCCGCCTGAATGTCGATTTGCACATCAGGATCGGTATAGGGGCCGGATGTGTCATAGACGCGCAGCGGGGGCTCGCCGCTGGAAGGTTCCAGATCAATTTCGCGCATGGCGACATTATACGGGCCGACATGCACCTTGCGGCTGCCCCTGATCGGCCCTGTGGTCACGCCTATTTCAAGCTTTGAATTGATGTCGGCCATGCGCGCATTCTCCAGTGGGCGGAAAAAAGGCGGATGTCCCGAATTACAGGCCCGCTCCCTCCGCCGATGTTAGTCGGTTCAGGTTCAACGGGTCGGACGGCGTTACCCGCCCCTCTCAGCCTTGCCAGATTCGGCAACATGGCTCCCCGGGGATGACAGCGGCATAGACCTGTGCAACCTTGAGGTAAAGCTTGGCGGGAAGGAATGATTCCATGGCGACTGCAACCCAAACCCAGCGTGCAATCAACCCGGTCGATGTGAGCGACGAGGCGCTTTACGTCGAAAACCGCTGGCACGAACCATTTGCGAAATTGCGCCGCGAAATGCCGGTCAGCTGGTGTGCGCAAAGCCCCTATGGCGGATATTGGTCGGTGGTGACGCATGATCTGGTCAGCGCGGTGGAGCTTGATCCGGCGACGTTTTCATCATCCTTTGAAAACGGCAATATCACCATCACCGACCCGCCGCCTGAATCCAACCTGCCCAATTTTATCGCGGCTGACCCGCCGGTGCATACAGCGCAGCGCAAGGTCATTGCCCCTGCCTTCGCCCCCAGCCAGATGAAGATCCGCGAAGAACAGGTCCGCGCGCGCTGTGCAGAACTGATGGACGCATTGCCCGTGGGCGAGGTTTTCGACTGGGTGGATAGCGTTTCCGTCCCGCAGACAATCGGGATGCTGTGCATCCTGTTCGATATGCCATTTGACGAATGGGCCGATCTCAAACGCTGGTCGGACTATGCAGGAGGTGTTTCATCCGAAAGCCTGAGCGATGAATTTCGCGCCGAATGGATGAAGCAGATGCACCAGATGCTCGCGCGTTTTGACGAATTGCTGGAAGAACGGCGCAATGCCCCGCCCAGCGACGATCTCTTGAGCCGCATGGTCCATTCCGAAGCCATGGGCCATCTTTCACCAATGGAACGGCTGGCCAATATTGCCCTGCTGATCGTCGGCGGCAACGACACCACCCGCAATTCGATGAGCGGGCTGGTAGAAGCGCTCAACCTGTTTCCCGATCAGCTGGACAGGCTGCATCAGGACCCCTCGCTGATCCCCAATGCTGCGCAGGAAATCATCCGCTGGCAATCGCCCGTCACCCATATGCGGCGCACCGCAATGCGCGATGTGGAACTGGGCGGGCAGCATATCGCCAAGGGTGAAAAAGTGGTCATGTGGTATATTTCTGCAAACCGCGACGAAGCCGTTTTCGAAAATCCGGACCAGTTCGATGTCACCCGCGCCAATGCACGCCGGCACTTGGGCTTTGGCCACGGCATCCACCGCTGCGTGGGCGCAAGACTGGCCGAAATCCAGATCGTGACCCTGATCGAGGAAATCGTGAGGCGCAACTGGAAGATAATCCCGCAAGACGAACCAACGCGGCTTGCCAGCCCGTTCCTGCATGGATTTACGCAGATGCCGGTGAAGATCGAACCGCGCTGAATGGGCTTTAAACCAGCACTAAACTCGCAGAAATTCGCGGATAATTTCTAGTTATCATTCTGATATTAATAATTTTTCTTGCAGTATTCTTGCCCAAATGCTGTCTCTCGTTCCTTCGGGCCGCGCTTGCGACTCGTTGGAATGGGGGACTTCATGGCCAATTGGAACCGGTCTGCTGCAACCATCATGCTTGCCGCAGCTTCATTTTTCACCTTCGGAGCCATCGCTGCCGCTGACGAAACGCCAGAGTGCAACGCGACTTTGGGGCAGGACAGCGTTGCCGGCACTGCCGATGACGGGCTTGAGTGTGGCGCAGGTGCAAGCGCGACTGGCGCTGATGCGATGGCGATCGGCAATGCGGCGACCGCTGCCGAAGGTGCCTCCGCCGTAGGTGATGATGCAATTGCGAGCGGGACGGATTCCACGGCTGTAGGGCGCGCATCGCTGGCTGGAGGCAGTGGAGCAATTGCCATCGGTTACAGTTCCCAGGTCAATGGCGCTGACGGCATTGCGATTGGCCGTGATGCCTTTTCCAACGATACATACAGCATCGCGCTGGGTGGATTGGCCAATGCAATCGGGACGAATGCCATCGCCATCGGTCAACAGGCCGATGCGCAGAGCGGTTCGATTGCAATTGGCGCGTTTTCGGACGGAATTTCGAATTCAACCGCCATCGGTTATTATTCCAAGGCAATCGCAGTAGCTACCACGGCAGTCGGCCAGAATTCCGCGGCCATCGCAAATGGGGCAACCGCCATCGGCACTGGTGCCTATGCAGGCAAGACAGCAACTACAGTGGTGGGCGCAAATGCCTATGCCAATTCGGATTACAGCACCGGTATCGGCTTTGCCGCCAATGCCACAGGCCTATACTCGACCGGTGTGGGCGCATACAGCAATGCCTCGGGCGAAGGGGCCAATGCCATTGGCCTCAGCGCGGATGCGACCGGCATAAACTCCAACGCCCTTGGCACAAATGCCCAGGCCATCGCGACAGGGGCCATCGCACTTGGCAGCGATGGCGATGATGACGACACCAACGGCAGGTTCGGCGCGATTGCCGCAGGCACGAATGCGATTGCAGTTGGCACCGATGCGCGGGCCGCAGGTACAGGTGCGCTTGCCTTTGGTGCCGGTGCCAATGCCACCACTCCGGGCTCCACCGTCATTGGCAATAGCGCCGTGGCGACGGGCGTTAACTCGCTGGTTGTTGGCAATGGCGCACGCGGCAACGGCACCTCGGCAGTTGCAGTGGGCGACAATGCAATTGCAGCGAAGCAAGGTTCGGTCACGATCGGGCCCAACAGCGTTGCATCCGGCGCAGGTTCACTGGCGTTCGGTTCCAATGTGAATTCAATCCGCGACAATTCGGTGGCCATCGGCAATGGCACCCTTGCCCAGGGCATCAAGGGTGTCGCACTTGGCCAGGGCTCGATCGTAATCGCAGATAATGCCACTGCGCTAGGGGCGGGCGCGCGTGTCGACCAGGCAGGCGCGACGGCGGTTGGTGCAAATGCCAAAACTAATGCGGCCAATCAGGTGGCGCTGGGCGGTGCGGGGTCTTCTGTGCGGATCGGCGACATTGCCGCCAGCA
Source organism: Erythrobacteraceae bacterium (assembly GCA_024642525.1). Classification (GTDB taxonomy): domain Bacteria; phylum Pseudomonadota; class Alphaproteobacteria; order Sphingomonadales; family Sphingomonadaceae; genus Allopontixanthobacter. The sequence goes on along the minus strand of JAHEAX010000013.1, from coordinate 13,594 downwards.
CCAATGCGCAGGTTGGCCCTGTTGACGTGTTGACGGTGGATGCCAATGGCACTCTGGGCAAACAGAAAGTCGCCACGGCCAGCGCGGTTGAAGATGTGCAAGTGGCGATGGACTATATTGCGGCGGTGTCGGAAACGCAGTTCAACGCTCTGTCCGGGCAAGTCTCAAGCCTCGCCAATGCAGTGTCGGACCTGTCGTTCAAGCTGGATGATCTGGACCGCAGCACAAGCGGCGGCATTGCCGCGGCCATGGCATTCGGCGGAACCATGATCGTTCCCGACAGCACAGTCAGCGTCAGCATGAACGCTTCTACCTATCGCGGTGAACAGGGGTTTGCAGGATCGGTAACTGCGCGCGTTGCGTCAAAGGTCTATATCTCTGGCGGAGTGACGGGTTCAACCGCGAGGAATTCAACGGGCGGCCGAGTGGGAGTGGCCTTCGGTTTCTGAAAATGCGGCGCAGCAGGGCGCCTAGCGGGCAATGCCTGCTGCGCGCATTTCTTCCGGTGTTACCACACCGTCCCGGTCACCATCGGCACGGTCGAAATTGGCCTGCGTCGCCACGCGATATTCAATCAGCGTGATCGACCCGTCTGCATCGGCGTCGAACATTGCCATCACCGGCGCTGCATCGACAGGAATGGCATCAGGGTTAGCCAAGATCGCGAATTCGGCCGGCTCCAGTGTGCCGTTGCGGTCCTGATCCAGCTTGTCGAACACATTGCGGTTCTGCCTTAGCGCCTCTTCCTTTGCGGCGGCGGCTTGTGCGGCGGCAACTTCCTGCTTCACCACCTTGCCATTCCCATCGCCGTCAAGCCGCGCAAATTCGGCATCCATTTCGGCAATGAAATCACTCCGCTTCAGAGACGTGGATTCCTGCGCTGTAACCGGCATAGCCGCCGAAAAGATAAGTGCAGGCAAAATATAGCGAATTTTCACGCGACAGGTCTCCAGCGGTAGGTGTGCGATCTAGCCGGTGATCGCGCACCACCGCAAGGTTGGAACAGGAAAGCTATCGACGCTGGCGCCGGAAAATCTGCAATCAGCCGACTTCTTCCTTTGCCCGGCCTTTCGCTTTTGCACCACTTTGGCCGTCATAGACAAACTCTGCGCCATCCAAATCGATTCCAGGAAAATCGACGCGTTCGAGCCAGTAATCCTGGTTGTGGCGCCATTCCGGCTTGTTGCCGCGCATCGGCATCTGGTCCAGCCCGCGCATCAGATAGCCGGGGTTGAAATTGTCTGTCTCGATCCATGGCAGAAGCTGCATTCCATCGTCTTCGGGGCGCAGGGCCACTTCCACGCGGTGTACGCCCAGTTCATCCATGTGATTTAGAAGCTGGCACACAAAATCGCCCATCATGTCGACCCGCAAGGTCCAGCTGGCGCGGAAATATCCGAACACCCAGGCCATGTTGGGCACGCCGGTAAACATCATTCCGCGATAGGTGACCGTGTCGTTCCAGTTCACCGCTGCGCCATCAACCGAAAAGGGAATATCCCCCATCACCGAAAGGCGGAAGCCTGTTGCCGCCACAATCAGGTCAGCCTCGATTTCCTCACCCGAAGATGTCAGTACGCCCTTCTTGGTAAACCGATCGATCGTGTCGGTCTTGACGGTCAGCTTGCCTTCAACGGCGGCCTTGAACACATCGCCTTCCGGACAAAATGCGAGGCGCTGCTGCCATGGCCGGTACTTGGGTGTGAAGTGCGGTTCAAACTCGAAATCGGGCTTGCCCGTAAATTGGCGGACCAGTTCTTTCAGTTCTTCAAATACAGTGTCGGGTTCTTCGATGCAGCGCTGGGTCAGCACGTTCTGATCATGCATCACCTGCTGGCGAACGACACGGTGAATCGTCGGTTCGTCAATACCGACTTCACGCAGACGGTCGGCCAGTTCGTTCTTGTTTTCGCTGCAGAAGAAATAGGTGGGTGAACGCTGCAGCATGGTCACATGGGCTGCCTTTTCGGCAAAGGCGGGCACGACAGTTGCCGCAGTTGCGCCAGACCCGATGACGAGAACGCGCTTGCCGGTATAATCCGTTTCCGGGTCCCACAATTGGGCATGGACAAACTGGCCTTCGTAATCCTGCAGGCTCGCCCAATCGGGAATATAGGGCTTTTCGTGGTCGTAATAACCCTGGCACATCCACAGGAAATTGCACGTGAAGGTTACAGTAACACCGTCGGACAGGCGCGTGGCTTCGACAGTCCAGAGATTGGTCTGGCGCGAGAATGAACAGCCCGCGATACGGTGGCCGTAGAAAATATGTTCGCCGATCCCGTTTTCGTCGATCACTTCGCCCATGTATTTGAGGATTTCCTCGGCGCTCGCGATAGGAGTGCCGACCCACGGTTTGAAGCGGTATCCGAAAGTGTAGAGATCCGAGTCGGAACGAACGCCGGGATATTTATGCGTGTCCCACGTGCCGCCAAACGTATCCTTCATTTCCAGTATCGCATAGGTCTTGCCAGGGCATTGATCCTGAAGGTGATAGGCCGATCCTATACCGGATATGCCCGCGCCCACGATGACCACGTCTACATGGGTGACGTCTTCTCCGGCCCCGACTTTGTTCTGTACGTTCATCGCTCGCTCCTCTTCCCGCTTTATCCCGCTCTACCATAAGCGCACGCAGTTCCTTGACCCAAATCAAATTCGCATCGCGCCCTTGCCCGGATTGGCTTTGCGGTTAGACATTGGCCGAAACAGACCCCCAGAAGGCCGGGTCAGACAGCGACGAGGGAGAGAATGAGATGCCGTTCCGCATGACAGAAATGGTGGGCTGCGAATTCCCGCTATTTGCATTTTCGCATTGCCGCGATGTTGTCGCTGCCGCCAGCCGCGCAGGTGGTTTCGGTGTGCTGGGCGCAGTCAGCTATACGCCCGAAGAACTGGAGCATGAACTGAGGTGGATCGACGATAATGTCGATGGCAAGCCCTATGGCATCGATGTTCTCATCCCTGAACGTCAGGCGGTCGACCGGTCGGTCAGCGCGGATGAAATCATCGCGCAAATCCCGCCGCAATATCGCGATTTCACCCGCGCAATCCTGCGCGATGCAGGCATAGGCGAAGATGAAGGCGGACCGCGTGGGGGCACGCAGGCACCCAATACATCGCTGGGTCAGGAACTGCTCGAAGTTAGCTTCAACCATCCCGTGCGGCTGATTGCCAATGCACTGGGCACTGCGCCGCCGGAAATGATCGCGGCGGGCAAGAAACACGGCATCCCTGTTGCAGCGCTGGTCGGCGCAAAGGAACACGCGCTGAAGCAGGTAGAAGCGGGCGTCGATATCATCGTCGCGCAGGGCGGCGAAGGTGGCGGCCATTGCGGCGATGTGGCGACCGTGGTGCTGGTGCCTGAAGTGATTGCGGCTATTGAACAGGCAGGCGCGGACATACCGGTGCTGGCAGCAGGCGGCATCATGACCGGCAGGCAAATGGCAGGCATGATGGCAATGGGCGCTGCCGGTGCGTGGTGCGGCTCTGTCTGGCTGGCATCGCCAGAGGCGGAGACGAGCGAAGTGTTCCGGCAGAAAATGGTCGAGGCGGGATCGCGCGACACGATCCGTTCAAAGCACCGGACCGGCAAATATAGCCGCCAGTTGCGAACCAGCTGGCACGACCGGTGGGAAGAAGCGGGCCTGCCAGCCCTGCCCATGCCGCTGATGAGCGTGCTGGTTGAACCGGTGCTGCGCACGATCGACCAGGCCGCAGTGGGCGGTAACGCTGCCGCGCATAACCTGGCGACATATTGGGTGGGACAAGGGTTGGGGCTGGTGAACGACCAGCGCGGCACCGCCACGATCGTGCAGGATTTCAAGCAGGATTTCGTCGCCGCATTCGAAACGCTGGCGGCAAATTTCGACTAGGCGAAAAATGCAATTCCCCGCAGCCTGACAAGGCAGGCCGCGGGGAATATGGTGTTGTATGCAGGCTTACTTCTGGCTTGCGATCCAGTCATCGATCTTCTTTTCCAGAACTGGCAGCGGCAATGCGCCAGTGCCCAGCACCTGGTCATGGAAATCACGAATGTCGAACTTCGCACCCAACGCCGTTTCGGCCTTCTGGCGCAGCCGCTGAATCGTCAGCGCGCCCACCTTGTAAGCCAGCGCCTGTGACGGGATAGCGATATAGCGTTCCACCTCGGCAGTGGCATCGGTTTTACCCATCGGCGAATTGTCGAGCATATACTGGATCGACTGGTCGCGGGTCCAACCCTTGGAATGAAGGCCCGTATCCACCACCAGCCGCATGGCACGCAGCATTTCGTCGCTCAATGTGCCCATCCGCTGATAGGGGTCCTTGAACAGCCCCATCGGATAACCGAGCGTTTCTGCATAAAGCGCCCAGCCTTCAACATAGGCCGTGTTCCCGCCAAAGCGCATGAAGGCGGGCAGCGCTTCGTTTTCCTGCGCAAGGCTGATCTGGAAGTGATGGCCCGGCGCGCCTTCATGCAGATAAAGCGTGGTGTTGCCCATCAAATTGCGGCTGGGCAGGTCATAGGCGTTGAAATAGAATGTGCCGGGCCGCGAACCGTCAGGCGTGCCGGACTGGTAGGAACCGCCCGCCTCGAACTTCTCGCGAAATTCCTCATAGGGTTTGATTTCCAGCGGAGCCTTGGGCAGCACCTTGAAATAGTCAGGCGTTTTCTGCGCGACAATTTCGCCGATGCGGTAATAATCCTGCGTCAGGGCATCACGGCTTTTCGGCTGCAATTTGGGGTCAGCCCGCAGCGCATCGAAGAACTGCGCCAGCGTCCCGTCAAAGCCCACTTCGGCTTTCACCGCTTCCATGTCGCTGGTGATGCGCGACACTTCGGACAGACCCAGATTATGCAGATATTCCGCTGTCAGCGGCAGGGTTGTCGTGCCTTCGATCAGATGCTGGTAAAGGACCGGGCCGCCCTTCATCTGCGACAGGCCAACGCTCTTGCGGGCAACCGGCAGATATTCGTCGCGCAGGAAATTGCGCATCCGGCGGTTGGCACCGTAAATCCCGCCTACCACAACGCGGTATTCGTCAGTCAGCCGGGCTTTGTCCGCATCGGAAAAATCTTCAGGGAACATGCCGATGGGGCCCCAATAGGGCGATTCTTCCAGCGGCATGTCGATCTGGGTGGAAAGCTGTTCGATCACATTGTTGATCGTCAGCGTGGTTTCCAGAACGCCAGAGTTCATCCCTTCGCGGAACCGGCCAATCGCCCGGTCGCTCAAGGCAATATAGTCGGCGTGACGCTTCAGGTTGTTTTCGTAATCTTCCACCGTCTTGAACGGTGCCGCGCTCTTACCGCTGGCGAAGGTGGGGTAGAATGTGTGGAAGCCGCTGAAATGGTTGACCGGGCGCACATCATTGAGCGCGAGGATTTCCGGCGTCAGGCCCTTCAGCTGTTCGTCCTGATTATATTTGAACACGTCAAAAGCGATCTTGTCGGTCGCATTCAGCAGTCCGCGATCAACCGTTTTCAGCGCGGCCAGATTGTCTTTCGCGGCGCTGCGTTCAGCATCATTGTATTCATCCGTCAGATAATTGCCCAGCCGGTCCGCATAGCGTTTGTCACCGCGGAACAGGGCGTTGAGCGGGTTACGCTTCAGATTGGCTTCGTCGTCCGCTGCGAAAATGGCAAACAGCTTGTCATGCTCCACTTCGGCAGAAGGGGCGGCAACAGGCTGGCTGGACGCGCTGGCAGGAGCGACGGGCGCGGCAACGTCCATATTGGCCTGGCTGGTGGCGCAGGCGCCCAGCGAAAGGGTGGCAGTAGCAAGCAGAACATGGCGCAGTGCGGTCATGGCGAATCCCCTGATTGGTTGTTTTCGATTTGGGCGGGCACGTGCAAAAAGGCCCGCGCGCATCACTGCATCGCTGATAGCCAGCCAGATTTTTCAGACTGCATTGCTTCGACCAAACCCCATGGTCCATCGACAGACGAATGGGGCCAGCGTCAGGCAGTGCGCATGGTCAATCCACGACTTTGCCGCGGGCCATCACCCATCTGACATTTTCCAGCACGGTCACATCTTCCAGCGGATTGCCGTCCACTGCGATGATATCGGCTGAATATCCCGGCGCGATCCGACCAATCTCGTTTTCCATGTCGAGAACCTTCGCAGCTATGGTGGTGGCACTGGCCAACGCCTCGCGGTCGGTCAGCCCTGCATTGCGCATGAGGCCAAATTCGCCCGCATTGCGGCCATGGGCAAAAACGCCCGCATCAGTTCCAAATGCCACCGTCACGCCCTGTCGCTTGGCCTCGGTAACGGCCTTGCCGACCTTGCTCATCGTCATGCGGATCTTCTCTTCGACGACGGGTGTATACATGCCGGTCCCCAGCCCTTCGCTCACGCCTTTGAATGCCATAAGCGTTGGTACCAGGACGGTGCCGTTGGCCTTCATCACGCGGATGGCTTGTTCATCTGCAAATGTGCCGTGGTCGATGGTGTCGATACCGGCCCGTGCGGCTGCTTCTATGCCGCGCGCGCCATGCGCATGGGCCATCACCTTGAGGCCCAAGGAATGGGCGGTATCGGCAATGGATTTCATCTCGTTGTCGGTAAAATGCGCTTCCAGCCCGCGGCCCTGCTGAGACAGGACGCCGCCTGTCGCCGTAATCTTGATGAGGTCCGACCCGTTCTGGCTGGCGCGGCGCACTTTCTCGGCACATTCGACAGCGCCGGTGCAGCTGTAACCGCTGGCCAGCAGGGCATTTACTTCGGGAAGGAAGCCCGAGATATCGCCATGGCCGCCCACAATCGCCAGCGGCGGGCCCGCCGCGATAATGCGCGGACCGGGGATGATCCCTTCGGCTGTGCCGCGGCGGAGGGAAAATGCGGTATGCTGGGCGCTGCCCGCTTCGCGGACGGTGGTGAAACCGGCTTTGACCGTTTTCAGGGCATTCTTGGTGCCAACCACCACGCCCCATTCGGCAGGTTCGGTTGCCTCTTTCCAGAAATCGCCGCCCGGATCGCCCGTCAAATGGACATGAAGATCGATCAGGCCGGGCAGCACCGTCTTGTCCACCAGATGCACCATGGCGGCGCCTTCGGGCACGGGTTGGATGCCATCGACAATCGAAACGATCCGGCCGTCAGTCACGGTAATGGTGGCAGGGCCGGATGCTTCACCCGACGCATCGCGAATAACGGAACCTGCGTGGATTACGGTGGTTTGCGCCTGCGCCGAAGTTGCAGCGATAGCCAGCAGGCTGGCCGCAAGGCCAGCAGCGAATTTTTGCGTCCCGGTCATATAATCGATCTTCCCCCAACAGGCCCATGCGACATGGCCATTTTATGTGCCGCACATGGTGGAGAAAGAAATTGAAACCGGCAAGGTGCCTAAGCGCCCTTGCCGGTTAAACTGGCCTGTTCCGGCCTAGAAAGTGTATCCGATGCCGACAGCAGCAAAGAACTGGTCCGCACTGCCACGGATGCTGGTGAAGGGCGTATTTTTCGCATCGCCCAGCATTCGCGAATATCCGCCGATAACAACTGCGGCCAGACCGCCATTTTCGAGGTTTCCGTCAAAGTCGAAGCCAAGCAGCAGATTGGTCCCGACCTTGTTGAAGCCGCCATCGGCCCGATAGGTCGGCAGGCCGCTCGCCAGGCTTTGCTGCGGGCTGACAGAATAATAATAGTCGTTGAAATCGTCGCTCGCATATTCCGCGCTGAAGGACAGCGAAGCCGCCATTCCGCGGTTGAGCGGGGTGAAATAGGCAACGCCCGGTTCGATCACCATGCCGCCATGCGCGCCTGCCACGTCCCACCGGGCATCAGTGCTGAAGCTGAGGCTGTCGTAAGGGTTCAGCACGGCAGGGAAACTGACGCCCGCTGCCGCGCCCACTTCAAAGGCGGCATCGAGATCGCCAGCAGCCTTCACCACCGGGTCTTTTACCTGGCGTGAGCGGTTGGACCGGTAACGCAGGGATGGGCCGAAGGAAAAATTGGCGCCCGATGCAGAATCCGGCACCAGGTCAAAGGCAATGCCTGCAGGCCGCGGCTTGATGCCGATACCGCCCACGCTACCCTGCACCAGCGGCGCGGGGAACAGCACATAATCATCCGACCCGTCATAACTGGGGCCATAGCCCACGCCGAGGCCAACACTCAGCCAGTCGCCATCATAGACACTGCCCTGGCGGGCGGCATCTTCCATCGCAGGGCCGGCAGTGGTGGTGTCTTCCTGCGCAAACGCAGGGGCTGGCGCCATCATCTGGACGGTGGCGGCGGCAAGAATTGCGGCCACGCGCGAAAAACGGTTGATCATGAAAATTCCCTCGGTCTGTCGTGCGCCCAACGAAACATCCGCGCGTTCGTTCCTATGCGCCCAGCGGGGTTCAAACCCGATGACATGGCATTTCAGGCTGGTGCACTCTCAGCCCATGCCTTGCCATTGCTTGATGGCTTCAAGCGGCCACACCAGCATCACGATGTTGAGCGTGAGGTTATCACGGATCATCCAGGCTGTGAAACCTTCGAGCGCCAAAGCCACGATGACGCTGACCCAGGGGGGCGCGCGTGCGGCAAACAGGAAGCCGGCAATCATCCAGCCGATATCGGCAAGCGAATTGACCATGGAATCGCCAACATAGCCCCAGCTGACTGTCACTTCGCGATACCGGTTGATGATGAGCGGGGTGTTTTCGAAAATTTCCCATCCCGCTTCGACGATGACGGCAATGGGCAATGCCCAACGCACAGGCTTTCCACCCAATATCCCCCACTTTGTCCACAGCAGCCACGCCGCACCATACATCAGCAGCCCGTGGGTGAAATGGCTGGGGCTGTACCAATCCGTGATGTGCTGGCTGTTTTCAGCCGATTGCACGACCCCGTGCCACAATTTGATGGTGCCGCAGGTGCAGATAGGCGGCCGGTCCATCGCCAGCAGAATGGCGGCCGTGGCAGCAAACAGGCCAAGCGTTGCCACCAGGGCGGCGCGATGCGGCAACAGGCTGCGGCTTTGCGGAAAACGCGTGTCCATGCGCCATCATGACACGGCCTTGCCTTTGCGCAAGATGCCGCTCGCATGATGCAAGGTGATTGCCCCCCACCCCATTGCGCCTTAGTGCCGGTCTGTAATGAGCGGGCGCAGAACTGAAGTGGCGATAATTGGCGGCGGGCTGTCGGGCGGCCTGATCGCGCTGGCGTTGCGCGCACAGCACCCGGAAATGGTCGTGACCCTCATCGAACAGGGCGAAAAACTGGGCGGCAACCACCGGTGGAGCTGGTTTGACAGCGATCTGGATGGCGCAGCGCACATTCTTCTGGAACCGTTCCGCAAGACCTGCTGGCAGGGTTACGATGTGCATTTCCCGGCTCACGAGCGCCAGCTGCGATCCGATTACCGCTCGCTTTCATCAGAAGATTTCGACGAATGCCTGCGCCGCGAATTGCCCGCAGACAGCATTCTGTCGGGCACTGAAGTCGCTTCGCTGGATGCCAGCGGCGTCGATTTTGCCGATGGCACGCGCCTTTCGGCCCGCGCCGTGATCGATTGCAGGGGCGCAGTGCCATCGCCGCATCTCGAGGGCGGGTGGCAGGTGTTCATGGGCCGCCATATGCGCACGGCCACGCCGCATGGCATGGAACGGCCCGTGATCATGGATGCAACGGTGGACCAGCACGCAGCCTACCGCTTTGTCTATGTCCTTCCTCTGGGCGCGAGGGACCTGTTCATCGAAGACACCTATTATGCCGACGAACCGACGCTGGACCGTAGTGCATTATCCGCCCGCATTGATGCCTATGCCCGCACAAATGGTTGGGAAGGCGACATCATCGGCCATGAAACCGGCGTTCTTCCTGTTATCACCGGCGGCAATTTTCATGCCTATCAGGCTCAACAGCGGATTGAAGGTGTGGCCATGGCAGGCGCGCGCGGCGGTTTTGTGCACCCGCTGACCAGTTACACCCTGCCCTTTGCAGTGGAAACCGCACTCGCCATTGCGCATGATGCGCAATTGCCCGGCACACAGCTGGCAGCCTTGCTGGAACAGCGCGCACGGCGGCATTGGTCAGCCACGGCATTTTACCGCCTGCTTGGCACCATGCTGTTCGGCGCTGCCGTGCCAGAGGAAAGATACAGGGTGTTCGAACGCTTCTACCGACTGCCGCAGGGTTTGATCGAGAGATTCTATGCCGCCCATTCCACACTTTACGACAAGGCGCGCGTCCTTGTCGGAAAACCGCCCGTACCTGTCGGCAAGGCGTTGAGCGCCCTGATCGGACCGGGCCGGCCACTGGCCGCCCCGCAGGAGAAAAAATGATGACTGCCCCCACCAAACCCACGCTTTCGCCGGAACTGGGCATGGCGACGGCCCCGCTGGCAACGCCTGCACCCATGCCTGCCACTGGCAAGACCGCCTGTGTCATCGGATCGGGCTTCGGCGGCCTCGCTCTGGCGATCAGGCTGCAGTCGGCAGGTATTGCCACCACCGTTATCGAAGGACGGGACAAGCCCGGCGGCCGCGCCTATTTCTGGGAAAAGGACGGCTTCACCTTCGACGGCGGCCCCACCGTTGTCACGGACCCGCCCTGTCTCAAGGAATTGTGGGAATTGACCGGCCATGACATGGCCGACGATGTCGAACTGATGCCGGTGATGCCGTTTTACCGGCTGAACTGGCCTGATGGCGTGAACTTCGATTATTCGAACGACGAAGCGGGCCTGAAGGCGGAAATCAACCGCGTCGCGCCGGGCGATCTTGCCGGTTACCAGGAATTCCTGGCCTATAGCGCAGGCGTGCATGATGAAGGCTACGTCAAGCTGGGCACCGTGCCGTTTCTTGACTTCAAATCCATGATCAAGGCGGCACCTGCACTGGCGAAATATCAGGCATGGCGCTCTGTCTATTCGATCGTCTCGAAATATATCAAATCGGAAAAACTGCGCGAAGCGCTGTCGTTCCACACCCTGCTGGTGGGCGGCAACCCGATGAAGACCAGTTCCATCTACGCGCTGATCCACAAGCTGGAAAAGGATGGCGGTGTCTGGTGGACACGCGGCGGCACCAACCGCCTCATCGCCGGGATGATCCGCCATTTTGAACGGCTGGGCGGCACCATGATGGTGGGCGATCCCGTGGTGCAGGTGCATACAGTTGGCAATATGGCCAGCGAAGTGGAAACCGAAGGCGGCTTTCGCCAGCGGTTCGATGCCGTGGCCAGCAATGCCGATATCATGCACACTTACCGCGATCTTCTGTCCGGTTCGAAGCGCGGCAAGGATTATGCCAAAAGCCTGTCGCGCAAGAAATTCAGCCCAGGGCTATTTGTGGTCCATTTCGGGTTGGAAGGCACATGGCCCGGCATCCCGCATCACATGATCCTGTTTGGCCCGCGCTATAAGGGCCTGCTGGACGATATTTATGACAATGGCGTTCTGCCGCAGGATTTCAGCATTTATCTGCACCATCCCACTGTCACTGACCCCAGCATGGCGCCCCCGGGCAAAAGCACTTTCTATGCGCTGGTTCCTGTTGCCCACATGGGCAAGCTGGCGGTGGACTGGGATGAAGTCGGCCCGATATTGGAAAAGCGCATTCTGGACGAAGTGGGCCGCCGCCTCATCCCCGATATTCACGACCGGATCGTGACCAAGTTCCATTACGCGCCCAAGGATTTCAACGCCGATCTCAATGCTCATCTGGGCAGTGCGTTCAGCCTGGAACCTGTATTGACGCAAAGCGCGTGGTTCCGCGGCCATAACCGTGATGACAAGATACCCAATTTTTACCTGACCGGTGCAGGCACACATCCCGGCGCCGGTATTCCCGGCGTGGTTGGCAGTGCCAAGGCAACGGCGGGCCTCATGATCAAGGACCTGACTGAATGAATTCTCCCCTGAAACGTCTGGCAGTCTATTGTGGTTCGGCCAGCCCGCAGGACCCGCGCTATATTGAACTCGCCCGCGAAGTGGGCGCGGTGCTGGCCGGGCGCGGCATCGGGGTTGTCTATGGCGGCGGCAGGCTGGGCCTGATGGGCGCTGTGGCCGCAGGCGCACTTGATGCTGGCGGCGAAGTCATCGGCATCATCCCCGAAGCACTGGCAGGCAGCGAAGTTGCCAACGAAGACTGCACCGAGCTCCACGTGGTTTCCGGCATGCACGAGCGCAAACAGCGCTTCACTGATCTTTCTGACGGGTTCGTCACCATTCCCGGTGGGGTCGGCACGATGGATGAATTGTGGGAAGCCATCAGCTGGGCGCAGCTTGGCTATCACACCAAGCCGGTGGGCCTGCTCAATGCGTTTGGTTTCTATGATCATCTGATTGCCTTCAACCGTCAGATGGCGGATGTCGGCTTCATCCGCCCTGCACACCAAGGCATTATGATTGCTGACGAAAGTCTGGACAAACTGCTGGACCGGATGGCAGCTTACGAGCCGCATACACCGATTTTCCAGATGAAGGCGAGCGACCTCTGAATTCTCCCAAGCAACCACGCCCGCGTCTGTTGGCGCCGTCGCGCATAATGCGTTCGACACCTGCGCAGGCAGGCGGCGGGCGCAACCGCGATGCGCTGGTGGAAAAGGCGCGCCTGTCCATCGCCAAGGGTTCGAAAAGTTTTGCCTTTGCCGCATCGCTGTTCGACCGCGGAACGCGCGAAAGGGCGTGGCTTCTCTATGCATGGTGCCGCCGCTGCGACGATATTGCAGATGACCAGGACCATGGCGGCGATCTGGGCAAACATTCCGGCTCCAAGGACAAGATCAAGGGCATACGCGTCCTGACCAACCGCGCGCTGGAAGGCATGCCCACTGCCGATGTCGCTTTTGATGCGCTGGGTATGCTGGCCAAGGAATGCCCAATCACGCAGGACATGACAGACGATGTCATTCGCGGTTTTGCGATGGATGCAGAAGACTGGCGGCCCCGCACCGAAGGCGACATGATGCGCTATTGCTATCATGTCGCGGGCGCTGTCGGCGTGATGATGGCCCATGTGATGGGCGTTGACAGCAGCGATAGCGAAACCTTCGACCGCGCCTGCGATCTGGGGCTGGCATTCCAGCTGGCCAATATCGCGCGTGACATCGTGGAAGATGACGCGGTTGGCCGGTGTTACCTGCCAGTGGAATGGCTGGTGGAAATGGACCTGCCGCCCGGCCAGCATACCAAGCCTGCCAACAGGTTCGAACTCGCTTCGCTGATGCCGCGCATGATTGCGCTGATGGACCATCATGCAGATGCCGCGCGCATTGGCGCTGCAAAGCTGCGCTTCCGCCAGCGCTGGGCCGTGCTTTCGGCCGCGCGAATATATACCGCCATCGGCCACAAGGTCCTGCGGCGCGGGCAAAAGGCATGGAACAACCGTGTTTACATCGGGCCAGTGGCAAAGCTGGGCCATGTCACCGCCGCGTTTTTTGAAGCGCTGGCCAATTTGCCGCCCCGGCTGGACGAAATGCCGCGCTGGACCCGCGCCGAATTACGCCCGGTAAAAGGCTGGTAGAACGCAGTCCTGCTTGAAGCGAACAAGTCGGCAGGCTAGCGCTGCTTCCATGATCACTTCCCTGCTTATCGCCAATCGCGGCGAAATTGCCTGCCGCATCATCCGCACCGCCCGCGAGATGGGCGTTCGCACCATTGCCGTCTATTC
>JAHEAX010000023.1:2480-16792 GCA_024642525.1 Erythrobacteraceae bacterium | reverse complement strand
GGATGGAAGCCCGCATGCATGGCGGCGCGGATGGTTTCCTGTGGGATGTGCAGGGATATTACGGCACCGATCTCCATAAGTTCTGGTTCAAGAGCGAAGGCGAAGGCGAATTTGCCCACGGGGTAGAGGATGCAGAGGTGCAGGCGCTCTACAGCATGGCGATCAGCCCGTTTCTCGATTTGCAGGCAGGCATCCGGCAAGATCTCACCGGACCTTTGCGCACGCATGCTGTTATCGGCGTGCAAGGTGTTGCGCCCTATATGCTGGAACTGGACAGCGCGCTGTTTCTATCTACCAAGGGCGATCTTACCGCGCGGGTGGAGGCTGAATACGACCAGCGCATTACGCAGCGCCTGATCTTGCAGCCGCGTGTCGAAGCAAGCCTTTCAGCGCAGAATATACCGGAACTGGGGCTGGGTTCGGGCCTCACCGCCTTTGAAGGCGGGCTGCGGCTCCGCTATGAATTTACGCCGGAATTCGCGCCCTATATCGGCGTGGAACAGGAATGGAAATCTGGCCGCACAAGGCGGTATGCCCTCGCAAACGGCCAGGACCCGTCCGTGACGAGTATCGTGGCGGGCATCAGGTTCTGGTTCTGACCAGCTGAACTCCCAAAGTGGTAGCGGGCGACCACAGGGGCCGCCCGCCAATCGCAGTTTCAGACTGGTCTTGTCAGCGGCACTTGGGATGCGTGCGAATGTCACGCACATCGACCACGCGGGTATTCGCCATGGTCATCTGCACACACTGCCTGGTCGAACGCTTGTAGAAAATTCCGTAATGCGTCTCGCCAGACGCGAAATCATCGACATTTTCAAAGCCGCGTTCCGACATCACATCGATCGCGCGGATCGCACTCATACCCGTCATGCCTCCAAATCCGGCATTGGGGCGGTTCGGTGCGCTGGCAGTGGGCCGGCCGGCAATGCCAACGGTCAGGCGGAAATTCGCGACTTCATTTCGGCGGGCGGCGTTGCGCATCAGATAGACTCGGATACGATATGCGCCAGTGCTTGGCAGCCTGCCGCTGTAAGAATTTCCAGAGGTGGAACCGACGAACAATGCGGTCTCGGAATTAGGTGGCAGGACATTGAAATATGCGGAGGCATTTGTGGGTCGGAACTGGACATTCATGGTCTGCCCGGCAGATGCCCGCAGCACATAGTCGCGAACAGCATAGCCCTTGATCTGGCCATTAATGGTGGCCGATGATTTACCCTTGGCAAATTGCACGGTCTGGCTCTGGATACCGCTTTGCGCTGTCGCCTGAGTGGTGAGGGGAATGGCCGCTGCAAGGGCCAGGATTGAACAAAATCTACCAAGTTTCAACATGATCAGCGACTCCTTTTCCAACAGGTGAAGTATGCTCCAACCAGAACCAGATGCAATAGACTATATCGACGAATGGAGCTGACCTCCCGAGCGCGCATTTCGGCCTATTTGATGTCGATCAAAGAAGGGGCGCAACAGATTCCCTAACTAGGGCGCGGCGTTTCAATAACCTCGGCTGCGCAGGGCAGCCACTGTTTCGCCGGGAAAAGAAAATGAAAACCTCTCTTGCAGCCAGCCTTGTCGCGCTTGCTCTTATTTCATCGCCCGCCGCTGCGCAGGACCGGGCCGGAACCATCCAGGCCAAGCTGTTCGTCACAGGCGTTCTGCCTGATGGCAAGATCAGCCGGATCGACACCGATATCGTCGGCCTTCCGGCCAACACGCAGACGAAGGCAAACGACAATATCGTGCCCACAGTGGCCATCGAATATTTCCTGACCAACAATTTTTCGGTCGAAACGATCTGCTGCATGACCCAGCATGATGTCGATGGCACCACCGGCCTGCCCGGTGCGGAGCTTGTTTCCGACGCCAAGCTGATCCCTGCAACGGTGACGGCCAAATATCATTTCGATCTCGGCGCTGTGAAGCCCTATGTGGGCGCGGGCCCGGCATACTTCCTGTGGGTCGATGACGAGCCCGGCGCGGCAACCATCCCGCTGGGCGTTACCGACTTCAAGCTTTCGGATGAGTTCGGCCTTGCCTTGCAGGCAGGCTTCGACGTGCCGCTGAACGATACGGGCCTTGGCATCAGCGTCGATGCTAAACGCTATTTCATCGATACGACGGCAACCTGGTATGCAGGGGACACCGTGGCAATCCAGACGAAGCACAAGCTGGACCCATGGGTTGTCAGCGCCGGTTTAAGCTACCGCTTCTGACGGGCCGGCTCATCAGCAAGCCGGGACCGTGTGAAAAATGCGGACCGGCTTGCTGATAGCTCCGCAACCGGCATAATTTGCGGGGGGATGATATCGAGGGGGAGTGTCTGAACATGGCCGAACAGGATCAGGTCGCACCGGCAACGGTTGCCAATGACCTCACGTTCAAGGATCTGGGCGCTGCCCTTGCCGCCGGATTGCGCGATTTCAGGGCGCATCCGGCTTTCGGCCTGTTCTTTGCAGCAATCTATGTCGGCGCCGGACTGTTTCTCTATTTCGCCCTCTTCACGCGCGGTGAAGTGGTCTGGCTGGTGCCTGCCGCCGCCGGTTTTCCCCTGCTCGCGCCCTTTGCGGCTGTTGGCCTTTATGAAGTGAGCCGCCGCCGCGAGGCTGGTTTACCGATGAGCTGGCGCGCAATATTGGGCGCATTGCGCGGGCGCGGGGACGAGCAGATCATCAGCATGGGTGTCATCGTGTTTGTCGCCTTCGGATTCTGGCTGATGCTGGCACACGCCATCTTCGCCATCTTCCTTGCAGAATCCGGCATCGGTTCAGAATCGCTTGAACTATTCCGCACCGAGGCGGGCATTATGATGATGCTGGTGGGAGGCGTGGTGGGCGCGCTGATGGCGCTGGCGTTCTTTTCCATCACCGTGTTCAGCCTGCCGATGCTGGTCGATCGCAATGTCGATTTTCTGACCGCAATCATCGTCAGCCTCGCCGCCATGCGATCGAACAAATTTGTGCTGCTGACATGGGCCGTGCTGATCGCGGTTTCGCTGTTTGCGGCGATTATCCCGGCGTTCCTCGGCCTGCTGGTGGTGCTACCGGTTTTTGGCCATGCGACATGGCACCTTTACCGCCGCACTGTCCGGTAAACCCGGGCCCTGCATCAGGAACGGGCAGGCACTGGATCATTTCGCAAGCCGGACCAGCGCCCTGGCCGGAGTTGAAGCTGCACGGCCGGAGGATGACCCACTGCCGCGCATTTCAGCAAACATCAGCCCTGTTCCCCCTCGTCAGGATCGCGCGGGCGCCTTTCCTATCGCTGGGAAATCGCGCTTCATGCAAACGGCCGCGCGCCAGTAACAGGCGATTGCGACGGGCGTGAACCCGGCGACGACCAGCAGGGCATAGCGTAGCGACTGATCGCCGTAGCGGGGCGTCAGCAGGTCCGACAGGACCCCGACCATCGTTGGCCCGATACCAAGGCCGATAAGGTTGATCGTCAGCAACGTAATCGCTGCCCAGACAGAACGCAGCTTCATTGGGGCCAAGGTCTGGATGAGCGAGAAGGTCGGCCCGAGATAGCTCGACTGGAAAAGAACCGCGACAAAATAGACGCCAACGGCAACCGGCACGCTTTGTTCGACATAAAACCAGATGAGGAACGGCAGTGCCACGGTCTTGAGGCCAGCGACCATCAGGGGCTGCGCCTGCATTCCGTATTTTTCTGCCAGCCGGTTGGCCAGCCAACCCCCGCCAAGCCCGCTGACAACACCTGCCACTGCCAGCAGCGGGGCAACGAAGTTACCCACCTGCAAGGTGCTGAGGCCGAAGATGCGGATGAGATAGGCAGGCGTCCACCCCGTAAGGGCATATCCGATCATCGAAGTCAGCGTGACACCGGCGACCAGCCAGACTGCTGACGGGTTTTTGAAGATGGTACGGAAACCGTCCATGATGCCGGGCTGGCCTTCGTCAGACAGTGCGCCCGGCTCTGCCTTGCGCATCGGTTCGGTCGCGAACATCTTGACGATAATGGCAAGGAAAACACCTGGCAGGCCAATGGCAATAAATGCCACGCGCCAGTCAAAGAAATAGGTGAGATTGCCGCCGATTGTCTGCCCGAAGGCTGCGCCCAGCGTGACCCCCAGCGCATAGATTGACAGCGCCAGTGCTCGCTTGTTCGCAGGGTAAAGGTCAGCAATGATCGAATGGCTTGGCGGGCTGGACCCGGCTTCACCGATGCCCACCCCGATGCGCGCGGCCAGCAATTGCCCGAAATTCTGCGCAAGCCCGCAAGCAGCTGTCATCGCGCTCCACAAGGCAAGCGAAATCGAGATGATATTTATCCGGTTCATCCGGTCGGCAAGGGCGGCCACCGGAATGCCCAGCGTGGCGTAGAACAGGGCAAAGGCGAAGCCTGACAACAGCCCGAGCTGCGTATCGCTCAGCAGCAGGTCTGCTTTGATATCCTCCAGCAGAATCGCGAGAATCTGCCGATCCATGTAGCTGAAGAAATAGGTCAGCGTGAGGAGGAACAGCGTGATCTTGCGCGCCTTGGCACTGACATCCGAATAATCGGTTATCGCCTGGCTGGATGTGGCAGCGGCGGAGGAATGGCCATTGGCCGTGGCGGTGCTATCGGCCACCGCTAGATACCCACTCCGCCGTCAATTGTCTGGGTTGTGCCGGTAATCATCGCGGCGTCGGGGCCGCACAGGAACATGACCAGCGCCGCAACTTCGTCCACATGGGCGTGGCGTTTGATTGCCATGGCGCCGTGCATGACTTCGGCAAACGGCCCTGTAACAGGGTTCATGTCGGTATCGACCGGCCCGGGCTGGACGACATTGACGGTTATGCCGCGGTGGCCAAGATCTCTTGCGAGGCCGCGTCCCAGCCCCTGCATGGCTGATTTGGACAGCGCATAGGCCGTGGCGCCGGGCCACGGCACACGGTCCCCGTTGACCGAACCGATGATGATGATGCGGCCATTGTCGTGCATCTTGCGGGCCGCTTCCACCCCTGCGTGATAGGGGGCGCGAACGTTGATATCGATGAGCCGGTCGACCGCGTCTGCTTCCAGTTTCAGCAGATCGCCCGTAATCGCAACGCCGGCATTGATGATCATCATGTCAAGCGCGCCTGCATCGGCCACGGCCGAAGCCACCTCGCTGCGCAGGGCGCTGTCAGCCCTTACTGCTTTCGCGCCTGTTTCGCTGGCAATTTTCTGCGCTTCATCGGCAGACGATGCATAAGTGAAGGTCACATTTGCGCCGGCGGCTGCAAAATGACGGACAATGGCCGCGCCAATTCCCCTGCTTCCGCCCAGGATCATGACGGCCTTGCCCTTGAAATCACTCACGATCTTCTCTCCCGTTTGACGGATGCTTCGCGCGCGCCCGTTCATCGGCGAGTATCGAGGATATGTCCCGACCATTCAAGCAGCATCGACCCGGTGGCACGATTGAAGCACACAAAAAAGCGCCGCCGCGCCCGAACAATTGGCCTCAGCCCCGCAAAAAAATGGCCCCGCCCGCAAGGACGAGGCCATCAGGTAAGGAATGGTTTGCACCACCCTTTGGGTCGCACACAAATCATAGTCTTCCCTTCAGCTTGCCCTGTATCCATTTGAGGGGGATCGGGCCGAAAAATTATCGCTGCTGCACACCCCCCTCAAATGGGTATGCGCCCTTTAGGAAAACTCGTGTATCGCGGCGGCCATCGCCCGTTTCCTTGACGATGCCTGGGCCTTTTCAGGGGATGACCGATCGGATGTTTTTTCACATGGTCAGGCAAAATTGCTTCGCATCGCAGAAACCGTCCGCCCATATGACGGACCGCCCCGAATGAACGGGGGGGCCGCGCAGCAATCCAGCAAGACCGGCGCAGCGCAAACCGGAAATCCTGAAATTGGCGAAAGCTTTGTGGATGTCGGCTTGCTGTCCGGTGACGGGGCAATTCTTGCTGACGAGCAGGGCTTCCTGGCACAGTTGGACCTGTCTGCGCGGCATTCACTTGCCGAAGGCGCACGGCAGAATCCTGCCGCGACATCGTTCGAAGTGGCTGAACTGGCCAACGGCAATATCGTGTCACTCGCCGCAGCGCGTCATGATGTGGCGCTGGGCTGGCTGGTTCCGCCACCCGCCTGCCCGGTAGGGAAATCATCGGGCGTGATCGCGGTCTGCCGGCTTTCTCCTGCAGGTGTTCGCGGGCGGTTGAAGGCCTTTGGCGAGGCTTTCGGCCTTTCCCCTTCGGTCATCAGGACACTGGTCGCTCTTTACGAACATTGCGATGTCAAACTTGCGGCACAGCACAGCGGCGTGTCCTTCAACACTGCAAGGGAATATCTGACCCAGGCCAGAGCCGCGATCTGGGCGCCGAACTTGCCCCGTTTGATAACCTGGGCGGGTGTCGGTTCGCTTGGGACGGATTCAAGCGGCGAATGCGATCACGCGATTGGCGAACTGTTTTCAATATCTGACAGGCAGCGCCTGCTGGCTGGCCTTGTTGCAGACGGTGCAAGCCGTGCGGAAGCTGCCCGGGAACTGGGGCTTTCAGAAGCCCTGGCAAAAAAGGAACTGGCTGCCGTTTTCACAGCAACGGGCGTGACCAATTCCATGGGGCTGGCGCGCCTTTTTGCGGAATTGCGCGGTCTTGCAATTGCCACACGCCATGCGCGGCCGAATGACCCCTATGCGCCGCCAGCCAGCCGCACCTTGTTTTTCAGTGATTCTGAAGGACGAAAAATCGCGGTTAGTGATTATGGCCCGACGAGCGGCAAGCCGGTGCTGATCCTGCATAACACCATGAATTGCCGGGGCGTGGACCGTGCTCTGGTTAACGCCCTGCAAGGTGCAGGATATCGTCCCATATCCCCCGATCGACCGGGCTATGGCGACACAGACCCGGCGCCTGCCCAGTGCCATGGCGAGGATTATCTGGCGCTCTGCGTGCGCGATCTGGCCCTGGTTTGCGAAAATATGGGCTGGGAAACTGTGCCGGTCATTGCCCACGGGCCGGTTCACCTTGTCCTAGCCTTGCAGCGCCTGCGCCCTGACCTTGTCGAAAAAGCGATCATCGATGCACCGGAACCTGATTCAGCGTTCGGCAAAAAAGCGCAAGGGATGATCCCCAGCCTCAAACGCCAGTTTGCCAAGCGGCCCTGGGCAGTGGCATCCCTGGTGAAAATACTCAGCACACTGGCCAGCCACGAGCGGCTTTCCACTTTCATGCGCGACTGGACATCCGCCAGCCCTGCTGACCATGCAGCGATGAGCGACCCCGCCCTGCTGATGGACTTCTATCGCAAGCTTCTGCCGTTTCGCCAGGGCCGCATCGATGGCTTCGTTCGCGAACAGGTTATGCAAGCCACCATCGGTCGCCCGCCCGTCCAGCTTGGCCTGCCCCATTTGACCCTTTTGATGGGGGCAACCGACTTCATGTATAACGCCGATGAAAACATGGAATACTGGCGCATGGTCTTGCCCGATGCCAACATCGTGATCATTCCCGATGCGGGCCGGTTCATTTCCTACAGCCATCCACAGCGCCTGGTCGCAGAGCTGCGCAAGGGCCAGTTCTCCGAAGGGACTATGGGATAATCCTCGTTCTTATCAGCGCCACGGTGCTTAAAGGCTGCCGTTCGCCCTCGCCTGAAACGCACAGCAGGGCGTTCATGTTTTCAAGAAGGCCGCTTGTATAATGGTTGGCCTTTCCCGCGACCCTGAACCCAACAGAACATAGGGCAGCAACACGCGGCATTCCGGCAAATGTGTGCGCGACTACATGCTGCACACCAACCGCATCTGCATGGGCCATACGTTCGCGGTCCAGCCATTCGCTCAAGCCCCGTTTGGCATGGGCAGGATGGACAACCAGCCGGTTGATTGACCCTACCGGTCCATCAAGCGCCGGGAAAACGCCGGAATAAACTTCGGCATCCGGCACCTGTTCCAGCGATTGAGCCACACAAAGCCGCGCGGCCGCCACCACTTCGCCGCCATGCAGGATGGCCCAGTGCAGGCAGGTACTATCTTCTGTATCCTGCCATACGGCAGGGGCTGCGAAAGCCGGCAAGCGACTGCGCCAGGCGAACCCTCGCAAACGGAAAATTTCGTCCATTTGTGCAAGGTCGGGAGAAGTGACCAGCCTGTAACCGTTGAGCGATCCGTGCATATGCCTGCCACCCACCTGACTGAGCCATGATAACTGTCTCAGCGGTTTAGCTGGCTGGCGCTGCCACACCGTATCCGTTTGAGGGGGAAAGTTGCTGCCCCCTCAAGAAATCGGGTTCTATCTGTTCAGGGCTTCCAGTGCTTCGGGAAGTGCAGTCGCCAGTGCGCGTGCCGCCTCGCGCGTGCCTGCCCGGTCGGCATCATCGGCGGCTTCATATGTATAGGCCGGAATGGCGTAGGTCTGGTGGAACCAGTTCTTCGTGGTTCCGCTGCCGGGGTTGGCATTGCGCCGTTCAATGGTGAAGGGATAGGCCGGAAATGCCGCTTCCTTTCCGCCCAGCCATGCGGCGAGGAACTGCTTTTCCTGCTCGCTCGCTTCGTCGCCCTGCACATAGAACAGGTTGCGGAAGGTGGAGTGGAAATCGAGCATCAGCACCGGGCGCACGCCTTCAGGCAGCGCATCAAGCCAGTCGCGGACGGCCTGCGTTTCCGGCTGGGAAAAATTGCCCCAGTCACGGTTGAGATCGGTGCCGCCAAGGTTTGCGCGCCAATTGCCGTGGGCCACGCCATCAGGATTGACCTGCGGGACAATCAGGAACTGGTATTCATCGGTGAATTGCGGGTCGCCCGCCATCATTTCGGCAATCCGGTCGACAAAGGCTTCCATGGCAATCGCCCCGGTCACTTCGGGCGGGTGCTGCCTGCCGATCAGGACCACCAGCCGCAGTGCATTGGTCCGGCCCATGCGAACCGCACCAATGCCCCTGCCCCCATGTGACTGGCCCAGCGTCAGCAATTTACCGCGGCTGGCCTTGGCCCAGCGCGCCATCGCCTTGCGATATTGCGCATCGTCGAAAATTTCCTGCGCGCTGACAGTGGCCTGACCGGCGGGAAGCACCACGGTCGCAATCTTGCGATCATCGCTTACCTCGACGTCCAGTTGCCGCGCCGAAGTGCCGTCGCTCCAACTGGGTGCATAGCGATGTTCCCCCACGACATACCGCAGGTGAACAGTCAGATCGCCGCCTTCGCTGGCATCATAGCGGAATGCATACCACGGGCTGGGATTGATCGGCAGCTGGTGTTCCGGCGTGACCAGCACGCTGAATTCACGATCCCCCTCGATCACGCAACGGGAAAAGGACGCGCCTTCGAAATCGAAGCTGAGGCGTGCTGCCGGGGTGGAACAGGCGCTTTCAACCGGCGCAGCGATTACAGTGCGTAACGGGGGCGCACCCGATGTGCACGCCCCCGTTGCCAGCACAAATCCGACCAGCAGATGTCGCACAATCATCTCCATTTGCCTGTTGGTCAGAACTCCTTGCGCAGTTCGACATGGAATACCCGGCCCCGCGGCGAATGCAGTTCGCTGAAGAAGCCGTAGGATTCGTCTGCCAGTGGCGGGTCCTTGTCAAACAGGTTGTTGATCGCGAAGCGCAAACGCGTCCCGTCGAGCGGCGTGTCGTTCTCTATGGTATAGGAGATGGACGCGTTCATCGTGAACCAGTCTTCAACAGGGTAGAAGTTGGCATTCGGATCGTCGGAAACGATCAGGTTGTCCCTGATGACGCTGGTGTCATAGACCGACCCGACATAAGTGCCGAACAGGCCCACATCGACAGGGCCTTTTGCCCAGTTGACCGACCCGCTGAGCCGCCATTTGGGACGACCTTCGATTTCGAGCAGTTCGCCAAGGCCGCCAACCGCAACGTCAGGCGGCAGTGTGCCATCGGCAATACCCGCAAGCAGTTCCTGGCTGTCCGGCCCGGCGGACTGGATGAAACTGTTGAGGCGCGCAGCATTCAGGCGCAGGCGGAAATCGCCCATCCCGAAGTCCGGCACCCTGTAGAACACGCCGAAATCCCAGCCCTTGGATGTGCGGCTGTCGAGGTTCAGATAAGGGTCGAGGACCTGGATGATCGCGCCTGCCGGGGCAAGGCTGGTGCCGGTGAACAGGGCGATATCATCAGCCGTTGGCGTTTCGCGGATGACATTGGGGTTGGTGCTGCCATTGAGGCGGCGCAGCAGGTCCAGTGCAATGGCGTTATCATCGCCAAAGGTGCCGACCAGCCCGGTCTGTTTGACCCGCCAATAGTCCGCCGTCAGCGTCAGGCCCGGAATGAATGACGGTTCCAGTACAATCCCGACATTGACGCTTTCGCTGTCTTCCGGCTTGAGGTTTTCAGTCCCCGAACGGAAGCTGATCGTGCCTGCGCCCGGGCATGCGCCAAGATTGGCCAGAAGGCCCTTTTCAACCCGCGCCTGGCAGACCACAAAGTCGTCACGGGTGTTGGACCGCGTGGTGCCTTCATCGTTGACCTGCACAAGGTTTGGTGCGCGGAAACCTTCCGACCATGCACCGCGGAAGGTAACGCCGGGAATGGCAGTCCACGATGCGGCGACACGGGGCACCATTGCGGTTTCATCAATGTCGGTGAAACGTTCGATACGGCCTGCCAGCTGGATGTTGAATTCTTCAACCAGCGGAATGTCCATATCAGGACCGATGACCGGCAGGAACACTTCGGCAAAGGCCGAATAGACGTTGCGCTGGCCGCTGGTATCCGGCGAAGGGCTGGTGCCGGCAACATCGCTGCCGTTGAAATCGCCCGTTACGCTGTCAGTGAAAGTGATTGTGCCGTCCAGCCGCGGATCGCGGTCATCAAAGAACGTCTCGCGCCGCCATTCGATGCCCGCTGCAACACCAAGATTGCCGCCCGGCAGAGTGAACAGATCATCGCGGCTGATCTTGAAATCGGCCAGCGCCAGGCTGGTGCCGCCCTTGCGGTAAACGTCGATACGGAAGGCATCGATCACCGAATCCGGGTTTGGCGTGCAATCGCCATTGCCCGGGTCATCGACGCAGCCGCCATTAAACGGGTTATAGGCATCAGGCGTGGTCCGGTTGATGGTTTCCTGCATCAGCGTCAGCGAGACGCGGTTGCGCGCCAGATCGGTGGATTTCGCCTCGGAATAGAGAAATGCAGTATCGAAGTCCCACGCGCCGATATTGCCGCGCAGGCCGCCCAGCACGCGGTAGGTGTTCTTGTCCACCGACACATCGCGGTTGCCGACATCGACGAAACGATAGCGTTCCATGATGACATCCGCCCCGCCCGCAGCGATGGTGGTGCCAGGAAGCCTGTTGGGGCTGCCGACCGGGCCGAACGGGTTCCAGTATGCCGTGCGCGAAATGCCGACAGGCACGGCGCTGAGAATGGCGGATGCCTCGATATTGCGGCGGTTTTCAGACCGGTAGAAGCTGCCTTCGAAATAGGCTTCGACGCTGTCGGTCAGTTCATAATTGAGGAGCGCCATCGCATTGTAGCGGTTCTTGTTGCTGATAAGGTGATTGCCGTAATTGGTGTTGTAGCGCACGTCCGTAGTCGGCGTGGTGCCAGCGCGGGCGCAGATGCCGCCGCCAAAGTCCATCCGGCAGCTTGGGAAAGTGCTCGGCTGGAGATAGAAATCATCGTCGCCAATCGGTGTACGGTTCGATGGGGCCTGAATATCGAACTGTCCAAACGGCCCGAAAGTGTTGCGATTGTTGAACGAAGCATCGCCCTCGAAATCGGTGCCCGCCACCAACGGAATACGATTTTCGTCGCCAGCATAAATCCGTTCAGAGGCCATCATCCCGTTTTCATGGAAATAGCCGCCATAAACGGTGAGATTGCCGCGCCCGCCGCCAAAATCGAAGCCGTAGCCGCCGCTGATGCTGTAGCTGTAAAGGCCAGTGCCATCAGATGCGCGCCAGTCTGCTTCGACAAAACCGCCCTTGCGGTTGCCCTTGAGCACGGTGTTGATCACGCCGGCAACCGCATCGGCACCGTAGATGGCCGAAGCACCATCGCGCAGGATTTCAAGCCGCCGGATGCTGCCCGGCGCAATTTCGTTGGTGTCGGAACTGACCACCGGCACCAGCAGCTCGGTCTGGAAACCGGGATGCAGCGTCATGCGGCGGCCGTTGATCAGCAGCAGCGTGTTGCCGGTGCCAAGATCGCGCAGGTTGATCGAGCCGACATCGCCGCGGGCACTGTTCTGGGTCGACGCGTTCTGTTCGTTGAAGGCGACGGTACCTGCCTGCGGAATGGCGCGGAACAGTTCGTCGCCTGACGATGCGCCGGTGTTTTCAATTTCCAGTTCGTCCAGCACCGTTACCGGCAGAACATCATTGATCTGCGCCCCCTGGATCTGGCTGCCGATCACGAGAATTTCCGTTTCACCTGACGCGGCAGGCACAGGTTGCGGCGCTGCCGCGGTGGTTTCGGGCGCGGGCTCTGCTTCCTGCGCTGCTGCGGAACTGGCGGCTGCGAGCAGGCTGGTGCCCGATAGCAGCATGAATTTCCGGATGGTTCCTAGTTGCATTGTTCTTCCTCCCGAGATCATTTCTTGAATTTGGAATCTAGCCATTTGGCAAAAATCGAGGGCCACTGGCTCAAGGCCTGGTCAGGCGTGCCCAGGCCCCAACCGTGGCCGCCTTCGTTGAAAATATGCAGTTCCGCAGACGCCCCCTGGGCGCGCAGCGCCTGAAACAGGGTGATGCCGTGGGCAGGCGGAGTGATTGGATCGTCAGCTGACGAAAAAATGATGGTCGGCGGCGCGTCCTTGCTTGCATGGGTGTCGAGCGACCATTGCTCCTGCGCGGCTTGGCTAGGGTCATTCCCGATGATTTCACGCCGCGTGCGCGTAGTGTCGAACGGCTTGCGCAGCGTCACCACGGGGAACAGCAGCACCGAAAAATCTGGCCGCGCACTGGCCGTTTCGAACCGGTCGGCACCTTCGTAAAAGGCCCGGGCAGGTTGCAGCGCGGTGTATCCTGCCAGATGCCCGCCAGCGGAAAAACCCATCACGCCAATCCGGTCCGGCCTGATGCCGAATTCGTCAGCGCGTGTGCGGATGATTTTCATCGCCCGTTGTGCATCGGCAAATGGTGCAGCCGCATCCCAGCCATCATTGGGCAGGCGATAAAGCAGTTCGAACACGGTAAAGCCGCGTTCCTGCAGCCACTGCGCGGCAGGGGTGCTTTCCTTCCACAGCTGGATGCGGAAATATCCGCCGCCGCCCATAACCAGCACCGCGCTGCCATTGGGCTGTGCCGGGCGGAATACGCGCATGCGCGGGTTAGAAATGTTGGACACAGCCCCATAGCCTGCACCCGGCCCGCCAATTTTTTCAGGGCCGCTGGGGCCGCCTTTGCCCGGCGGATGACCTGGCCAGAGGGGAATTTCCTCCGGCCCGGAGGCAAAGGCAGGCACCGAAAAGCCAAGCCCGGCGCAAGCGCCGACCATGGCCGCTCTGGTCAGCAAGGCACGGCGAGCAATCATGCGCTTTCCTGTGCCAGCCGTGCGGCCAGCGCTTCGCTGTGCGGGCCGCTTTTCTCGTGGCGTTCAATGTCTTCTTCGGGCAGCGGCATGGGGGTGCCTGCCATGGCGGCTGCCAGACGGGTTTCATCCAGCGCGGATTCCCACTTCGCCACCACGATTGTCGCCACGGCATTGCCGATGAAATTGGTAAGGGCGCGGCATTCGCTCATGAAACGGTCGATGCCAAGGATGAGCGCCATACCCGCTACGGGCACGGAAGGCACCACTGACAGCGTTGCGGCAAGGATGACGAAACCTGCCCCGGTAACGCCGGCCGCACCCTTGGAACTGATCATCGCCACCAGCACCAGCGCCAGCTGTTCGCTCCAGCTCAGTTCGATGCCAACTGCCTGGGCAATGAACAAGGATGCCAGGGTCATGTAGATATTGGTGCCATCAAGATTGAAGGAATAACCAGTCGGCACAACCAGACCGACCACGGTCTTGCGGCACCCGGCTATTTCCAGCTTTTCCATCAGGGTGGGCAAGGCCGCTTCGGACGACGAAGTGCCCAGCACCAGCAGCAGTTCTTCGCGCAAGTACCGGATGAGCGAGAAGATCGAAAAGCCTGCAAAATATGCCACCAGCCCCAGCACTACGATCACAAAGAATATCGAGGTGAGGTAGAAAGTGGCCACAAGCGCAGCGAGATTGGCCAGCGACCCGATGCCGAATTCGCCAATGGTAAAGGCAATCGCGCCGAACGCCCCGATGGGGGCCAGTTTCATCAGCATGTGGACCAGTTTGAAGATAACCTCGTTGAGCGACCCGAGGACATCGAGCACGAGATCACTGTGCGGGCGCGTCATGGCCATTGCCACGCCCGCCAG
>JAHEAX010000023.1:0-2380 GCA_024642525.1 Erythrobacteraceae bacterium | reverse complement strand
CTGCTGCTGGTCGGTCTGCTGGCCATGCTGGCAACCGATCGCACCATGCGGGCCAATGCGCTGGATGAAACCCGCAGCGCAGCCGAAGGTAGCGCCGCCATTCTGGCCGCAGGGCTTGAAAGCGAATTGGACAAATTCAGCCTTGTGCCCCGCGTACTTGCCATCGACCCCGAAGTGCGCGCCTTGCTGGGCGGCGAAGCGCGCCAGCAGGCCGTGCTCAACCGCAGGCTGGAAGAACTTGCCAATCAGACCGGTGCAGCGGCGATCTACCTTATGGATGCCAACGGCCTGACGCTGGCTGCCAGCAACTGGCAATTGCCGACCAGCTTTGTCGGCTCGAACTATGGTTTCAGGACCTATTTTTCCGAAGCCCTGCAAAAAGGTGCGTCCAGCGAATTCGCGCTCGGCACCGTCAGCCGCAGGCCCGGGCTTTATATCGCGCAGCGTGTCATGGAAGGTTCGACCAGCCTCGGCGTTGTCGCGGTAAAAGTCGAATTTGATGCGATTGAACAGAGCTGGCGCGAGGCCGAAGAAGGCGCATTTGTGACCGATGCTGAAGGTGCAGTGCTGATTACCAGCAACCCGGACTGGCGGTTCCGCACCACGCACGCAGCCGCAACCGCCAGCCGCAGCCCGTCGCAGGATGCCCTTCGCTTCGGGGTGTCCGCGCTTCGGCCCATGCCCGACATGGCGGGAACATCCGCCCTTTCCATCGCGCCGTTGATCGAGAAGATACAGCCGATTTCGCCGGACGGGTGGGAACTTCACCTGCTGGTCGACCCGTCACCCCGCGTTGTCGCCGCCATGGCCAACGGGCGGCTTTTCGTCCTGCTTGGCCTCATCCTTGCGCTTGGCATTGGCGTGCTGCTGATCCTTTGGCTGCGCCGCCGCGAGGCACATGCAGAGGCAGTTCTGGCACGGCGAACGGCCACGCTGCGCGACCAGTTGCAGCAGGCCAACCGGCTTGCCACGCTGGGGCAGGTGACGGCGGGTGTCGGCCATGAAATCCGCCAACCGGTGGCTGCGATGCGCGTCTATGCCGAAAATGGCGAGAAACTGATTGCGGCGGGCGAGAATTCAGCAGCGTCGGAGAACTTCGGCAAGATAGTCGCCCTTACAGCGAGGATCGGCCAGATTACGGACGAATTGCTGCGGTTCGGCAGACAGGCGGTGCATCCGCCAAAGGAAATGCCGCTGTCACAAGCGATCGACGGGGCTATGCTGTTGCTGCGCGACCGGATCGAACGCGAGAACGTCACGCTGGTGCGCCCTGGTGCTGAACTGGCGCAAACGCTGGTGCGGGCCGAACATGTCCGGCTTGAACAGGTGTTGATCAACCTTCTGCAAAACGCTTTCGATGCATCGCCAGAAGGTGGAACAATAGCCATCGAAATTGCGGTAGATGGCAGCCGCTGCTTCCTCACCGTGGCAGACGATGGCCCCGGCATTGATAAAAGCATCAGGGAAACCATTTTCCAGCCATTTGTGACAACCAAGGATGCAGGACTGGGACTCGGCCTCGCCATTTCCTTTGACATCATGCGCAGCCTCGGGGGCGAACTACGGTGCCAAAGCACCCTTGCGGGCGCGCGTTTCACCATGGTCATCCCCCGCGCATGACCGCCCAGCCACCACCTGAAGTCGCTCTGGTCGAAGACGATGCCGCGCTGAGCGAAGCGACCGTCCAGGCGCTGCGGATCGAAGGTTTCCACGTCCATATATTCAGCGATGCAGCATCTGCGTTAAAGGCGCTGTCGCATGATTTTCCGGGTGTGGTGGTCAGCGATGTGCGCATGCCGGGCATGGACGGCATAGAATTCTTTGCTCGACTCCGCGAAGTCGATGCGGAACTGCCGCTCATCCTCACGACCGGCCACGGCGATGTTGCCATGGCGGTGGAAGCGATGAAGAATGGTGCCGCAGATTTCTTCACAAAGCCTTATTCCTCATCGGAATTGATCCGGTCGATCAGGACAGCTGGCGAACGGCGGTCGCTGGTGCTCGAAAACCGGCGGCTGCGCGATGAACTGGCGCAGCGTTCGGACAATGCCATTCTCGGCTCGTCAGACGTGGCGCAGCAGCAACGTTCCATCATCGATGCAGTCGCCCGCTCGGATATCGATGTGGTGCTGGAAGGCCAGCCCGGCACCGGCAAAAGCTTTGCCGCACGCTTGCTGCACGATCTTGGCCCGCGAAGCGGGCGGCCGTTCGTTACGATTGATCCGGGTATCCTTGCCCATGAAGATGCCGATCTGCTGCTGTTCGGGCGCGATCCGTCGGCAGGCCTTTCGCGCACCGGCCTGCTGGAACGCGCCCATGGCGGCACGCTTTTGCTTGATGAGCTTCAGTTTCATTCAGACCAAACGCATTCGCGGCTGAT
>JAHEAX010000012.1 GCA_024642525.1 Erythrobacteraceae bacterium | reverse complement strand
GGGCTTCGCGCTGCTTGATCTTGCTGACGGGTTCGATCGCGGGGGGCTTGGCAAGTCGTTGGGCGGGCTTTTCAGGTGCGACGATTTCGGCCGGCACTTCAACCGGAACCTGTTCCTTTATGTCCGGCTCGATCTGCGCAGAGGCGGGGGTGTTAGTGAACAGCAGGAGGGCAAGCAGCAAGGCGGGCAGAAGAGCGAAGGATTGCGTGCAGCGCGCAAGGCGCGGTTGCCGCATCTGTCTTGTTCCACCTTCAGTGCCCATAACCTGCCCTTGCCCGTTTCAACTTGTGCCTTTCTTCGGCCAGTTAGCCTGTGCCTGCAAGGGCAGTTGTCCCGTCAGGGTCTGAACCTGTTCCTGAACTCGCTCGGGCTGCTGCCGAACCACCTGCGGAAGCTGCGGCCAAAGCTGGACTGTTCAGAAAAGCCCAGCATGTCGCTGATGCTGGAAACGGGCAGCTGGGGGTCGCACAACAATTCGCGCGCCCTGTTCTTCTGCACGGTTTCCACCAGCTCCCTGAAGGTGGTCCCTTCATTCTGCAGCACGCGGTTGAACGAACGGGGCGGTAGCCCGCTGCGGCGGGCGACTTCTTCCAGCTTGGGCGGCTTGCCGTCCTTGCCGCGCATTTCGCGGATGAGAACCTGCAGTGCCTGCACCTTGCCCGACCGATCGAAGAAGCCGATTTCGCTGTCGACCCGCAGGTTCGAGATGAACCAGATGACCGGATCGTAATTGAGGTTGGTTTCGCTTGCCCAGGTGGCGGGTATGGTAACTTGTGTGTGGGCGGCATGGAAACGGGTGTGGCAGCCCAACGCCTGCAGGTAGAGCCCTTCATCGAACAGCGGCCTGTGGGCAAAGCTGACTTCGGCTTCTTCGGGCTCTGTTCCCCGGAACTGGCGGATATGGCGAACAAGGTTGGCAATGCCGTTTTCCAGCAGGAAATCGATTGGCGACCTTGCCGTTTTCGGATGAAGCCGAACGGTATAATCCGTCCCGTTTTCGATGATGGAATATCGTGTGAAGGCATACGCACGGTTGTTGAACCGGACCAGCAGTTCCAGCCCCTGCGCCAAGGTTGCGCAATGCCGCATGCCCAGCGCAAGGTCAGGGTGAAATGCAGGAACTCTCGTGCGCGCCAGGTCGAGATGAAAGGCCGGGTCATCTATGCCTTCGAGAAGATTGGACGCGAATCTGAAAAACACGTCGGCTGTCACGATCGGCGGGAATTTGCCCATGGCGGGGTCCAGCCCAGTTCCCTCGAACAGCCACGAAGGATTGCCAAGTCTATGGGCCGTGCGTTCCAGCCCGATGCTGGTCACGGTCCTTCCTGACAGCCCATCTGCGACCGGGGACGATATCTGGATTGGACGGACTCCGCGAAACGCTGTGGGGTAAAGCTTGGAGGCAAGGCTAGGGATTTGGCGTAATATGTCCAATCATACCCGACATTGCGGATAACGCCATTCGCCAAAAAATGAGATAACGCCCGCTGACTGAGCGATAGTGAGCGAATGATGTTTCGGCATCCGGGCCTTGCCCGCAGATGCCGGGACGTTGCCTGCCCACCTTCTCCTGACTATCATGACGCGGCCCCCACAATAGCAGACAGGATCTGGCTACATGAATAAAAACCCACGAATTATCATGGCTTTGACTGCCGCCATTTCGCTTGGCCTTGCCGGTTGCGGTTCGGCTGACGATGCCGCGCCTGACGCTGAAGTTACCGAAGGTGCAGCAGCAGAAACTGCGGCCACGCCTGATACGGCCATGGAAGAAGCAACTGCCGCAGCAGAAGCATCTGTCGAAGCAGCGGCGCCTGCCGCCGGGGCGAGCGAAACGGCCAAGCTGGAAGCCAATTGCCTCAAGCGCGTGGCCAAGGAAACGGGCGCAAATGTGCTGGGTGT
Source organism: Erythrobacteraceae bacterium (assembly GCA_024642525.1). GTDB lineage: Bacteria > Pseudomonadota > Alphaproteobacteria > Sphingomonadales > Sphingomonadaceae > Allopontixanthobacter. The sequence goes on along the minus strand of JAHEAX010000012.1, from coordinate 61,824 downwards.
TGCGCGAACCGAATTTTCGCAGGCGGCAACCGGCGTTTATGTGAATGTCGAAGGCGCAGAGGCGCCGTGGCTTTGCCTTGGCAGCACAGACGGCACCATTTCCAGCGTGATGTATAGCGGCAGCGAAGGCGCGCTCTGATCTGACTTTAGCAGATTATCAGTTTGGGTCGGGAAGGACTTCGCCACTGAATCCTGCCCCGACTGTTTCCAATGGCGGCGCCTGCCTTCGGGTCGGTGCTGCCATTGGATAACACTTCCAGTCAGGCCATCCCGCCCCTAGTTCACCTGACGGTCGAGCCCTTCCCAATAGGGTGCGCGCAATTCCCGCCGCAGGATCTTGCCTGATGGATTGCGCGGCAGGGCGCTGATGAAATCCACCGTCTTGGGGCATTTGAACCCGGCAATCTGTTCGCGCGCATAGGCGATGATCGATGCCTCGTCGGGCTGGCAGCCTTCCTTGCACACCACCACTGCCTTTACTGCTTCGCCCCATTTGGGGTCTGGCACGCCGATCACCGCGATATCGGCGACATCGGGGTGGCCATAGAGCGCGCTTTCCACTTCGGCAGGATAGACGTTCTCGCCGCCGCTGATGATCATGTCCTTGATCCGGTCCTGGATGTAGAGATAGCCTTCTTCATCCACGATGCCGGCATCGCCGGTGCGGAACCAGCCATCGCCGATCAGCGCCTTGGCGGTTTCTTCCGGCCTGTTCCAATATTCGATCATCACGCATTCCGAACGGATCGCGACTTCGCCGATTTCACCAGGCGGTAGCGGGTTGAGGTTTTCATCGAGGATGCGCAGTTCCACCCCGGGCAAGGGCTTGCCTGCAGAGCGCATGACATGTTCGCGGCCCGGCAGGTGGTCTTCGGGCGACAGCGATATGACTGTGCCATAGGTTTCGGTCAGGCCGTAAAGCTGGGCAAAATCGCAGCGCAGCCGGTCCACGCCTTCTTTCAGAAGGTCGAGCGGGATCGGGCTGGCCCCGTAGGTAAGTCCTTTGACGGATGAAAAATCAGCCTTCGCGGCATCAGGATGCGCCAGCATGATGCCCAGTGCGGCAGGCACCAGAAACAGCCATTTGACCTGATATTTCTGCACGTCACTGATGAGCATGGCCGGGTCGAATTCGGCATGGACGATGATTTCCTGCCCGCCCAGCGCGCCACTGATGGCCGTGCCGACCCCGGCGATATGGCCATATGGCATGGCAAAAATCATCGTGTCGCCCGGCTCGGCGCAATACCAGTAGATGTTTTCCGCTTCGAGCTTCGGGCGCAGGCAGGTGCCGTTGCGATTGCTGAGGACCACGCCCTTCGGCTTGCCAGTGGTGCCTGATGTGTAGAGCTGCAGGAAAGCATCGTCCGGGCTCGGCTGGTGTGCGACCGGCGCATCGCTTTGCTTGTCGCGCCAATCGACAAATTCGGCTTCCATGTTCACCGTGTCGCCGTCCCACGGCACGTTGCGGAAAGCATCTTCGACGAACAGGATTTTGGCACCGCAATCCTTGACGATGAAATCCACTTCGGCAGGGGCAAGCCGCCAGATAATCGGCACGAACACCACGCCTGCGCGCGATGCGCCGACGCATAATTCCACGCAATGGTCGCTGTTCTTGCCAAGATAGGCGATCCGGTCACCCTTCTTCAGCCCCATGGCGGCAAGCCCGTTGGCAATCTGGGTGGCGTGCCGGTCATATTCGGCAAAGGTGGTCGTCCTGTCACCAAACCGCAGGGCAACCTGCTCTGGATGGTCGGCTGCATTGCAGGCCAACCCTTCGCTGAATGTCAGGCAATTCTTGTTGCCGGACGTGTTGCCAGTGTTGTTGCTGGCGTTGTTGCTGGGGCTATTGCCCGTGGCCGAATCGTTCATCATCTCTCCGCTTGTATCCCGGTGCCTTGTGGCACCTGTTTTTTCCGTCATGTCAGAAAATATGGCGTCAGGTGAACCCCTGATCGAGGAAATGCGCCGCGCAGCCCGCCAAAATCGCCGTTCCGCGCGGCAGGGCATTTTCGTCCACCATCATCCGCGATGAATGGATACCGCAGCAGGCTGTCCAGTCTTCGCCGGCAGGGGCAACTCCCAGAAAGAACATCGCGCCCGGCACTTTTTCGAGGATATAGGCGAAATCTTCTGCACCCATGATCGGCGCAGGCAGGTCTTTCCAGCTGTCTGCCCCCAGCAATTCATGTGTCACGGTGCGGCCCAGCGCGACGGCGCGTTCATCGCAGATCGTCACCGGGAAACCGGGCGTAATATCAACCTGCGCGCTGACGCCATGCGCTGCGGCAGTGTGGCTGGCCACTTCATGCATCAATTCGTGCACGCGGGCACGGTGGCGGGACGAAAGCGTGCGCATGGTGCCGCGCAATGTGGCATGGTCGGCAATGATATTATGCGCTGTCCCCGCATCCATCCGCGTCACTGTCACCACCACGGCATCGGCCGCATTGAAACGGCGGGTGACCATGGCCTGCAGCGCCGTCACGATTGCGCAGGCGGCAGGGACCGGATCACGCGTATCATGCGGCATGGATGCATGGCCGCCCTGACCGCGTATGGTGATTTCGAACTGGTCGGCTGCGGCCATCAGCGGGCCGGGCTTGCCCGCAATTACACCGTGCGGCGCATTGGGCATGATGTGCAGCGCAAAGGCGGCATCAGTCAGCGGATCGTCTGGCGTGCCGCCCAGCAGGCCATCATCCAGCATGAAGCGCGCGCCATGGTAGCCTTCCTCGCCCGGTTGGAACATGAACATCACTTCGCCCGCCAGATCAGCCTGCCGCGCGCACAACACTTCGGCGGCGCCAGCCAGCATGGCGGTATGCGTATCATGCCCGCAGGCATGCATCGCGCCTTCGATGGTCGAGGCAAAGTCGAGGCCGGTATTTTCCGGCATGGGCAGGGCGTCCATGTCGCCGCGCAGCAATACGCGGCGGCCAGAACCTGCGCCCCGTTTTGAACCTTTCAGAATGGCCACTTCGCCCGTGGTGGACGGTCCGCTGCGCCATTCGAGCGGCAGGTGTGCAAGGGCAGCGCGGACCTTGTCGCGTGTCTTTGGCGTATGCAGCCCCAGCTCCGGTTCGGCATGGATTGCGCGGCGCAGGCCGATGATCCGGTCTGCAAGTGCGGTGGCGGAAGTAAGCAGGTCCGTATGGTGCATGGGCGGATGCTACAAAATTAAACGGGCTGAGTCCCTGCCAATTTATACGCCCCTATGGATGCCGCGCGCGTTGGCGGCTAAGGCGCAGGTGAAATGACTGGTCCAAACCACACAGCTGCCACGCCAACTGATCCTGCTGCCACGCCAAAGCTGCCTTTGGTGGGGGTGATCTATAACCGGCACAGCCACCGCAACCAGGGGCTGGACCATGATTCCAGCGACCGGCCCAACATCATGGTGGCCCATCCCAAGGACCCTGCCGACCTTGACGGATTGCTGGCAGGCTTTGCGCAGCGCGGGGTGGAACTGCTGGTCATCAATGGCGGTGACGGGACTGTTCGCGATGTGCTGACCAGCGGGCTTCCAATCTGGGGCGATGACTGGCCTGCGCTGGCCGTGCTGCCCAAAGGCAAGACCAATGCGCTCAATGTCGATCTGGGCGCACCTGCCGACTGGTCGCTGGCAGATGCGGTTGCCGCTTTTGAACGGGGCAACAGGGTCCGCCGCCGGGCGCTGAAGATCGCCTCGGCAGAAACCGGGGCGCAAGTTGCTGCGGGCAAACAGGCACGGCCCACGATGCTCGGTTTCATTCTTGGCGCGGGCGCATTCACCACTGGCATTCGGGTGGGACAGGACGCGCACCGCATGGGCGCATTCAACAGCCTTGCAGTGGGTGCCACCACTGCGTGGGGCGTGGTGCAGGCGCTGTTCGGCACAGATCGCAACCGCTGGCGCAGCGGTGTGGGGATGCAGCTGAAAATCGGCGGCGATGGCGATGCGCTGGAACACAGCGGCATTGGCGATCCGGCCAAGCGATGGTTCCTCCTGTCATCCACGCTGGAAAACCTGCCCGTGGGGATGAAGCCATTTGGCCCTTATCGCACCGGCCTGAAACTGGCCGTGATGGACCGGCCGCGCAGGCGGCTGCTGGCGATGATTCCGGCCATCGTCGCAGGCAAGGTGCCGCAGTGGGTGATGCGCGCCGGGGTGCATTTTGTCCGCACGGATTGTTACGAACTGGCGCTGGAGGATGAATTCATCTTGGATGGGGAGGCGTTCCCCAAGGGCCGCTATACTGTCTCCAACGGCCCTGAACTGTGCTTCGTCGTCCCGTGACCGGGCAGATTGCTGACAGCCGATTGCACCAGCGCATAGCTGCGCAGCTGGCCGCACCTGTCAGCCTGCCGGTGCGCGAATTTGCCGCCATGCTGGCCCGCGATGCAGGCGCATTGGCCGCGCTGTTCTATGGCTCGAACCTGCGCACGGGCGAGCTGGAAGGCGTGCTAGATTTCTATCTGCTTATGCCGGGTGACGAACGCAGCCGCATCTGGCCGCGGGTCAGCTACCATGAATGGGAACATGGCGGTCAAATGCTGCGCGCCAAGGTTGCGACCATGGCGCTTTCCACTTTCGATGCTGCTGCGCGCGGCCAGCGGCGCGACACCACCATCTGGGCACGTTTCGTGCAGCCCAGCGCGCTGGTTTGGCTTGCAGGCGGGGCCGATCAGAATGCTGTTGTCGATGCGGTTGCTGCTGCTGCCCAAACCGCCGCACGGCTGGCGGCAGCGCTCGGCCCGTCAAGCGGAACCGCGCAGGATTATTGGCGCGCCCTGTTTCGCGCAACTTACAAGGCGGAATTCAGGGTTGAAAAAGCCGGCCGGGAAAATTCGATACTGGAAGTGAACCAGGCCCATTTTGACGGGCTTCTGCCGCTGGCCCTGTCAGCACAGGGCATCACTTTCAAGGTTGATGGCGACAGGATTACTCCGCAAATTCCGGGTGCCACGCGCGAAAATATCCTGCGCTGGTGGAATGCCCGCAGGCGGCTGGGCAAACCGATGAACCTGCTGCGGCTGGTAAAGGCGAGCACCACTTTCGAAGGGGCAGCGCGCTATGCTGCGTGGAAGATTGAACGCCACACGGGCGTGCCGGTTGAAATTACCCCGTGGCGCGAAAAACACCCGGTGCTGGCCGCGCCGGGCGTGATGTTCAAACTATGGCGCAGTCGCCGTTAAGCCTTAGAAATACTTCATCGTCAGCGTGATGGATGTCACACCGCTGCCAACGTTGAATGCCGTCTTCTTGTAGCTGGGTTTGCCCAGGTTGAAGATGTTGATGCTGGGGTTGTTCGACATTGCGCCCCCATCTTCGCGCAGGTCCGTATCGCCATTGCCGTTGAGGTCGTGCCGCACGGCAATGCCATATTCGCCAGCGGCAGGCACGGGCAGGCAGAACGTCATTGAACCGGCACGCGCACGCGCTTCGATACGGTTCAGCCAGCGGCCTTTTTCCAGCCAGTCGGCCTTGGTGCCCTTGTAACTCTGGATGCGGATGGTGCCTGTCGATGCCTTGATGCCGGTGACAGTGACCTTCACGGCGGGTCCGGCATTGGCAGCGCATTTGGCAAGGTTATTGGGTATCACCTGGCGGTATTGGGCCTGCGCCGGTCCGGCCAGCAGCAAAGTGCCCGCCAGCATGGCAACAGTCGCAGAGCGAAGCGTGGTCTTGTTCATCATAATCCGTAAATTTCCAAATCTGGCTGCCTGGACGCAGCGCCAGAACACCCGATTCGCCCGCTATGGCAGGCGGGATGCTCCCTGAATATGCCGCCCAATTGCCCTTAGGGCCATGAATTACCGCTGAATTGACTGCTGTGCCCCCGTTCAGGCACTGTCGCACAGCCTCGAATGGTGCTTCTTTTTTGGTCGTTTTCGCATGCAGAACAGGCAAAGCCGTTAAAACGCGCCCAACAGGCGGGGCCGGTGTGGAAAAGCGCCCCTGCGGCGCTTGCCGCTACCATATCTGGCATCTAACCCGTTTGCAGCCCGCAACCACTACCCGCAAGCGTCATTCTTGCCTCCCACGTAAAGCGCCCGAGCATGGCAATACCGCTTATTTCGCCTTCGATCCTTTCAGCCGACTTTGCCCGGCTGGGTGAAGAAGTGCGCGCCATTGATGCTGCGGGGGCCGACTGGATCCACGTGGACGTGATGGATGGCCATTATGTGCCCAACATCACCATCGGGCCTGCAGTGGTAAAGGCGCTGCGTCCGCACACGGACAAGATTTTCGATGTCCATCTGATGATCAGCCCGGTCGATGCCTATCTCCAGGAATTCGCCGATGCGGGCGCGGATATCATCACCGTGCATCCCGAAGCAGGCCCGCACACGCACCGCACAGTGCAGGCAATCAAGGCGCTGGGCAAACAGGCCGGCATTTCGCTCAATCCTGCCACTCCGGCCAAGATGCTGGATTATCTGATCGACGATATCGACCTCGTGCTGGTGATGAGCGTGAACCCCGGATTTGGCGGCCAGAGCTTCATTCACAGCCAGCTGCGCAAGATCGAAGCCGTGCGCAAGATGATCGACAAGACCGGCCGCGATATCCGCCTGGAAGTGGACGGCGGCGTCAATCCTGAAACAGCGCGCCTGTGCGTCAATGCAGGGGCAGATGTGCTGGTGGCAGGTTCCGCCACCTTCAAGGGCGGGCCCGATTGCTATGCCGCCAATATCGCGGCGCTGAAGGGACAAGGGTGATGGCAGAAGCGACGACAAGAAGCCGTGTCGTCGCTGCGGAAACGTCCGCTGCCAGCCATGCTGACAACATTGATACCGCAGTCAGCGATCCGTATATCAAGGCAGGAAATGCCATGGCCGTGCCGCTCGACCCCAAGGATGAAGAAGCGCTGGTGACAGATGGCAAAATCGCGCGCGGCGAAGACGTGCAGGCGGGGCCGAGCGAAATTCTGCAACCGGGCCGCGCATTGGCATTGAGCGATTTTTCGCCCCCCTCTGTCGGCGCGGGCGAACGATTGATCCGCCTTGCCTACAAGCTTGGCTTTTCCTCCTCCACGCTGACATCACCGTTTCGCAAACCGGCGCGGGCGCGGCTGCTTGCGACGGTCGAATGCCCCTTGCGCGGCGAACGTGCGGCGGGCGTGGCGCTGCGGGCGGGCCATTTCCTGGTCCACGGGGTAAAGGCCCCTATCACCCAGATGGATTTTTCGCCCACGGCGCGGCTGACCCCGCCGTTTGAACGGGTGGTGCACGGCTTTTCATGGCTGGGCGATCTTGCCGCCAGCGCGCCGCGTGAACAATGCACCTCCACGGCGGAACGGGTGCTGTCAGCCTGGCTCAAACTCAATGGCCCGCAAGCCAAGGGCATTGGCAAGGGGCCTGCATGGAATGTCGAGAATGTCGGCAACAGGCTGCTTAACTGGCTGGTGTATGCCCCGCTGATCCTGTCGGGTGATGACAAGTTGCGGACAGAAGCGCTGGAGGCGATTTCGCACACGGCGCGCTGGCTCGACCGCAATGTCAGCCGCGCGGATGATCGCCTGGGCGAAGTGGCCGGATGGTGCGCGATCATCGCTGCCGGACTGTTATTGCCTGATGGCAAGCCGCGACGCCTGTTTGGTGAAGCGGGCCTTGTGCGGGCGCTGGGCGAACTGGTGGCTGATGATGGCGGCGTGCTGTCGCGCAGCCCGGTCGCGCAGATGGATGCCATTGCGCTGCTGGTAAAGCTTGCCGCCTGTTACCGCGCGACCGACCGCGATCCGCCGCCCGCAATTGAAACCATGATGGCACTGCTGGTGCCGCCGCTGCTGGCCCTGATGCATGGTGATGGCGGGGTTGGCAGCTGGCAAGGTGCAGGCGCAATCCGCGCAGAACGCGTGGCCGCGCTGGTGGAAGCAAGCGGTGTGCGCACGCGCCCGCTGAAAGATATCCGCCAGTGGGGCTATCAACGCATGACCGGCGGCAAGACTGTGCTGCAGTTCGATGCTGCCCCACCGCCAAGGGCGAAGCACGCACGGTCTGGCTGCGCGTCCACGCTGGCGTTTGAAATGTCGTGCGACGGGCGGCGCATCATCGTCAATTGCGGCGGCGCCTCGTTCGCAGGTGGCCAGGTTCCGGTGCGGATCGAGCAAGGGCTGCGTGCCACGGCGGCCCATTCCACTTTGGCGCTGGATAATGCCAACTCCACGGCGGTCATGATCAATGGCAAGCTGGGCAAGGGCGTCGAGGAAGTCGAGATAGATCGACGCACGATCGAATTGCAGAATGGCAAGGCATCGCGGGTGGAGGCAAGCCACGATGGCTATGCTGCGCGTTTCGGCCTGGTCCATCGGCGCATTCTCATCCTGCGTGATGATGGCACGGAAGTGCGGGGTGAGGATTTGCTGGTCCCTGCTGGCAAGGGCAAGCGCGGCAAGATTGATTTTGCCATCCGTTTCCACATCGGCCCGGGCATAGAACTGGGCCTGTCGGACGATGGCAAGGGTGCCGGTCTGGCGCTGCCGGACGGCACATATTGGCAGTTCAGGCTTGCAGAAACGTCCAGCGGGGGCGATCTGGCAATTGAAGAAAGCCTGTGGGTTGACGGTCAGGGCAGGCCGCAACCGATCCTGCAACTGGTATTGCAGGGCATGACATCGCGCAGCGGAGGGAAATTCTCCTGGCTGCTCAAGAAAATGGGATAAATCGCACGTGAGCATGGTGAAGATCGAACGGGCACTGCTGTCAGTGTCCGACAAGAGCGGATTGGTGGAACTGGGCCAGGCATTGGCCGCCCGAGGGGTGGAACTGGTTTCCACCGGCGGCACCGCAAAGGCACTGCGCGATGCCGGGCTGACGGTAAAAGACGTGTCCGACCTGACCGGATTTCCAGAAATGATGGATGGCCGCGTAAAGACGCTGCACCCGATGGTGCATGGCGGCCTGCTGGCGGTGCGCGACAATCCGGAACACGCCGCCGCGATGGAAGCCCATGCCATTGGCGCGATCGACCTTGTGGTGGTCAATCTCTATCCATTCGAAGCAACCGTCGCCAAGGGTGCCAGCCGTGATGAAATCATCGAGAATATCGACATTGGCGGGCCATCAATGGTTCGTTCTGCGGCGAAAAATCACCAATTTGTCACCATTCTGACTGACCCTGCCGATTATCCAACCCTGACGGCGGAACTCGACCAGTCAGATGGCTCCACCACATTGGAATTCCGCAAATCCATGGCGGCAAAGGCGTTTTCTGCAACGGCTGCCTATGATTCCATGATCAGCCAATGGTTCGCCTTTGCCGACCAGGGCCAGATGCTGCCCGACATGATCAGCATCAACGGCCGAAAGGCGTCCGACCTTCGTTATGGCGAGAACCCGCATCAGGTGGCTGCGCTCTACCTGCCAATAGGGCCGCACGGCAAAGGTATCGCCCAGGCTGAACAATTGCAGGGCAAGGAACTCAGTTACAACAATTACAACGATGCGGATGCGGCGCTGGAACTGTGCGGCGAATTCGCCGGCGGCGACCCGGCGGTCGTCATCGTGAAACACGCCAATCCCTGCGGCGTGGCCCAGGCACCGACCTTGCTGGAAGGATGGAAGGCGGCATTGCATTGCGACAGCGTATCGGCCTTTGGCGGCATTGTGGCAGTCAACGTGCCTCTGGACGGGCCGACCGCCGAGGCAATCTGCGAGATATTCACCGAAGTGGTGGTGGCCCCTGCTGCTGACGATGCTGCCCGCGCTGCCTTTGCCCGCAAGAAGAACCTGCGCCTGCTCATCACCGGCGATCTGCCCAACCCGCGCCGCGGCGGCCTTGCCGTCAAGCCGATTACCGGCGGCCTCCTGGTGCAGAGCAGGGACAATGGCGCCATCACCGAAGCCGATCTGAAAGTGGTGACCAAGCGCCACCCGACAGAGCAGGAACTGAAGGATTGCCTGTTTGCCTGGACTGTTGCGCGCCATGTGAAAAGCAATGCCATCGTCTATGCCAAGGATGGCGCGACTGCAGGTATTGGCGCAGGCCAGATGAACCGGCGCGACAGTTCGCGCATTGCGGCGATGAAAGCGGCAGAGGCGGCTGAAACTTACGGCTGGGCGCAGGCGCGCACGGTTGGCAGCGCGGTGGCATCCGATGCCTTCTTCCCCTTTGCTGACGGGTTGCTTTCTGCAGCAGAAGCGGGCGCGACAGCCATCATCCAGCCGGGCGGTTCCATCCGCGATGATGACGTGATTGCGGCTGCCGATGAAGCGGGCCTTGCCATGGTGTTTACCGGGATGCGCCACTTCCGCCACTGATTTGCTTTGAGGCCGGACATGGCCCGCAAAAGTGCACAAACACGTCGTTTCATCGCTGAATCGACGCGTTTCGTCCTGCTTTGGGCGGCAAACCACGGTAATTCAGCGAATTGTAAGTCAATCACCTCCACACAAGGGGCGAACATTGAACAGACGTAAAACCGAAGAAGAAAGCAAATGGGCCTTTTCAAACCTGATCTCTACCGCAACTTTGCCATCGGCTTTGCGCTGGGCGCGGTCATTGTCGCATCGCAAATCGGGCCGGATGTGTGGCAGCAGGTCGTGCCTGATGCCCATGCAGCGGTGGCCGGCGTAATCGGCAAATAATGCGGGCGCTTCCTGTCCTTGCCTCCATCGGACTGGCGCTTTCTGCCTGCCAGCCCAATGCCATGGCAGCTGAAGATGTGGTTGAAGCCCCTGCCGCATCGCGCATCGCGCGCGAAGCCGGCGGGCTGAAGACTGCGATTTTTGCAGGTGGCTGCTTCTGGGGCGTTGAAGGCGTTTTCAGCCATGTCAAAGGCGTGAAAAGCGCCGTTTCAGGCTATCACGGCGGTAATGCCGCCACCGCTTCCTATGCCCGGATCGGCACTGGCATGACCCAGCACGCAGAAGCAGTGCAGGTGACGTATGATCCCGGCGTTGTCCGCTATGACGAATTGCTGCGAATCTTCTTTTCCGTGGTCGCCGACCCGACTTTGAAGAACCGACAGGGCCCTGACATCGGCCCGCAATATCGTGCGGCGCTGGTCCCCATCGGCAGCGAACAGCGCGCGGTGGCAACAGCCTATCTGGCGCAGATGAAAAAGTCCGGCAAATGGAGCCGGCCGATTGTGACGGGTCTGGAAAGCCACAAGAAATTCTACAAGGCGGAAGATTACCACCAGGACTTTCTGGCGCTTAATCCGCGCCATCCCTACATCGTCCGGTGGGATATGCCCAAGGTGCGCGCTCTTAAATCCATGTATCCGGCCAGCTACAGCGCCCGTTTCCAGCGCGATTGATTGGCAATCGGCGCTTGGCGGCGCTATATGTCGCCCATGGCCCAGCACCACCACAAACACAGCGAACACGCAGGCGAAACCCTGACCGAAGCAGCGCGCACCGCGCTTACGGCGGCGGGCGAACAATGGACCGGAATGCGGTCCGACGTTTTTGAAGAACTCGCACGGCATGAACGCCCTGCATCCGCCTATGATATTGCCGACAACTTGTCGAAGACACGCGGCAAGCGCGTTGCACCGAACAGCGTTTACCGGATTCTCGACCTGTTTGTGAGCAACAACCTCGCCATGCGGGTCGAAAGCGCCAATGCCTATCTCGCCAATACGCACCCCGGCTGCACGCATGACTGCATATTCCTGGTTTGTGACGAATGCGGCGAGGCAACGCATGTGGATGATGACGACATTTCGCGCCGCGTGCGCGGTGTTGCCGAAACGGCGGAATTCAAGCCGGAACGCCCGATTATCGAAATTCGCGGATTATGCTCTGCCTGCCGCTAGATAGGGCCAATCGGGTCGAGGCGTTCTCGTTCATCGACACGCATGAATTCGCGGTGTAAGCCACGTCCATGACTTCACGACCCGATACACCTTTACTCGACACTGTTGATACGCCCGCCGACCTGCGCAAGCTTGAACCCAAGCAACTGCGCCAATTGGCTGACGAACTTCGCGCTGAAATGATTTCCACCGTGGGCAGCACGGGCGGGCATCTCGGTTCGGGGCTGGGCGTGGTCGAATTGACGACCGCCATCCACTATGTGTTCAATACGCCAGAAGACCGGCTGATCTGGGATGTTGGCCACCAGGCCTATCCGCACAAGATCCTGACCGGCAGGCGTGACCGCATTCGCACCCTGCGCCAGGGCGGCGGCCTGTCCGGCTTCACCAAGCGCAGCGAAAGCGAATATGACCCGTTTGGCGCGGCGCATAGTTCAACGTCGATTTCTGCAGGCCTCGGTTTTGCCGTGGCCAACAAGCTGGCCGGCGCGCCGGGCAAGGCGATTGCCGTCATCGGCGATGGCGCGATGAGCGCGGGCATGGCCTATGAAGCGATGAACAACGCTGAACAGGCGGGCAACCGGCTGGTTGTCATCCTCAACGATAATGACATGTCGATTGCGCCGCCGGTGGGCGGACTGTCCGCCTATCTGGCGCGGATGGTGTCGAGCAGCGAATATCTCGGCCTGCGCAGCCTTGCTTCCAAAGTGGCCAAGAAATTCTCTCGCCGCGTGCATACCTCGCTCGAAAAGGCAGAGGAGTTCACCCGCGGGATGGTGACCGGCGGCACATTGTTCGAAGAGCTAGGCTTTTATTATGTCGGCCCGATCGATGGCCACAATCTTGAACATCTCATCCCAGTGCTCGAAAATGTTCGCGATTCCGAACAGGGGCCGATCCTGGTTCACGTGGTGACGCAGAAGGGCAAGGGTTACGCCCCTGCCGAGGAAAGCGCCGACAAATATCACGGCGTTGCCAAGTTCGATGTCGTCAGCGGCAAGCAGGACAAGGGGCCGGGCGGCGGCCCGCCAGCCTACCAGAATGTTTTTGGCGAAACGCTGGCGAAGCTGGCCAATGACGATCCGCTCATCTGCGCCATTACCGCTGCCATGCCTTCGGGCACGGGCGTGGACAAATTTGCGCAGGCTCACCCCACCAAGGCGTTCGATGTCGGCATTGCCGAACAGCACGGAGTGACCTTTGCCGCCGGTCTGGCAGCGCAGGGTATGCGCCCGTTCTGCGCCATTTATTCCACCTTCCTGCAGCGCGCCTTTGACCAGGTGGTGCATGATGTGGCGATCCAGAACCTGCCGGTCCGCTTTGCGATTGATCGGGCGGGGCTGGTCGGTGCCGATGGCGCGACCCACGCCGGCAGCTTTGACATCACCTATCTGGCCACCCTGCCCAATTTCGTGGTGATGGCCGCGGCTGACGAGGCAGAGCTGGTCCACATGACCTACACTGCTGCCCGTTATGACAGCGGGCCGATTGCCTTCCGCTATCCACGCGGGAACGGTATTGGCGTGCCGCTGCCGGAAACGCCGCAGATGCTGGAAATCGGCAAGGGCCGGATTGTGCGTGAAGGCAACAAGATTGCGCTGCTGTCGCTCGGCACACGTCTTGCCGAAAGCCTGAAGGCGGCTGATCAGCTGGAAGCCAAGGGGCTTTCGACCACGGTTGCAGACCTTCGCTTTGCCAAGCCGCTCGACCATGAAATGATCGAGAAGCTGATGCGCACGCATGAAGTCGTCGTCACAGTGGAAGAAGGCAGCATTGGCGGGCTTGGCGCGCATGTGCTGACGCTGGCCAGTGACAGGGGCCTGACTGATGCGGGCCTGAAAATCCGCACGTTGCGCCTGCCTGATATCTTCCAGGACCATGATACGCCGGACAGGCAGTATGACGAGGCGGGCCTCAATGCGCCCAATATCGTCGACACTGTGTTGAAGGCGCTGCGCCATAATAGCGCAGGCGTGGAAGAAGCCCGCGCCTGACCAGCGCGCCTCGGATCACCAGTGCCGGAAAATGCGCCGGTTCGATTAGGCTGGCGCTGTCTTCGCGCGAGGCATATTAGCCGCCGATGGACACCCAACTGCTGATAATCTGCCTGCTGACTGCGGGCATCAACCTGATCGGGACGCTTGCCTATGGCGCGCGTATCGCAGGCGTGCGCACGCGCCGCATCGCGATGAGCTTTGCGCTGTTCAACGTGCTTGTGCTGGTTTCGCGTACCTCCAACGGATTTCTCGGGCCGTTTCTGGCCAAGCGAATCGAAACACGGCTGGATGATGGCGGCGGGGCTGCCTTGCTGGGCGATTTCCGGCTGGTGCTGCTATCAGCCTCCATCGCCGTGGCGGTTGGCATCATTCTGGTCCCCACAGCGCAGCGGATTTTCGTGCGGGCAATCGGCTATTTTCAGGAACACCGTTCCACCACCCGGCTGGTGATGCGCACATTCACCCCGCCGGGCCTGCGCACCATGCGCGATTCCATCGCCCTGCCGCGGCGTGACCAGATCCGCGCACTGGCAAGCCCGCGCGGTGTGGGCTGGGGCGTGCTGCTGGCCAATTGCCTTGCGCAGGCGCTGCTGACCGTGGGCGTTCTGGCATCGCTGTATGCCGGGTTCCTGAACCCTGAATTCCGCGTCACCGCATCGCAGCTTTCCGCCGTGATCAACGGATTGGCCACCATCCTGCTGTTTGCCCTCATTGACCCGCAATTGTCGGTCATCACCGATGATGTGGTGGAGGGCCGCGTTGACGAGCCACTGTTTCGGCGCACCATCATCTGGATTTCGATCAGCAGGCTGGCGGGCACTTTTCTGGCGCAGGCATTGTTCCTGCCAGCGGCGATGGCCATCGCCTTCATCGCCAATTACGTCTGACGGTATTTTCAAGCCAGGCAGTGGCGGCGCTTGATGCGCGCCGCCACTGCCTGCTGAGGCTTCCGGCTTACCAGTCGTAAGCCTTGGGCAGGTCGCTTTCATCGAGATCGCGGTAACGGTCGCGCAGGCGTGTCTGGTGATTGTCCACCGGCTGTTCGACGCCGTCGATATAGACCTTCACCGGCGCGGATGACGTTTCCAGCGGGTCACCATCCCACACCACGACATCGCCCGCAGCGCCTGGCGTCAGCGAGCCGAACTTGCCTGCCATGCCTGCGATTTCTGCAGGGATGGAGGTGATCGATGCCATTGCCTGGCCCCAGCTGAGGCCGCTTGCCCGCGGCATTTGCTGCAATGCCACCAGATTGCCTGCATATTGCGGCAGGTAACGTGGCTGGCGCATGGAAGCGGCATTAAGCGCCACCTTGACCCCTGCGCGCACCATGCGGCCGATATTGCTTTGCGTGGCTGCCAGTTCTTCGAAATTGGCGGGCAGATCGTCAAGCGTATCGGCAATCACCGGAACGCCGGCAGCAGCGATGTCATTGGCCACCAGCCAGCCTTCTGTTGCACCGACCAATACCATGTCGAGGCGCGGAAATTCCGTCTTCAGCGCCAGCACAGAGCGGATATCTGCTGCACGTTCGACCTGGACATAGAGCGGCTGCGTGCCGTTCACCACCGGAACCAGTGCTGCTGCATCGAAGCGGGTAAGCAGCGTGTCGCTGCCCCGGTCCGCCGCATTGTCGGACATGCGCAGATCAAGCGGCATATCGTCGTCCGAAGACCGTGTGCCCGCGCTTGACGGCGACCCTGCGATGCGGGCGCGATTGCCATAATCGCGGGCTTCGCGCAGCGCATTGCGGAACAATGCATGGGCCGCGACCCTGCTGCCGCCAGCAAGCCTGCCGCCTGCTTCGCCCAAAGCCACCACCTGGAATGCACGGCTGCGGGTAACCGCATCGGCATCATTGCCCAGATCGATAATTGCGCCCTGTCCAGCAAAGATCGAACCGGCCTGGCTCGATGAAACCGTGGCCCGCGTCACCCCGCCCGCGCGGCTGACAAGAATGTGCTGCGAAGTCGGGTTGATGGCAGGTGCCACGTCCAGTGCGGCGCTGAAGGGGGAATTGCGCGCACTGCTGTCATTGCTTTGCTGCACAGCGCCCACGTCCAGCAGGCCGAGATCGGTCATGGATGCGACGATGCCCGGCGTTACCCAGGTGCCCGTGCCATCGCTTACCGGAATACCGGATGGCACGGCGACACCAGCGCCTGCGGCAACCACCTTGCCGCCGCGCACCACGACCGTGGCGTTCTGGATCGGCTCGCTGCCGTCACCTGTGGCGACAGTGGCGTTGGTGATGGCAAAATCCTGCGCATTGGCGCTCCATCCGGTGAATGCACCGACAAAGGCACAGGCAATGCCCAGCGTGCCCATCGGCGTCAGGCGGCGGTTTTTGCGTACAGCGCTCATTTGACGTCTCCTTCACCGGGCTGGCCCAGCTCGAAATCGCTCACCGGCCTGCGCTTTGCGTCATTGGCATCAAACAGCAATGCGCCGTCGACCCACACTTTTTCAGGGCGGGAATAGACGCTGAGCGGGTTGCCGTTCCACAGCACCACGTCTGCCATCTTGCCCTCGGCAAGGCTGCCGGTCATGCGGTCGATGCCCATGGCCTTGGCCGGGTTCAGCGTCAGCCAGGAAATTACCTCGGCATCGGGAATGTCGATGCCCATGCGGCGGCCATCGGCCTGCGCCTTCGCGGCTTCCTGGTTCAGACGCTGGATGTCGTTTTCATCGTCGGAATGGATGACGACGCAGGCCCCTTCGCGTTGCAGCAGGGCGGCGTTTTCGGGAATGCCGTCATAAGCTTCCATCTTGAAGCCATACCAGTCGGCCCAGATGGCAGAGCAAGTGCCGCTGGCCTTCAGGAGATCGCCGATCTTGTAGCTTTCCACCGCGTGGTGAAAGGCGCTGACTTTATAGCCAAATTCCTTCGCCATATCGAGAACCAGCGCCATTTCGTCCGCGCGGTAGCAATGATTGTGGACCAGGATGTCGCCTGCCAGCACACCAGCCAGCGTTTCCTTGCCAAGGTCCCGCTTCTTGCGATCACCTTCGGCATATTCCTTCGCTTCGATCCACGTCTGGCGGTTGACGGCAAAATTGCCCATCCGCGTGGATGGCATCCTGCCCTTGCCGCCATAGACGCGCTTGGGATTTTCGCCGCAGGCCATCTTCATGCCATAAGGCGCGCCGGGGAACTTCATGCCCTGCACCGTGCGGCTGGGCACATTCTTCAGAGTGACGGAACGGCCGCCCATCAGATTGGCCGAACCGGGCAGGATCTGCAGCGCGGTTACGCCGCCATTGGCCAATGCACGGGTAAAGCCCGGGTCTTGCGGCCAGACTGAATGTTCGGCCCACACTTCAGGCGTGGTCGGGCTCGTCGCCTCGTTCCCGTCGGAATGCGCATCGACCGAAGGGGTGGGGTAGTCACCAAGGTGGCTATGGATGTCGATGATGCCGGGCGTGACGAATTTGCCGGTGCCGTCGATCTGCGTGTAACCGGCAGGAATGGCCATGTCCGCGCCGCCTATGGCGACAACCTTGCCATTGGCAAACAGCACGATGCCATTGTCGATCCGGCCGCCCGCACCGTCATAGACAGTGGCACCCACCAGCGCGGTCGGCCCGCCGGGATATGCCTTGTAGGTGGAGGCATAGGGTGCATCTGCCGTGGCAGATGCGGAGGAAGTCTTGGCCGGACGGGTTTCGCCGGTTGTGGCACAGGCCGCGAGCGCTATCGCGCCCCCCAAACTCAAGTAGGCACGATAGCGCATCGGGTATTTTCCCAGTTAGATTCAGTTATTGCGGGTTGCCGGATGGATGCCGGCAGCCTGTGGTTCGCCGACTTCGCTCTTGCCGAGCAGGTCGTCACCGGCATCGTCGTCCACCAATGTGTCGAGATGCATCAGCTTCTTGATCAGCGGGCTGATGACCATGACGGCAACGCCGACACCCACGGCCGTCCAGCCGACTGTCGAATAGACACCCAGCACAGTCGCCTTGCCAGCAGTTTCGCCCACGCCTTCAGCGCCGGTTGCCGCAGCAATCAGGCCAGCGGCAAAATTGCCGGTGGCAGAAGCGAAGAACCATGTGCCCATGATGAGCGATGCCATGTGCGAAGGTGCGAGGCGGTTCATCGCGCTGAGGCCCACTGGCGACAGGCAGAGTTCGCCGGTCGTGTGCAGCAGGTAGATCAGGAAGATGAAGATCACCGGCGTCGGCACGTCGACACCAACCGAATTGGCGCCCCATACCAGCACGAGGAAGCCGAGGCCGACCTGGACAATGCCGAGGCCGAATTTCAGCGGTGTGGATGGTTCTGCACCGCGCTTGCCCAGCATCTGCCAGAAAGCGGCGAACAATGGTGCCAGCAGCACGATGTAGATCGCGTTGATCGACTGGAACATGGACGCTTCGACACCCTGGCGATCAACATGGCGATCGGTGAACAGGTTGAGGCTGGAACCTGCCTGTTCGAACAATGCCCAGAAGATGATCGAGGTGAGGATAAGGAACAGGGCTGCGAAAATGCGGTCGCGTTCCTGCGACGGCAGTTTCACCACTGCGATATAGATCACGTAAAGGACCAGTCCGCCGCCGAACACGCCGAGCACCGATCCAACCAGTTCCTGGTACTGCACAGCTGCCCAGCAGATGGCGACCATTGCAATGCCGAGGCCGTAGATCGACCATTCGCGCGGCAGGCCAGCGACGCGTTCTTTCAGCAGTGCCGGGTTCTTGGGTTCACCATTGCCCTTGAGCAGCGGCTTGCCGAGTACGAAGAAGATGAGGCCGATGAGCATGCCCAGACCGGCGAGGCCGAAGCCATATTGCCAGCCGTAGGTCTGGCCGAGGTAGCCACAGATGATCGAAGCCGTGGCGGCACCGACGTTAATGCCCATGTAGAAAATGGTGTAGCCGGCATCGCGGCGAACATCGGTGCGCGGGTAGAGCTGGCCGACGATCACCGAAATATTCGCCTTGAGGAAGCCCGAACCTACGATGATGAGAGCAAGTGCCATCCAGAAGACGTTGATGACAGGGTCAGCCTGTCCGCCGCTGCCCTCAAAGGCCATGAAGAAATGACCGAGCGTCAGCAGGATCGCGCCGAACAGAACGGCTTTGCGCTGGCCGAGATAACGGTCAGCCAGATAGCCGCCAACGACCGGCGTGATGTAAACCAGCGCGGTATAGGCGCCGTAGATGACCGATGCTTCCGAATCCGAGAACAGCCAGTGCTGGACAAGGTAAAAGATAAGCAGCGCGCGCATGCCGTAGTAGGAAAAGCGTTCCCACATCTCGGCCAGAAAGAGCACAAACAGGCCCTTCGGGTGTCCGGCGAATTCATCGCCTTTGGTTGTGGTCGTAATAACTACGCCGCCAAGCAGGAATGCGCCCAGGACGACAACAGCGCCCCAGAACAAGATAATTTCGAAAGTCATCGGACTGCGACCTCTCCGTGTTTTTTCTGGCGGCCCCTCAGCCGCAAATCAAGCGGGCACCCTAGCGCCTGTTTCAGTCATGTGAAGCGCTAGTTTCAAAAGAAACCGGCGTTTCTTCCCATAATATCGGCTGCATAGGGAACTTGACGCGCCCCGCTGTATTATGGCACTGAAGCACCTTACCGAGGAAAGCGAATGACCCAGCAAAGCCGTCCCGTCTATCTCAAGCTGCGTGATCTGATCGCCGCCGCGATCATCGAAGGGCGTTACAAGGAAGGCGAGATGCTTCCTTCGGTGCGTGCCTTTGCCGCATCCCAGGGGGCCAACCCGCTGACGGTTGCGAAAGCTTACCAGCAATTTCAAAGCGATGGGCTGGTGGAAGTGCAACGCGGGGTCGGCATGTATGTGGTGCGCGGGGCTGCCGCCAAATTGCGCAGCGCGGAACGCGAACGTTTCATTTCCGAGGAATGGCCCGAAATCAGGGCGCGGATGCGCCGATTGCAGATCGATCCTTCGACCTTGCTCGAGGGTGCACAGGCCTGATCTGAGCCATTTCTGGCCCGACCAAGAAATTAGCAAATATTAACAACACTTATTGCACGGCGCTTCGCAGTCTGGCAGATTGAAGTTCGTGGTCGCAATCACGGTCTCTGGATTCTCGGTGTAGAAAACAGGGGACCCCGTTCCGGATTCGATGGGATCTAACCGGGATGGGGGATGGGAGAATACAATGATCAGGTCTGAACTTTTGCAGGCTATCGCCAAGGACAACCCGGAACTTCGCGCAGAAGAAGTGGAGCAGGTTGTCGACATTTTCTTCGATGAAATCGCCCAGCGTCTGGCAGATGGCGGACGTGTCGAGCTTCGCGGTTTCGGCGCATTTTCGACCCGCGAGCGCGAAGCGCGCAAAGGCCGCAACCCGCGCACCGGTGAAGCAGTCGATGTTCCTGGCAAGCGCGTACCCTATTTCAAGCCCGGCAAGGAAATGCGTCACCGCCTCAACGCGGACTGATGCCGTGCCCGGCCACCGGGCACTTCCATTTTCGCCATCCCCGCCAATGTCTTGGCGGCAGCCGATTCGCGTGCTTGGCATATGCACGCGAAATCTTGGCACGTGCCGGTTGATTGGTTAGGGCAGCGCAATGCGGGTGTGGCGGAATGGTAGACGCCGGGGACTTAAAATCCCCTGATCTTTGATCGTGCTGGTTCGAGTCCAGTCACCCGTACCACCAGATGGCCGGTATTTTCCCCTAGGGCGCGGGTAGCAGCGCTCTAGGGATGGCGCTGTTATCCCTTGTTTTTGCAAGCAGATTTGAAATTGCGGGGGATGGCAATGGATTATAGAGCAATTGACCGGCAATTGGCGTCGCCGGTGCAGATGGACCTTGATGAGCGGGCGGCTCCGCGCTTCACCTTGCTGATGCGGACTGCGAAGCTGGTGGCGGGCGATGCAGAATATCTGTGCGTCATCCGCGATGTGTCTTCCGCCGGTGTCAGCGTGCGGCTTTTTCACCCCTTGCCGCCGGTCAGCCGCATGACACTGGAAATGCAGACGGGCGATTGCCACGGCATGTACCCTGTCTGGCAGCGCGAGGGCGAAGCGGGCTTTCGCTTCTGCACTCCGGTCGATGTCGAGAAGATGGTCCGCAATTCCAGCCGCTATCCCAAGCGAGAGCTCAGGTTTTCCGCTGAAATGCCTGTCGGCCTGTGTATCGATGGCTGCCGTCATGAGACCATATTGCGCAATATCTCGCAGCAGGGCGCCATGGTGGAGTGTGACCGGCACATGGCGCTGGGGCAGGCTGTCAGGGTCGAAAGCGATCAATTTCCCGAAATCGTGGCGCGGGTGCGGTGGCGGATGGGCAACCGGTATGGTCTTGTCTTCGACACCACATTCCGAATGTTGGAACTGGCCAGGCTAGTGGTCAGCCTGAACAGAACAGCGCCGCATACCATTAACTCGCCCGCGCCTTCGAGCCTGAGAAGCGCGACTTAACCTTCTTCTAACCAATTTCCTTCACTCTCGGGCCGAATAAAAGACCGGGGGCCGAATGAAACACGCCAATGCAGGGGGGCGCGCCAGCGCGCTGGACGTGGACGTTGCTGTCATCGGCGCAGGTCCTGCTGGCCTGACGGCTGCCTATCTGTTGTCGCGTGAGGGCCGCAAAGTCGTCCTTCTGGAAAAAGACCCCGACCATGTCGGCGGGTTGAGCCGGACAGTCAGCCATGACGGCGCCTCGCTGGACATAGGCGGGCACACCTTCGCATCTGGAAACCCCGACATCATTGCCCTGTGGGATGAAATTCTGCCCGGCACCCTTGCCCCCTTGGCATGGTCGAGCAGGGTCTGTCTGGGCGGCAAATTCTACGACCTGCCGCTAAAACCCGTGCAGGCTGCGCTGCAGTTCGGCATCATGCGTTCCATCAGCGGCCTTTTCTCAATGGCACGGGCGCGCTTGTTCTCCGCCACCGCATCATCTGCCGCGGATGCGGAAAGCTGGGGCATTGCCCGCTACGGGCGTGAATTCCATGCGTCCGCTTTCAAACCCTATGCCGAAAAGCTGTGGGGGATGCCTGTTGCAGAAACGAGCGCCGATTGGGCGCAGCAGCAGTTTGCCGATAAGTCGGGCAATTCAGAATGCAATCACAGCACCAGCCTGCGGCATTTGCCACGCGGGCCGGGCATGATGTGGGATGCCGCACGCGACGGGATTATTGCCCAGGGCGGCATTATCCTGATGGGCCGTGCGCTGACGCAGATTGCCGCGGATGGCAATGGCGGTTGGCGCGTGGCTGCCGGTTCCGGCACGGATCAATGCGTCGTGACGGCACGGCATGTCATTTCCTCTGCGCCGTTGCGCGAAGTCGTGGCGCGAATTCACCCTCTGCCTGATGCCACCTGGAATGCGTCAAAGCTCAAATATCGGGACTATCTCGTGGTGGCCCTCAGCACATCGGTGCCGCCAAAATTCTCCGACCATGTGATCCACATTGCCGATGACAGTGTGGAAGCAGGCCGCATCCGCAACCTTGGCAGCTGGTCGCCTGATATGGTGGCGCAAGGCGCGGCAGGCGGCGTGGCGGTCGAATATTTTTGCACGGAAAGCGATGCGTGCTGGGCAAAGCAGGATGAAGACCTGATTGCACAGGCGTGCAGGGAAGTAACAGGGCTTGGTCTGGTGGACCCTGCATCTGTCAGTGGCGGCTTCGTGGTCCGGCAGGAAAAGGCGTTTCCTGTCTATGACGACGGTTACCATGCCAATCTTGTCTCCATCCGGCAGGAATTGTCCACCCAATATCCAAACCTGCACCTGGTTGGCCGTAACGGCGCGCATCACCTGGTTACGCAGGACGAAGCGATGGCATCGGCCATGCAGGCAGCAGAAATTATCCTTGCGCAACCGAAAGCAGCCTTGGCACGGCCAGCAATTCATACCGATGTCGATAAAGCCTTGCCGGCCAAGGGCAGCGAGGCCGCCTGATGAACATTCGTCTAGAGCGGCGGCGACCGGCCTTTGCGCCTGAACTCTATGCGCGGGCCGCGCTTGCCTGGTCGATGATCTGCGCGCTTTTGCTGGTCACCAACATGGATGCCATCGGCGCGCTGCGCTTCGGCCATCCTGACGATATCATGCGCCTGCAGCAGGTGCGGGATTTGCTGGGCGGGCAAGGCTGGTTCGATCTGGCCCAGCACCGCGTGGATGCAGCCACTGGCGGTGTGGACATGAACTGGTCGCGTCTGGCCGACCTTCCGCTTGCCGCGATGATCGGATTTCTTTCACTATTCACCACCGGCACTGTTGCAGAGGCAATTGCCATCGTCACTGTGCCTTTGCTGGCGCTGGGCCTGGCGGTGCTGCTGGCCGGACGCATTGCGTGGCGGCTGGTGGGAGAAGAGGCGGCGGGCCTTGCCTGTCTTGCCATGGCACTTTCGGTGCCGCTTATTTCGCAGATGCGCCCACTCAACCTTGGCGATCACGGGTGGCAAGTGGTGCTGGCGCTGGCGGCGATGAACGCGATGATGGCCCGCAATCCCAAAACAGGTGGGTGGATGACCGGTATCGCGCTTGCCCTGTGGCTGGCGATTTCTGTCGAAGGGCTGCCGGTGGCTGCGGGTATTTGCGGCCTTGCCATCATGCGCTGGCTTCGTGACCGGCGCGACCACGGCTGGGCTGTGCATGTGATGGTCAGCCTGACTGCTGCGTCTGCCGTGCTTTATCTCGCCACGCGCGGGCTGTCAGTGACAGGGCAGGATTGCGGTGCCATCTCGCCCGTTCATATCGGCGTTTTCGGTTTGGTTGCCATTTCTGTCTGGGGACTTTCCCGGATGGAGCCGCTGCCACGCACGGCGCTGGGCGCGGGCTTGGGTGTAGTGGCTGCATCATGCAGCGCGCTTGTCTATTTCGCGGCCCCGCAATGCAGCTTTGCAGGTGCGCTGGGCCTTGCGCCGTCGGTAGCGCAGTTCGGTTATCAGGGCATCGGGGCCAGTTCGCCTGTGTGGCAGCAGCCGGTCGTTCTTGCGTTGCAGATTGTGGTGCCGCCGCTGATTGCGCTGCTGGCAACATTGCAACTTGCGGGCAAAAGCGCAGGCTGGCTGCGCCAGTGGTGGTATGATTATGCGCTGCTGCTGATCGTGGCGCTGGCTGTATCGCTGTGGACTGCGCGCGCTGGCGCGGTGGCAGGCGCTCTCGCTTCCATTCCGCTTGGCTGGCAGATTTCGCAATGGGTCCGCAATGCGCGCAATATGCGCCGCCCCGGCAAACGTGTGCTGGCGCTGGTTGGCGCGGCGCTGGCCTTGCTGCCTGCCATGCCGCTGACGCTGTTCGCTATTGCCATGCCAGCACAGGCCGCATTGGGCGTTGCACAGCCAATGCCCGCGCCCTGCACATCGGCACAGGTGGCAATGGCCCTGAACAGATTGCCGCAGGGGGAAATCCTCGCGCCGATTGACCTTGCACCCCAAGTTCTCAGCCGCACAGGCCATTCGGTCATCGCGGCAGGCCACAGGCGTACAGCATTGCAAATGCAAACCGTGATTGGGCTGTTTGCCGGCCCTGCCGACACGGCGCGTGCCATTCTGGCCCAGCGCGGTACGGCCTATGTGGCTGTCTGCCCTGGCCAGTCAGAAGCAGCCAATTATGCGAAGGCCGCACCAGGCGGGCTGATGGCGCAGATTCTCGAAGGAAATGCACCCTCGTGGCTGGTCCCCGTCGCAGCGCCGGACGGTGGTAGTGTCAAGGTCTGGAAGGTTGCTGTCAGGCCGGTCTGAAATCCATCGCCAGACCGTTCATGCAATAGCGCTTGCCGGTCGGCTTCGGGCCATCGTTGAAAACATGGCCCAGATGCCCGCCGCAATCGGCACATAGCACTTCTGTTCTAGGATAGCCGATCTTGTAATCTGTATCGGTCGCGATTGCATCAGTCAGCGGCTTCCAGAAACTGGGCCACCCCGTGCGGCTGTCGAATTTCGTCTTCGATGAATACAGCGCATTGGCGCATCCGGCACAGACGAAAGTTCCGCTGCGCTTTTCCTTGTCCAGCGGCGATGAATAGGGGCGTTCGGTGCCTGCCTGCCGCAAGATCCAATATTCCTGCGCCGTAAGCCGTTTGCGCCATTCCGCATCGCTCAACGCCTTGGGGAATGTGCGTGCCTCGGCCCGGCCAGAACCGCAGCCTGCCAGCACCACGCCCGATGCGGTCGCACCCAGCCAGCCGAGCATTGCGCGGCGCGATTTACTGCCCGTAATAGTCATCATGCGATCCTCTTTCGTGTCTTTCCGGTGCCTCCCACCCCCGCTTGTAGATACGGAAGGGGAGGCCGAAAAGTTTCGACGCCGGATCAGAAGTGGGTGATTTCCACTTCCAGCTTGCGGAAGCCGTGCACGAAATTGGCGCGCACCCGCTCCACATCGCCGGCGACATGCACACGCATACGCCGCTTGTGCATTTCTTCCAGCAAAAGCCTGAGCTGCAATTCTGCCAGACGTGCCCCTACGCAGCGATGCACGCCATAGCCGAAGGAGATATTCCGCCGCGCATTTTCGCGGGTGATATCGATCTTGTCCGGGTTCTCGAAAACCGTCTCGTCGCGGTTGGCGGAAAGATACCACATGACGACCTTGTCGCCCTGCTTGATCTGTTCGCCGAACAGTTCGGTATCTTCCGTGGCTGTGCGCCGCATATGCGAAAGCGGGGTCTGGAATCGGATGCATTCCTGCACCGCATTGGGGATCAGATCGGGATTTTCCTCGAACAGCTTGCGCTGGTCGGGGAATTTGTCGAACCCGTGGATCATGCCCGACATGGTGTTGCGGGTGGTATCATTGCCGCCGACGATCAGCAGCACCAGATTGCCCATGAATTCCAGCGGGTCCATCTGGTTCATGGCGGGGCTGTGAATCATCATGGAAATGAGATCCGGACCTGGTTCTTCATTGGCCTTCTTCATCCAGAGCTTCTGGAAATAGGCCGCCATTTCATGCAGGATTTCGCGGCGCTGCATGTCCAGATCGCGGGCAAGGGACAGTTCGGTATCGCCTGCCCAATCTGACCAATAAGTCAGCAGATGGCGATCTTCCCATGGGAAATCAAACAGGATGGCCAGCATTCCCGTGGTCAGCGGAATGGAGACTTTCTCCACCCAGTCGAACACTTCGCCTTCGGGCAAAGTATCGAGCAATTCGGCCGTGCGCTGCCGAATTTCATCGTCCATCCGCTTCATTTCGGCAGGCGTGAAAGCAGGGGCCACGGTGCGCCGCTGGCCGGTATGCTTGGGCCGGTCCATGGCAATGAACATCGGCAGCTGGAAGCGTTCTTCGCCTTCTGCCAGTTCCTGTTCCCAATCAGGGTCGGTGATGGTGATGCCGCCATGTTCCCAGCTGGACGAAAACAGCTCGGGCAACGATTCAACGTGCTGGATGGCCTTGTGCTGCACGACGTTCCAATAGGAACCGAAGGGGCTATCCTTCACATAATGCAGCGGACCCTTGGCGCGCATTTCGGCGAAAATCGGCTGCCATGTGTCCTGCACGTAGATGTCGCTACGGCTGACATCGAATTTTTCTGTGTGGTTGGGCCGGTTCTGCGGATTGGCCTCGAGATATTCCTTCAAAGCCTCGAACGCGGTGGGTGACGTGCGGCATTTGGGCATTTCATCCGCAGCGGGATCTGCAACTTTGGTCGCCATGAAATCTCTCTCTCCTGAGTCGCGACCTTCCCGGCCGTCGATCTTCAGCCTGCATCCTGCGCTTACTTACCTCGATGTCAATAGTCGGTTGCAGTTTGCGACCTATCCTTGCGCCAAGGGGTAAGTTTGCTGCGCCGGGGCGGCGTGTTGCAACGTTTGGCTAACAGGTTGTTTTGTTTAAGCCGGTGTCTTGCGCGACCACCATTTGCGCCCTCTTTTCGCGCCTTGCGGCCCGGATTTCATCACGCGCGACCGGAACAGGGCTGCACCCATCTTGACCAGGATTCCGGTGGCCAGCACTTGCCAGGCAATGGCCAGCACATGGGGCCACAGGGCCGCCTGCTGCGCTGCGCGGCCCAGCATGGCATAGGGCGAGCTAAGCGGGAAAATCACCGCCAGCGTCTCGATGGGCGAGCCGATGTCGTTGATGGCGTAAGTCGCCAGGAAGAACACCGCCAGTTGCAGGATGGTGGCCGGCATGGACAACGTCTGCACATCGCGCACTGTCGGGGCGAGCGAGCCGATGGCAAGGAAGATCGACCCGATCAGCAGATAGGCCATGGCAAAATAGACAAGGAACAGGGCACAGAAGACGGGCCAGCCCACCGCCGGTTCGGGCAATGGCCCGATGGCCGCGCTGCCCAGTGCAAATACTGCTCCTGCAAGACCGCCCCATACGGCGATGCCGACAAAGCTGATCGCCAGCATGGCAAACAGCTTGCCAAGGAACACTGCATCCATCGGAATGGCCGCTGCCAGCACTTCGATGATCTTGTTGCCCTTTTCTTCGACCAGATTGGACAGGACCATACCGGCCAGCAGCATGGTGAGCAGGAACAGCAATGTCAGCGCGCCCGTGGCGATGGCGGCATTGGAACTGCGCTTGCTGGCAATGCTGCTGGCAGTGGGTTCCAGTGCTACTTCGGGATAGCCTGCCTTTTCGCCGCGCGCGGTTGCTGCGATAAGGGCGACAGGCCCTTTCCAGGTTTCGATCCGGTCATCCGGCCCAATCAGGCGCGGCGCGGCGAGCGTTCCTGTCAGCACCGCTGCAACATTGCGGTCGGCATCTTCCAGCAGCACCATCGGGTCTGACGTGCCGCCCGGCAAATTGGCATCGTCCGGCACGAAGATTTCGGGCAGGCGGGTCATTTCTTCCAGCTGGTTGTGCGCGACGACAAAGGCCTGGCTTTCGCCAACATCCAGCAAAACCGCCATTGACGGGTTCTGCGACCGCTCCGCCGCCTTGGCGCCCAACATTCCTGCGCCGCCGCTTATACCCAGGAAGAAGATTGGCCCCAACAGGAAGAACAGGAATGCCTTGCTGAACAGCACGGCCTGAAAATCACGCCGCGCAATGATGTAGGCGGCCTGCCACATGGACAGCCGCGAATTCATGACCTGTCCGGTATCGCTCATCGTCCGGTCTCCGCCAGCTTGTCTTCTTCCAACGCGCGTGCTGCCGCCTCGCCCGCAATATGGACAAAGGCATCGTGCAGCCCGGCGCGCTCGATTGAAAGGGACAGAATGCCTGCCTCGCCTTCGATCAAGGCCCGCAAAAGCGGTTCTATGCCGCTTTCAGGCAAGGAAAATGTCCAGAAATCGCCTTCTCGCCGCGCATCGGCAGGCAAGGCATCGAGCCAGCGGCCTTCGCGGGCCTGTGTTTCCAGCCGGACTTGTGCCGGTATCCGGTCGCGCGCCTCGTCGACGGAACCGGCATAGGGCACTTTGCCCCCTGCGATGATGGCGACCCCTTCGCACAGCCGTTCGGCATGGGCGATGACATGGGTGGAGAAAATCACGGTCGTACCATCTGCCGCCAGATCGCGGATCATGCGTTCCAGCTTGCCCTGGTTGATGGCATCCAGCCCCGAAAACGGTTCGTCCAGCACCACAAGGCGCGGCTGGTGGACCAATGTGCCGAGCAATTGCACGGTTTGCGCCATGCCCTTGGACAATTGGCGGATCTGCTTTTCGGCCGCATGGCCAAGATCGTGCCTTTCCAGCAATTCGCGCCCGCGCCGCTTGCCTTCTGCCAGTGGCAGACCGCGCAATGCGCCCAGAAATCCGATCGCCTCATAGGCTTTCATGGATGGATACAGCCCGCGTTCCTCGGGCAGGTATCCGATCATGCGGGCGATATCATGCGGCTTGTCATGGCCGAAAACCCGCCGGATGCCTTCATCAGGGTCGATAATGCCCAGCAGCATCCGCAAGGTTGTGGTCTTGCCTGCGCCATTGGGCCCGAGAATGCCGTAAATCGCGCCTTCGGGCACACTGAGGTCGACCCCGTCGACCGCCGTTGTTCCCTCGAACCGCTTCACCAGCCCGCGGGCTTCGATAGCCAGGGGCCGGGTGGTGTCCAGGCCGGAATTGTCGGCATTGCTCATTCCGGTTCGTTCGCTTAGCGCCATATCCATGTCTGCCGATTAACCCTCAGGCGTGAACGGGAGCAACCCCAAGAATGGTTAACGCCGAAGCCATCTCCACTTTGCAGAACGGCCTTGTGGCCGAAGCAGAACGGCTGGGCTTTTCGGCAATCGGCTTTGCGCCTGCTGAAGACAACCCCGTGCAGGCTGCCCGCCTTGCCCAGTGGCTGGAGGCGGGACGCCATGGCACCATGGAATGGATGGAAAGCCGGGCCGATGTGCGGCAGGGCCCGCAAAGCATGTGGCCTGATGCCGCCAGCGTCATCGCGCTGGGGATGAGCTATGCGCCTTCGACCAACCCGCTGGCGCTGGAAGATGCGCCGGACCGCGCGCGGATTTCGGTCTATGCGCAGGGCGGCGATTATCACGATACGCTGAAGAAGGCGCTTAAGGCCCTTGCCCGCTGGCTGGTGGCAGATGCGCGGCGGCTGGGCCTTGGCGAACCGCAGCTGAAAGTTTTTGTCGATACTGCGCCTGTCATGGAAAAACCGCTGGGACAGGCAGCAGGTCTTGGCTGGCAGGGCAAGCACACCAATCTGGTCAGCAGGGAACATGGCAGCTGGCTGTTTCTGGGCGCGATTTATTGCACGCTGCCTTTTGCGCCCGATGCACCGCATGATGACCGCTGCGGTTCATGCAATGCGTGCCAGACGGCCTGCCCGACCGATGCCTTTCCCGCGCCCTATCAGCTGGATGCGCGGCGCTGCATTTCCTATCTTACGATCGAGCACAAGGGGCCGATTCCCGAGGAATTTCGTCGTGCGATGGGCAACCGCATATATGGCTGCGATGATTGTCTGGCGGTTTGCCCGTGGAACAAATTTGCCGACACCGCTGCCCGCCACAAGGCATTCCTGCCCCGCGCCGAACTGGTGGCCCCTGCCTTGTCGGACCTGCTGGCGCTGGACGATGCCGCATTCCGCAAGCTTTTTGCAGGGTCACCGGTCAAGCGGATCGGGCGTGACCGGTTCGTGCGTAATTGCCTCGTTGCTGCCGGGAACAGCGGCGATGCAGCCCTTCTCCCGCAGGTAGAGGCGCTGTGCCATGATGACGATGGCGTGGTGGCTGAGGCTGCCCGCTGGGCACTGGCCGAACTGGAGCGGGCAGAAATCTAGAGAAGGTCTTTCAGCGGCTGATCCAGGTTGGCCAGCACTTCAAGGTCAGGTTCCAGCCGCGCTTCGATCAGCTTGCGGCCCTGCACATAGTCCTTCACCGCATTGACGCAGTCGAGTGCGATGACGCGTCCTTCCTTGAGATAGATGACCGAGAATTTGCGGGTGGCAGGATCGCCGCGCAGGACTGTCTTGTCATGGTCCATCGACAGGCCTGCTGTCTGCAATTTAAGATCATATTGGTTGGACCAGAACCATGGCAGCGCATTGTAGGGCTGCTTGTCCCCGCATATCGCGCGGGCAGCAGTGGTGGCCATGTCATTGGCATTCTGCACCGATTCCAGCCGGATCACGCTGTTGTCGGCATAGGGATTGGCGTGGGCGGCACAGTCGCCGATGGCATAGATATCATCCAGCGTGGTGCGGCAGAATTCATCCACATCCACCCCGTTGCCGCCCGCAGCGCCTGCCGCAATCAGCGGGCCGGTCGATGGCACGATGCCGATTCCCACCACCAGCATATCTGCCGGGATCACTTGCCCGTCTTCCAGCCTGACGCCGGTGACGACGCTATCGCCTTCGATCCGTTCGACCGCAACATTCAGCCGCAGGTCGACGCCATGGGCGCGGTGTTCTGCTTCGTAGAAATCTGACAATTGGCTGCCTGCGACCCGCGCCAGCACGCGTGATTGCGCTTCCAGAACGGTGACGCTGCAGCCCAGCTTGGTCAGCACGGCGGCTGCTTCCAGCCCGATATATCCGCCGCCGATCACCACCACGCGTTTTGCGCCAGCATCCAGTTCTGTCTTCATCCGGTCCACATCGGCGCGGTTTCGGACGGAATGGATGCCGGCAAGATCGGACCCGGGGCATGACAAACGTCGCGGGTCGCCGCCTGTTGCCCAGATCAGCTTGCGATAGGAAATCCTGCTGCCATCACCCAGCGTCAGCGTGTGGTCCATCCAGTCCACCGCTTCGACATACTGGCCCAGGCGCAGGTCGATATCCTTGTCGGCCCAGAACTGCACCGGCCTTATCTGGATACGTTCGAACGGCTTTTCACCGGCGAGATATTCTTTGGAAAGAGGGGGGCGTTCATAAGGCGGTTCGCTTTCCCGCCCGAGCAGGATGATGGAGCCTTCAAACCCGTTCTGCCGCAATGCGATGGCCGCCTGTGCCCCGCCATGCCCGGTACCCACGATTACAACGTCTGCATTATCCATGGCGTGTGGTTTGGCGCAAAATGCGTGTGGGTCAAGCCTCTAACGGGCAGGAAACAGGCGCGGGGCTGCTTGCCGCCGCGCCTGCTGCCCGTTTCGTCTATCGGCCCAGAATGTTACGCGCCTGGCTGGCAATCTGGGCCAGCATGGCAGGCGCAACAGGGGTGCGGGCTTGCGCCCGGCTGATCATGGCGCGGAACTGGCGGATGGCCGCTGCATTGTCGTCTGCCCAGTTTGCGACAGCGCCTGCAGGGTCTTTCTTCGCATCCTTCCGGCGCGACAGGCGGCGCAGGAAATCAAGCCGCATCTGCTGGAAATCACGCGCAAGGCCCGCCACCAGCAGGCGTTCCCACACATCGGATGGTTCCATCAATGCGGCAGTGCCCTGCGCCCAGTCCAGGCCCAGCCTGCCGCCAAGATCGGTGAAGGCGCTGGTCAGTTTATGCGCGCCGATTTCGGCATCGCGGGACAGGCGGGCAAGGCCCACTGCGCCGTCGATATCGAACAGATGCGCGACTTCGGCGGCGATCTTTTCAGGCGCGCCGGCCGCGGCAAAGCCTGCGCGCAGCTTGGCCGATTGCTGCCGCGCTTCGGCAGCCAGCAGGCTGTCCTTGGCAACGGACAATTCGTGCACGCCCTTGGCCAGTTCTTGGATCATGCGCGAAGGCGGCGCGGTGCTGGCGCCCACGCGAAGCAAGTCGGCCATCTGCCCGCGCATGGCAGACGCGGTCCGGTCGAACAGCATCAGGCGCGCTGCTTCCGGCATTTTTGCCGTGTCCAGCTGGCCCCACAATGTGCCGATGTCGAACAGGCGTTCGGCGGCGACAAATGCCCCTGCGACCTGTGCCAGTTCCACGCCTTCTTCTTCGGCAAGTTCGAACGGGTGCACCAGGCCCAGCCGGTTGACGATGCGGTTCGCCAGCTGTGTCGCGACAATTTCGCGCCGCAGCCGGTGACCCAGTATCTGCGTCTTGAACTTGCTGCGCATGGGGGCCGGGAAATAATCCAGCAGCGCCTGTTCCATGCTCGGATCGTCGGGCAGGTTGCTGCGTTCGATGGCATCCTGCAGCACCAGCTTGGTCGATGACAACAGCACGGCCAGTTCAGGCCTGGTCAGCCCAATGCCATCGGCCGCGCGGCGGGCCAGCGCTTCGCCTTCGGCAAGCCCTTCGGTCTTGCGGTCCAGATCGCCGCGGTCTTCCAGCGCTTCGATCAAACGCAATTGCGCCGCGGTGGATTTGGCACCGCCGGTTTCGGCAATGGACAGCGCCAGTGCCTGCAAGCGGTTGTCTTCCAGCACGATGGCCGCAACTTCGTCGGTCATCGATTCCAGCAGGGTGACTCGCTTGGCTTCGGACAGTTTGCCGCTGCGCTTGGCAGCTGCCAGCGCAATCTTGATGTTCACTTCATTGTCGGAACAATCCACGCCTGCGGAATTATCGATATAGTCGGTGTTGGACCTGCCCCCGTTCAGCGCGAATTCGATGCGACCTGCCTGGGTAATGCCCAGATTGGCCCCTTCGCCGATGACCTTGGCCCGAACCATGTCGGCATCGATGCGCAGGCTGTCATTTGCCGGATCGCCAACCGCGATGTTATTTTCAGCAGAACTCTTGATATACGTGCCGATGCCGCCAAACCACAGCAGGTCGGCAGGGGCAGCGAGGATGGCCGAAATCAGCGCCTCAGGCTCCATTTCCTTGGCATCAATGCCCAGCACGCGCCGTGCCTGAATGGATAGCGGGATTTTCTTGAGCGACCGGCTGAATACGCCGCCGCCCTTGGAAATCAGCGATGCGTTGTAATCTTCCCAGCTGGAACGGGGCAGGTTGAACATCCGGTCCCGCTCCTTCCAGCTGGCAGCTGCATCGGGATCGGGATCGATGAAGATGTGACGGTGATCGAACGCGGCCACCAGCTTGATCGATTTGGACAAGAGCATGCCATTGCCAAACACGTCGCCCGACATATCGCCGCAGCCGACGACCTTGACCGGGTCTGTCTGCACATCCACGCCCATTTCGAGGAAGTGGCGCTGCACGGAAACCCACGCGCCGCGGGCGGTGATACCCATGGCCTTGTGGTCGTAACCGTTTGACCCGCCGCTGGCGAAGGCATCGTCCAGCCAGAAATCCTGCGATTCCGCGATGCCATTGGCAACATCGGAAAAGCGCGCCGTGCCCTTGTCGGCAGCGACCACGAAATAGGGGTCCTGCCCGTCATGGATGACCACATCGCGCGGGTGCACGATCATGTCATCCACGATGTTGTCGGTGATCGACAGCAAGGTGCGGATGAAGACTTCATAGCTGCCCTGGCCTTCTGCGGCCCATGCTTCGCGGTCCTTGTCCGGCGATGGCAGCAGCTTGGGATAGAAGCCACCTTTGGCGCCGGTCGGCACGATGACGGCGTTCTTTACCCGTTGGGCTTTCATCAGGCCGAGTATTTCGGTGCGGAAGTCATCCCGCCTGTCCGACCAGCGCAGCCCGCCGCGCGCGACAGGTCCGGCGCGCAGGTGGATGCCTTCGACCCGGCGCGAATAGACGAAGATTTCGCGCCAGGGCACGGGTTTCGGCAAATTCGGCACCAGTCGGGAATCGATCTTGAACGCCAGGGCTTCTGCCGCGGCAGGCGAAAATGCGTTGGTCCGCAGGATGGCTTCGATGACCGATTGATAAAGCCTCAGCAGCCGGTCGTCATTGATCGCGGCGACCTGGGCGAGGCCCTGCTTGATAGCCTGCGTGGCTGATTGCGCGGCAGCGTCGCGGTCGCCCTTGAACGAAGGATCGTGGCGGGCGGTGAACAGGGCGATCAATGCCGTGGTGACAGCAGGCGCGCGGCCCAGTGCATCGACCACGGTATAGATGGTAAAGCCCATGCCCACCTGGCGCAGATACCGATAAAAGGCGCGCAGCCAGTCAGCCTCGCGTGCGGACAGACCGGTGCCGATTACCAGCCGGTTGAAAGCATCGTCTTCTGCCGCTGCGTTCAACACAGCGGCAATTGCCTGTTCGATCGCGCCGCTGCGTTCCAGCAGCGTTGCCGCGCGGTCGCCTTCGGGCAAGCTGACGATATAGTCGTGAATGGTGCCGAGGCGGCCTTCATCCAGTTCGGTCGGCGTTTCGGCCATCACGCGGAAACCGAAGTTTTCCAGCGCCGGGACAGAATCGGAAAGCGGCAGCGCGCCTTCGTTTTCATAGATTTTCAGCCGCAGCTGGTTTTCCGGGTCGCCTTCCAGATGATAGAGGCGGGCATCGCGCAGCATCACATGGCCAAGCGCGTGTTCCGCTTCGGACAGGTTCAGATGGCGCATCCGCAGAATGTCGCGTGCAGCTTCCGCAGCGCCGTAGCTGGCGCGGTAGCTGGTCGGGAATGCTTCGGCATAACGCGTGGCAATCGCAGCAGCGCGGCCCGGTTCGCACGATGCCAGTAGTTCGCCTTCCACCGCTTCTGACCAGCCGCGCAGCATGTTCTGAAGACTGGCCTCGATGTCGCGTTCGCTATCGACATGGCGGCCGCCGCGAATATCCAGCACGAAGCGCAGCATCGCCAGATTGCCGCCTTCGACTTGCAGGCTCCAGTCCAGCAACTCGGCATTTGCGCCGTCTTCCAGCAATTGCTGGATCTGCAGCCGCACTTGCGTCGACAGCATATCGCGCGGCAGCCAGACAAAGGCGAACAGGTGCCGCGACAGGGGCGCTTCGACCATGGCGAGGCGCGGGCGCGGCCTGTCGACCAGGCTCATCATAGTGGTGGCGACACGTTCGATGTCATGCTTGGGAAAGCCGATGACCAGATCATGCGGCAATGCGGTCAGCGCATGGACCAATGCCTTGCCGGCATGGCCCTTGTCGTCGAACCGGAATTTCTCGATCAGTTCGGACATCTGCGTGCGCAGGCGCGGTACGTGGCTGGGCGGTGCGGCCAGCGCGGCGCTGGTCCATACGCCTGCATGGATGGACAATGCGGCAACTTCGCCATCTTCCATCACCGGCACGATAAACAGGTCGAGCGGCACGCGGCGATGCACCAGCGAAACCCTGTTCGCCTTGACGATCAGCGGCACCACGCGGTTGCTGCCGTACATTTTTTCGAACCATTCAAAGGCCCGGTCATAGGACTGGTCCGCCAGGATATGCTTGGCACTACGGCGGCAAATGCCCAGCAACTGGGCGTGGCTGCCATCGCGGCGGCGAGTAAGATGGCCGAGCTGCGTCAGCATCCCGCCTTCGAGCCAGCGCAGCAATTCTGCGCCTTCTTCGTCTTCCACGCTGTCTGCATCTTCACGCATGATCTCGCGCATCTTGGGCCAGTCCGTCACGGCGGCGCGCACATCGCCCAGCGTGACGCGCAGTGCCTGTTCCAGCTCGCGGCGCTGGCGGGCATCGATCCGCACGGTTTCGATGTAGATCATCGATTCCAGCGGAGTGCCGTTCACCTTCGCATCGGGGATGGATTGCAGCGTGCCGTCTTCAGACCGGTTGACCGGCACAACGGGGTGGACCAGCCGGTCGATCGACAGGCCTTGCGCAGCGATGGTGGATGCCACCGAATCGACCAGGAACGGCATGTCGTCATTGACGATGGCGATGCGCATGAACCGCCGGTCATCGCTGGTGGAAATAAGGGAAATTGCCGCTTCCCCCGCCTCGCGGCATGCCGCCGCGTCGATCAGGAAAGTGGCGGCTTCAGCCATCTTCTCGTCTGCAAAAGGCGTGTCGCCCGGCAGGAGGGAGTGGCGGATATGCGCGACGAGGGATTTTACCAACGCCGACTTGCCAGCAATGCCGCGGCTCTTGCCAGCGGGTTTCTCTTGATCCGATGCGGTGGTTTTCGAACCCATCCGTCCAGCTCCTGCAGGCCATTTGCGGCCTTATTATTTTGTTGCTGCACCGTGCAGCATAAATACGTGAATAGGCCGATGTGCCGTGGGCTGCAAGCCGCGTTGCAAGGGATTATCTGCGCTTGTCGCCCGGTTCTGCCATTGTCTCTCTATAAGTCCAGATGTCAGGCAGTTCCGCCCCAAGGCCCCTTGGTGTGCATCTGGCTTTCAACCAGTCCACGGACAGGTTCTTCGACCCCAGCCGGTTTCCCAGCCGGCACCCGGGCCCGCTTGCTCAGCCCTTCAGGGCTTTCATGGTCAATTCCAGCGAGCGGGTCCGGGCATCGGGGTCGAAGGTCGACCCTGACACGATAATTTCATCCGCGCCGGTCCGTTCTACGAAGCGGGCAATGGCATCGCGCACCGTATCCATCGAACCGACAGCGCTGGCCTGCCCGATATTGGCCAGCATGGCGGCGGCAGGTGCGGGCAGCGATTCGCGGTAGCCGGGCACTGGCGGCGGCAGCTTGCCGGGGGTGCCGCTGCGCAGCCGCACGAAAGACTGCAATTGGGACGATGAAAGCAGCTCTGCTTCCTCGTCGCTATCAGCGCAGATCACCGTCATAGCGGGCATGACATGGGGCCTGTCCATTGCGGCAGAAGGGCGGAAATCGCGGCGGTAAAGTTCCAGCGCGGCATCGAGATGGTCGGGTGCGAAATGCGAAGCGAAGGCATAGGGCATACCCAGCCGTGCAGCCAGCTGCGCGCCGAACAGGCTGGAGCCCAGCATCCAGAATTCGATATTCGCGCCAAGGCCCGGTGTCGCGGTCAGCGGCAATGCGGGGTCGCCGGTAATCAGCGCGCGCAGTTCCACCACGTCCTGCGGAAAATATTCGGCGGCCTGCCCCAGATTCTTCCGAAATGCCTGCGCAATCCGGCCATCTGCGCCCGGTGCGCGGCCCAGGCCCAGATCAATCCGGCCCGGAAACAGCGCGTCCAGCGTGCCGAATTGTTCGGCAATCACAAATGGGTTGTGATTGGGCAGCATGATGCCGCCCGATCCGATGCGGATGGTGGAAGTGGCATGGCCGATATGGGCCAGCACCACTGCGGTGGCGGCGCCTGCAATCCCTTCCATCGCATGGTGTTCTGCAACCCAGAACCGCTTGTATCCGGCAGCTTCTGCCGTTTGCGCCAGCTTGGCGGCAGCGGCATAGGCCTGCGCCAGCGTGCCGCCTTCGCGGACAGGAACCAGGTCGAGAACAGATAACGGGATCATTGTGCCTCCAACTGCGCAATATAGGCTTCAGCCGTTTTTGAGAAGGACGTGCCCGGCGCCGTTTCTATTACCGAAGCCCAGCTCTTGCGCGCGGCATCGGGCCTGCCTGCAAGGACGGCGATGACCCCGGCTTCAAGCCCCGTTTCAGGGTCGCGCGGGGCAAGGACGGCGGCGCGCTGGATTTGTGCCTGCGCGTCTTCAAGCTGGCCCATCCTGCGCGAAAGGGTCGCTGATAGCAGCCACGCCTGCGCATTATCCGGCCTGGCCTGCCGCGCAAGGGCGAGCGATTGGGCCGCTTCATCCATCTGGCCCAGCGCCACCTGTACGCGGGCGCGATCAAGGGTTATCTCGGTGCCCAGCATGGTGCTTCCGGCTGCCGCGGCATCGGATTCGGCAGTGTCAAAAGCGGCCAGCGCAGCCGCGGCATCTCCTGCTGACAGGGCTGCATTGCCTGCCATTGCGCCCAGTTGCGCACGGTAAAGCTGCGCATCGGGCATGGTGGAATTGCGCCCTTTTATGAAAGCTGCCGCCGCTTCAGCCCAGCGCCCCTGCTGCACCAGCGCCAGGCCAAGGCATTGCGCTGCCCATGACTTGCGGCTGAGTTCCGCTGTTTCATACCAGTCGCTTGCATCGACGCGCGCGGCTTCCGGGTCGATTTCGGCAAGAGTGATGCAATCGGTCAGCCGGTTGTTGATGGCGGTGGGCTTTTCTTCTTCCTGCGCGGCCTGGCGGTTCAACCGGCGCTGTTCGTAAAGTTCGTCCGGAATGGGAGAAACAGGGGCCGGTGCAGGCGACAGGCCGACCTGGAGAAAGATGGCGAGAAGAGCGGACATGGGCGGTCTTTCAGGGGTTTTATAAGGTCAGGCAAAAACGGGCAGCTGGGCGAAAATGCGCAGCAACAAGGCAATATCCTCGTCACGGGACATGCGATGGTCCGCCGCTTTTACCAGCGTCACCTGTATATCATCCGAACAAAGCCGCTCGGCCAGTTTCAGACTGGTCTGCCACGGAACATCGGCATCGTTCTGGCCGTGCAGCAGCCGCGTGGGGCAAGTGATTGCAATATTGCCGCCCAGCATCCGGTTGGCTTGGGCATCCTGCCAGAATGCTGCATGGGTCGGCGTCTGCTCAGGGCCATAGGGGTTGTGTTCAAGAACAGTCTCGCCGCTGGCGAGGCGTGCTTTCTGATTTTCGTCATATCCCCAGTCGGAAAAATCGGGCGCTGCGGCAATGCCGACCATGGCAGCCAGCCGGTCCTCGAGCGCCAGCCCGATCATCAGCATCAGCCACCCGCCCATGGATGAACCGGCCAGCACGACCGGGCCTGCAACCTGTGCCTTTACCAGATCGAGCACTTCATCGCGCCAGCGTGACAATGTGCCATCAGCAAAATCTCCGGGGCTGGAACCGCATCCCGAATAATCGAGCAGCAGGCAATCGCGGCCTTCGCTTGCTGCCCAATCGAACAAGGCAGTCGCCTTGCCGCCTTCCATGTCGGACATATAGCCAGGCAGGAAGATGATGGTGGGGCCGGCGGACGATGCCGCATGGGTGCGGCGAAAGGCAATCTGGCGCCCGTCGGGCAGGGTATGGAATTGAGGATGGGTCATGCCGGCCAGCTTTTCCCGATCATGGCAGGCGGGGCAAGCCGGATCAGTGTATGATGCCAGGAAACAGCGGAGAACCCGCCAGCCCGTCAGTAAATTTCCGGAACCAGCACGGGTTCGTCATCCGAACGGCCGCTGTCTGCAGTGCCGCATGCTGAAAGCAGGGCCAGCGAAATTAGAATAAGCAGTCGCATTTCACCCCCCCATTATTCAGTCTTTCGAGAATATCTCTTCTATAGACATATCAAATGTTTCAGCAATACGAAAGGCCAGCGGCAGCGAAGGGTCGTATTTGCCGGTTTCGATAGCATTGACGCTCTGTCGGGATACTTCCAGCCGGTCAGCCAGATCCTGCTGGCTCCAGCTGCGTTCGGCGCGCAGCACCTTGAGCCTGTTCTTCATCGCAGCTGGCCCCATGCGCCATAGGTGATTCGGTTGGAAAGTGCGCCTATGCCAAAGCCGAGGAACCACAGGATCGCTACCCAATAGGCATCAACGTGTGGCACCAGCTCGAAATTTTCGAGGAAGCCCCAGATGGTCGCCGCCGACAAGGCAACGCCCGTTGCCACCAAAGTCTGGCGGACGATGAGCATACGGATGAATTCATCCTGCGTTTCGGTGATCAGCTTGGCGATGGCGTAGAATGCGCCGATGATGGCGAGGCCAGGCAGCAGGCCAAGCAGCCACACCACCGGCCCTGCCACCAATTCACGTGAAACCAGATATTCACCGCTGAACAGGCTGACGAGATAGGCCGTCATCGCAATGCCCATCCGGCGGATATAGGCGCGCTGGGCCTGTGTGTTGCTTTTGCAGCCCATCGGTCAGCCCTCGGCCGCCGTGCGGTTACTGCCGCAGCGGCGCGATGAGCCAATCCATGCGCCGGGGAAAATCGCCAGAAGCGCCAGCGGAGCCCACTGGGCGAAACCAGCCGGAATGATGTCGAAAATGGCGAGCTGCGCGACGCCGATCATCGCAGCGGCCAGCAGGAGAGCCTTGTGAATCTGTTTCATGACAATGGTCCTTTTCACTATGTAAAGGGTATTTGACATTGATTCGCTTCATTGTCAAGCTCCATTGACATAAAGCACACGACCCTTGTCACGAGCCTTTCGTGGCATCCGTGGTTTGACGCGGCGACAGATAGTCTTGGCGGTGTCACGCAAGCAGGATAAGTCTGCGCCATGAACAGCAAGCTCCCTGCGCCCGACAAGACCCTGTCCGCCAATCCGCCGTCTGTTTTCTCGCTTGATCGTCGCAGCCTGTTTCGAGCGGGTCTTCTGGGGGCCGGCCTTGCCGCGCTGCCGGTCGCGGCATCGGCAGCGCAGCAGAGCGGTTTCACCCATGGTGTGGCCAGCGGCGAGCCGGGCGGGAACAGTGTGCTTCTGTGGACGCGCTTTGCCGCTGCGAGCCCGACAACCCTGCGCTATGAAGTCAGCGACAGTCTTGATTTTGTGAAAGTCGCGGCGGGCGGCGAAGTGGAAGCATCGCCAGCGCGTGATGGCTGCGTCAAACCGGTTGCGACCGGCCTTGCGCCTGATCGCTGGTATTATTTCCGCTTCATCGCGCCCGATGGTTCCATGTCCGACATTGGCCGCACGCGGACCTTGCCCATCGGCGACACGGCGCGCTTCCGCATGGCGGTGGTCGGCTGTTCCAACATGGGTTTCGGCTGGTTCAACGCCTATGCCCATATTGCGGAGGCCGATGCCTTCGACCTGGTGGTGCACACGGGCGACTATTTCTACGAATATGGAGCGGGCACCTATCCATCGGCAGAAGAAGCCGTGCCGGGCCGGGCGCTGGCCCCGCAGAACGAAATCATCGCGCTCGCGGATTACCGCCTGCGCTTGGCCACCTATCGCGCCGATGCTGATTTGCAGCGCCTGCACCAGCTTTATCCGCTGATCGCCGTGTGGGATGACCATGAAACCGCGAATGACAGTTACCGCGATGGCGCTGAAAACCACGATCCGGCAACCGAGGGCACGTGGGAAATGCGCAAGCGCGTTGCCATGCAGGCCTATCACGAATGGATGCCGGTTTCCGATGCGCCGTGGGCCGACTATGAAATCGGCAATCTGGCCACATTGTTCCGGCTAGAAACGCGGTTGACGGCGCGGACGAAGCCTTTCGATCTTGGCACTATCATCCAGCGCGGCGGGGATGATCCCGCCAAAACGATGGCAGCGCTGAATGCGTTTCGCGATGGCGAATGGCGTGACCCTGCGCGCACCTTGATGGGTGAAGCGCAAGAAGCATGGTTGGCAGCAGGCATGGCGCGGTCCCGCAAGGCAGGCAAAACCTGGCAAGTGCTGGCGCAGCAGGTCATCATGGCCAGCCTGTCCCTGCCAGCGGGCATTGCCGACAATCTTGGCGAGGCAATGCCTGCCTATATCCGCAAACGCCTGCAGGCAGCGGCGGCCACCAGCCGCGCTGGCCTGCCGTTCAACATGGATGCATGGGACGGATACCCTGCCGCGCGCGAACGGCTGCTCAGGTCGGCGCAGAATGCCAATGCAAATCTGATCGTGCTGGCGGGCGACAGCCACAATGGCTGGGCATCCGAACTGGATAATGACGGGGCTGCTGCGGGCGTGGAATTTGCTGGCCATTCGGTCACATCGCCCGGCGCGGAAGGCTATCTTCCATGGATCAAGCCGAAGGATTTTGCGGCCCAGTCCGTGGCACGCAATCCGCAGCTTCAATGGGCCAATACCGGCCAGCGCGGCTATATGGCGGTGGAACTTACCCCTGCCAGTGCGACATCGGAATATCGCTTTGTTTCGGGCGTCAAAACCCGCTCCGCCACGCTGGCCAGCGCGCAGCGGATCAGCACGAAGGCCGGGTCTGCCCGCCTCGACATTGGTTGAAAGCTTAATCTTTCGCGGTTATGAGGGGCGTATGACGCAGGCACGCATCACGACAACGACTACTACCACCCGGTTCGCACCGGGGCGGTTGGTCGCGATCTGATCGCTGCCACCGTCGCCCGGGTTCGGGCGGCATGGCGTCACTTCCCGAACCTTTGACAATTGCATGACGCCGAGACTTCCGGTGCGCGCCGGGCTGTGCCATGGCACGCGCAAATAAGGTGAGATGAATTCGATGAGTGAAATGCTGAAGATCAGCCTTCCCGATGGTTCCGTGCGGGAAATGCCGCAGGGTTCCACGCCTGCCGACGTGGCCGCCGCCATTGGCCCCGGCCTGGCAAAAGCTGCGCTGGCCGCCCGGATCGATGGCGAAGTGCGCGATATCATGCGGCCCTTCGATGGCGATACCGAGCTGGCGCTGATCACCAGCCGCGACGAAGCCGACGCATTGGAACTGATGCGGCATGATTATGCGCATGTGCTGGCAGAAGCGGTGCAGGCATTGTGGCCCGATACGCAGATCACTTTCGGCCCGGCCACGGATGACGGGTTCTATTACGACTTTGCCCCCAGTGCAGAACGCGGGCCCTTCACGGATGAAGACCTGCCGGTCATCGAACAGAAAATGCGCGACATCATCGCGGCGGACAAACCGCTGATCCGCGAGGAATGGACGCGTGATGATCTGATCGCATGGTTTGTGAAACAGGGTGAAAGCTTCAAGGCCGAATGGGCAGCAGAACTGCCCGAAGGCGAGCCGCTGACGGTCTATCATTCCGGCAATGTGGGCGCAGGCGACACCTGGCTCGACCTGTGCCGCGGGCCGCATCTTGCATCGACGGGCAAGCTCGATCCCAAGGCTTTCAAGCTGACGCGCGTGTCGGGCGCATATTGGCGCGGCGACCAGAAGAACGCCATGCTCAGCCGCATCTACGGCACCGGCTGGCTGAACAAGAAGCAGCTTGATGCCCATATGCACCGGCTGGAAGAAGCGGCCAAGCGCGACCACCGCAAGCTGGGCCGCGAGATGGACCTGTTCCACCTGCAGGAAGAAGCGCATGGCAGCGTTTTCTGGCATCCCAAGGGCTATAAAATCTGGCGCGAACTGGAAGCCTATATGCGCCGCCGGATGGACGGGGCCGATTACCGCGAAGTGAAAACCCCGCAGGTGATGGATGCCCGCCAGTGGGAACAGTCTGGTCACTGGGGCAAATATCGCGAAAACATGTTCGTCATTCCCGATGAAGTTCCCAATGTGGATGATGAAGGCCCGGTCATTTCCGGCGATGCCGACTGGATGGCGCTGAAACCGATGAACTGCCCGGCCCATGTGCTGGTGTTCAAGCAGGGCATCACTTCCTACCGCGACCTGCCGTTGCGCATGGGCGAAATGGGCTGCTGCCACCGCAACGAACCGCATGGCGCGCTGCACGGGCTGATGCGCGTGCGCCAGTTCACGCAGGATGACGGGCATATTTTCTGCACCGAAAACCAGGTGGTGGAAGAAGTGCGCAAGTTCTGCGAACTGGCCAGCACGGTCTATCGCGAGCTTGGCTTTGAAAGCTACGCCATCAAACTGGCGACCCGCCCTGAACAGCGTTTCGGCAGCGATGCCGACTGGGACAAGGCCGAGGAAGAACTGCGCAATGCCGTGCGCGAAGCGGGCATGGCGACGGACGAATTCGGCTGGGAAGAACTGGAAGGCGAAGGGGCATTCTATGCGCCCAAGCTGGAATGGCACCTGACCGATGCCATCGGCCGCACCTGGCAGGTGGGGACGATCCAGTCGGACCGCGTGCTGCCCGAACGGCTGGATGCCAGCTATGTCGGTGAAGATGGCGAACGCCATCGCCCTGTCATGCTGCACCGCGCTATCTTCGGGTCCTATGAACGGTTCATCGGCATTCTGGTGGAACATTATGCGGGCAAGCTGCCGCTGTGGCTGGCCCCGGTGCAGGCCGTGGTGGCAACCATCGTATCGGATGCGGATGACTATGCCCGCGACGTGACCGCCAAGCTGAAGGCTGCGGGGCTGCGCGTGGAAAGCGATCTGAGGAACGAGAAGATCAACTACAAGGTGCGCGAACATTCGGTGAAGAAGGTTCCGCATTTGCTGGTTGTCGGGATGAGAGAAGCAGAAGAAGGCACTGTCGCCATCCGCACGCTGGGCGAACAGCAGCAGAGATTCATGCCCGTGGATGAAGCGATCGCCATGCTGAAAGCAGAAGCGACTGCGCCGGACCTGCGAACCGCTTGATCGCGGATTTCTCCAGTATCCAGATTGCTGCCGCGCTGATTACCGCGCTGGCCGCCGGATTCGTCCGGGGGCTGGCGGGTTTTGGCATGGCACTGCTGCTGGTGCCGGTGCTGGGGCTGACCGTGGCCCCGCAATCGGCAGTGGTGACTGTCACGATCCTGGGCCTGTTTATCGGGACGGTCGGCATCAAACGGATTTTGGGGCAGGCTGAAAGTTCTGCCTTCCCGATCGGCGTGTTCGCCGTGCTGGCAACGCCGCTTGGCCTTTGGTTGCTGCGACTTACCGATCCTGATCTGGCACGGGTGCTGATTGCGTTTGTGGCGTTGGGGGCATTCGTGATGGTGTTGCTGCCAAAGAAGGCCAGCACCCATCCGCCGGGCAAGATTGTGACCGGCCTCACCGGCATGGCTTCAGGCGTTCTTACCGGTTTTGCCGGGATGCCCGGCCCGCCGGTCATACCCTATTACCTGCGGCGCGCGGTAACACCTGAATTGGCCCGCGCATCGATGATGGCCATTTTCCTTGCCACCTCGATTGCCGGCTGCACGGCAGCATGGCTGATGGGGATGATGAGCTGGCG
The DNA here is from genome assembly GCA_024642525.1 of Erythrobacteraceae bacterium. Taxonomy (GTDB): domain Bacteria; phylum Pseudomonadota; class Alphaproteobacteria; order Sphingomonadales; family Sphingomonadaceae; genus Allopontixanthobacter. The sequence goes on along the minus strand of JAHEAX010000012.1, from coordinate 17,313 downwards.
CCAACCGATTTTGGCCGCGCTGCTGTTTCCGGCCATTTTACTGGGTAATTGGCTGGGGTCAGTCGCATTTGGCCGGATTAACCCGCTCTTCTGGCGGATATTTACTGGCACCGTGCTGGGCGGCGCTGCGATCACGGCAATCCTGAAACTGGTGCAGCAGTAATATCGCTGCCCCGGGGCGGAACCCCGATTACAGGGTGAAAAGCGGAAATGCGTTGCCCGCAGCAATCAGCGCCATCGCGCAGCCAGCGACGATGGCTGAACGCAGCACTTCTGCAGATGCAGGCGCGGCGGAACGGATTTTTGCAACAGCTTGGGCCATGCAGCCAGCTATGCCAGCCGCGCGGCTAAGAAAGAGTTAAGCGGCTGACACGGTCCTTTGCTGGCTGGCGGGCATCTGCTGGCTGGCGCAGTGAAAGCCCCCGCCGCCTGCCAGCACGGCATCGCCCGGAAGGCCGATGGTGGCGCGGTCCGGAAACAGGCTGGCAATCGCTGCCACGCCGTCATCATCATGGACAGACCCGAATGTGGGCACCACCACCAGATGGCTGGTAATCGCGAAATTGGCATAGCTTGCAGGTTCGATGAAATTGCCCCGGGTGATGAGGCCGGGCGAAGGAATTTCCGCCAGCTTCACCCCGAATGCCTCTGCCCGTGCCTTTGCATCCGCGTAAATCCCGGCATTGGGATCATCCTTGCCCGTGGCGCGGGGCAGTGCCAGCACATTGGGCGCAACAAAACGCGCCAGATTGTCGACATGGCCATCAGTATGATCGTTGAGCAGTCCATCACCCAGCCACAAGACCCGCGAAAAGCCGAGGTCGGATGAAAGCCGCTGTTCAATGTCATCGCGCGAAAGCTGCGGGTTGCGATTGGGGTTGAGCAGGCATTGCTCCGTCGTCACCACCAGGCCGGTGCCGTCACCATCAATTGCGCCACCCTCCAATATCCAGTCGGACACTTCCAGCGGCAGGCCTGCATCCTGCGCCAGCTCCGCGCCGATCGTCTGGTCCCCCGGCATCAGATATTTCCCGCCCCAGCCGTTGAAGCCGAACCGCCGCGCCTTTCGCGCCGCGCTCGCCGCTTTTTGGGCCAGCACCAGCGGGCCGGTGTCGCGCAGCCAGATGTCGCCATAAGTCCGCCGTTCCAGCTTTACCGAGGCGCTGACCAGCCGGCGCGCCCGTGCCTCGTTGGCACCGTCGCGCACCAGCAGGCGCACTTCCTGCCCGCTTTCGGCAACGGCATTGGCAAAAGCGGCAATCTGTTCCTGCGCGCTGGCAAGATAGCCTGGCCATTCTTCGCCATCATGGGGAAAGCCGATCCAGATCCAGTCCTGCGGCGCCCATTCCGGCGGCATCATATAGTCCATGGACGGCACTTCCTTCATCAGCTTGGGCAAGGCGGGCAGCACCATGCGCGCCGACCATAATTCGCAGGGGCCCGTTCCAGTTAACGGCAAATTCGTCAAATGAAAGAATTGGCGCGCAGCTGCGCGTCCCGCGCCCCCTTGCCTCTGCTGCGGCGGCAAGGCAGTGGTTGGCAGATGCAGGCAGACTGGCACAATGCGATGGATCGCGCGCGCAGGCACGCCCCCTTTCTGGCGCGCGGGCTGGAACGCCTGCCCGAAGTCACCGCGCTGCTGGAACAGGGGCGCGGCGAAGATGCGCTGGAATGGGCGCGGCAGGCAGGCACAACCCGCGAAGGGGATGATGTAGGCGTCATCCTGCGCCGCGAACGGCTGGCCCATGCCGTGGTGCTGGCCATCGGCGATCTGGCTGGCGCATTTCCGGTCGACCGGGTGATGCGCGAACTGTCGTCGCTGGCTGATCGTGCGCTCGATGCGGCGATCAATGCGGCCATTGCGCGGCGGGTGCCGGATGCGCTGCCTGCAGGCTTCATTGCGCTGGCACTGGGCAAACACGGTGCGTGCGAACTCAACTACAGTTCCGATATCGACCCGATATTGCTGTATGACCCAGAAACGCTGCCCCGCCGCGAGCGGGATGAACCGGGCGAGGCCGCGCAGCGATATGCGCGCGACATTGTCCAGATGCTCGCCAGCAATACCGCCGAAGGCTACGTTTTTCGTGTCGATCTGCGGCTGCGCCCTGCATCGGAAGTCAGCCCGCTGGCAATTTCGCTTGGCGCGGCGCTGACCCATTACGAATCTTCAGCGCTCACATGGGAAAGGGCGGCTTTCATCCGCGCCCGCGCCTGTTCGGGCGATGTCGAAGCAGGCGAGGCTTTCCTTGCCGCGATCCGTCCATTCGTGTGGCGGCGCAGCCTCGATTTCGGGGCGATCGAGGAAATCGGCCGGCTTACCGCGCGCATCCGTGCCAATTACAAGGGGCCAAAGCTGCCCGGCCCGGGCTTCAATCTGAAACACGGGCGGGGCGGTATCCGCGAAGTGGAATTCTTCGCCCAGACCCACCAGTTGATCCATGGCGGGCGCGACCCGTCCTTGCGGATGCGCGGAACGCGTCCGGCGCTGGATGCGCTGGCCGCAGCGGGGCTTATCTCGGCGGAAGATGCCAGCGTGGTGGGCAGCGCCTATGACAGCCTGCGCGTGCTGGAGCACCGCCTGCAGATGGTGGCTGACCAGCAGACCCATGCGCTGCCATCAGGCGATGCACTGGACAATGTCGCGCAGCTGGAAGGCATGGCAGATGGCGTTGAACTGGTTGCGCGGGTGGCAGAACTGACCGAGGCTGTGGGCCAGCGGTTTGACCGGCTGATTGATGCGAACGAATCCACTGTTCATCCCGGCAGCGCGCCCTCTGGCGGTTTGCAGGGCCAGTTGCAGGAACTGGGCTTTGCCGATCCGGAAGACCTGGCAACGCGGATTGAAAGCTGGACCGACGGCCATATCCGCGCCCTGCGCAGCCCCGCGGCGTGCAAGGCGTTCGACGCCATTCTGCCCGATGTGTTGCAGGCATTGGCCGATGCGCCCGACCCTGATCGTGCGCTGCTGCGCTGGGAAGCGATGCTGGCGGGCGCGCCGTCTGCCATTAACCTGTTCCGCCTGCTCGAAGCGCGGCCCGGCCTGCTCGACCAGCTGGCAAAAGTGCTGACGCTGGCCCAGCCGCTGGCGGATGAACTGGGCCGCCGGCCCGAATTGCTCGATGCGCTGATTGATCGCAGCGCGCTCGACCTGCCCGGCAGTGTCCAGGAACTGGCCAGCGCCATGTCCCGGGCAGAGGAAGATGATGATTACGAGCGGCGGCTGGACCGCATCCGTGTCGTCACCAGCGAAAAACGCTTTGCGCTGGGGGTCCAGCTGATCGAGGCGGCGCATGATCCGCTGGAAATTGGTGCGGCCCTGTCAAGGCTGGCAGAAGCGGCCCTGTGCGTGGCCGCCAATGCCGCGCGCGAGGAATTTGTCCAAGTGCATGGCACTGTCCCGGGCAGCGAATTGATGGTGCTGGGCCTTGGGCGGCTGGGCGGCGGTGTGCTGACCCATGCGTCGGACCTCGACATCATTTTCCTGTTCACCGGCACCCATGAAGGCGAATCGGACGGAGGCCGCCCGCTGGGCGCGACGCTCTATTTCAATCGCCTTGCGCAGCGCGTCAGCGGCGCGTTGAGTGTACCCACGGCAGAGGGCGCATTGTATGAAGTGGACACCCGCCTGCGGCCACAGGGCAAGCAGGGGCCACTGGCCGTCAGTCTCGACAGTTTTGCCCGTTACCAGCATGAAAATGCGTGGACGTGGGAACATATGGCCCTCACCCGTGCGCGGCCCCTGTTCGGCTCGCCCGATGCCATGGCCCAGATTGGCAACATCATTGCCAGCGTCCTTGAAACCCCGCGCGAGCCGGCAAAACTGCGCGAGGATGTTCTCCAGATGCGGCGCGACATGGCCGAACACAAACCGGCCAAGGGCCCGCTCGATGCAAAGCTGGCGCGGGGCGGGCTGGTCGATCTCGAATTCCTTGTGCATTACCTTCAGCTTCGCGAACGCACGGCGCTGACACCGCATCTGGGCGACGCGATTTGCGGGCTGGTGGAAAGCGGTCTGTTGCCCGAATCGCTGATTGCCGCGCATGATCTGATGACGCGGATGCTTATCGCCACGCGTTTGCTCGCACCCGATCTGGCAATGCCTGCAGCGGCTTCTGTCAAAGTGCTGGCAAAGGCCTGCGGATGCAGTAACGGGGCGGCCCTGCTGCGCGCCTTCAGCGCCGCCCGCCGCGACGTAGCAGATGCGTGGGGCGCCATTCTCGATAGCCCATTGGAGACTGACTGATGACAAAATCCGAAACCGGCACTGGCGCGGGAATGGCCCTTCCAGATATCGCGATGGAAAGACCCGATGGCACCAGAGTGAAGCCATCCGATTATCTGGGCCGCAAGCTGGTGCTGTTCTTTTACCCCAAGGACAACACGCCCGGCTGCACGAGCGAGGCGAAGGATTTTTCGGCATTGAAGGCCGAATTCGAAAAGGCTGGCACGGCCTTGCTGGGAGTGAGCAAGGATTCGCCCAAGAAACATCTGAACTTCATCGCCAAGCACGATCTGACGACGGACCTCGCCACCGATGCAGAAACGGGCGGCCTGTCTGATGAACTGGGGATCTGGACCGAAAAGCAGATGTACGGGCGGTCCTATATGGGCATGGTCCGGACAACTCTGCTGGTCGACGCGCAAGGCCGCATCGCGCGAAGGTGGGACAAGGTGAAGGTCAAGGGCCACGCGGACGAAGTGCTGGAAGCTGCGCGTTCCCTGTGAACAATGCCGATACGTCAGTGATGGATAATGCAGCCGCGCTGCCTGCTGTTGCCGATGCAATCAGGGCGGCCTTGCTGACTGCCGACCCGCAGGCAAAGGTGATGGCCACCCGCGAAGTGGCGCGGGGCTGGCGGCTGGGAAAGTTTGGCTTTTCCTTCGATGTCCAGATGCCGGACACACCGGCCTGGCCCGACTCGCCGCAATTGCTGTCGCCTGGCCAGATGCCGCGGCGCGGGCAGGGCACGCAGCAGGGCCGCATCGCTCTGTGGCACGCGCTGGCGCATATCGAATTTGTCGCGATTGACCTTGCGCTGGACATGGCGGGCCGATTCGGCGCAGGGATGGGGCCGGAATTCGTTTCCGATTTCCTGTCTGTTGCAGCCGATGAAGCGATGCATTTCGCTCTGCTCGACAGAAAGCTGAAGTCGATGGGCAGCCATTATGGCGCGCTGCCTGCGCATGGCGGTTTGTGGCAGGCAGCATGGGAAACGCGGCATGACGTCGCAGCCCGCCTGGCGATTGTTCCGATGGTGCTGGAAGCGCGCGGGCTGGACGTGACACCGGCGACCTTGTCGCGGGTAAAAGCGCAAGGCGATGCCAATGGCGCAAAAATCCTGAGTCGCATACTTGACGACGAAATCCGGCATGTCCGCTTTGGAACCAAGCACTTTGTCGCGCTCTGTGCCGAGACGCAGGAACATCCCCAAACCCGCTGGAAATGCTTACTGAAAAGTTACTTTAGAGGGGGGCTGAAGGCACCATTCAACGACTCAGCGCGTCTCGCAGCCGGTTTGTCGCGAGACTTCTACGCCGGTATTGCGTCGTAAAGATTTCTACGTCTAACCCACAATCAACGAAACGGCGGGGGGTTCCGTAAAGTTTCGAAAAAAGTTTCGCAGCGGTCGGTAATCGGCTGATGGCTGACGGAACGGGGGTCTTGGCGGTGCCATAAGGTATCGCAGAAAAGGACGGGTTCGTGGTCGCATTTTTCAATAACAGCCGGAAGTCGGCGTTGGCAGTAATTGCCTTCGGTTTTCTGGCAATGGGCGCGTCGCCAGCGTTTGCAAACAGCAGCGCAGCATCCGCCGATGTGACTGCAGCAGTCCGCGACTCCAATACTTCTCCTATCAGCGGCGGTGACGAACAGTTCCGCAATCTCTTCGCCAGCTGGGAAGCACTCGACAGTGGTTCCACTTCCTCCCCAACGACATCGGTAGCCATTCCTTCGCGGATGCCACTGGCCGCAGCCAAGCTGACCAGCGATTATGGTATGCGCACCCACCCGGTCATCGGTGGACGCCGCGCCCATAAGGGTGTGGATCTTGCTGCCCCTACCGGCACCCCTGTCTATGCAACCGCTGACGGTATCGTGGGCAAGGCAGAACATTTCAGCAGCTACGGTCTTTATGTTCAGATAGAACATGGTGCCGAACTTGAAACCCGCTTTGCACATATGTCGAAGCTGGCGGTTGCCGAAGGCCAGCGCGTCAGCAAGGGCGATGTCATCGGTTATGTCGGTTCGACCGGCCGTTCCACCGGCCCGCATCTGCATTATGAAGTCCGCATCGCCGGCGAAGCAGTGAACCCGATCCCTTACATGGTTGAATCAGAAGCGCAGCAGGCCTTCGCTCTTGCCATGGGTGACGGTGGCCGCGGCGGTCCCGAATAAATCAGGAATTCACGCCCCGAACCGCAGTCGGGGCAAGACATCGGAGAGGATGTCTTGAATAAAGGTGGCCGGAGCGATCCGGCCGCCTTTTTCTTTGCCCCACCATCACGTAATTTCTCTTGTTCCGCGCCGCAGCCTGATTAGGCTGCGTGTTGGAAGAGGATAAACATGCACCCGATAACATATGCCAAGACACGGCCCGACCACCCCGCAGTAATCATGGCGGGCAGTGGTGACACGATCACCTATCGCCAGATGGATGAAGCGGCCAACCGCATCGCCCATTTCCTGCGCAGCCAGGGACTGGCCGCAGGCGATGCATTCGGCCTGCTGATGGAAAACTGCGTCCATTATCACGAATTGCTGTGGGCTTCGCAGCGAACGGGAACGGTGCTGGTGCCCATTTCCACCCATCTGACTGCCAGCGAAGTCGCCTATATTCTGGATGACAGCGATGCGCGGCTGCTGGTCACCACCACGAAATTCGACGGGCTTGTCAACCAGATGCAGGCTGACGGCCTCGACATTCCTGTGCTTGCCTATGGCGCAGCGGGCGATGGTTCTGCCGAGGCGGTTCTGGCAGCGCAGCCAGCCACGCCCATTACGGACCAGTCTGCCGGGCGGGTGATGCTGTATAGTTCCGGTACGACCGGCCGCCCGAAGGGGATTGTCCCTGCGCCGCCGGCCGACCCCGATGTGCAGGCAGTCGTCCCGCTGATGACGCTGGCCACTCAGGGCTTCCAGATCGCGGATGATGGCAGCAGCGTCTATCTTTCGCCTGCTCCCATGTATCATGCCGCACCGCTCAGCTGGAGCAGCTGCATTCACCGGCTTGGCGGGACAGTGGTGCTGATGGAGAAATTCGACCCGGAAGGCGCATTGGCGGCAATCGAGAAATTCCGCATTACCGACAGCCAGTGGGTGCCCACGCATTTCCTGCGCATGCTCAAACTGCCGGAGGAAGTGCGCAACCGCTACGACCTTTCATCGCACCGCCACGCCATCCACGCCGCAGCGCCCTGCCCGGTGGACACCAAGCGTGCGATGATCGACTGGTGGGGGCCAATAATCTTCGAATATTATGCGGGCAGTGAAGGCAATGGCATGACCATGGTCGCCAGCCCTGACTGGATGACCCACCAGGGTACTGTCGGCCGCGCGATCCTTGGCACGCTGCATATCTGCAAGGATGATGACGAAGAAGCGGCTGTGGGCGAAGAAGGCGTGGTCTTCTTCGAAAGCCCCTATCCTTTCGCCTATCACAAGGACGAGGACAAGACCGCCGACGCCACCCATCCGCGCGGCTGGACCACGCTGGGCGATATCGGAAAACTGGACGAAGACGGTTTTCTCTATCTGACCGACCGGCGCAGCAACATGATCATTTCTGGCGGGGTGAACATCTACCCGCAGGAAATCGAGAACCTGCTGGTCACCCATGAAAAGGTGCTGGATGCTGCCGTGATCGGCGCGCCCGACCCGGATATGGGCGAAAAGGTGGTCGCCGTTGTCCAGCCAGTGGACATGGACCTTGCAGGCGATGCGCTGGAACAGGAACTGATGGCGCATCTGGCGGCCAACCTCAGCCGCCTGAAGCTGCCTCGCCTGTTTGATTTCAGGCCAGAACTGCCGCGCGAAGCCAATGGGAAACTGTACAAGCGCAAGCTGAAGGAAGAATATAAAGCTGCGGCACTGAAGGAGGCCTGAGCGATGGCGACGTTGCCTGACAATACGCTGGATGCTGAAACGGCACGGAAGGTCATCGACCCCAAATCCTATGCCCAATGGGACACTTTGCTCGATACTTTTGACGAATTGCGCAAGACCATGCCGGTGGCCAGGGTGACGCCTGCCGAAGAAGGCGTGTTCGACCCGTTCTGGCTCATCACCAATTATGATGACGTCATGCGTATCAGCAAGGATAATGCGACTTTTCTCAACCATCCGCGTTCGGTCGTATTCTCTCTCACCGAAGGCATCGAATTTGCCAAGAAACTGACCGGCGGCAGCCCTCATATGGTGGCAAGCCTGGTCACTTTTGACGGCCCCATCCACATGAAATACCGCAAGCTGACGCAGGAATGGTTCATGCCCAAGAACCTGCGCCAGACCGAAGCCGAAATCCGTAGCCTGGCCCACCGCACGGTTGACAGGCTGGTGGCTGCCGGGCCCGAGGTGGATTTCGTGACTCTGGTTTCCGCGCCTTATCCGCTGCATGTCGTGATGCAGATCATGGGCGTGCCTGAAGAAGACGAACCGCGGATGCTGATGCTGACACAGCAGATGTTCGGCGGACAGGATGACGATCTCAACCAGTCGGGCCTCAAAGACCTGCCGCCTGATGCCATCACCCAGCTGGTGGCAGGCGCGGTGGCAGATTTCGAGAAATATTTTGCCGGTATCACGGCGGAAAAACGCGCCAATCCTACAGGCGATGTCGCCAGCATGATCGCCAACGCCATGATTGACGGCGAGCCGCTGAACGACCGCGACATGATGGGTTATTACATCATCCTTGCAGCGGCCGGACACGATACGACATCGGCATCTACCGCAGGCGCGATGCTGGCTCTGGCGCGTGACCCTGAACAATTCGCCAAGGTGAAGGCAGACCGGTCATTGCTTGCCGGAATTGTCGAAGAGGCAATCCGCTGGACCACGCCGGTGCAGCATTTCATGCGGACTGCGGCCTGCGACACGGAAATTGCCGGACAAAAAATCGCCGCCGGTGACTGGCTGATGCTGAGTTATATCGCGGCCAACCATGACCCTGCGCAATTTGACGATCCGCGCAAATTCGACGCAGCGCGCAGCCCCAACCGGCACCTTGCTTTCGGTGCCGGCGCACACCAGTGCCTCGGGCTTCATCTGGCGCGTCTGGAAATGCGGATCTTGTTCGAAGTGCTGCTCGACAGGCTCGACAGTATCGAACTGGCGGGTGAGCCGCTGCGGTCCAACTCCACCTTTGTCGGCGGGCTTAAAACCTTGCCGCTGCGCATCAAGGCGCATTGACCTTGGCCGGCGCGTCAGGGGCAGCAGTGGGTTCGGAATTCGATTTTACCGGCAGGAAAGTGCTGGTGGTTGGCGGGTCCAGCGGCATCGGCAATGGCATTGCGCGCGCCTTTCTGGCCCGCGGCGCAGAGGTTGCCGTTTGGGGAACTCGTGCCTCTGCCGCAGACTATGCAGACGAGGACGGGTCCAACCTTGATGGCCTTGGATATGTGCAGGTCGATGTGGGCAACGGCGACGCGGTGGACCGCGCTGCGGCAGATTGCGGCGCGCTCGACGTGCTGGTGCTGTGCCAGGGCACGGTGCGTTATGGCCAGCAGGAATTTGAACGTGCCGGCTGGCATGATGTCATGGATGTGAACCTCAATTCCGTGATGGATTGCGCGCGCGCCTTCCATGCTGCGCTCGCCGCGTCAGGCGGCTCGCTCATCATCATCAGTTCGACCGGTGCCTATCACGCCATGGTGGGTAACCCTGCCTATGCGGCATCGAAAGCAGGGGCAGTCGCACTGGTGAGAACCCTGGGCGCTGCCTGGGCGCGCGACGGCATCCGCGTGAACGGCATTGCGCCCGGATATGTCGCCACCAAACTGACCAGCGTGACCACCGAAAATGAAAAGCGCATGGAAGGGGTGCTGCGCGCCATACCGCTGCGCCGCACTGGCGAACCGGCGGACATGGCTGGCGCAGCCATGTTCCTTGCGTCCCCGCTATCGTCCTATGTCATTGGCCAGACGCTGGTCGTGGACGGCGGACTTTCCTTGAGCTGACAGCCTTGCTGCCTGCTCAGCCGCCCAACAGACGCGTGGCTATCCGGCGGACTTCCTCGCCCATATCTTCGCGTTCCAGCGCAATAGCCAGCGTTGCTTCCACAAAGCCCGTCTTGCTGCCGCAGTCATAGCGTTTGCCATCGAAAGTGACTGCGTGGAATGGCTGGCTGCCAATCATCCGCGCCATGGCATCGGTCAGCTGGATTTCGCCGCCCGCGCCCTTGCCCTGATTTTCCAGTGTGCGCATCACTTCGGGTTGAAGGATGTAGCGACCGGAAATGATCTTGTTGGAAGGCGCTTCGTCGATGGGCGGCTTTTCCACCAACCCCTTTACCTCGGTCAGATTCCCATTGCTGTTGCCCGGGTCGATCACGCCGTAACTGGATACTTCGTCATGCGGCACTTCCAGCACGCTGATGAGATTGCCGCCCACCTCATTATAGGCTTCGACCATCTGCTTCATGCAACCCGGCTCGCCCACCATCAATTCGTCCGGCAGCAAGATGGCAAATGGATCGTCACCGACAATCGCGCGCGCGCACCATATCGCATGGCCAAGGCCCAGCGGCACTTGCTGGCGAACGGTGATGATATCGCCCGGCGTTGCGCGGGTGGCATCCAGCACTTTCATGTCCTTGCCGCGTTCGGTCATGGTTGCTTCCAGCTCGAATGCGACGTCGAAATGTTCGACGATGGCTGTCTTGCCGCGGCCGGTGACAAAGATGATCTGCTCGATCCCTGCCTCGCGCGCTTCATCCACCGCATATTGAATCAGCGGGCGGTCGACGATCGGCAGCAATTCCTTGGGGATGGCCTTGGTGGCGGGAAGAAAGCGCGTGCCCAGTCCGGCAACCGGAAAGACAGCCTTCTTGATTGGTTTGCGTGTGCTCATGGCCTGTTTCGTAAGCGGCCATGGCAATATGCGTCAACTGGACTTTATGGCATTACTCGAATTCCGCAATTGATCCCCACTTGCCCTGCGCGCCGTTACGGTTAAACCGCCGTGATGGACAAAATCATCATCAGAGGCGGAAAGCGCCTTTCCGGCACCATCCCCATTTCCGGCGCAAAGAACGCAGCCCTTACGCTGATACCCTGTGCGCTGTTGACGGAAGAGCCGCTGACGCTGCGCAATTTGCCGCGCCTTGCAGATATTGACGGCTTCCAGCACCTGATGACGCAATTCGGCGTGTCCACCAGTATCCAGGGAAATCGCCCTGAAGATTTCGGACGGGTTGTCACCTATGAAGCCACCCGGCTGACATCGACCGTCGCGCCCTATGACCTGGTGCGCAAGATGCGCGCATCCATCCTTGTGCTTGGCCCCATGCTGGCCCGTGCAGGCGAAGCAACCGTGTCACTGCCGGGCGGCTGCGCCATCGGCAACCGGCCGATCGACCTTCACCTCAAGGTTATGGAGGCGCTGGGCGCTGAAATCGAACTGGCACAGGGTTATGTGCGCGCGCATGCGCCAGAAGGCGGCCTTCCGGGCGGTGATTTCGATTTCCCCGTCGTCTCTGTTGGCGCGACCGAAAATGCACTGATGGCCGCTGTTCTGGCAAATGGCACCAGCCGCCTGACGAATGCAGCGCGCGAGCCGGAAATTGTCGACCTGTGCAACCTGTTGGTGGCGATGGGCGCGGAAATCGAAGGCATCGGAACTTCTGAACTGACCATCCACGGTGTCAAACGCCTCCACGGCGCGACATACCGCGTTATGGCTGACCGTATCGAAGCCGGTTCTTATGCCTGCGCGGCTGCCATCACCGGCGGTGAAGTGCGGCTGGAAGGGGCCAAGGCCGATGAAATGGCGGCCACTCTCCATGCCCTGCGCAACATAGGCGTGACGGTGGAAAGCGATGCCCGCGGCATCAATATCTCGTCCGATGGCACGTTGAAGGCAGTCAATCTTTCAACCGCGCCCTATCCCGGTCTTGCCACCGATATGCAGGCGCAGCTGATGGCACTGCTGTGCCGCGCTGAAGGCACCAGCGTGCTCAACGAAACGATCTTCGAAAACCGCTATATGCACGTGCCGGAACTCAACCGCATGGGCGCGAATATCGAAACGAGCGGCCGCACGGCCATCGTCCACGGCGTGGAAAAAATGACGGGCGCAGAAGTGATGGCGACAGACCTTCGCGCATCGATGAGCCTGGTTATTGCCGGACTTGCCGCTGAAGGCACGACCGAAGTGCGGCGGCTCTACCATCTCGACCGCGGCTATGAACGGCTTGAAGAAAAGCTGGCGCTGGTCGGCGCTGATATCGAACGGGTTGGCGACGACTGAAATTTCTCTCCGGACCTTTCAACGCGCACGCGCATTGTAAGGAAAAGAAAGGAATTTCATCATGGCACTACTGAAACTCGCCGCCCTGTCCGCGCTCGGATATGTCGGTTACAAATATTTCGAGAAGCAGAAAAACCCGGACAATGCTGCTTTTGCGGCAGGCCAGCCGGGCGATGGCAACTTCGCGCAGGTGCGCGATGCAGGGCCATCCAGCATGCGCGACCCTGAGCATAAAGGCTGGTCGAAAACTGACGAGGAACTGGACGAAAGTTTCCCTGCCAGCGACCCGCCGGCAAATTACTGACTTACCAATTTCGTGAATGATCGAGGGCCGGAACCATGCAAGGTTCCGGCCCTCGGCCTGTAATCGCCAAAGGCATTGCTGGTCAGGCGTTGACCACCAGCCAGACGCGAATGGCGCTGGCTAGGCCCGGCGGAGTGGGTGACTTGATCCGTTCTGCATCGATGCGGGCAACCAACGCATTGACTGGCTCGCCCGCATTTTCAGCGGCATTTTTCAACATGTCCCAGAACAGCGGTTCAAGGCTGATGGAAGTCTTGTGCCGGTCGATCTGGATCGATCGCTTTACCGGCGGATGATAGGGAGCAAGTGTCATCGCGCCATCAATACATATGCTGCCCGCCATTGATGCTCATGGTCGATCCGGTGACAAACCCGGCATCTTCGGAACACAGGAACGAAACCCCGCGCGCTATTTCCTCTGCCTTGCCCAGCCGGCCAACCGGAATTTTCGCAACGATCTTTTCCAGCACCGGTTCTGGCACGGCGGCAACCATGTCAGTGTCAATATAGCCAGGTGCAATGGCGTTCACGGTGATGCCTGATCGCGCACCTTCCTGCGCCAGCGCCTTGGTGAAGCCATGAATGCCGCTCTTGGCAGCAGCATAGTTGACCTGGCCATATTGGCCGGCCTGACCGTTGATTGAGCCGATGTTGACGATACGGCCCCAGCCGCGTTCGCGCATGCCGGGGAAGCACGCCTTGGCCATGTTGAAGCAGCCGCCAAGGTTGATGCGCATGACTTCGTTCCAGTCATCAAAGCTCATCTTGTGCAGAGTGCCATCGCGGGTGATGCCTGCATTGTTGACCACCACATCGACCGGGCCAATTTCGCTCGTCACTTTTTCGCATCCGGCAATACACGCTTCGTGGTCGCCCACGTCCCATTTATAGGCCGGGATGCCGGTTTCACTGGTGAATGCGCGCGCCTTGTCGTCATTGCCGCCGTAATTGGCGACAACGGTGAAGCCGTCATTCCTGAGCGATTCGCAAATAGCGCGGCCGATGCCCCGTGTGCCGCCCGTAACGATTGCAACGCGTGCCATATCTTCTCCCAATCCAGAACCAGCAATCTTCCTGATCGCGGTGCCATTACCTTACGGCATGGCTGGGTCAGGGCAATAAAAAACCCCGCAGAAGCGAGGCTTTGAATAATTCGTGCAATCGAATTCTTGGCGAATGGCGAATTCCTGGCGAATGGGCCGCAAGGTCGCCCGATCAATCAGAAACGGAACTGGGTGCCCACGTAAACAGCCTGGCTGTCCTGCACCGAATCGGTCAGCGGAGCGAGGCGATCGCGGTCCTGCGAAAGACGGACACCTGCCGTGACATTGAGATTGCGAGTAACACGGTATGCGCCGCCCAGATCGACCGATTGTTCGCCCAGCGCCTCAAGCGTTCCGCGTGAACGGCCCGTGGTCCCCTTTTCCGCTTCCATCGCAATACGCGGCTGGAAACGGCTGGGTTTTTCCCTCGCTGTGCCTTCGGAAGGTTTGAAATCTGCAAGATCGGGCAGCGGCACATCACGCAGGCCGACAGAAGCCAGCGGTTTGGGTGTGGCAATAGTGGACTTGGCAAAGCCCTGGTAACCGCGTGCTGCGCCCAGATTATAGCGGGTTGGCGCAATGCTGAGAGTGCGTGTGCCTGCTTCGCCCTGAGCGCCAGCAATGGCCGAACGAACGGAAATGGCGCGGGCCGTTTCATCATTCACGCGCACTGCAACGGTGTAGGTGCGGTCCTGTGCGGAATGGCCGGTGGCCGGAGTAAAGCGAACCGCCTGCCCCTTGGCACGGACAGACGCAGCAACCCGCATTGCAAGTTCAGGATCGACGGTTGCAGGGGTGAAGGGGGCAAATTCCATATCGGGCATGGTAGCGCCCGCGGTTTCAATGCCGGAAAGCGCAAAACCAGCAGTAGGTACAGCCAGCGCAAGACCCGCAACGGCGATAAGCGCCGGCGCGATTCCGCCGATTCCTGCCTTGTTGCGTGACCGTGTCATTGGACTGCCTGCTAATCCTTCCCTCCATCCAGACCATCATTTGGCTGAACGGTTCCTGACTGCTTGTATTAAGACTCGCGCATTTCTGCGGAGTCGCCCAGTTCTTCTGTTCAGATGTTAGGCTTTGCACCACCTCATTACCAGCTTTTCCACAGCCGGCTCAGGGCGATGGATGCAAAGTGTTGCAGCTTTTCCACATGGCCTGTGTCGGTGCCGTGTCGCAGCAGTTGAACGTTCGCATCGCGGCCCCGTTCTGGCTCGCCAATTAAGCGCCGGTTCACGCTTGGGGGCGGTTATTAGAGCCCCTAATCATGCGATTTCGATACCATGCCTTGCCGCCCGCTTCCTGAGGGTTATAGAGGCTCAGACCATTTCTTTGGCGCGCCTGTGCGCCATTTTCGAGGACGATCCGTAAGATCATGACCGTCAAGCACACTTTTGCCACCAAGATCATCCGAGCCGCCATGGCTACTGCTGCACTCACCGGCCTTGCTGCCTGTGGTGGCAGGGAACGTCCGGCCGCTGATCTTGCAGCATCGCAAGTCACCACCATCGGGGTGAATTCCTATCTCTGGCGGGCTGCGCTTGAAACGGTCAGCTTTGCACCGTTGCTGCAGGCCGACAGCGCTGGCGGTGTGATCGTGACGGACTGGTATACCAACCCCGCCAACCCTGGCGAACGGGTCAAGGTGAGCGTCGCGATCCTCGATCAGGATCTGCGGGCTGATGCGCTGCGTGTTGCTGCCAGCCGCCAGGTTGCACAGGGCGGCACCTGGGTGGATGCGCCCGTGCAGGCTGCCACAGTGCAGAAGCTGGAAGATATCATCCTGACCAAGGCACGCGATCTGCGCCGTCAGACCGTCAGCTGATAAACCAGGGTTTTCGCCCTTAAAATCTGAAAGGCGATCCAGGGGCCATGAGTAACAAGAGCGGGACCGAAACCCGTTTCGATCCGTCGCAGGCCGATGGACGATGGCAGCAGGCCTGGGACGAGGCCGGCTGTTTCCATGCGGACAGCAACAGCGAAAAACCAAAAAGCTACGTGCTGGAGATGTTCCCCTATCCATCGGGGCACGTCCACATGGGCCATGTGCGCAATTACACGATGGGCGACGTGCTGGCCCGTTACAAGCGGATGCGCGGGTATGAAGTGCTGCACCCGATGGGGTGGGACGCATTCGGCATGCCTGCTGAAAATGCGGCGATGGAAAAGAACGTCCACCCTGGCGGCTGGACGAGGGCCAATATCGCCCACATGAAATCGCAGTTGAAGCGGATTGGCTTCGCGCTCGACTGGAGCCGCGAATTCGCGACATGCGACCCGGAATATTACGGCCATGAACAGGCCCTGTTCCTCGACCTTTATGCATCGGGCCTGGTCTATCGCAAGGAAAGCGAAGTCAATTGGGACCCGGTTGACCAGACCGTGCTGGCCAATGAACAGGTTATCGATGGCAAGGGCTGGCGTTCGGGCGCGGAGATTGAAAAGCGCAAGCTGAGCCAGTGGTTCCTCAAGATCACCCAATTTGCCGAAGACCTGCTGGACGGCCTCGGCGCGCTGGAAAACTGGCCCGATAAAGTCCGCCTGATGCAGGAAAACTGGATCGGCAAAAGCATGGGCCTGCAATTCAGCTTTGCGCTGCATGGCGGCGCTGCTGATGGCGAGCGGCTGGAAGTCTATTCGACGCGGCCTGACACGATTTTCGGCGCCAGCTTCGTAGCTGTTGCGGCCGATCACCCGATTGCGCGCGCGGTTGCTGCCAAGGACAGCGATGCGGCGGCATTCATCGAGGAATGCAAGCGCGGCGGCACTACTGCAGCCGAGCTGGAAACGGCAGAGAAGCTCGGTTTCCAGACCGGCATCATGGCGGCTCATCCGCTCGACCCTGCGCGGCAACTGCCCGTCTATATCGCCAATTTCGTGCTGATGGATTATGGCACCGGCGCTGTCATGGGCGTGCCGGGCCATGACCAGCGCGACTTCGAATTTGCCACGAAATACGATCTGCCCATCACTCGCGTTGTCGCGAAATCTGCCGATGATGCAGATGCGCCATTTGATGGCGGGGCAGATGCAGGCGACGGCATCATCGTCAATTCCGGCCCACTTGACGGGATGGATGTGGACACTGCCATTGCCGATGTCATCGCGCGTGCCGAAACGGGCGGCTGGGGCGAAGGCAAGACCGTCTGGCGGCTGCGCGACTGGGGTGTTTCACGCCAGCGTTACTGGGGCACGCCTATCCCGTTCATCCATTGTGATGCCTGCGGCGTGGTGCCCGTGCCCAAGGACCAGCTGCCGGTTATCTTGCCCGAAGATGTCGATTTCCAGACACCCGGCAATCCGCTGGTGCGCCATGCGACGTGGAAACATGTCAGCTGCCCCAAATGCGGCGGCAAGGCGGAACGCGAGACGGACACGCTCGACACTTTCGTGGACAGTTCGTGGTATTTCCTGCGCTTTGCCAGCCAGCCTGATGACAAGCCGTTCGACCGCGAAGAAGTCGAAAAATGGATGCCGGTCGAACAATATATCGGCGGTATCGA
>JAHEAX010000043.1 GCA_024642525.1 Erythrobacteraceae bacterium | reverse complement strand
GTCAGCCGTTCCTGATAGAACATCGGGGCATTGTTATAAGTGCTGGACCTGTGGTCTGCATCCTTCTGCAAAATCTGGAACACGCCGGTCGGTGTTTCATGGCCCGGTTTGCCGGACGAAACGGTCGACACCCCGATGTTGACCCCGTTGCGATAGATGAAAGCGAGCTGCTTGGTCAGGTCGACCAGAACAACGACATGGCCATCGGGCGCGATGTCGGGTGCCCATACCCATTTGCCGGGCGCCAATCCGTCAACGGCTTCTGCCAATTCGAGGGGGGATGATGCTTTGGATCCCTGTGCGAAACCGGGCTGCGCAAAGACCAATGCTGCACCCGCCAATAAAACCAAGGATAATTTCATGCTTCGACCCCTTAATCATGAAGACCTTTGCTTGTCCGGCAATAAAGCTGCGGGACGATGTAAAAGCAATTGCAAACTGATCGCAGGAAAAGCCTGGCTTGTTCTTGCAGCCGCTCGGCGTGGTATCGTGCCATGATCACTCGGGCTTGAAGGCAATCGCACCTGTCCCGCGAAGCTCTACCGGCAGCAACAGCCCGTCGCCGGTAACAGCAATCTGTCCGTGTTCGACATCATTGATGCGCGCAGAAAGTGCCCAATTGCCCACTTCGACCTTCTCGACTGCCTTCTGGACCTTCACCAGCAGCTTGTCGAAATCGCCGCTGAAATCCTGCTTCAGCGCGCTTTCCAGTTTCAGTCTGACAAAATCACTGCTGGCAAAAAGCACCAGCAGGTCTGTCGTCGCCCTGTCGGTATTGCCATAAACGGACAAGTTCCTGACGGTGATGAGCTGCGTGTCCGCATCATTTTCAGGAATTCCAACCAGCCACACCAGACCGGTTGTTTCCTTGAAGACCGATTTTTTCAGCGGCTTTACGCTGGCATCGATCCCTACGGCCAAACGTCCGCCGTCAGTTGCATAGACCGTGACCTTGTGGATTTGCGCATCGACCGGCCCTGCGCCTGGCAGGGTGATCGGGCGGGCTGCCAGCTTGCGCAATTCGTCGAGCAAAATAGGCTCCAGCGCTTCATAGCTGGCAAGCACGGGCAAGGAGATTTTCAGCCCGCCACCTTCAGTCTGTCGCGTCTGAAGGGGCAGGGCGGTCGCTTCCTGCGCTGCGGGCCGGGTGCCGAGAATTGCAGTGGTTGCAGCAGTCATCACCGCGTCCACCCGCACCCTGCTGCGGTTGATGTCATAGCCGGCCAGCCGAAGCGATTTCGGTTCCATCGTGATCCAGACTTCGGGGTTTTCCCCATTGGCCTGAAACGACCTGAAGCCAGATTTCCAGACGCCCTCCAGCGGCCGCCGCAGATCGATTTTCGCAACTTCGCCCTGCAGGCTTTTTTCCAGCTGTCTCACCACAGGTTTCAGCTCGCGGTCGGCCCGTTCCTGCAGGCTGATGCGTTGGCCGAGAAAATCGATGCCGGGGTTGCCGCGCCAGTCATAGTCGATGGAAACACTCGCGCGCGGCCGCCAGTCATCCGTGACGGCAAGCCGTGCCTTTACCGTGACATTGGCGCTGCCGGTTGCCGTTTCGCCCTTGATGATGCCCCCGATATCATGTGCGCCCAGCTTTGCCCTGACTGGAAAGGAAATAAGCATGTCGCGTCCGCGCCCGGTCAGCGCAATCGGCCCGCGGGTAACCTTGCCCGTAATCCGGCAGCCGATCTTTGGCTTCAGATTGACGCTGGCGCCAAATGCACCAACCTTGGTGGGCGGAACGCAATTGGGGCGCCTTTCGTCAATCGACCACAGCAGGCGCGGTGTTGTGCGTTCGAGTTCGCGGGCGACATCGGAAAGGGGCACTTCGACAGGGGCGCTGATTGTCGAAATGCTCGTCGGCATCTCGGCCGGTGTCTCGTCACGCGAAGGAGCGGGATATTTGGCAATCTGAGCGCAGCTGCCAGCCATGATGACGCCGCACAGGATAAGCAGCGCCGGAAAGCGCGGGAAACTGCGTGCTGCAAACAAACTATCCTCACGCATTTTCCGTATTCCGCCCCTGATTCATTGGATCTTTTCCAATTTCGCGTGGGTGCCACTGCCAGCAGGCATGGTCAAATCATGCGTTGCCTATCAATTCGGCGTTATGGGAAGAAAAACATCGCCGCAGGCTGCGGGGCTGGATTGCAATTCAGTCCATTTGGCCTGAAAGTTAAAGGCAAGAGAGGAATTTCATTCGATGAGCCGGATTTCGGAGATTGTTTCTCTGCACAGGGAAAAGGAAGGGCCGCTTCTTCCTGTCCTGCATGATGTCCAGGCAGAATTTGGCTGCATCGATGGCGCGGCAGAGGCCGAAATCGCGCGTGAACTCAATTTGAGCCGTGCCGAAGTGCATGGCGTGGTCAGTTTCTACCATGATTTCAGGGCAGAGGCAGACCCGCGCCCCGTGGTGCAGATCTGCCGCGCAGAAGCGTGCAAGGCGCGCGGTATCGAAGGCATCATGGCCGACGCACAGGACGCTGCTGGCAGCAGGGTCAGGTTACAGGATGTCTATTGCCTGGGTCTGTGCAGCGCAGGGCCAAATGCGCGGGTTGGTGACACGTTGCACGCCCGGTTGGATGGCGCGAAACTGCGCGAGGTGATCGAACGGGCATGAGCGTTATCCGCATATCCGATGATGCGCTGGCCCGCGCCTGCGGGGCAGATGACGTTGCCAGCGCCTTTGCCGCTGCGGGCTGCGAAGTGGAGCGTGTTTCAAGCTGGGGAATGCATTGGCTGGAACCGCTCGTCGTTATTGGCGGGCAAGGGTTCGGCCCTGCCAGCGCAGCTGACGTAGGCGCCATTCTGGATGGCAGCAGCAGCAAGGCAATCGGCCGGATTGAAGACCACCCCTTCATCGCCGGGCAGCAACGGCTGACCTTTGCGCGGGCAGGGCGAACACGCCCCCTTTCGCTAGATGATTATGAAGCGACAGGCGGCTGGGCTGGCCTCAGGCGTGCGCGGCAGATTGGCGGCGGGGCCATCCTCGAAGAAGTCGTCCAGTCTGGCCTGAGGGGCAGGGGCGGTGCCGGTTTTCCTGCCGGGATAAAATGGCAGACCGTCGCAGGGGCACAGGGCCCGCGCAAATATATCGTCTGCAATGCCGATGAAGGCGACAGCGGCACTTTTGCTGACCGGATGTTGATGGAAGGCGACCCGTTTGCTCTTGTCGAAGGCATGGCAATCGCGGCCGAAGCTGTAGGCGCGCAGAAGGGTTATATCTACCTGCGCAGCGAATATCCCGATGCGATTGCCAGGATGCAATCCGCCATCACCATTGCCAGCAGCATTATCGCCCCGTTCGAGATTGAAGTGCGGGTGGGCGCTGGCGCATATGTTTGCGGCGAGGAAACTTCCCTGCTGAACAGTCTGGAGGGCAAGCGCGGCGAAGTGCGGGCAAAGCCGCCGCTGCCCGCACTCGAAGGGCTGTTCGGCTGCCCAACGGTGGTCAATAACGTGCTGACGCTGGCCGCAGTGCCGCATATTCTGACAGACGGCGGATCGGCGGAATATCAGGTGCTGGGCATTGACCGGTCGAAAGGCACCATGCCCATCCAGCTTGCCGGAAATATCCGGCATAGCGGTCTGTTTGAAACAGCATTCGGCATCACCCTTGGTGAACTGGTCAACGATATTGGCGGCGGCACTGCATCGGGCAGGCCGGTCAAGGCCGTGCAGGTCGGCGGGCCGCTGGGGGCTTATCTGCACCCGGATCAGTTCGACATCGTCTTTGATTATGAAGCGTATGGCGCCGCCGATGCGCTGATTGGTCATGGCGGGATCACCGTGTTCGACGATACGGCAGACATGGGCGAAATGGCCCGGTTCGCGATGGAATTCTGTGCGGTTGAAAGCTGCGGCAAATGCACGCCGTGCCGTATCGGCGCAGTGCGCGGAACCGAGATCATCGACCGTATCCGCGCTGGCGGCAGGCAGCGGGACGTTATCGAGACAGCCCCCCAGATGCACAATGCGCCGCGCGGGAATCGTAGCCGCGAAGATGAAGTCCGCCTGCTGGAAGATTTGTGCGAAACCATGAAATTCGGGTCGCTCTGCGCGCTGGGCGGCTTCACGCCCTATCCTGTGATGAGCGCGCTGAAGCACTGGCCAGAGGATTTCGGCAAATGACGGGTGCGGCATGATCCTGGGCGTGGTCCTTGCAGGCGGAAAGTCGAGCCGTTTTGGCAGCGACAAGGCGATTGCGCTGCTTGCCGGAAAATCGCTGATTGCCCACGCGGTCGATACGCTGTCGGGTTGGTGCGAATATGTGATTGTTGCAGGCCGCGAGACTGCGCCAGCGCCCACAGTCCCCGACTGGCCGCATGAGGACACAGGGCCGCTTGGCGGGATTGCGGCTGCGCTGCACCACGCGCAGGATGAAGGTTATGACAGCGTGCTGAGCTGCGCGGTGGATGCGCTGGGGCTGCCGGAGAATTTGCCCGAGCTGCTTGATCCTGCGCCTGCTTTTCTGGCGGACCAGCCGGTTGTGGGCA
>JAHEAX010000042.1 GCA_024642525.1 Erythrobacteraceae bacterium | reverse complement strand
TCCGCTGGGAGGGCGAGCTGTTTGCCAGCCTTTCTGCCGTAGCCACTGCCATTGCCGGGACGCGCTGGAATGGTCCGCGCTTTTTCGGCCTGCGCGATTCGTCATGAGCAAGGCCCTCACTAAGCCGGCCGCGAAGCCATCAAAGCTGCGCTGCGCGGTCTATACCCGCAAGAGCTCCGAAGAAGGGCTCGATCAGCTGTTCAACAGTCTTGATGCACAGCGAGAAGCAGGCGAGGCCTACGTCAAAAGCCAGGCATGCGAAGGCTGGAAGGTTGTTCCAACACTCTATGATGATGGCGGCTATTCGGGCGGGACCATGGCACGCCCCGGCCTGATGCGTCTGCTATCCGACATTGATGCCGGAATGATCGATGTGGTGGTCGTCTACAAGATTGATCGCCTGACCCGCAGCCTTCCTGACTTTGCCCGCATCGTCGAACGCTTCGATGCACACGGGGTCAGCTTTGTCAGCGTTACCCAGGCGTTCAACACCACTTCCTCGATGGGCCGGTTGACCCTCAACGTCCTTCTATCCTTTGCCCAGTTCGAACGCGAAGTGACCGGTGAACGTATCCGCGACAAGATCGCTGCTTCCAAGGCCAAGGGCATGTGGATGGGCGGCGTTCTGCCACTTGGGTTTGATCTTCCTGCCGCAGGTACGCGCAAGCTGATCGTCAATGCGGGCGAAGCTGCCACTGTGCGGCATATTTTCGAGCGCTATCTGGCGCTGGGTTCGGTCAACCAGCTCGAGCGCGAATTGCGCGAGCAAGGCATCTTGTCAAAGTTGCATCTGACCAAGAACGGCAAGCTTCTGGGCGGCATGCCGTTCAGCCGAGGCGCTCTGTTCCATCTGCTGCGGAACCACATCTACCTTGGCAAGATTGTTCACCGCGGCACGGTCCACGATGGCGAACATGATGCAATCCTTGACGCAGATACTTTCGAACGCGTCGGCGCCATGCTCGCTGCCCAGACCCGGCGGCATCATACGTCATCTCAGAGCAGAGTGACCAAGGCGGCGCTGACCGGCAAACTGTTCGATGCCACTGGCGAGCCGATGAGTCCGACATTCTCGCAAGGCCGCTCGGGAAAGCTCTATCGCTATTACGTCTCCGCCTCGCTCCAGCAGGGTGCCAAGTACTGCGACGACGGTGTGATCCGGCGTCTACCTGCGCCCACCATCGAGCAGATCGTTGCAACCGCCGCACAACGCTGGCTGCGCAAGGCCGATCGGCCGTTTGAGCATGTAACCGCCGTTCGGCTTGGCGAAGCCTGTCTGATCATCGAACTTGCCAGCAAAAGTCCTGCCGGCCTTGAGGCAAGACTGGCAGATGGTGAACGGATTGTGCGATCAGACCGCAAGAGCTGCGCCATCCAGCTGCCGGTTTCCCTTCCGCTGCGCGGCGGCCGGCGGATCATTGTCACTGGCGAATGTTCCTCATCGCAGCCCGACAAGACACTGATCGCCGCCCTGCGTAAAGCACACCGGATGATCACCCGCGAACGCGGCTTGCCGCTGATCATGACTTCTCCGGTCATCTGCCATGACCGCAAGATAATCCGGCTTGCCTTCCTCGCGCCTGATATTCAGCAGGACATCCTATCCGGTCGCCAACCCCCGCGGCTCAATCTTGAAACGCTAATGCATATGCCCATCCCGCTTGCCTGGCATGAGCAGCGCACCGCGCTCGGATGGCCCGAACGCAATCGCGCCTGTTCCGGGGACTAGCAGGCCTGTTGTGTTGAATAAGCCCCCTGTTACCGGCGATTAAATACCCTGTTATGTCAAATAACAGGGAAACGAGGGATTTGCTCGTGCAACCCACAGTAATTACGGATTATTTTTGACCGCCGATAAGCGATTCCAGGCTCAAAGGGCCTGTTTTGAGCCCCAAATTTGCATTTTTCCCTGTTAAGTCCCTGCTTAACAGGCAAACCGCACCGATGGCGATTGGCGCAGAGACCGGCGCTTCATGTGGGCCCAGAAGTGTCAGGAGACTGCTCGAGAAAGCTGCCGCGATGACGGATTGGTGCGCGCAAGCCAGCCTGAACCGCGCCTCTGCGCTACGCCCCTGATATCAGAGACTAGTGCTGGGGGTCGCTGGCGGAGACGGTGGGATTCGAACCCACGAAAGAGTTACCCCTTTACACACTTTCCAGGCGTGCGCCTTCGACCACTCGGCCACGTCTCCGCATGCCTGACAGGCTGTGCCCCGGCAAGACGCGCGCCCTAGCTTGGCATTGCCCATTGCGCAAGCCGATGTGTAAGCTTTTGTAACTGCCTCTTCCCTGCCGCATGGGGTGGTGGCAGAAAGGTTGCATGAAAAACATGCTCATCGGCGCGTTGGCGCTTTCGCTTTCATCCACTGTTTCAGCCCAGAATACCGCCCCGGAAGAAGCCCCTTCCCCCGGCGAAATCGTTGAAGCAGCGCCTGCTGCAGAATGGTCCGCAATCGCGCCGGAAGATTTGCTGGTGATGACGCTGGCGCCTGATGCAGATGGAATTGGCCGCGAAGTCGTGATCCAGTTGATGCCTGCGCCGTTCAGCGCCGGTTGGGTCGAGAATATCCGCACGCTTGCCAATGCGCACTGGTGGGACATGACCAGCATCAACAGGGTGCAGGACAATTACGTGGTCCAGTGGGGCGACCCGACTGAAGAAAAGCCGCTGCCTGCAGGCATGAATATCATGACGCAGGATGATTATGTTCTTGGAAAGGACAGCGAAGGCTTCAAGGCGCTGCGCACCCGATTGCTCGAAACGGCCAGAAAACGCGAGGCAATCGAAGTAGCCAACCAGAAATCGCACGAATCCATGAAAAGCGGCCAGAACCTGATTGCCATCGCGCTGCCAATTCCACCTTTGGTGAGCGTGCGCGAGGACCCCTATTCGGGCGTTTCAACATTCGAAAAGGGTTGGCCTGTCGGGGTTGACGGAGATGCAGCGTGGCCTGTGCATTGCTATGGCATGGTCGGCGTTGGCAGGGGCTATTCGCCCGATGCAGGCAGCGGGGCCGAACTTTATGCCGTGATCGGCCATGCACCGCGTCACCTGGACCGCAATATTGCGCTGGTCGGGCGGGTCGTTGAAGGCATCGAACATATGTCCAGCCTTCCGCGTGGCAAAGGCGGGCTGGGTTTTTATGAAGACACGTCAAAGCGCGTGCCGATCGCCTCCATCAGGCTGGCGAGCGAATTGGCGCAAGCAGACAGACCCACGTTCGAATATCTTTCGACCGAGAGCCAGAGCTTCGCCAAATATGCCGATGCACGTTCCAACCGCCGCGATCCGTTCTTTATCGTGCCCGCAGGCGGCGCGGATATCTGCAACATCCCGGTGCCGGTCAGGCGTGTAACGGCCCCGAAATGAGCGACACCATCAGGCATACCGCGCCACTTTGGCGATGGAATGGCAATGGCGGCGCGGCGTGGTTCTTTATCACCATTGACGGGGAAGCGGGCGAAACACTTTCCACCATTGCCCTGATGCGCAAGCTGGAAGAAGGCCGCCAGCGCGGCTGGGGTTCCTTGAAAGTGGATGTATCGGTTGGTGCCAGCAA
Source organism: Erythrobacteraceae bacterium (assembly GCA_024642525.1). Lineage (GTDB taxonomy): Bacteria > Pseudomonadota > Alphaproteobacteria > Sphingomonadales > Sphingomonadaceae > Allopontixanthobacter. The sequence goes on along the minus strand of JAHEAX010000042.1, from coordinate 999 downwards.
GTGGAGCACTTCGGTTTTTCCCGCCAAGTCGGGCGGCTGGATGCTTCCTGTCAAAAAGGAAATCCGGCGTGCAGAAGACCTGGCCGAGAATGACCCTATGGAGGTGACAATCACCCTTTAGAGGCGCTGCATGATCTCTATGTGGTTGCCGAACGGGTCGTGAATATCGCAGCGTTCATAGCCTGCCAACGGCTTGCCCGGAGTGACGGTGACACCGCAGCCTTCCAGCGATGCAACCATATTGCCAAGATCATCCACCAGCAATGCAGGATGGGCCTTTCTGGCAGGAGAAAACGGTTCTTCCACGCCCAGATGAATATGCGCCGTGCCACCTGCGAACCAACACCCGCAGCGCGCTGCAAGATCTGCAGGCTTCGGCGTCTCTATCAGACCAAGTATGTCGGTGTAGAAATGGCGGGCATCATCCTCGCAGCCTGCGGGCATGGCCAATTGCACGTGGTCGATCCCGATTACCGGCACCGGGTCAAATCCGGTCTGCCTGCGCCACTGCATCGCTGGCGCGCAGCGCGCTGGTGATGCGGGTAAGATGCGCCAGATCCTGCACTTCCAGATCGACTTCATAGGTCGAGAATGGATGGTCCTGCTGCACTTGCTCCAGCATTTTCACATTGGCGACATTCTGGGCAAATATGCCCGCCATTTCGGCAAGAGTGCCGGGCCGGTCATACAAGGTGATGCGCAGCCTGCCGATCGCGCCCTGCGATCTGTTGCCCCATGAAAGGTCCAGCCAGTCCGCATCGATGCCGCTGGCAAGGCTGAAACAGGAAATGGCATGTACCTCCACCCCCTCGCCCGCCTTGCGCAGGCCAACAATTCGGTCGCCCGGGACAGGGCGGCAGCATTCGGCCAGCTGGAAACCAACCCCCGGCGTCAGGCCGCGGATGGAGATGACCCGTTCCTGCTTGGGCCAGTCTGTTTCATCGGGCAGTTCTGCCGTGCTGCCAGGGACCAGTGCTTCCATCACTTCGCGGTCTTCCA
>JAHEAX010000041.1 GCA_024642525.1 Erythrobacteraceae bacterium | reverse complement strand
GGCAACCGCTTTGCCCACCACTGTGAATAGGCATGGTGCCATTTGCGCGGAGCGATCAAGATAGCGATGGACGAAAGCAGGATGAACCAGCCTGCTATGGCGAACACTTGCGGCACGCGGGAAAAATCTGCCCGAACAACAAGCCCAGCGCCTGCCGCTGCGCGCAAGACATGTTCGCCGATCTGGATGGCCCATGTGCCGCCCATGCGGCCCAGCTGTGCCAGCGCAAGGTCTGGCCGGAAGGCGCAAACCGCGCCCACCACGGCCAGCCAGCCCGCCCCTGCCAGTATAACGCCGAGCGCAACCAGCTGGACGAGCGCCCCGTCCAAAGCCTCAGGTATCCAGATTGGCGACGTTCAGCGCATTTTCCTGAATGAACTCGCGGCGCGGTTCGACGATATCGCCCATCAGGCGGGTGAAGATTTCATCCGTCACATCGGCATCTTCGACTTTCACCTGCAGCAAGGCGCGATTGTCCGGATCAAGCGTGGTTTCCCACAATTGGTCCGCGTTCATTTCGCCCAGGCCCTTGTACCGGGCAATCGACAGGCCCTTGCGGCCAGCGGCCAGCACGGTGTCGAGCAACTGGGTCGGGCGGGTGATGGATTCCTCACCCGAAATGACCGGCGCATCATTATCGCCATCGTCTGCCGCATCTGCATCTTCCACCTGCACATCGGCAGAAGCTTTCACCAGGCGCGACGGGTTTTCGTACACATCCGCCTGTTCCATGGCGATCTTGTGCATCTTGCGCGCTTCTGCGCTGACAAGGAATGCGGCTTCGATCTCATGAACATCGGTCACGCCGCGCCACAGCCGGTCGAAACGGGCAGAGCCGTCCTCGCGCAGCGAAGCAGACCAGTTTGCTTCGCTGTCGCCCAACTTCAGGCGGCGCGCGGCATTGGCCAGTGCTGCTTCGCGGCCTGCACGGTCGAGCGTTGGATCTAGCACGCCCGCCAGTGCCATTGCTTCGATAAGGGCCGGGTCATATTTGCGCGGCACGAAGGCCATGAGATTGCGAATACGCAGCGCATGGTCCACCAGGCTGGCGAGATCAGCGCCGGTGCGTGCGCCGGTGCTGCTTTCCAGTACACGGCCCTGCAGCCCGCCTTCGACAAGGTAGCGGTCCAGCGCGGCCTGGTCTTTCAGATAAACTTCGCTGCGGCCCTTGGCGACCTTGAACAATGGCGGCTGGGCAATGAACAAATGGCCGTTGCGGATAATTTCCGGCATCTGGCGATGGAAGAAAGTCAGCAGCAGGGTGCGGATATGCGCGCCGTCGACGTCAGCGTCGGTCATGATCACGATCTTGTGATAGCGCAGCTTCTCGATGTTGAATTCATCGCGAATGCCAGTGCCCATCGCCTGGATCAGCGTGCCCACTTCCTTGGAGGAAATGATACGGTCAAACCGGGCGCGTTCCACGTTGAGGATCTTGCCCTTCAGCGGCAGGATCGCCTGATAGTGGCGGTCGCGGCCCTGCTTGGCACTGCCACCTGCGGAATCGCCTTCGACCAGGAACAGTTCGGATTTGGCGGGGTCGCGTTCCTGGCAATCGGCCAGCTTGCCGGGCAGGGATGCAATATCCATCGCGCCCTTGCGCCGCGTCAGTTCGCGGGCCTTCTTGGCGGCTTCGCGGGCGGCTGCGGCATCGATGATTTTCTGGACGATGGTTTTTGCGTGGGCCGGATTTTCTTCCAGCCAGTCGCTCATCTTGTCAGCCATCAGGCTTTCCAGCGGCTGGCGGACTTCGGAAGAAACCAGCTTGTCCTTGGTCTGCGAACTGAACTTGGGATCAGGCAGCTTGACCGACACGATGGCGGTCAGACCTTCGCGCATATCTTCGCCCGAAAGAGAGACTTTCTCCTTTTTCAGCGCGCCCGAACGGTCGGCATAGCCATTCAGCGTGCGGGTCAGTGCCGCACGGAAAGCGGCCAGATGCGTGCCCCCATCGCGCTGGGGAATGTTGTTGGTGAAGCACAGGACGTTTTCGTAATAGGAATCGTTCCATTCCAGCGCCACGTCGATGCCGATCCCGTCCCGCTCTGCCGAAATGGCGATGGCTTCGGGGATGAGGGCAACCTTGTTGCGATCGAGATATTTCACGAAGGCTGCAATGCCGCCTTCGTAATACAGATCGTGCTCGGCCATTTCCTCGCCGCGCTTGTCGCGCAGCTTGATGTGAACGCCGGAATTGAGGAAGGCCAGTTCGCGGTAGCGATGCTCCAGCTTTTCAAAGTCGAAATCGGTCACGTTCTTGAACGTGTCGTGGCTGGCCTGGAAAGTGACGCGGGTGCCCTTGCGCGGTCCGCCATCTTCGGCAGGCGGTGCATCACCCTTTTCGATGAGCGGGGCGACCGTGTCGCCATGCTCGAACCGCATCCAGTGTTCCTTGCCATCGCGCCAGATGGTCAGTTCCAGCCATTCGGACAGGGCATTTACAACAGACACGCCCACACCGTGGAGGCCGCCGGAAACCTTGTAGGCGTTTTCATCCGAAGTGTTTTCGAACTTACCGCCGGCGTGCAGCTGCGTCATGATGACTTCTGCTGCAGAAACGCCTTCTTCCTTGTGCATATCCACCGGAATGCCGCGGCCATTGTCTTCGACCGAGACGGAACCATCTGCATTGAGTTCGATCAGCACCAGGTCGCAATGGCCTGCCAGCGCTTCGTCGATTGCATTGTCCGATACTTCGAACACCATGTGGTGCAGGCCCGAACCATCGTCAGTATCGCCAATATACATCCCCGGTCGCTTGCGCACCGCGTCCAGGCCCTTGAGAACCTTGATTGAATCTGCGCCATACTGGTTCTGGTTGGGAACGGCTTTGGCCGAAGTTTCGCTGGCGGCGGCAGGTGCGGCGCCGGGCTGGTTTTCAGGTGTTTCACTCATCCTGTCTATATAGGGACAGACGCCCCGATTAGGAAGGCGCGATGCCCCCTTCCATCCACAGGCAATTCATGGTCAAACCAGCACCATGTGATCGAGGAGGGGCCATTTGATGCGTGATTTCGGGACCGGGGCAATCGCAGGGCTTGCAGCCACCATGCTGGCCGCATTTCCGGTGGTAGGGCAGGCACAGGAAATCAGGCCCGACCAGCGCGAATTCGTGTCCCTTTTCAAGGAACTGGTCGAAACCAACACCACGCTTTCTTCGGGCAGCTGCACACTGGCTGCTGAACGCATGGCTGCCCGGCTGAAAGCAGCCGGTGTGCCTGACAGCCAGATAACCCTTTTTGCCGACCCGGCGCACCCCAAGGATGGCGGGCTGGTGGCCGTCTATCCCGGAACGTCCAGGATGCTGAAACCGATCCTTGCCATCGCCCATATCGACGTGGTCGAGGCGAAGCGCGAGGACTGGCAGCGCGACCCCTTCACCATGGTGGAGGAAAACGGGTATTTCTATGCCCGCGGCGTGGCGGACGACAAGGCGATGGCCGCAGTGCTGGTCGATACCGTGATCCGTTTCCAGAAGGCCGGTTACAAGCCGAAGCGGACGTTCAAGATCGCGCTTACCTGCGGCGAGGAAACCAATGGCGCCTTCAATGGTGCGGAATGGCTGGCGGCCAACAAGCGCGACCTGATCGACGCCGAATTTGCCCTGAATGAAGGGGGCGGCGGTTCCAGCGATGCCGATGGCAAGGTGGTCGAACAGAACATCCAGGTGGGCGAGAAAACCTTTGCCACCTATCGCCTCGAAACGCGCAACCCCGGCGGCCACAGCTCGGTCCCGCGGCCGGACAATGCCATTTACCAGCTGATGCACGCATTGCAGAAGCTGGAGGCGCATGAATTTCCGCTTGAAATGAATGACACGACGCGCACCTATTTCCGCGAAGGCGGCAAGGGCCGCGGCGATGAACTGGGCGCGGCCATGGTGGCGCTGGCGGCCAACCCGGCCGATGCTGCGGCAGAAGCAGTGGTGAACGAAAACGCCTTCCTGCATTCCAACCTGCGCACTACCTGCGTGGCCACGATGCTGGATGCCGGACATGCGCGAAATGCGCTGGCCCAGCGCGCCGGCGCCTATGTCAATTGCCGGATTTTCCCTGGCCATAGTGTCGAGGCGATACAGGCCGAGCTGGCCGCGATTGTGGCTGATCCTGGCGTGGAGATAACGGTCCTTCCGCCAAAGCGTCCGGCCCCGCCGGCACCGCCGCTCGATCCCAAGGTGCTTGGCCCTGCCGAGGCACTGGTCGAACAGTATTTCCCTGGTGTTCCACTCGTGCCGGTCATGTCGAACGGCTATACCGATTCGACTTTCCTTACCGCTGTGGGCATCCCTTCATACGGGATGCCGGGCATGTGGGGCAGTGACGAAGGCGACGGCGTGCATGGGCTGAATGAACGCATCCAGACCCGCTCGCTCTATGTCGGGCGTGATTTTCTTTACGACCTCATCAAGGTTTACGCGAACCAGAAATGAGGGCGTAAACCGGGATACAAGGCGCGCTAGTCGCGCTGCTGAACGAAACCACAGGACTTGATCTGGAGAATACACCCATGCGGACTTTTCTGACCGGCGTTGCTGTTGCTGCGCTTCTGGCGGCACCTGCCCCTGCCTTTGCCGATACAGGCGCAGGTTCCGATACGCTCCG
>JAHEAX010000040.1 GCA_024642525.1 Erythrobacteraceae bacterium | reverse complement strand
GTTATGTAACCAACCGCAGCAACGGTCTGCTGCTTGGTGATAACCAGGAACAGGCAAACACCTACCCGAGCACATACGACGTGCTTGGCCGCGACTTCTTCGCTTCGGTTAACCTGAAGTTCTAGAATTAGCGGGCCGCATTTGCGGCACGTGAAAGGGGCGGCGGACCTTCGGGTTCGCCGCCCTTTTTCTTTGGCTTCAGCATTTTGCGTTGAGCGCAGGCGTGGCGAAGCCAGCAGGCTGCGGAGCCCATTTCACCTGCGTGTCTGACATTTAGTGGGTGCGGACGAGCGTCCTGAAATCTGCAAAGGGCTTGCCGGAAGCTGGATCGATCAGGGGCTGTTTCTCGATCTGGCGTAAACCACCGGCTTCCATCGCGCCGACAAAGTCATGCTCAGCACTGGTCCGCGCGCAGGCGGCTTCCAATGAAGCGATGCGCCCCAGTTCATTCTCCGCCTTTGCCTCGATCATGGACAGCGTCTGGTCCACGCGCTGTGGATGTTCGCGCATACCCAGTTGCAACGTCTGGCGGATCGCTTCTGCTATTTCCCAGGCAGCGGATTGTGGACCCAATTGCTGCGCACCTTCCGCAGGGGCAGATGTGATCGCCTGCGGTATTGCTGCAAGGCCGGCTGCGCGCAGTTTGAGGCTGCTGCGTGCGACCGTGAAAAGATCGCGTTCACGCAGCGCCCAGCTTATCTCTTCGCGCCGCCTCAGATTATGCGCCAGAATGGGGCCATCCTGCCGGTGAGTAATCAGACCCACTTCGCCATCAACCTGCAGCACGCGGGCGACTTCTGCTGCTGCTTCTTCGGTATATCCGTATTCAAAGCCGAACTGGCTTACGACCGCCGCAAATTGTCTGTCGGGAAATGGCAGGTCTTCCATCGCTATCCCGCAGCGAAGTTTCGCCCCCTTGGGCGGATCGGGAAGCTCCTGCGCCAGGTCAACGCCCACAGGTTTGATATCGGGCCGCACTTTCAGCATCCAGCCCATCACAACGCCGTCTCCCGAAGCAAGATCGAGCACGCGTGCCTTGCGCGGAAGTCTTTTGGCGAAGGTCTGCCATTCCGCCTGCTGAAGCGATGCGATCGCGCCGGTGGCGCCCGGCAGGCATCCGGTTGACTGACCTTTGGGCGTATCTTTCGACCAGAAATCGTTCCAGGCAGCTTTATCGCTTGCGCTCGTGCTCACGGGCGTTCCCTCACGGTCACGTCGAAAGCCACGGTCATCCTCCTGCCTGAACTGAACGGCCGAGTACCATGGTAAAGGGTGCTGGGGAACAGCGCGAGGTGGCCCGGCCTTGGCCGAATGACTTTGATAGGGGGCAAATCCAGCCGCAGATCGGGCGGCGGCCGCCCGATTTCCAGCCAGCCTTCCTGATCTTCATCGTCAGCAGCTGGCGGAAATTCGAGATAAAGTGCTGATGATAGGATGCCCTGCGGATGAATGTGCGAAGTATGATAATCCCCGCCGCCATCCAGCCTGACAGACCACGAACCCGCCAATTTCCACGGCGTTTCGCGGTGGCGAAGGAGGGGATGCCTATCATCCCGCGCAGTTAAGCCTGCACGGTAATTCTCCAGAGTTTGCAACAAGCTAGAATGAAGGCGAGCCAGCGGTTCTTCTGTGCGGTCAAACAACCGGCCCCGTGTTTGTGTGCCGCCCCGAAGCGACTGGCCAAGCGGCAAAGGCGATCCATCGTGCAACTGGTGCAGAAGCGGTATCGCATCCGGCAGAATATCATGCGCCCCCACCAGCGGCAGCAGGCAGACAAGGCCAGCCTGTTCGTGCAGCCATTGCGCACGCGGGTCGTCCTTCAACCGCCAGACAATGCCCAGCAGCGCCCATGGCGATATATTCCACGGATCAGCGGCCAGCACGCGCCCAAGCATCTGCTCGGCGATATCGAATTCGCCCCGACGGATGCGGTGGCGTGCTTCGTGCAGGAACCTGTCGGGTGTATCGAGCTGCAATGGCTGAAACACCGCCTGCGCCCGTTCGTCGTCACCGGCAGAGCCGGCATTGATGGCTTCCAGCAGCGCAAATTGCTCCATTTGCCCGAACCGCTGCCGCGCGGCTGCCGCCACTTCGCAGGCTTCTGCAAAGCGGTCTGTGTCGGCCAGTGCGCTGATATGGCCAAAGGCAATGCCGGCATCCTGCGGCATTTTCCTGGCGGCATCGGCGTAGTGGTCTGCAAAATCCGGATCGCCAGCTGCCAGCTTCAATTGGGCGAGAAAGCGAAGCCCCTCGGCCCAATGCGGTGCCTGTTGAACCAGCGTTTCGGCAATCTCGCGTGCTGCCATCACCTCGCCCGCCACGTCCAGTGATTGCGCCCTGCCAAGCCACAAGTCGGCATCGGCAGGGGTGACCGCCAGTGCCCGTTCGAAACGGGCAGGGGCATCTGCTTCCCCCTGCTCGATCGCCACTCTTGCACGGCCCTGCAAAGCGCGGGGGTGCCGCGGATCTATCGCGAGAGCATTTTCATACCAGCGGGCAGCATTGGCGAGATTGCCGACGCTTCGTTCCGCCGTGCCTCGGGCTGAGCAATATTTGGCATTGCTGCGCCCCAAAGGTTCAATCTGCTCCAGAACGGCGATGGCTTCGTGATCGCGCCCAGCGCGTGACAGGGCGATCGCCCGGTTCAGCCCAAACTCCAGTTCATTGGGGGCAATGCGCGCGGCAGCCGCAAATTGCTGTTCGGCAAGGGTAAAGTTGCCCATCCGCATGGCGAGATTGGCGGCGCTGTTTGCCAGATGGGCATCGGCAGGGTGGGCAGCCATTGCGCTGGCGAAAATTGTGGCGGCCTCTGCCATATTGCCGCTGCGTTCGGCCGCCAACGCGCGGTCACGAAACTGCTGCGGGGCTGGAACGCTCACTTGTCGCGGAACCAACCGCTGATGGCGAAGCGACCTACAGGCGCAAATGGTGCCACCAGTGAAACCGCATGGGGCTGGGGCACAAGAAACAGGTTCAACGTGTTGAACTGCGGCTTGAACCCCTGGACGATATCGCCGTCATCGTCGAAAAACTGCAGGTATCCGCCCCAGTCCGGCTTCCAGTCGTCAACTGTCATGTTGAGGACATAGGCAACGCGCCAGCCCTGTTCGGCTTGCTTGTCGCTATGGCTGCCGAGGAAATGGTTCTGCCCGAACAGGGTCGCATTGCCGTCAGCTTTCACCAGCCCTTCAATGCCGGTGATATCGCCAACCAGCTGCAGAAATTCCGGCGTATTGAGATATTCCAGCAGCAAGTCGTGCGGGCCACCTTCATTCCATTTGCCCAGATACCCTTCGACGAGGGAATAGCGGGCATAGATGAAGGCATAGTCGCCTCTTGCGGCAGCCAGATGCGCGGCCTGTGCGTCTGCCTGCAATTTCTGCCGGCCTTCTGCCGTCTGCAGATCAGCAGCATTGACCGCTTGTGGGCCGGGAACATCGCTTGACCCAGCCTGCGTTGCGATGCCCCAGGGGGTTTGCTGGCCGAGAATCGAGCGGATTTCCTCGGCCGTTTGCCGGGTGAGAATGTCCTTCACCTGCACGCGTCTGTGCGGGGCGAATTGCGCCGCAAGGGCCTGCCGGTCGATATCCGGATTAAGTTCGAATAGCTTTCTGGACATCTGCCGATTTGCCGAAAATGAATGAGATTGGCGGAAATCCTCTCTAATATCCTCTGCCTGCAAATGGCAAGGCGGGCAGCCAATCGGGCCAGCGGTTCAAACTGCAAGGTCTGGGATGCCAGTGGTGCTTGACCGTGCAAACGCTGCACCTTAACCCCGTGGCAAATTGAAACCTTGCCTGCACGCATTCAATGCGGATGACAGGCTGGAACGGGAGAAGATGAAGATGGCCACAGCCTATATTGTCGATGCGGTAAGAACAGCTGGCGGACGCCGCGGCGGGCGGCTTGCCGGTGTTCATCCGGTGGATCTGGCCGCAGCATCGCTGGATGCGCTGGTCACGCGCACCGGCGTGGACCCCAATTCGGTCGATGATGTCATCATGGGCTGCGTCAGCCAGGGTGGCGAACAGTCCATGCAAGTGGGCCGCAATGCGGTGCTGGCATCCGGGACCTTGCCGCAATCCACCCCTGCAGTGACGATTGACCGTCAGTGCGGTTCTTCGCAGCAGGCGATCCAGTTTGCCGCTCAGGCGATCATGTCCGGCACGCAGGATGTGGTGATCGCGGCCGGTATCGAAAGCATGAGCCGCGTTCCGATGGGTTCGACCGCCACCTTCCACATGAAGGAAGGGCTGGGCATGTATAAATCGCCCGGTCTGGAGAAAAAATATCCCGGCATCATGTGGTCCCAGTTTATGGGCGCAGAAATGATCGTGGACAAACACGGGTTCACCAAGGACGATCTCGACCGGTTCGCGCTGGAAAGCCATATGCGCGCCATCGCCGCCACCAATGCGGGCGCTTTCAACGCCGAAATCGTGCCTATCACCATCGAAACGCCCGAAGGCCAGCAGCAGCATACGGTGGATGAAGGCATCCGTTTTGATGCAACGCTGGAAAGCATCTCTTCCGTCAAGCTGCTGAGCGAGAAGGGCCGCATTACCGCAGCGTCTTCCAGCCAGATCTGTGACGGATCGAGCGCGGCGCTGATCGTTTCGGAAAAAGTGCTGAAGGAGCAGGGGCTGACCCCGATGGCACGCATCCACAATATTATCGTCACGGCGGGCG
>JAHEAX010000039.1 GCA_024642525.1 Erythrobacteraceae bacterium | reverse complement strand
TATTCCAACCGATAATCTCTATGCAGCGCCAGTCATGGCCGCAGATATCCAGGCACGTTACGGTGACCAGGACCTGATGGTCGTTTCACCTGACGTTGGCGGTGTTGTCCGCGCCCGCGCCCTGGCCAAGCGGCTCGACAATGCGCCGCTGGCCATCGTCGACAAGCGGCGTGATCGCCCGGGCGAATCGGAAGTCATGAACATCATCGGCGATGTGCAGGGCCGTCACTGCATCCTGATCGACGATATCGTCGATTCGGGCGGCACGCTTTGCAATGCGGCGCAGGCCTTGCTCGATCAGGGTGCAAGCAGCGTTGCGGCCTATATTACGCACGGCGTGCTTTCAGGCGGCGCAGTTGCGCGGGTGAACGATTCGGCGCTGAAGGAACTGGTGATTTCAGACACCATTCGGCCGACCGATGCAGCGCTTGATAGTGACCGCATCCGCATTCTCACCGTTGCGCCGCTGATCGGTGAAGCCGTGCGCCGGATTGCCGATGAAAGCTCGGTCAGTTCTCTGTTCGACTGACGGTGTCGGGCAGTGCCTGCCACGGCATGATCGAATCAGGTTCTACCCGTTTCAGCACTTCCAGCCGCCGCGCCTGGCGGTGTTCCAGCGTCAGCGTCATCAGCGGCTGCGGTGTGCGGACAAACTGGGTCGGCGTCATGCCGAACAGATCCACGAAATCGCGGTTGAGGTGGGACTGGTCAAAATAGCGTAGCGCCAGTTCCTCCGCCTCGGATGCGTCGGCAACTCCCTTGAGATGTGCTGCCATGTCGAGCGCGCGGGCGCGGCGCAGCACCTGTTTGGGTGGCAGGCCAAAGTCCCGTTTGATGATGCGTTCGAGCTGCTTCAGCTCGATCCCGTTATCCTTGGCAAAATCCTTTACCTTGATGTTGGGATTGGCAAAGGCGATTGCGTCAAACCGCTGGGTCACAGGGTCCGGTTCCGTCAGGCCGCGCTCTGTAATGAGGGCGCGCATGTAATTTTCCAGCGCGTCCATCCATTCTGTCTGGCTGGCGTCTTCGGGGAACAGGGCCATCAATGCGTCACTGTCGCCCCCAAGGTCATCAAAAGTAACAAGCCGGTCAATCACACCGGGCACATCAGGTCCGCTCAGCGCATGGCAGGCACCTGGCATGAGCGACACGGCGACGGTCGCAAAATTGCCTCGTACACTGCCCGGCATCCGCTTTGAATGCGGCCCGAAGAAGATGGGTTTGCGGCGATTGAAAAACGGCCCGTCTCTCGTTTCGGCGTGCCAGTCCCCGTCAAGCAATATGCGTAGCACTGCCGTGTCGGAAAACATCCCGCACATGATCGTCTGGTTGCCTTCGACGAGTGCCTTGGTCGCATGGATACGGGCAATCCACGGGGCCAGGTCGTCGGCTGGCGCGCGGCTGATGGACAGGGGCTGGCCATCTGCTGTTTCCGCGCTTTGTGAAATGATGTTGACCAGCCGGTGGCTGGCGTGCCCCTCCGCCATGGTCAGTTGGTCCTGACCGATGATGCAGGCCGCAGCGGATCGCGCATCCACGGGCGAACCGCATCGGGCGCAATCCGGTCGAGCAGTTCCAGCCGCCGTGCCTGACGGATTTCGAGGCTGAGCGTCAGTAGCCCTTGCCGGTCAGTCAGAAACTGGCGCGGGGTCATCCCGAAAAAGCCGGTGAACTCGCGGATCTCGTGTGACTGGTCGAAAAAGCGGAGCTGGATTTCTACGCCTTCATCCTCGTCAGCAACGCCGCATAGCCGCGTGGCAAGGTCCAGTGTGCGGGCGCGCCTCATCACCTGCTTGGGCGTCAGGCCGAAGCTGCGCTTGATGGCGCGCTGCAAGGTGCGGACCGTGACATTGTGCTTTTCTGCAAAATCGAAGATCGACTGGTTGGGGTCGGCAAAGGCCGCTTCCTCGAAATCCTGCGCCAGGCGGTCGGGCGGGGCCACCCCGCGCGATTTGATCGAATGCAGCAGCCAGTTTTCGATGGCCGAAAGCCAGTCTTCGGGGCTGATGCCGGGATAATGAAGGTCGGTCAGTTCACGGTCGTCGACGCCGACAAAATCCATGCCCTTGATGCGATCGACCAGTGCGCCGTCATCCACGCCCCACAGGCTGCGCATTGCGCCGGGTTTCAGCATGAAGCCTGCCACTTCGATGCCGCCGGTGAATTTCATCGGCATGGCCCTGGTGTGCTGGCCGCACAGGAATGTCTGGTCGCGGATTTCCATCGGCCCGTCAGCAGTTTCTGCCACCCAGTCGACCGATACGGCGGTCCGCACATAGCCAGCATCATTGCACAGCAGGCCCGACCGAGTGATCTCGTCCGTGCCCCGGGCAACTGCGACCATCATCCGCCCGATCCACGGTGCCAGTTCTTCAACCGGCGCGCGATTGAATGCCAGCGGAACGCCATCAGGCGTGGAGCCTGTGACAGGCCTGAGGCCAGCCCGCGCTTCATTGTCATGCGCTGCGAAACCGTCCCGCGGTCTGGTATTATCAGAATTCATCTTGCGATCCGTACGCACTTATTTTTTCGCCTTTCGCCCCTTGGGCGGGATAAGCTAATTAAAAGCAATAACCATTCGTGCTGACAATGAATAAAAGCGACAAGCTCCATTCTCGATCTAAAATTACGAATTCCTGTTCCTGACCGCAGCATGATAATGCAAGGGCAGCCGAATTTCAAACTTGTGACAACGGTAATCTTATTTCACCGGGTCATGGTAGATATTCCAATGGCGGGATATTTTCACATCCTGTGTGTGCGGGCTTGACCGTGGGGCGGCAGGTGGCAATTGGCGGATGATGGACCTTAGAAACGATATCGCGCTGGCGCAGCGACTTGCCGATGTTGCAGGCGCGGCGATCAAGCCGCACTTCCGTAGCGTTCTTGCCGAACGCAAGGATGATGCAACGCCGGTGACCGAAGCAGATCGCGCGGCCGAAGAAGCCATGCGCCGCATCCTGAGGGCGGAAGTGCCTCAGGATGGTGTTGCCGGGGAGGAATTCGGCACATCTGAGGGCCAGTCGGGCCGCCAATGGGTGCTCGATCCGATTGACGGGACCACTGCGTTTCTGGCTGGCAGGCCCATCTTCGGCACTTTGATTGCGTTGCTGGTGGATGGCTGGCCGGTACTGGGCATGATTGACCAGCCGATACTCGGCGAACGGTGGCTGGGCGTTACCGGCAAGCCGACTACGCTGAACGGCCAGCCTGTCACGACGAGGCCCTGCCGCGAACTGGCAGAAGCAACGCTGGCCACCACCGGCCCGCATTATTTCGACCCGCACCAGGGCGAACATTTCATGGCTCTGGCTGCGCGCACGGATCACAAACGGATGGTGATGGGCGGTGACTGCTATAATTATGCCATGCTGGCATCGGGCCATCTCGACCTTGTGTGCGAAGCTGGGCTGAAGCTGCACGATTTCGCGGCATTGGTGCCTGTGGTCGAAGGTGCAGGCGGCATGGTGTGCGACTGGAACGGCGAACCATTGCACGCGGCATCGGCAGGCGATGTGCTGGCGCTGGGTGATCCTGCTCGGCTGGAAGATGTGATCGAGGCGCTTTCTCACGGTCATTAATGGCACGCGGCCATTAACCAGGGGCGCATTCTGGCGGGTCTTTCGGGCTTTTGAATTGGCGCTGCTCACAAGGCTTGCCATTTTACAGGCTTGGGCTTATTGGCCCGCGCTTCACTACACGTGATTCATGAGTTGGCCTGGCTGTAAGGGCTGCCAGGGCCAACGAAGCGTGTTTCTGACCCATATTCCTTAGGGAGAACGAAAATGCCCAAACTGAAGACCAAGAGCGGTGTGAAGAAGCGCTTCAAAATCACCGCAACCGGCAAAGTGAAGCACGGTGTGGCTGGCAAGCGCCACCGCCTGACGCACCACAATGCCAAGTACATCCGCCAGAACCGTGGCACTTCCGTGATCTCCGATGCCGATGCGCGGACGATCAAGAAATGGGCCCCCTACGGCCTCGATTGAGCCGGTTCGGATTACAGGAGTACTAGACTATGCCACGCATTAAACGCGGTGTTACGACCCGCCAGAAGCACAAACGGTTACTCGATCAGGCCAAGGGCTATCGCGGTCGCCGCAAGAATACGATTCGCGTTGCACGCCAGGCCGTCGAAAAGGCTGGCCAGTATGCATATCGCGACCGCAAGGTTAAGAAGCGCAGCTTCCGCGCCCTGTGGATCCAGCGCATCAACGCCGCGGTTCGCGCCGAAGGCCTTACCTATTCGCAGTTCATGCACGGCACCAAGCTGGCCGGCATCGAACTTGACCGCAAGGTCATGGCGGATCTGGCGATGAACGAAGGCGCTGCTTTCAAGACGATCATCGAACAGGCGAAGAAGGCTCTTCCAGCCTGAACTGATCACCAGTTCTGATTAATGCAAAGGCGGTCCTTCGGGGCCGCCTTTTCTTTTGGCCCAGCATTGCAAAGCCCGGCTTGGCTGGTGGGCGGAGTTTGACAGGTTGGGTTTTCGGGCAGGGGATTTGCCATCAGACATACTCCTGCTTTGCGTTGCGCGCCGATTGGCGCTAGCGGGCGTGCCCATGAGTGAATTGCAAAACCGTAAAGACACAAGCCTGGCTGCCATCAACGCTGCCGACACGCTCGACGCTGTCGAAGCGCTGCGGATCGACGCATTGGGCAAACAGGGCTGGATCAGCCAGCTGCTGAAAACGCTTGGCAAGATGAGCCCGGAAGAACG
>JAHEAX010000011.1 GCA_024642525.1 Erythrobacteraceae bacterium | reverse complement strand
GGCAATTGCAGGCGCAGGTAAAGCGGCTGGAAGGCGCGACCCTTGCCGAACAGGACCGGTCGGTGCGGTATAATACGCTGGCCCGCGAAGCTGATACCAACCGGTCGATCTATGACGGCCTGTTGCAACGCTACCGCGAGTTGAATGCATCTGCAGGCGTTGCCACCAGCAACCTTTCGATCATCGACAAGGCCGATCCGCCGCTGGTTCCATCATCGCCCGATTTGATCCGAAACCTTGTCATTGCGCTGTTGCTGGGTGTCGGCCTTGCAGGCGCGGTAGTGTTCCTGCGCGACCAGCTGGATGATGTCATCCGCGTCCCGGAAGATGTCGAAAGCAAACTCGGCCTGCCTCTGCTCGGGGTCATTCCGCGCAGCCAGATGGACAGCCCGACCGAAGAGCTGGAAGATCCCAAGTCACCCATTACCGAGGCGTATAATTCGCTGCGGGGCTCGCTCATCTATTCGACGCAGGATGGCCTGCCCAAAATCATCGCAGTTACCAGCGCGCAGCCGACCGAGGGCAAAAGCACCACCAGCCAGGCTCTGGCCCGCGGCTTCGGCAAGCTGGGCATGCGCGTGGTGCTGATCGATGCGGATATGCGCCGCCCGTCACTGCATGGCAGCGCCGGTATCGCCAACGAACGCGGCCTGTCGGACCTGCTGACGGGGCAGGCATCCATCGAAGACGTGCGCGTTGCTGTCGAAGCTGGGCCATTCGACCTTATTCCGTCCGGCCCGCTGCCGCCTGGCCCTGCAGAGCTGGTTTCATCGCCGCGCATGGCCCAGTTGATGGAAGAACTCGCTGCTGTCTATGACGTGGTTATCATCGACAGCCCTCCAGTGCTTGGCCTTGCCGATGCGCCGATGATTGCGGCGCTGGCCGATGGCACGATGTTCGTCGTGGAATCGAACCGCGGGCGCAGCGGGCAAGTGAAATCCGCGCTTCGCCGCTTGCGCGGAACTGATCCAGTGCTGCTGGGCGCATTGCTGACAAAGTTCGACCCTGAAAAGGCCGGCAACCAGTATTCTGCCTATTATGGCTATGAATATTATCGCTACGCCGACGGTGCCAAGGACTGATGGCCGGTCCTGCCACCCGTCTGGCAGGGCGCCACGGGCTGGCAGCGCGGCTGGCTATCTCCGGCCTCGCTGGGGTCTATGCTCTGTCCGTCTGGGGCAGCGGGCTTGACCGTATAAGCCAGACGCAGCCCATGGTTTCGCGGCTGGTTCCTGCCCCGTTTCGTGCAGCGTCAGATCGCGCGGATGCATCCCGCGCCTTGCTGCAGGGCAATGCAGAAGCTGCGCGCATCGCAGCCCTGAAAGCGGTGAAATCGGACCCTTTGCACCGCCAGCCAGCCGCCCTGCTGGGGACAGCGCTGCTGGCGAAGGGCCAATTTCCAGAAGCTGAAAACGCCTTCCGCATTGCCGCAGGTTTCGGCTGGCGCGAACCTTTGACGCAGGCCTATTGGTACGAAGCGGCGATTGACCAGCGGGACTATGCGCGCGCGGCAGAGCGCGTGGATGCCATGCTGCGCGCCAATCCGTCCATGCCTGAAATTGACCAGCTGCTGGCCCCCATGACGGGCAATATGCAAGGCCGTGCCGCGCTGGCACGGCGCATGGCCGCCGATACCAGCTGGCTTGATCGCTACCTTGATCCGCCATCGCGCGGCGATGATGCGCTGATGTCTTCGCGCAGCACCATGATCGTGGCGGCAGGCGATGCGGGGCTGGTGCTTGGCTGCATCCGTCCGGCCAGATTTGCGACTGCCCTGATCAACCGCGGGATGCGCGCCGGGGCAGAGGCTGTCTGGCGTGTCCATTGCCCGCAGCAGGCACCGGAGGAAGGGCTGGTCGACGGCGGGTTCGAGCATGTGGCGGCAACCACCGATACGACCCCATTCGGCTGGCAGCGGCGGGGCTCGGGCGATCTCAGCCTGCGCTTCATGAGTTCTGGCGGCGGACAAGCTGCAAGCGTGGCAAATTCTGGGGCCGTTAGCCGCATTTTCCTCGCGCAGGCAGTCAGCCTCGCCCAGGGAAATTACCTGCTGCGCGCCAATGTCCGGCATGACGGCAGCGGGGCGGGAGGACGCATCGTTGCCTCGCTCGATTGCGGGTCCGGCGCGAAGCTGCCAGTCAGGGTCGATGGAAATATTGCGACAGGTGGCCAGCTTCTGGTCGCACGCGAATGTGCAGGCGAGACACTTGCACTGTGGATCAAACCGGGCAGCGGCGAGGTCGTGATCGACGATGCGGAGTTGGTCGCCCGCTGACGTTCAGGCGGGCAGATCGCCAACTGGCGCAGAGCCCAGCTTGCGCGTCTTTACCTTCACCGCCGGATTTCCGCGATAGACAGCCATTGCATCGCCATCGTCAAACAGGGCGGCGCGTGCTGCAACAACGCAACCTGCGCCCATGGCCACGCCAGGGCCGACAAATGCCTCGGCAGCAACCCAGCAGCCTTCACCGATATCAACGGGGCGGGTTACCAGCGGAAAAGCAGGGTCGGAAATAGAGTGGGTGCTGGCGCAGATATGCGCACGCTGGCTGATCACACTATTGGCCCCAACCGTGATGCGGCCTTGATTATAGAGCCGCGCACCGGGCCCGATCAGCGCATATTCGCCAATCTCCAGATTGCGCGGCAGCCATATTTTAACAGACGCGTGAATGCGGGTGCCACGTCCGATTCTTGCGCCAAACGCCTTCAGGATGAACCTGCGCCAGCCGTGAAGCGGCGGCGGTGTGAAGCGTGCCAGCGCCAGCCAGACCATGCCGAAGACGATCCGTTCCAGCTTGTTCGCAAGGGAGAAGCTGGGCCCGCCCGACAAGGGCTTCATGGTGTGCGGTCCGGTCATGCAGTTGGGTTCCAATTGGCGAGCCTGCCATACACAGCGGCCCATTGCTGCGCCACCGCACTGGCCGAAAAAGGCCCTCTGGCAAGACCCTGCGCCGCGCCCGACATGGCGCGCCATGCATTTTCGTCCAGCACCATCGCCGCACTGATGCACTGCGCAATGCTGTCAGCAACGGTGCCGCAATCAAGTGCCGCCCCTGCTTCAAACCCCTGCGGCAAATGGCAGGCACGGCTCATCAATGTGGGATGGCCAGTGGCCCATGCTTCCAGAATGGCCACGGGCAAACCTTCGCTATGGGATGGCAGCGCCATGAAACGTGCGCGGGCAAGCAATTCCTGCTTCTGCGCGCCATGTACCGGCCCGATGAAGCGGATATCGCCCGGCCCTGCTGCGATCAGGCTTTCCAGTTCTGCCACATGGGCCTGTTCACCCCATCCCGCGATTGTCAGCCGTGCGCCTTCCAGCGCCCCGCCTGATGCCGCCAGCCGCCAGCCTTCCACCAATGCTGCAAGGTTCTTCTTGGGGTGAATGCGGCCGATGAAAATGACCTCGGCTGGCGGAAACTTGCCAGATATCGGCTGTGCAGGCGGCCCGGCATTGGGGATGATGCTGATGTCAGCGGCCCCTGTTTCCCGCGCGATATCCTGCGCTTCGTCTGCTGTCAGCGCATGGAACGTGGCGGCCCTTTGCCATCCATCGCGTTCATATCCTGCACGTGCCAGCGCCTTCTTCCAGCGCCCGCGTGCGGTAATCCACGGGTCAAGCATTCCATGGAGCGAAATGAGATATGGCTTGCCTGTTCGCCGCGCCCAGATTGCCCCGGCGCGAGACGGATACATCCAGATGCCGTGCAGGTGCATCATGTCGCACCCTGCGCGCATCATCTCGGCGGTCAGGTCTTGTGCATAGCCGAAAAAGGCTGGCCCTTGCCTGTCTTGAATGTGAGTTTCGAAACCAGCAAAGCGATGGGCGTCTTCGTCCGTCTTTCCGTCGTTGAGAGCGAAAATGACGGGCACAGCACCAAGATCACGGATAATCTGTGCCTGCGACAGAACCGCTTCTGCCACCCCGCCGCCGAGCGATGAAACAGACGCAGTCAGCAGGCCTATACGCTTGCCGGAAAGATTGCCCCCTGCTGGCTTCACAAATTGACCCCGTCCATCGGCCAATCCTTAGGATGTGTCTGGCGGGGCGGCAAGAAATGCGCGTTTGCCAGTAGCAGGGCTTCCAACACGGCGCCAATCCTGCAATGCCGGATTATGCCCGCCTCTGCCGACAGTCCCAGAGTTTCGGTAATCTGCATTTTCTACAATGCAGACCGCTTCCTGCGCGAAGCGATCGACAGCGTGCTGGCACAGACCATGGCGGATTTCGAGATCCTGCTGGTGGACGATGGTTCTACTGATGACAGCGGCGCAATCGCGCAGCAATTTGCCGCCGCATATCCCGGACGGATTAGCTGCCTCGCCCACCCCGGCCATGAAAATCGGGGCATGAGCGCGTCGCGCAATCTCGGCCTTGCCCATGCTGCGGGCGATTATATCGCCTTTATCGATGCCGATGATGCATGGCGGCGCAGCAAGCTGGAGGATCAGGTCGCGCTGCTAGAAAAACACCTGTCTGCGGGCATGGTCTGCGGCACGGTGAATTACTGGAATAGCTGGAATGGCGGGCAGGATTATCTGGTGTCAACCGGGCCAGTCAGCGATGCGCTGGCAACCATGCCGGACCTGTTGCTGGCGATCTATCCGCTGGGGAAGGCAGCTGCTCCATGTCCATCCGACCTGCTGATCAGGCGTAGCACGATTGACGTTACGGGCGGGTTTGAGGACAGCTTTACCGGCCTTTATGAAGACCAGGCCTTTTGCGTGAAGGCTTATCTGGCTGCGCCGGTTTACTTCGCCAGCAATGTCTGGCTGGATTATCGGCAGCATGATGGCAGCGCCGTTGCCACCGCGCACAGGACCGGCACCTATACCCGAATGCGGCTGGAGTTTCTGGATTGGCTGGCAGCCCATGTCGCTGCCAGTGAATTTGCCGGCAAGGCGCAGGTTCTAAAAGCCGTGAGGCGCGAACGCTGGCTGGCGCACCATCCGCTGGTGGCCAGAACTTACCGCCGCCTAGCGAAAATAGCGGGACCGCAGAAAAGTCGACAGGCGGGGATATGACGTCTTGAGCCAGAAGCGCCACGGTGTGTCACTGGCCAGCATTTCCACCCGCGGAATATCATGTAGATTGTCGGTCAGGCGCGCTTTCTTGTCGGCAAGGCCGAAGGCTGCGTCATAGCCTGCAGCCGCGACTGCGGAGATGGTGCGCGTGTCCCTGCCGCCATAGGGATAGGCAAAGAAACGCGGGCGAAACCCGAGTTTCTCCTCGAAATCACGCGCGGCTCCTGCGGTTTCGCCGCGCAACACACCATCATCAAGTGAGGTCATGAGCTGGTGCGTGCGGGAATGGCAGCCGATTTCCACCCCGTGCCGCGCCAGTTCTTGCAGGCCGCCTGCATCCAGCAACCGGAGTTCCTTGGTGCCGATTGCCTGGTCCCATTCATTAGTCCCGCTGTCCATCGCCGTGACGCAGAACGCCAATGCCGGGATGCCCGCAGGCGCCAGTACGTTTTGTGCTACGGCGAGCAGATCGGTGTAACAATCGTCGAATGTCAGCAGCACCGGCCGCGGCGGAAGCGGCGTCGCGCGGCTGTAATGGGCCAGCACATCATTTGCGCTGACAAAGGTGAAACCACGCTTTTCGAGTGATGCGAGATGCGTTCTGAAGCGGCCTTCAGGAATGCTGTAATCAGCCAGCACGGCATCGTCGCCATGGTCTGCGATGGCATGATAGCACAGGATCAGCAGCGGCGTTTCATCGGCCAGTCCGCCGTGCTGCTGAACGCCGGACCAATAGAGGACCTGCCGCGCACCATAATATAGCCGCGCAATCTGCCGGTTGGAACGAAGCGGGGTCTTGAGGGCCACGCTCGCCAGTGCCCCGGCTATGGCTGCCAGCACCTGCGGCACCAAGGGAATGCGTGCGAGCGGGCGATAGACCAGACGCGTCATCTTGCGCGATCCGTGGTTCAGCGCGAACAGGGCGCGGGCATATTGCGGGTGGCGCCGGGCAAATTTCACATCGGCCCGGGCAGATAAAAATGCGCGTTTCAGGTTCTCGCGCGGGGTGACAATATATCTGTGGTGGCTGACGGCATCGGGATTGAACCTGACTTCATGGTTTTCCAGCAGGCGCACACCGAAATCGGCATCTTCCTGACCGTAATTGCCATTTTCCGTATAGCTGGTGTCAAACCCGCCCAGTTTTTCGAATACCGCCCGCCGGACGGAGAGATGCCCGCCTGCCATGTGGAACGGGCCGAGCTGGTCAGCAGATTGCGATTCTTCCGCAGAATTGCCTGCCCAAACGGCAATGCCTTCGGTCAGGAACCCTTCGGGCGATGCATTGTCGAGCGGAATGTCGCCGAGGACCGCTTCTGCGCCCTCTGCATGGCTGCGGGCATGATGGGTCAGGATTTGCGGATCGCAAATCATGTCATCATCGAGAAACAGCAATATCTCGCTCGACGCATCGCGCGCGCCGCGATTGCGGGCGTGGCCAAGGCCGCCATTGGCCTGTTCGATGATCTGCACCGGAAATGGCAGGCTGATTTTCCGCAAGGCATCAGCGGTGCCATCTGTTGACCCATCGACCACCACCACAAGATCAAACGGGCCGGCATAGTTGATCTTGCCAAGCGCCTTCACCGCATCGCACACCATGTCCCGCCGCTGATAAGTCGGCATGATGATGGTGAAGGAAGGAAGCGCGCCAGTTGCAGTCATGTCCGGCTGCCGGTCATCGCGCGGTAATAGGCGAGGGCGGCAAGCGGGCCTGCTTCGACGATCGCCCCCTGATCGATCACGATGCCATTGTCGCAGGCGGACAGCGTGCTGCGCCTGTGGCTGATAACAATCGCGGTTCTGAAGTGCCGGTGCTGCATCAACAGCCGCATGATTTCCTGCTCGGTAATCGCGTCCACCGAATTGGTCGCCTCGTCCAGTATCAGGAGGTCGGGCCTTCGCAGCAGGGCGCGGGCAAGGCCAATCCTCTGGCGCTGGCCGCCGGACAGCTTGATGCCGCCAAGGCCAACCTGCGCATCGAGCCCGCTATTCAGTTGCGCGGCAAATCCCGATACGCCTGCATCTTCGGCTGCCTGCCGGATTTCGGCAATGTCTGCATCGGGCCTGCCATAGCGGATGTTGTCGGCGATCGACCCTTCCATCAGGTCGATATCCTGTCCGGCAATGGCGATCCTGCTGCGCCAGTCCGCAGCGGCGATCAATCCTGCCGGCCGATCGCCATGATGGATGGACCCCGACGAAGGGTCGATCAGGCGGCAGAGCAGGTTCACAATCGTCGTCTTGCCGCTGCCCGACTGGCCGATCAGTGCAGTGACGCTGCCCGGCTCTATCGTGAAACTGGCATTGTCGATGGCAACGCTGCTGCTGGCGGGGAAGGCATAGGAAATCGAGTGGAAACGGATTGGCTGATCAATGCTGAAATCGGGGTTGGCAGCTTGCTGCACAGCTGGCGGGTTTGTCTGTTCGAGCAGCCATTTCACTTCGCTGACAGAGCCCTGCACCGATGCCATGCCGGTGCGGGCCTGGCTGATGATATGCGAATGGGGCTGGGCGCGCGACAGCAGCAGCAGGAATGTCGTCACCTCGGCAATCGACAGCTGGAAACGGTATGCTGCCACCAGAATGGCAATGAAAATCAGCGCGATGAACAGATCCACCGTCGGCAGCACGAATGCGGCAAGCCGCCTCGCTGCAAACATGCTGCTGCCTACGCGGCCCGATGCACTTTCGAAATTGCACTGTTCGCCCTGCTGCTGCCCGAAAATGCGGATGACGCGCATTCCGTTGACGATGGACAGCATCCGGTCGCCAAGGGCGTGATTGTCCGACATGGCGGTAAAGGACAGCGCCTTTTGCCGCCGTTCCAGCGTCAGAAGCACAAGTTGCACCGCCGCAGCACCGGCAAGCACGATGAGGAACAAGCGCCAGTCGACCCATATGAGCAGGGCGGAAAAGACGGACAGACCGGCCATTGCCGGCACCATGGTGAGGGCGGATTTCACCGCATCGGAAACAGACCAGCTATCAGCGGAAATGATCTGCACCAGCCGCGCGCTATCGTGTTTCAGGAAGAAGGGATATTCCAGCGCCAGTATCCGTGCGGAAAGCGCATTGCGGATGTCCCTGCCGATTTTGACATCGATATTGGCAATCAGGATATTGTTGGCCGCTTGCACCAGCCCGCGCAACAGGACCAGCGCGACAATGGCGATTGCCAGCGCGAACATCCTGTCCGGCGGGTCCAGCGCAATGGCTGCTTCGGCAATGGTGCGGATCGGTTCGGGCATGGTCTGTGCCAGCGATGCGCCGCCCGGCAGGAATAACGCCGCCAACGGCACAAGCATCCCGATGCCGATGCCTTCGAATATGCTGGCCAACAGGCCGAGCAGGGCAACCAGCGGCAGCCACGGAACATACCCGCGAATGATGGGCGCAAAGGCATGATTTTGCCGCAGGATCGCAAACGGGAGGAAATCTTCCAGAAGGGCGCGGGCTTGTCTCATTCCGGGCTGATTGTGGCCACGGCCAGCAATGAGACAATACCGCGCACACCGCGTGCCGACAGACCTTTCGCCAGATCAAAGCTTTTCAGTTTGCCGCCGAATGCCATCTTACCTTACTAACAAGTGGTCCATGCACTGAATACAGGAAACAAGGGTATTTCAACGCAAGCTCCGCCAACCGGAAATTCGGATGTTGCAGTTGTCATCACCAGCTTCAATTACGCCCGGTTCCTTGGCGATGCGCTGGGCAGCGTCGCCCGGCAGACCGTGCCTGCCGCCGAAATCATCGTGGTGGACGATGGGTCCGATGATGATCCGGCGGCCATTACTGCCGCCTTTCCTGCTGCGCGGCTGATCAGGGCTTGTCACAAGGGCATCTCCGCAGCGCGTAACGAAGGGCTTCGTCAGGCAACCTCGCGCTATATCCTGTTTCTCGATGCCGATGATGTCTTGCAGCCCGATGCGATCGAGGCGGGGCTGGACTGCATGGCCGCCAACCTTGGGGCGGGCTTTGTCTATGGCGCGCACCGGTTGGTGGATGTCCAGCTCGGCGCAGCGCAGGGCCCAAGGCTGAAGCGCAGCGGGCCGTTGGCCTACCGCGAATTGCTGCGGGATAATCTGGTGGGGATGCATGGCAGCGTTCTTTATGACCGGGCAAAGCTGCTTTCCTGCGGCGGCTTTGATACCGCGCTGGAACGGAGCGAGGATTACGATGCCTATCTGCGCATGGCGCGCCGGTTCCGTATTGCCTGCCATTCCCACGTCGTGGCCGATTACCGGCAGCACGGCAGCAATATGTCGCTTGATACAGGCGGGATGCTGCATTGGACAATCAGGGTACATGATGCCCATCGCCCGCCGGAAAGCGATGCCGATACCTATGCGGCATGGCGGGAAGGCAGCATTTTCTGGAAGAATGCCTTTGCCAATTCGGTATGGAAGAACCGTGGCGGCGAGGCTACGCCCAGGTGGAGCCAGAGGGCGAGAATGATGCGCAGTGCGCCGCGAACGACATTGATGGCCGGCCTGAGGCAATTGGCGGTCAGGATTTTGCCTGCACCGGTGGCAGACGCGCTGCGCCGCGTGCGCCGCAAATCTGTCTATCCGCGGATCGGGCAGGTGGATTTCGGCGATCTGGCGCGGATTGCTCCCGTCAGTCGCGGCTTCGGCTATGCCCGGGGCACGCCGGTTGACCGCCATTATATCGAGCGATTTCTGGCCCGCCATTCAGCCGACATCAGCGGCCACGTGCTGGAAGTGGGCGATGACCATTACAGCGAGAAGTTCGGGTCAGACATCACCAGACAGGATGTGCTGAACCTTGCCGAAGGCTATCCCGGCACCACCATCGTGGGCGACTTGGCCGAAGCTGGCGTGCTGGAAGCGGAAAGTTTCGATTGCATCATCATCACCCAGACGCTGCAATATATCTACGATCTGCCCGCAGGCGTGGCGCAGCTGAAACAGGCGCTGAAGCCGGGCGGGGTCATTCTGGCCACCGCGCCTGCGATCACGCCGATTGATTGTGACGACTGGGGCGAAAACTGGTTCTGGTCGTTCACCGCGCAATCGGCCCGCCGCTTGTTTGGCGATGCGTTTGGCAAGGATAATGTCGACGTTGCAGCGCATGGCAATGCCTTTGCAGCCACCTGTTTTCTGCAAGGCATCGCGGTTGAAGAACTGGGGCCGGAGTGGCTCGACCCGGATGATTCTGCCTATCCGGTCAACATCACCATCAGGGCTATTCGCCAGCAATAAGCCCCGTCAGTTCTGCGGGACGCTGAACGATCCGGTTACCCGTCCGCCCGAACGCACTGCGCCCGGTTCGCCGGTGACAGACGACGATCCCGATGCGCTGCCGTCCACACTGGACACGCCGCTTTGCAGGTCGATCACCAGCCGTCCACCGTTCAGCGTATCGCTGCCGCGCTTGAGCCGGACATTGCCCGCCATTGTGATGATGCGGCGGTTGAAATCATACACGGCGACATCGCCGCTGGCCGCTTCATCGCCGCGGGTCACCTGCACGCCGCCAGTGGCAGTGATGCGCTGGATCTTGAGCGAGCCTGTATCGGAATAATTGACCAGCGTGCGCGCGGCACGCACGCGCAAGCCCGCCTGCGTAATATCGACATTGCCTGACAGGACAACGCGGTTCTCGCGGTCCTGCAATTCGATACGATCGGCCCCGTAATTGACCGGCGCATTGGAATTATGCGCCGCAATCGCCTGTGCATGCAGCTGCATCCCGCCAAAAGCTGCCACGGTGATGGCAAAGCCGGTCAGCGCCGAACGCGCGGCCACGGACAAATGTGCGACAAGGGGGTTCTTCATCAGGGCATCCTAAGCTTGCCGGGAATCATGCGCATTTGCGCATTGCCGTCCAGCGTAACAGTGCGGGCAGTAAGGTCGGCTTCGATCCGGTTGGCGGAAAATGTGCCGGCTGGGACTTCGCCCTTCACGCCGCCTTCGCCAACCAGCTTCTTTGTTTCCAGGTTAATGGCAACATCGCTGGCCACCATCGAATATCCATCGGCCGCGGTCACCCGCAGGGGCCCGATGACGGAAACCAGCTGCTGGTCGATATTATACGCGCCGGCATCCGCCACGATCCGCGCAGGCCCATCGGGCAGCAGCAGCCCTGCCACCAGATTACGCATCCGCACAACGCCTTCCGCGCCGGAACGCTGCACAGCTTCACCCGCAGTCAGCGAGAAGGGCTGGCCGTCATTATCCTTGCCCCGGTACATGGCATTATCGACCCGCAGGCGCTCGTCGATCATGGCGACCTTGTTGCGGTCGAGCAGGAAACTGATTTCGCCGCGCGGGCTGAGCGGGGTGATCACCATCAAGGCCGCCAGCACGCCCACCGCCATCGGCAGGGCGCGCGCCAGAAATGCCACCAGCTTGTCGTGCGAGCCGCCAGGCGCTGCGAATCCCTGCCGCCGGGAGCGCAATTGCCGTGCCTGACTGGTTTCGATTTCGGAGCTCATGATGGTGCGATATGCCCTGCCAGCTTACATGTGGCTGAAGATGTCGTGATCGGCCCAGCCGGCAAGGTCCAGCCGCGCGCGGGCGGGCAGGAAATCGAAGCAGGCCTGCGCCAGTCCGGTGCGGTTTTCGCGTTCCAGCCGCACTTCGAGGATTTCCTTCAGCCGGTGCAGGAAGCGCACGTCAGACGCGGCATAGTCGCGCTGGGCTTCGTTGATCTCATCTGCGCCCCAGTCCGATGATTGCTGCTGCTTGGAAATATCCGCGCCCAGCAGTTCGTTGACGAGGTTCTTGAGCCCGTGACGATCGGTGTAGGTTCGTGTCATCTTGCTGGCGATCTTGGTGCAGAAGACAGGCGATGCCTCCACACCCAGATAATGTTCGATTGCCGCAAGGTCGAAACGGGCGAAATGATAAAGCTTCAGCCGCGACTTGTCGGCCAGAACCGCCTTCAGGTTGGGCGCGTCATAGGTGCTGTCCTTGCTGAAGCGCACGAGATGTTCGTCACCCTGTCCATCGCTGATCTGCACCAGGCACAACCGGTCACGCGGGGTAACAAGGCCCATCGTTTCGGTGTCGACTGCAACCGGCCCGGGTGCAAGCACGTCTGCGGGAAGGTCTTCTTCATGAAAATATACTGCCATAGGCGCTCCCTAGGCCGATTGGTTAAAGAGGGAAAGAGGTTGCTGGCCCCGCGTGCGGAAGCGATAACAGACAGACATGATGAATGAACAGATTCCCGAAAGCTGGCGCGCTGCATTGGCAGGCGTGCTGGATGCGCCATCCTCTCGGCAGCTGGGCGGCTGGCTGCAGGCAGAAGAAGATGCAAGCAAACTGGTCTATCCGCCGCGCGGAACACGCTTGCGGGCGCTGGAACTAACCCCTCTCGACCAGGTGAAAGTGGTAATATTGGGGCAGGACCCATACCACGGGCCGGGGCAGGCCCATGGCCTTTCATTTTCTGTGCCGGAAGGCGTGAAAGTGCCGCCTTCTCTGGTCAATATCTACAAGGAACTGGAAACAGATTGCGGCATTGCCCGCCGCGCGGATGGCAATCTGGAAAGCTGGGCACGGCAGGGCGTCTTGCTGCTCAACAATTCGCTGACTGTGGAGGCAGGGCTGGCCGGCAGCCATGCACGGCGCGGCTGGGATGCCATTACCGATGCGGCGGTGGCGGCCGTTGCTGCCAGAAACGATCCCACCGTGTTCATCCTGTGGGGCAGCCATGCGCAGGGCAAGGCCGCCCGCATATCCGAACTGGCCGAAACAAGCCGCCATCTGGTGCTGAAATCGGTGCATCCAAGCCCGCTTTCCGCGCATCGCGGTTTCTTCGGATCAAGGCCATTCAGCCAGGCCAATGCCTTTCTGCAAAAGAATGGCCGCAACCCGATCCACTGGTAGGCATCACGCGGCTGCGGCGCGCTTTTTCTGCCGCGAAAGATAATGGCCAAACGGCATGCAAAGAGCCACCAGCGCCACCATCACTGCTCCGCTGAACAGGTCGGTCGCGATATAGAGGCCGAGCAGGCCGACATCCACGACCATCACAAAGGCAGGCAGCCAGGGATAGAATTTGGCCCGATATGGCCGCGGCAGGTCCGGTTGCCTGATCCGCAGCCCGAACAGCGATGCTTCATATAATACGAAGCTGAAAATGATCAGCGCACCCATCAGGCGGAACAGGAATTCAAACCCGCCGGTCAGGATCAGGATCATCGCCAGAGCGAATCCCAGGATCAGCGCGACATCGGGCGTGCCGGTCTGGTTCACCCGCGTGGCAACGCGCGGGAACAGCCCGTCACGGCCAAGGCCATATAGAATGCGCGGGGACAGCATCAGATTGCCGTGCAGCGCATTGGCTGCCAGCAGCACGGCGCAGCCTGCCACGATCTTGCCGCTCAGTGGGCCGAAAACCACGGCAAGGGCAGTTGCGGCAGGCAAGTCCGACCCGCGCAGCGCATCAATCGGCAAGGCGTGGAACAGCGCGGCATTCAGCAGCACATAGACGATGATGATGGTGCAGACCGTCAGGAACATGGCGCGGGGCAGGTGAGATGTTGCCTTGGCATCTTCCTCGACGAAATAGATGGAGCCCGACCAGCCGCCATAGGCGCCGTAGATGAGCTGATAGGCAATCAGGATGCCGATCAGGCTGACGGGCGCGGCGGCCCCGATGGTCGGCCCGGAAGCTTCTGCGGCATCAAGCGGGAGCGGCGGAGACAGGAAAATGGCCCCGATGATGAAGCACAGAAACAGGAATTTCAGCAGGCTCCCGCCAATTTCGGCAAAGGCACTGGCTTTCACCCCGATCAGGTTCACCACGAAGGAAATGGCTGCAAATGCAATCGCGATGGTGACGGTATAAGCGGCCGTGGCAGGCAGGATCATGGCGATGAAATTGGCACAGACCACGCCCAGCGCGGCCACCGAGGCGATGGCCGCGAGCCAGTCCGACCAGCCTGCCATCAAGCCCAGCGCATCCCCGAATGCAGCCCGCACCGGCACATAGCTGCCGCCTGCCTTGGGCAGGGCGGTAATCAGTTCGCTGGTGATATTGGCAAGCAGCAGGCAATGAATGCCGCCCAGGACCCACAGCCCCATCACAATGGCCTGCGACGGCGCATTATCCACCACCGCGCCCGGTGTGCGCATGATACCTGCGCCAATGACATTTCCCATGCCAATGGCCAGCGCAAAGCTGAAGCCAAGCACTTTGTGCAATTGCCCGATCGGGCGTTTATTCAATGCAAAATTCGCCATGCCTGCTCTCCCCCCGGTTGAGCGTTGCAGTGGCGACCCGGTGCATGGGTTACAGCAATTCTGCACAGGGGAAAGCCCTTGGCGCAATTTTGTCATTTGCCAGAACTTGTGCGACTGACGCGGTGTTCAGGAATTGCTGGGGGAATGAAGGAAAGCCGATGAAGCCGAAGTTTTCAGCCTTGCTGGCGATGGTGCTGGTCGCGGCCTGTGCCGGGGCAGGCACAGCGGAACCTGTCGTGCAGGCCAGCAGCGCATCTGCTGCCGCGCCGGTAAAATATGATCTGGGACAACCCTATCTCGGCGGCCCGCTGCCTGCGGGTGAGAGCCTGGTTCCGCCACCGCCTGCAGCAGGTTCGGCCCGTCTGGCGCTGGATCAGGAATTCAACCGCCATGCCCTGTCTCTTTCAGGCAGTGCGCGGTGGCAGTTGGCGGCGCGGGATGCCGATCTTGGCACAGGCTGGTTCACGCGTGCTTTTTCCTGTGCTGCCGGCGGAAAAATCAGCGATGAAACAACCCCTGCAATCGCCCATCTGTTGCGCCGATCAGGCACGGATTTCGGCATGTCGACTGGCGGGGTGAAAGACATCTACCTCCGCCCGCGCCCGTTCATGGAAAATGGGCAGCCCAGTTGTACGCCTGCCGATGAAGCATCCTTGCGCTCCAACGGGTCATACCCGTCAGGCCATAGCGCCATCGGTTATGGTGCCGGGCTGGTGCTGGCGGCCATCTTCCCGGATCGGGCCACACGGCTGGCGGCGCGCGGGCGTGCCTTTGGTGAAAGCAGGGCAATCTGCAATGTCCATTGGCGCAGTGATGTCGAGGAAGGGCGTATCATCGCATCGGCCAGCTTTGCCCGTTTGCAGTCAGACAGCCAGTTTGCTGCCGATCTGGCAGCGGCGCGGGCAGAGGCGCGCACTCTGGATGCAGGCTGGGAAGCAGCGTCTGCCTGTGACAGCGAAGCAGCGGCCCTTTCAGAAGAGTAGCCCGGACGTCTATCGCGGAAGCTGGGTTGCCCCCATCAGCGCCATGTCCACGCTACGGGCGCATTGGCGACCTTCGCGGATGGCCCAGACCACCAGCGACTGGCCGCGCCGCATATCGCCGCAGGCAAATACGCCCGCCTCGCTGGTGGCATAATCGTCCGTATTGGCGGCCACTGCGCCGCGGTCGGTCAGGTCAACGCCTGCCCGGTCCAGCAATCCGCGTTTCTTCGGGCCGGTAAAGCCCATGGCGAGCAGGATCAGGTCGGCGGGCAGAACGAAAGTGCTGCCTTCCACTTCCTGCATCTTGCCGCCGTCCCATGACAGGCGGACACATTCCAGCCCGGTGACGCTGCCATCCCTGCCGATCACCCGCTTGGTCAGCACCGACCAGTCGCGGTCAACGCCTTCTTCGTGGCTGGATGATGTGCGCAGCTTCAGCGGCCAGTCGGGCCAGGTCAGCATCTTGTTTTCATGCGCAGGCGGCTGCGGCATGATTTCCAGCTGAACCACGCTGGCCGCGCCCTGCCGGTTGGATGTGCCGACACAGTCTGATCCGGTATCGCCGCCGCCAATCACAATTACATGCTTGCCAGTTGCAGTCAGCGATCCGCGCGGTGCGGCGCGCAATTCATCGTCGCCTGCATTGCGCTTGTTCTGCTGGGTCAGGAATTCCATCGCCAACCGGACCCCGGGAAGTTCCGCACCCGGAATTTCCAGCGCGCGGGCTTCTTCCGCACCGCCTGAAAGAACGATGGCGTCAAAATTTTCCTGCAGGGATTTGAAGGACACATCCACGCCGACTTCGGCAGAGGTGCGGAAGGTGACGCCTTCTGCCTCCATCTGCACCGCACGGCGATTGATCAGATGTTTTTCCATCTTGAAGTCGGGGATGCCGTAACGCAGCAGTCCGCCAACGCGGTCGTTCTTTTCAAACACGGTCACAGCATGGCCGGCGCGCGCCAGTTGCTGCGCACAGGCGAGCCCTGCGGGGCCGGACCCGACCACTGCAACCGATTTGCCGGTCTGGGTGCTTGGCACTTGCGGCTTGATCCAGTCATTTTCCCACCCGCGATCGACAATTGCGCATTCGATGGATTTGATGGTGACGGGGGAATCAATGATGTTCAGCGTGCAGCTTGCCTCGCACGGGGCAGGGCAGATGCGGCCGGTGAATTCAGGGAAATTATTGGTCGAATGCAGCACTTCAAGCGCGGCCTGCCAGTCCCCTTCGTAAACAAGGTGGTTCCAGTCCGGGATGATGTTGTTCACCGGACAGCCGTTGTGACAATAAGGAATGCCGCAATCCATGCAGCGCGATGCCTGCTGTTTCAGCGCGGCTTCATCATGCGGGATAACGAATTCGCGGTAATGCTTCAGGCGTTCCTTGGGGTCCGCATAGGTGCGGTCCTTGCGTTCGAATTCGAGAAAGCCGGTATCTTTGCCCATCTGGTTACGACCCCAATTATTCTGCGGCCACGGTCGCTGCTTCGCTGCGCTCAGTTTCCAGCTGGCGTAGCGCTGCAGCGTAATCACGCGGCATGATCTTGACGAATTTCGGCAGGCATTCGTCCCAATTGTCGAGGATGTAGGAAGCCCGCGCGCTGCCAGTGTGCAGCTTGTGGCGTTCAACCAGGATTTTCAGACGCTCTGCATCATGGCGCAGCATATCGCCCATGCCCGGATCGTTGACACTGCGTGCCCGCTGGAGCGGACGGCCGGTGCCTTCATCCTCGTCCGGCACTGCCGAAACCGGCAGCAGGTCCACCTGGGCCTGGTTGCAAAGATTGGCAAAATTGCCTTCTTCGTCATAGACATAGGCGATGCCGCCCGACATGCCCGCGGCAAAATTGCGCCCGGTCTTGCCCAGCACCACGACTACGCCGCCGGTCATATATTCGCAGGTATGGTCGCCTGTTCCTTCCGCCACCGCGATGGCGCCTGAATTGCGCACGGCAAAACGCTCGCCGCCAACGCCGCCGAAATAGGCTTCGCCCGAAATTGCGCCATACAGCACCGTATTGCCAACGATGATGTTCTTCGTCGGATCGCGGTCCACGCCTTCGGGCTGGCGCACGATGATGCGGCCACCCGACAGCCCCTTGCCGACATAATCATTGGCATCGCCGGTCAGGTCCAGCGTGACACCGTGGGCCAGCCACGCGCCGAAGCTTTGCCCCGCTACGCCTGTCAGGTTGATGCGGATGGTGTCCGCCTTCAGCCCGGCATGGCCGTATTTCTTGGCGATTTCGCCCGACAGCATGGCGCCGACGGTGCGGTTCACATTGCGGATCTGATGGCTGATCTGGACCGCTTCGCCATTCTGCAAGGCAGGCTGGCAGGCGACGATCAGTTCATTGTCCATGGCCGCTGCAAGGCCATGATCCTGGCTTTGCGTGTGGTGCAGCGACTGGTTTTCATGCAGCGGCACCTGGTGCAGAAGGCGCGACAGGTCGACCCCTTCTGCCTTCCAGTGGCGTTCCACCCGGCGCATGTCGATCCGGTCAACCCGGCCGACCATTTCATCCAGCGTGGCAAAGCCCATTTCGGCCATGATGCCGCGCAGTTCTTCGGCCACGAAGAAGAAATAGTTGATGACGTGTTCGGGCAGACCCGTGAACCGCTTGCGCAATTCAGGGTCCTGCGTGGCCACGCCCACAGGGCAGGTGTTGAGATGGCATTTGCGCATCATGATGCAGCCCGCCGCAATCAGCGGGGCAGTGGCAAAGCCGAATTCATCTGCGCCCAGCAATGCGCCAATGGCCACATCGCGCCCGGTCCGCAGGCCGCCATCGACCTGCACCGCGATGCGGCTGCGCAAATCGTTCAGCAGCAAGGTCTGCTGGGTTTCGGCAAGGCCGATTTCCCACGGGCTACCGGCATGGGTCAGGCTGGTCAGCGGGGAAGCGCCTGTGCCGCCTTCATAGCCTGAAATGGTGACATGGTCGGCCCGCGCCTTGGATACGCCCGCAGCAACCGTGCCAACGCCCACTTCGGATACGAGTTTGACAGAAATGCGCGCCGCTGTGTTCACATTCTTAAGGTCGTGGATCAGCTGCGCCAGATCCTCGATCGAATAGATGTCGTGGTGCGGCGGGGGCGAAATCAGGCCCACACCGGGCGTGGAATGGCGCACGGCGGCAATGTGCTTGTCCACCTTGTGACCGGGCAGCTGGCCGCCTTCGCCAGGCTTTGCACCCTGCGCCATCTTGATCTGGATGTCGTCGGCATTGACCAGATATTCCGTGGTCACGCCAAAGCGGCCACTGGCGACCTGCTTGATGGCGGAACGCATGGAATCGCCATTATCCATCGGCGTGAACCGGTCCACTTCCTCGCCGCCTTCGCCGGTGTTGGAACGAGCGCCCATGCGGTTCATGGCAATGGCCAGCGTGGTATGCGCTTCGCGGCTGATCGAGCCAAAGCTCATCGCGCCGGTTGAAAAGCGCTTCACGATTTCGACGGCCGGTTCGACTTGCGAAATATCCAGCGGTGTTTCCGCCGAATGCAGTTCCATCAGGCCGCGGATGGTCAGCAGGCGTTCGGACTGTTCGTTGATGGATTTCGCAAATTCGGCATAATTCCTGGGATCGTTGCCGCGCACAGCGTGCTGGAGATTGGCGATATTGGCCGGTGTCCACGCATGGCTTTCACCGCGCACACGGTATTGATAGACGCCGCCCACATCCAGCATCGTGCGATAAAGCGGGTTGTCGCCATAGGCGATGGCATGGCGACTGACGGCTTCTTCGGCCACTTCCATCAGGCCGATGCCTTCGATGGTGGTCGCCGTGCCCTTGAAATAGGCATCGATGAAGTCGGAGCTGAGGCCGACAGCGTCGAAAATCTGCGCGCCGCAATAGGACTGGTAGGTCGAAATGCCCATCTTGGACATGACCTTCAGGATGCCCTTGCCGACAGCCTTGATGAAATTGGTCTCAACTTCCTTCGCGGACAGATGCGGGTGCTTTGTCTCGCGCAGCTGTTCCAGCGTTTCAAAGGCGAGATAGGGGTTGATCGCTTCTGCGCCATACCCTGCCAGCACGCAGAAATGATGCACTTCGCGCGCTTCGCCTGTTTCCACCACGAGGCCGGTCTGCATCCGCAGGCCCTGTCGGACAAGGTGATGATGCACTGCCGCTGTTGCCAGTGCAGCCGGGATGGGAATGCGGTCCGGCCCCTGTGCGCGGTCTGAAAGAACCAGGATGTTATGGTCCTGCAGCACGGCTTCGGTGGCGGCCCAGCACATTTCCTTCAGCGCCATGGCCAGGCCCTTTGCGCCCTTCTTGGCGCGCCAGGTTATGTCGATTGTCTCGGTGCGGAATGCGCCGTCCAGTGCTGCTTCAACCGAACGGATCTTGGCCAGATCTTCATTGGTGAGGATCGGCTGCGTTACTTCGAGGCGTTTGTGCGTTCCGGCATCGCGGCCCAGAAGATTGGGGCGCGGGCCGATCATCGACAGCAGGCTCATCACCAGTTCTTCGCGGATCGGGTCGATCGGCGGATTGGTGACCTGTGCAAAGTTCTGCTTGAAATAATCATACAGAAGCCGGCTGCGGTCCGATAGGACGGCAATCGGCGTGTCAGTGCCCATGGAACCGATCGGGTCTTCGCCCAAAGCTGCCATCGGTTCGAGGAATTTGAAAATGTCTTCCTGCGTATAGCCGAATGCCTGCTGGCGCTGCAGCAGCTCGGTCGAATGACTGGGAACTTCGGCCAGTTCAGGGTCGATCTGGTCGAGATCACCCAGCTTGTACTGGGCCTTGTCCAGCCAATCGGCATAGGGGTGCGCCCCTGCCAGATCGGCCTTCAACTCCTCGTCTTCGATGATGCGGCCCTGTTCCAGGTCGATCAGCAGCATCCGGCCCGGTTGCAGGCGCCATTTGCGGGTGATGTCTTCTTCGGCAAAGGGCAGCACGCCGCTTTCCGATGCCAGGCAGACCAGATCATCCTTGGTGACGCAGAAACGCGCCGGACGCAGGCCGTTACGGTCCAGCGTCGCGCCAATCTGGCGGCCATCGGTAAAGGCCACTGCAGCAGGGCCGTCCCATGGTTCCATCAAGGCAGCGTGATATTCGTAAAATGCGCGGCGCGCCGGGTCCATCAGCGGGTTCTTGGCCCATGCTTCCGGCATCAGGATCATCATGGCATGGGCCAGGCTGTATCCGCCCGCCAGCAGCAGTTCGAGCGCATTGTCGAGGCAGGCCGTATCCGACTGGCCATGCGGAATGAGCGGCCACATCTTGTCCAGATCGGGGCCGAGAAGTTCGGATTCCATCGTCCGGCGGCGCGCATTCATCCAGTTCACGTTGCCGCGAACGGTGTTGATTTCACCATTATGCGCAATCAGCCGGTAAGGGTGGGCCAGGCGCCAGCTGGGGAATGTGTTGGTCGAAAAACGCTGATGCACAAGGCCAAGCGCGCTGACGCAATCAGGGTCGCGCAGATCATCGTAGCAACTGCCCACCTGGGTCGCCAGCAGCAGGCCCTTGTAAACAATCGTCCGGCTGGAAAAGCTCGGGATATACATATTCGCAAGGCCGGGCAGCTCGTGCTTTTCGGCCAGTTTGATCAGCGGATTGAGGGTCTGTTTGCGGATTACGATCAGCTTGCGCTCGAACGCATCCTGGTCAGCGCAATTGTCGCCGCGCGCAACGATGCACTGGCGCATCACCGGCATGGAATCGACCACAGCCTTGCCCAGCCCGTCCAGTGTAACCGGCACATCGCGCCAGCCGACCAGAATCTGGCCTTCCTTGGCGATGAATTTTTCTAGCTGTTCGGTCACGAAATCGCGCGCCGCTGCGTCCTGCGGCATGAAGCACATGGCCACGGCATAATCGCCCGGCGCAGGCAGATCATGCCCTTCGGAAGCCGCCCATTTGCGGATCAACGGATCAGGAATTTGCAGCAGGATACCTGCGCCGTCGCCCAGCAAGGGGTCAGCGCCCACGGCACCGCGGTGGTCCAGATTGGCCAGAATTTCGAGCGCCTGCGTCACAATAGCGTGGCTTTTCACGCCTTTGATATGCGCGATCAGCCCGACGCCACATGCGTCATGCTCGTTCCGGGGATCGTATAAACCGGATTGCTGGCCGGTTTGCTGCACGCGTGGGGGCGCAGGGTAGCCCATTAAAATTCCCATCCTGTCAGGTGCCAGGCCAGCGGCTGTCAAAGCCGCCTCCCGGCAATCAAATGCGCATTTTGCCGCTGCCAGACGCAGCAAAAATATCGCTCACCCTATTATTGACGACAGGAAGTGGTTTTTGCAACTGCGAACAGTGAAGTAATCTTGTGGCAGGGTATAGATTATCCTGCCCTGTTTTCGCCCACGGGGATGGCCGTTTGCGGGCCTTGCAATCAGGCTGCGCCGCTCATCCTCTGCAGTTTTTCAAGCGCATCGCGCAGGGCGCGTTCGGTTTCGGCAGGATTCGCGTCGAGGTCTGCCGCAATTTCGGCATTGGTGACGATGCGGGGCCG
This sequence comes from Erythrobacteraceae bacterium, assembly GCA_024642525.1. GTDB lineage: Bacteria > Pseudomonadota > Alphaproteobacteria > Sphingomonadales > Sphingomonadaceae > Allopontixanthobacter. Next base: position 45,035 of record JAHEAX010000011.1, on the reverse strand, counting down.
CTCAAAGGGTCGCGGTGAAGGGTTCTCCATGAAATCTGCCGGAAAAACCTCGGTCGCTGTCCGCCGCTGCTGCGCAGGAACCTGCGGCGGGGAATGACGCTGGAGAGACAGGGCAAACCGTTCCACCAGTTCGACCATGCCCATTTCAGGAAGCGGCTTTGCCAGCAGCAGGTCGGCAGCAGTCGGTTGGCGCGGCGCCGGGGGCGCGTATGCTTCCTCGGCCACTTCGATTTCTTCTTCGAAAGGCGCAGCTTCCCCACCCGGCCCCGAATTTTCGGCTTCTGCGGTTTCGACATTCTCGAAAACCGCGTCTTCCTCGTCAAGGCTGACATCGCCAAACGGCCGGTCGAAACCTTCAGCGCCCAGTTCTTCATGGGCGGAGATGAAATATTGCGTCTCGGTTCCTGCGGACTGGTTGCCGGTGCCGAGGCTGGTGATAATGCGTGCCAGCACAAGGCCGAATACGCCGCCCGCAAAAGCGGCTGCGACCGACAGGATGATGCGGGCCGTCTGCCCCAGTGGCGGCGCTGCTGCAGGCACAAAATCCGCAACGCGGGCGGCGCTGACGAGAGATTCGATCACTGCGGTCGGCAGAACGAAGCTGCCGATGCCCAAAAGGGCAGCAAACCACAGAGCCACAAGAACAGGAAAGACCGGGTGCGAGCGTACCGATCGCTTGCCGCTGGCGCGAGATTGGCCCGTTTCGTCTTCGCTCACTTGGATTGTTTCGTTAGTCACCGTCATCAGCCCCTGTTGCGTTGACGTTTTTTCGAACTATTTTTCTGCAGGTTATCGCCCTGCAGGCCCTTGCCGCCGTCAGGCAGCCTTGGGCATGGTCCCGTCAGCCACACGGCCTACCAAATGTTGGTAAACGGACTGATAACGACAAATATTGCGCGCCCAATCGTGCGAGGTCTGCACATGGTCCAGCGCGCGGGCGCGGATGAGGCCCCAATCGCTTCGGTTGTCGGCAAGGTCTGCCAGCGCATCGGCAATGGCATCGGGGTCATCTGCAGCAAACAATGTGCCGGTGATGCCGTCGGTTACCAGTTCCTTGTGTCCGCCCACGTCAGACGCTGCCACGATGCGCCCCTGCGCCATCGCTTCCAGCGGCTTTAACGGGGTAACAAGGTCGGTGAGGCGGCTGCGCTTGCGCGGGTATGCAAGGATGTCGACCAGCGAATAATACCCTTCGACAGCATCATGCGGCACCCGTCCGGTGAAGATGATGGCATCTGCCGCGGGTGATGCGGCGGCTTGCCGGCGCAAGGCTTCGTCCATTGGTCCGCCGCCCACCAGCAGCAATTGCGCCTGTGGGTGCCTGGCCCGCAGGCGCGGCATGGCGGCGATGAGATCGTCCAGTCCTTCATAATCGTAGAAACTGCCGATGAACCCGATGACAGGGCCGCCTGCAATGCCCAGTTTCGCTGCCAGCGCATCGTCACGCGGCGGCGGATCGCCGAACAAGGTCAGGTCAACGCCATTGGGAGAAATGCCGATCTTGCCACCTGAAAACCCGCGCGCAACAAGATCGTCACGCAGGCCGTGGCAGATGGTGAAGACAGCATCAGCCCCTGCCACTACGCGGTTTTCCAGCGCACGGGTGGCGCGGTATTTGATGGACCCTTCGCGCCCGGTCAGGTTGCCGACAGCGGCATCTTCCCAGAAAGCACGGATTTCATAGACCAGCGGAATACCGTGTTTGCGCGATGCACGCATGGCGGCCATGCCGCATAATGCAGGCGAATGGGCATGTAGCACATCGGGCCGCCATTCTTCAATCAGACGGTCAATCGCTTCGGCAAAGCGCGTGATCTCGCGCCATTCGCGCATTCCGGCGGGGCCGGAAGCAAGCCCCGTGGTGCGGTGGAAAATCAGCCCGTCCACTTCTTCCACCACCGGTCCGTCATGTTCGTGACGCAGGCCGGTAATGCCGCGCACTTCGATGCCCGCTGCCTGCTGGCTCTTCAGAATTGCGCGCGTGCGGAAGGTGTAACCGCTCTGCAGCGGCAGCGAATGGTCGAGGATGTGAAGCACACGAGTCATGGCCAGCATAAATGCCACAACACCCTTAACGCCGCGTCAACCGCGCGGTGATAGAGCGCATTTTGTATCTGCCCTGAAAGGCCTGCCTTTACGTGATTGATTACTTCGCCCTTGCCCTCACCCATGGCCTGATCGCGCTTGCCGTGTTCAGGATGCTTGGCCGCGGCGATCTCGATCGCGATGATGACGGCGTTTCCGGCCCCGCCCGGCATGGCGGGCAGGGCCAGGCAGAAACCGGGGCCTAGGCAGCCATGCTCGATCTTGCGCTGATGCTGTTTGTGGTGGCCTTTCTGGCGGCCGGTTTCCGCCGGCCGTTCGTATGGGTGCTGGCCTATCTCTACATCGATATTCTTGCCCCGCAGAAAATCGGCTGGTCGCTGACCTCGGCGCTGCCAATATCGCTGATTGCCTTTTGCGCTGCCTTTGCAGGCTGGCTGCTGGTCGATCCCAAGCGCGGCAGCAGGTTCACTTTCCGCCAGTTCCTGATGCTGTGCCTGCTCATCTATTGCGGCATCAGCACCAGCTTTGCCGATTTCCCTGTTGAAGCGGCGGAAAAATGGGCTTGGGTATGGAAGGCCCTGTTCTTTGCCATATTCTTCCCGCTGACGCTGACAACGCGGCTGCGGATCGAAGGCGCGGCGCTGATCATGGTGCTAACCGTTTCTGCCATCATCATCAGTGCCGGGATCAAGACTGCGTTGGGCGGCGGCGGGTATGAAAGCCTGTATTTTTTCGTGAACGACAATAGCGGGTTGTATGAAAGCAGCACGCTGGCAACGGTCGCCATTGCGATCATCCCGCTCATCGTCTGGTTCACTCGGCACGGCACGGTGTTCGTTCCTGACTGGCGGGTAAAGGCATTTGCCTATCCACTGATCTTTGCCTGCCTGCTTATTCCCGTCGGGACAGAAGCGCGCACCGGCCTCATCTGCATTGCGGTGCTGGGGGTCTTGATGCTGCGCGATGTTAAGCGTCGCCTTGCCTTCATGGTGGCAGGGTGCCTCGTGGGGCTGGTGGCGCTGCCGTTCCTGCCGCAAAGCTATTATGAGCGCATGGCTACCATCGGCAGCCCTTCAGGCGACGAATCGGCATCCACCCGCATGGCAGTGTGGGAATGGACGCTGGACTATGTGGGTGAAAATCCGCTTGGCGGCGGGTTCGATGCCTATCGCGGCAACAGTTTTACCTATGACATGCCGGTGAGCCAGAAATCGGGCAATACAACCGCAGTGGAATATCGCGAGGTCACCGATGATGCTCGCGCCTATCATTCCGCCATTTTCGAGATGCTGGGCGAACAGGGCTGGCCGGGGCTGGCGCTGTGGCTGTGGTTGCAGTTGCTGGGCGTGTGGCAGATGGAACGGCTGCGCCGCAGGTGGAAAGACCGTGGCCCGCCAGACAGTTGGCAGGCCCCGCTCGCCAGCGCGCTGCAGTTCGGCCAGATCATCTATCTGGTTGGTTCCTTGTTCCAGGGCATCGCCTATCAGCCGTTCATCCTCATGTTCATCGGGCTGCAATGCGCATTGTGGAGCTATTGCCGCCTGCACGATTCGCGCAGGAACAAGGGCCAGCGGGCAAGGCGCTCTCCAGCAACCGCCAATTCGGCCCGCGATGCCGTAACGGCAGGCTTTCCCGCGTTGCGCTAAGCCTTGCGATGCGCCATGAAGCCGCCATTCCCATCGTAATAGCGGTTAGAGGAGAGGCGTATGAGCCCGCAGGATATTGCAGCGAAAATTGGCGAAAACATCGGCACCAGCGAATGGGTCGAAATGAGCCAGGACCGAATCAACAAGTTCGCCGATGCAACAGGTGACCACCAGTTCATCCATATCGACGAAGAAAAGGCCAAGATGACCCCGTTTGGCGGCACCATCGCCCACGGCTTCCTGACCCTGTCGATGATCCCCTATCTCACGGCCAATTCCGATGTGCCCCGCGTGGACGGCATCAAGATGGCAGTGAATTACGGCGGCAACAAAACCCGTTTCATCTCGCCGGTGCGTTCCGGCAAGCGTATCCGCGGACATTGGAAGCTGACCGAAATGACTGAAAAGCGCCCTGGCCAGTGGCAGCAGTCGTGCGAGATTACCATCGAGATCGAAGGGTCGGACAAACCTGCCCTGATCTGCGAATGGATGACCCAATTTTTTGTCTGAACCCCTCCCCCGGGATCGACCGTCAAATACCAATCCAAGGAAATTATTATGCGTGACGCAGTCATCGTCTCCACCGCACGTACGGCCATTGGCCGTGCCTATAAGGGCGGTTTCAATTCCACATCGGGCGCAACGCTTGGTGCCTATTCTCTCAAGCCTGCGCTGGAACGTGCCGGTATCGACGGCGCTGAAGTTGATGATGTGATCTGGGGCTCGGCCATGCAGCAGGGCACACAGTCCAGCAATCTGGGCCGTCAGGTCGCACTGCGTGCGGGCCTGCCCATTTCCGTTTCCGGCATGACAATGGATCGCCAGTGTTCTTCGGGCCTGATGTCCATCGCCACTGCCGCAAAGCAGGTTATCGTTGACCGGATGGATATCGTGGCTGCTGGCGGTCAGGAATCGATCAGCCTGGTGCAGACGCCTGAAATGCGCGTTGCACCTGACCGTGAACTGATGGCGATGCACCCGGCCATCTACATGCCGATGCTGCAGACCGCAGAAACCGTGGCTGCGCGTTATGGCATCACCCGCGAAGCGATGGACGAATATGCCCTGCAATCGCAAATGCGCACCGCTGCTGCCCAGCAGGCCGGCAAATTCGACGATGAAATCGTCCCTGTCACGACCACCCACAAGGTGAAGGACAAGGAAAGCGGCGAAATCAGCGATGTTGAAATCACCATCGCCAAGGATGAAGGCAATCGTCCCGAAACCACACTGGAAGGGCTGTCCAGCCTGAAGCCGGTAATGGGCCCTGACATGACGATTACCGCCGGTAACGCATCGCAGCTTTCCGATGGTTCCAGCGCCTGCGTGGTAATGGAAGCCAAGACGGCTGAAAAGCGCGGCCTGACCCCGCTTGGCCGCTATGTCGGCATGGCAGTGGCCGGTACCGAGCCTGATGAAATGGGTATCGGTCCGATCTACGCCATTCCCAAGCTGCTCGAGCGTTTCGATCTCAAGATCAGCGATATCGGCCTGTGGGAACTGAACGAAGCATTTGCCGTGCAGGTCATCTACTGCCGTGACAAGCTGGGCATCGATAATGATCTGCTCAACGTCAACGGCGGCTCGATCTCCATCGGTCACCCCTATGGCATGACCGGCGCACGTTGTACCGGCCACGCGCTGATCGAAGGCAAGCGCCGCGGTGCGAAATATGCAGTCATCACCATGTGTGTCGGTGGCGGCATGGGCGCAGCAGGTCTGTTCGAAATCTTCTGATAGGCACACCCTGTCAGTAAAACGGGCGGCGTTCGGGAATTGCCCCGAACGCCGCCCTTGTTTTTTGCGCGCCGGGCAAACTCTGGTCCGGGCGCGCGCTTGCTAAATGCTTGCCTAAGCCACGAATAAGGCGCAGCTTTCCCGCAGATAAAAAGGGCAACGCGCAATGGGCATCGTGGAAATCCTGGGAATTGCAGGCAGTGTCAGCCTCTTGTCCGGCTGGCGGCTCTATCTAAGCATCTTTGCCACCGGCCTTGCCATGCAATGGGGCGCCATCCCCCTGCCGGACCATCTTGCCAGCCTGCAAGTGCTGGCCAGCCCGTGGATCATCGGCATTTCGGGTGTTGCAGCGGTGATGGAATTCTTTGCCGACAAGGTCGCCTGGCTGGATAGCATCTGGGACACGGTCCACACGCTCATCCGCCCGGTTGGCGGCGCGATGCTGGCGCTGGCCATCGTCGATCCGTCGGACCCTGCAACGCAGGTTATCGCCTTTATACTCGGCGGCGGCGGCGCGCTTTTGGCCCATGGCGGCAAGGCAGGTGCGCGTGCGGTGATCAACACCAGCCCCGAACCTGTCACCAATATCGCGATGTCGGCCGCAGAAGATGTTGCCACCGCTGGCCTGCTTTATGCTGCCTATGAATATCCCTATGCAGCAGGCGCAATCGCGGTTCTGCTGCTGGGCGTGTCTGTGTGGTTGCTGCTGCTGGCCCGCCGTGTCATCCGGCGTATTTTCGGGGCTGGCAAGAAGGCCCCGCCTGCCAGCTGATGGCCGCGTTTGATGGCAGTGGCCGCCTGTATCAGGCGACCACTTTCAGCTTCGAATTGCGCGATTTTGCGTGCTTGGCAAAAAATGCCTCTGCCACAGGTGCAACCTTGTCGCGCCAGCGGCTGCCGTTGAAGATGCCGTAATGCCCGGCACCTTCGGCCAGGTAATAATGCTTCTTGCTGTCAGGCAGACCCGTGGCGAGGTCCAGCGCAGCCTTGGTCTGGCCGATGCCCGAAATATCGTCCCGCTCGCCCTCGACAGCCAGAATCGCCGTCCTGTCGATCTTGCCCAGGTCCACAATCTTGCCGCGATGTTCAAAAGTGCCGTTGGGGATGGAGTGTTTCTGGAACACTTCTTCGACCGTCTGCAGGTAGAATTCCGCCGTCATGTCGCATACTGACCGGTATTCCTCGTAGAAATCCTTGGTCGCATCGGCGCTGGCATCATTGCCCGCATTGAGATGTTTGAACATCTCGTAATGGCTCTGCATATGCGCGCCCAAGTTCATGCTCATGAAGCTCGCCAGTTGCAGGAAGCCGGGGTAGACGCGGCGGCCCGACCCGCGATAGCTCATCGGTACGGTGGCAATCACGGTCTGGCGGAACCATGCAATCGGCCGTTCCATCGCAAGATCGTTCACCGTGGTTGGTGATTTGCGTGTGTCGATCGGCCCACCCATCATGGTCAGCGTGACAGGCGCTGCAGGGTGGCGGTCTGCATTCATCAATGCAGTGGTGGCCAGCGCCGGAACAGACGGCTGGCAGACGGCCATCATATGCGCGCCGGGGCCGATAAAGTCGAGGAATTCGATCAGATAGTCGATATAATCATCAAGATCGAAAGTGCCTTCGCTGGTCGGTACGTTACGCGCATCGGCCCAATCGGTGATATAGACTTCGCAGCTTTCGATCATACGTTCGACAGTGCCGCGCAGCAGCGTTGCGTAATGGCCGCTCATCGGCGCGACAATCAGCAGCTTGGGCGCGTCGGCTGGCAGGCCTTCGCGGGTGAATTTCAGCAAATCGCCGAACGGTTTTGTCAGCACAATGGATTCGGTCACCGCGTCTGCTTTGCCGCCAATGGTGACGCTGGTGATGCCGAATTCGGGTTTGCCGCGCGGCGCTGCTGCATGGGCGAACACCTCAAGCGCAGAGGCTGCGGCTGGGCCAAGGCCCATATAGCCCATGGGAAGCAGCGGATTGCCGAGCATTTCTGCGCCGATTGATGCCAGCGCGCTGGCGCTGTTCAGCCATGCGCGCTGCAGTTCATGTGCGTGATATAGCAAATCTAGTCCCCTGCGACCCGGTTCGGATGTCTATGTTGCGGTGCATCGTGACCTTATTCATTCCATTGTGCAACGCATCATTTTGCCTTTGGTGCCGGAAGTAGGAAGCAGGGTGTGGATTTTGCAGTTGGGCCGGTCTAGTCAGCACCCGATGGACCAACCGCTCCCCCCCGCCGAAGACGCCGAAACAGATATTCCGCACGGCGGATCATCCGGACCCGCCTCTGACCGGCAGGCTGAACCCAAGGCTGCACGCACGCTTGGGCCGCTCAAGATGATCTGGGCGGAAATGTATAAATACCCAGGGCACACGGCTCTGGCGCTGCTGGCGCTGCTCATCACCGCCAGCGCGACACTGGCGATCCCGGCCGGGTTCAAGCTTATCATCGACAATGGTTTCAGCGCGGGCGGCGATCCTGCCGATATCGGTCGCTGGTTCCGCTATCTGCTGATGATTGTTGTGGTTCTTGCCTTCGGCACGGCGCTGCGGTTCTATTACGTCAGCTGGTTGGGGGAACGTGTGGTTGCTGATATCCGGCTGAAAGTGCAGGAAAATCTGCTGCGGCTGGCACCATCCTTCTATGAAGAAAACAGCCCCAAGGAAATTTCCAGCCGGATGACGGCCGATACCGCGCTGATTGAACAGGTGGTCGGCACGACCGTATCTGTCGCCCTGCGAAACGTGCTGATGGGCATTGGCGGCACGGTATATCTGTTCTGGCTGGCGCCTCAGCTGACCATCTGGCTGGTGGTCGCCATTCCGCTCATCATCCTGCCGATTGCCTATTTCGGCAGGCGGGTGCGCAGCATCTCCCGGTCCAGCCAGGACCGCGTGGCAGATGTGGGCGCCATGGTGACAGAAACGCTGGGCGCGATGAAGATTGTTCAGGCGTTCAACCAGGAAAAGCGCGAAAACAAGCGATTCGAAGGCGCGGTCGAAGCCATTTTCGATACGGCCAAGCGGCGCATCGCACTGCGTGCGGCCATGACATCCATCATCATCCTGTTCATTTTCGGATCGATCACGCTCATCCTGTGGCGCGGGGCCATCGGGGTTTCCACGGGCGAAATCAGCGGCGGCACGATTGCTGCCTTCGTCTTCACCGCCGCACTAGTGGCAGGCGCATTTGGCGCGCTGACCGAAGTCTATGGCGACCTTCTGCGCGGCGCAGGTGCCGCCAGCCGCCTGAATGAACTGCTCAACGAAAAGCCGGCCATCGCCCCGCCGGCCCGGCCGGAACTTCTGCCCGAACCGCCGCGCGGCAGCCTGTCGTTTCGCAATGTCACTTTCCGCTATCCCACCCGTCTCGAAGTGGCGGCGCTCAAGGATTTCAGCCTTGAAGTGGAGCCGGGCGAAACCGTGGCCATCGTCGGCCCATCGGGTGCGGGCAAATCTACCATCTTCCAACTGGCAGAACGGTTTTACGACCCGCAGGCAGGCTCCATCCGCATCGACGGGGTGCCGCTGACCAGCGCCGACCCTGCTGCAATCCGCCGCCGCATGGCGCTGGTACCACAGGATGGCATCCTGTTTTCCGCCAATGCACGCGACAATCTGCGCTATGGCGAATGGGACGCGTCCGACGAACAGATCTGGGAAGCGGCGCGGGCTGCCAATGCGGAAAACTTCCTGCGCGACCTGCCCGAGGGCCTCGACACGTTCCTTGGCGAAGGCGGCGCGCGCCTTTCGGGCGGCCAGCAGCAGCGCGTGGCCATCGCCCGCGCACTGCTGCGCGATGCACCTATCCTGCTGCTGGATGAAGCAACCAGCGCGCTGGATGCTGAAAGCGAGCAATTGGTGCAGCAGGCGCTCGACCGGCTGATGGAAGACCGCACCACTCTGGTCATTGCCCACCGCCTTGCCACCGTCCGCAAGGCGGACCGCATCGTGGTGCTGGATGGCGGACAGATTGTGGAACAGGGCACACACGCGCAATTGTCGGATGCAGGCGGGCTCTATGCGCGGCTGGCATCGCTGCAATTTGCCGCCAGCGAAATCGCCTGAACGTCGCCCCGGGGGCACGTCTGGCCGCGGCCAATGCCCTGTTCAGCATCTGTTTTTCGACCAATCGCTATGTCTGGTCGACCAGCGGCGGTGGCCGGAACCCTCGTTTCGACTATGCCCGAACCACTAATCTATGGCCCGCACCGGGTCATCATCTGACTGGAGTCGCACCACATGATCAAGACGATCCTCGCAGCCGGGGGCAGTGCCCTTGCGCTTGCGCTTGCAACACCCGCTCTCGCCCAGGACACCGCCAGCGAAACGCAGGCGACACCAACCATGAGCTTCGGCACATGGGGTGTTGACCCTGACGCGCTTGATAAGACGGTCGATCCCGGTGATGACTTCTTCAAATTTGTGAACGGCAAGTGGCTGGATGAAAACCCGCTGCCAGCAGAATATTCGCGCTTCGGCGCTTTCAACCTGCTGGGCGAAAAATCGACCGTTGACGTCAAGGCCGTGGTCGATGACCTGATCGCCGCCAACCCTGCACCCGGAACGTCCGAACGCCGGATTGTCGATGCCTATCAGGCATTCCTCGACACCGGTGCAATCGATGCAGCCGGACTTGCGCCGGTGAACCCCTATCTGTTCGAAATCTACGAAGCGACCACGCTGGACAAGCTGGCGGACCTGTGGGGCAAGCCGGGCTTTTCCGCACCGGTTGGCGCTTTTGTCACCGTCGACCAGAAACAGCCCGACACCTACGTGGCCTATGTCGGCAGTGGCGGTCTTGGCCTGCCCGATCGCCAGTATTACCTGGATGAGAGCGAAAAGGGTCGCGAAATCCAGCAGAAATACCGCGATTACCTGACCTTCCTGTTCAAGGAAGCTGGGTTTGGCGATGCAGACCTGACCGCTCAGGTCGTCTATGATTTCGAAGACACAATTGCGCGCGATATTTCGTGGGACCGTGCGGTCAGCCGCAACCGTGACCTGTCCTACAATGCGGTGACGGCAGATGAACTGAAGACAATGGCCGGCAGCTTCCCGCTCCAGACCATGCTGGAAACGTCCGGCCTTGGCGGCGCGCAGAAATTCGTCGTCCCGCAGATCCGCCCGACCGACGAAGAAATCGCCACGCTCGGCCTGACGGCTGATTATGTCGCCAAGATCGGCAAGGGCACGCCCGGCATGTTCGAACTGATCGCCAAAACGCCGGTCGCAACGCTGCAGGCATGGACCGTTGCGCGGTTCCTGTCGGGCAATGCATCGGCCATGCCGACCCGTTTCGACGAAGCGAACTTCGAATTTTACGGCAAGACACTGCGCGGCACACCCGAACAGCGCCCGCGCTGGAAGCGTGCAATCAGCGAAGTGGAAGGCCACCTGGGTGAAGTGCTCGGCAAGAGCTATGTCGAACGCAACTTCCCTGCCGAAAACAAGGCAGCGATGCAGGATCTGGTCGCCAACCTGCGCACCGCAATGGCGCAGAGCATCGACGAACTGAACTGGATGGGGCCGGAAACCAAGGTTGAAGCGATGGCGAAGCTCGCCGCATTCGACCCCAAGATCGGCTACCGCGACAATCTGGAAACCTACGAAGGCCTCGCCATCGTTGAAGGTGACCCGATTGCCAACCGCATGGCTGCAGCAAAATGGAGCTGGCAGGACAATATTTCCAAGCTGGGCGGTCCGATTGACCGGACGGAATGGGGAATGCTGCCGCAGACGGTCAACGCCTATTACAACCCGACCAAGAACGAAATCGTGTTCCCTGCAGCCATCCTGCAGCAGCCATTCTTCGGCATCACAGCCGATGCGGCAGTGAATTACGGCGGTATTGGCGGTGTGATCGGCCATGAAATGGGCCACGGCTTCGACGATCAGGGTTCCAAGAGCGATGGCACTGGTCTGCTGCGCAACTGGTGGCAGCCGGATGATCTGGTCAATTTCACCAAGCTGACCGATGCACTGGTTGCCCAATATGACGCATTCTGTCCGCTTGATGATGGCAAGACCTGCGTCAATGGCCGCCTGACCCTCGGCGAGAATATCGGCGATCTTGGCGGCCTGAGCCTTGCCTACCGCGCTTACAAGCTGTCGCTTGATGGCAAGGAAGACAAGGTGATCGACGGCCTGACCGGCGACCAGCGCTTCTTCCTGGCATGGGCGCAGGTATGGCGTTCCTCGCAGCGTGAAGACAATGCCCGCCAGCGTCTTCGGACGGACCCGCACAGCCCGGAAGAATTCCGCGTGAACGGCATCGTCCGCAACATGGATGCCTGGTATAAAGCCTTCAACGTCACGGCTGACGATGCGCTGTATCTGCCGCCGGAAGAGCGCCTCTCCATCTGGTAAGACGCAAGTTTGGACGCGATAAAGGCGCTCCTCCTTGTCCCTGTAAAACGGGCAGGAGGGGCGCTTTTTCGTCTGGACCTTCATTTTTGGTTTTGAATCGTGCCGCGCCTCCTTCATGAGCGCGAGCCATGGACCTGACACTCACTGCAATTCTGCTCGGCATCGTCGAGGGGCTTACCGAATTCGTACCGGTTTCCTCGACAGGCCATCTCATCCTGGCATCCGAACTTTTCGGCTATGATGCGTCGCAATGGGCGATGTTCAATGTCGTGATCCAGTTGGGCGCTATCCTGGCCGTGGTGGTCCAGTACTGGTCCACGTTCTGGAAGGCCGGCATGGGCGTGCTTAAACTGGAAGCGGAAGGCCTGCGCTTTGCCCGCAATATCCTGCTCGCATTCCTGCCCTCGGCAGTGCTTGGCCTCGCACTGAAAGGCTATATCGATATTATGCTCGGCAGCCCGTCAGTGGTGGCATGGGCGCTGATTGTTGGCGGCATTGCCATTCTGGCCATCGAAAAGGTGGCCAAGCCCGGCGAAGATGGCGGCGTGGCGGATATGCCGGTGAAGCAGGCGCTGGGCGTAGGCCTCGCCCAATGCGTGGCCATGATCCCGGGCGTCAGTCGGTCGGGCGCGACGATCATGGGCGCGCTTGCCATGGGCATCAATCGCAAGACCGCAGCGGAATTTTCCTTTTTCCTCGCGGTGCCCACCATGATTGGCGCGTCCACGCTCGAAATAGCAACCAAGGGCGATCAGCTGATGGCAGGCACCAGCACCGTGGGCTGGTGGGAAATCGCCGTGGGCTTCGTGGTCAGCTTCATCGTGGCGCTGGGCGTTATCCGCCTGTTTGTCACCTATGTCAGCCGCCACGGCTTCGCGCCCTTTGCGTGGTATCGCATTGTAATCGGCAGCGTTGCCGTCGCCTGGCTGTTGCTGCGCTGATTCCGCATACTTGCGGGGCGGGTTAAAAATATCTGTCCTCCGTTCGTCGCAAACTCGGAACCAAATGTGCGCCTCGTGTTTTGATGGGGGTAACGCAAACGGGATTTGAGTAATGGGTCTGATACTTTTGATCGTTGTAGGAGGCATCGTTGGATGGCTCGCGTCGATCATGACACGCACGGATGACCGCCACGGCATTCTGTTGAATGTTGCAGTGGGTGTTGCTGGCGCACTCGTATCGGCTCTGCTCATCGAAGGCAGCTCGATTCTGGGCGGCATCAGCCCCATTGCATTGTTTGTATCTTTCGCAGGTTCTGTAGTGCTTCTCGCACTATTTGGCCTCTACCGCCGGAGAATGGTGCGCTAAGGCGGATATTATCAATTTAGCACTTACCAGCAGAGGCTTAGCGCGATATGCAGGCCTCCCAATTCTACCAAGGGGAATTAAGTTATGAAGAGCATTTTCAAAGCAGCTATGGTTACTTCGGTCGCGGCAATGAGCCTCGGCCTTGCAGCTTGCGACAGCGCAGCTGAAAACCAGATGGAAGACGAAGCGACGGCAATCGACGAAGCTGCTGAAGCTCAGGCTGACGAAATGCGCGCAGCCGGCGCCAGCGAAGCAGCTGCTGATGCAGTTGAAGAGCAGGGCGAAGAAACCAAGGACGCTATGGAAGAAGCAGCTGACGACATGGACGCTGCTCCTCAATAAGCGTTTCTACGCGAATTAAGGAAAACCGGCGTCGGGCAATCCCGGCGCCGGTTTTTCTTTGTCTGCTATTCTTTCGGGATGTGCGCCCTGCCTAATCTGACGGCAGGATCAGACCGGCTCTGCGCCGCTACCCCGTCCGCCCCGCAGCAGATATTCCTGTGTGCCGCGGTGGATGACATTATCCACGTCGATCACAGCGGAATTGGCATAGGTGAAACCGGGCGGCAGGCTTTTGTACAAACGGTCAAAATCCCGCTCCACCGTCTGGCGATAGAGGTCCTCGAAGCTTTCGATCACGAAATAGGTCGGCTGCAAATCGCTGATGACGTAATCGGTGCGCATCACCCGGTCGACATTCAGCATGATCCGGTTGGGGCTTTCCGCTTCTACAGCATAGACCACTTCGGTGGGGCCGGACAGAATGCCAGCGCCATAGGCGCGCACATCCGTGCCTTCCATCATCAGCCCGAATTCCACCGTGTACCAGTAAAGCGCGCCGAGCGCCTTCAGCCGGTTGTACCGCATGGCTTTCCAGCCTGCGCGGCCATATTCCTGCATGTAATCGGCATAGACCGGATCGGTCAGCATCGGCACATGGCCGAACACGTCGTGGAATACGTCGGGTTCCTGAATGTAGTCGAAGGTTTCCCGCGTTCGGATGAAATTGCCTGCGGGGAAACGCCGGTTGGCGAGGTGCCAGAAGAACACGTGATCGGGGATCAGCATGGGCACTGGCACCACGCTCCACCCTGTCAGCGCGCCCAGTTCTTCCGACAGGCGGCCAAATTCGGGTACGCCGCCCTTGCCAAGGTCCAGTTTTTCCAGCCCGTGCATAAAGGCGGTTGCCGCACGGCCGGGCAGGACATTCATCTGGCGGGCGAACAGGTCGTTCCAGATTTCGTCGTCCTGCGTGTCGTATTCAGCCTGCCTGGGCTCAAGCCAGTCGTCCCCTAGATGCGCCGGTTTTTTCAGAGGCGCAGTGAAGACGTCCGCCGGCATTTCCGGCAGCTTGGTAAAATCGCGGGGCGGGTCGATAATCGTGGCCATAACTATGGTTTTGCCGATAGCATTGCTGACCTTAACTGACAAATAACGCAGAATTGACAGGAGCATCACTTGGAAAAGCTGAAGGGCAAGGACTACGAGGAATTGCTGGAGCCGCTCGAGGTGGAGCTGGTGGCCATGGCCCGCTGGGCGCAGCAGACCGGCGCGCGCATCGTGGTGGTGTTCGAAGGGCGCGATACCGCGGGCAAGGGCGGCGCAATTCGCGCAGTGTCGCAGCGGCTGAACCCGCGCCAATGCCATGTTGTTGCGCTGTCCAAGCCAAGCGAGCGCGAACAGACGCAGTGGTATTTCCAGCGCTATATCGCCCACCTTCCCTCTGCGGGCGAAATCATCCTGTTCGACCGTAGCTGGTATAACAGGGCCGGGGTCGAAAAAGTGATGGGCTATGCCAGCGATGGCCAGATCGACCGGTTCCTTGAAGAAGCGCCCAAGTTTGAACGGATGCTGGTGAACGATGGCATCCTGCTGTTCAAATACTGGCTCAGCACCGATCAGGAAGAACAGGAAGAACGGCTGGCAGAACGGCTGGAAGACCCGTTGAAGCGATGGAAACTGTCGCCAATCGACCTGGCCGCGCGCGAGAAATATGATGATTATACCAGGGCGCGCGAAGCGATGCTTAAGGCCACGCACACGCCCGAAGCGCCGTGGACACTGGTGGATTTCAACGATCAGAAGCGCGGGCGTCTAACTCTGATAAGCGATTTGCTGGCACGGCTGCCCGATACCAATATCGAGCCGCCAGCGATGGATTTTCCGCCGCTGGGGCATGAGCCGCTGGAGGAAAGCTTTTCAGTGCTGCAGCCGCTCAAACCTTTCGGCGACTGACCGCGCCCTGGCCCCAGCTGTCAGCTGGCGCGTTCGAAAATGGCGGCCATGCCTTGCCCGCCGCCGATGCACATGGTTTCAAGGCCGAAGCGCACATCGCGGCGCTGCATTTCATATGCCATGTCGGCCAGAATGCGTCCGCCGGTTGCCCCGATCGGGTGACCAAGCGAAATGCCCGAACCATTGACGTTGAGCATATCGCGCCGGCTGTCGTCATCAGACCAGCCCCAGCCCTTCAGCACGGCCAGAACCTGCGGCGCGAAGGCTTCGTTGAGTTCGACCAGACCGACATCGTCCCAACCCATGCCGCTGCGGGCGAACAGCCGTTCTACTGCCGGTACAGGGCCAATGCCCATGCGTGACGGGTCGCAGCCTGCCGCTGCCCACCCGTTGAGCCACAACATCGGTTCCAGCCCCAGTTCTTCCAACTTGTCTTCTGCCACAACGAGACACGCCGATGCCGCGTCATTCTGCTGGCTGGCATTGCCTGCTGTGACCACCGCATCAGGGTTGGTCTTGAGTTCGATGGCACGCAGCGCGCCAAGGCTTTCCATGCTGGCATCTGCGCGGAAGCCTTCGTCCTTCGCAAACACCACCGGATCACCGCGACGCTGCGGAATTTCAACCGGCACAAGTTGCGCGTCGAATTTGCCTTCGTCCCATGCAGCAGCGGCCCGCTGGTGGCTGCGCACGGCATAGGCGTCGGCTTCCTCGCGGCTAATGCCATAATCCCTGGCGAGGTTTTCTGCCGTCTCGATCATGCCGCTAATAACGCCGAACCGTTCAATCGGCTGCGACATCAGCCGCCCGCGCGTCAGCCGGTCATGCAATGTCATGTCGCCGAAACGCACGCCCTGCCGCAGGTCGGTCGTGTAATGTTCGACGTTGGACATACTTTCCACGCCGCCTGCCACCACCACATCGGCAGCGCCTGTTTGCACCATCATGGCGGCATTCACGACCGATTGCAGGCCCGAACCGCAGCGCCGGTCCACCTGATAGCCGGGAACTTCCAGTGGCAAGCCCGCTGCCAGCCAGCTCCAATGGCCAATCGCAGGCGCTTCGGCGCTGCCATAGCCCTGGCTGAAGATGACATCATCGACCCGTTCAGGATCGATCCCGCTGCATTCCACCAGTGCTTTCAGGATAATCGCGCCAAGCGCGCCTGCCTCCAGCGGGGCGAGCGAGCCGAGGAATTTGCCCACTGGCGTGCGCAGGGGGCTGACGATGGCGGCGCGGCGTAATTGCATGGATCTATTTCCCGAATACTATTCTGCAAGTGTCATTTCGAACGTTTCCGGGCATCGCTGGTGGCAACGATGCCTGTGTCGATCAGTCTGGCGATTTCGCCCGAAGCAAGCCCCAGTCTTTCCGCCAGCACTTCCTCGCTATGCTGGCCCAGATAAGGTGCAGGGCGGGGCGCGCCGCGTTCCTTCGCGGGCATATTCGCAAACGGTCCAGCGGCCGGATATTCAAACCCGCTGGGGTTGGCAGGCGAAGGGCCGAACAGCGGATTATCCGTCACCAACTGTGGATCATTCGCCGCTTCGTGCATGGTGCGATACCGCTCGAACGTGGCGCCAGCCCTGGCCAGCCGGTCTGCCAACGGTTCATAGTCCAGCTTGCCGATGGCATCCTGAAACAGATCGAACAGTTCCTCGCGGTGGATAAAGCGGTTGTGGTCGCTTGTCTCGAAACTTGTCTGGTGGCGGCTTTCAATGGCGGCAATTCCGGCTGAAAGCTCCAGCGCATCAACCAGCGCCTGCCACTGCTTGTTGGTCAGCGCCGCCAGCATGATGCGTTTGCCGTCAGCGGTGGCAAAATCCCGCCCGAAAGCGCCCCAGATGGCATTGCCCAGCCGTTCACGGTCACTGCCGCGATAGAGCATTTCTGCCATGGCACCGCTGTTGGCCACCGTGCCTATCGCCACATCGCCCAGCGGAATGCGCACCTCGCCTCCTTCGCCGGTCATGTCGCGGTGGCGCAGCGCAGCCATCAGGGTGAATGCGGTATAAGCGCCGGTAATGAAATCCCACGCAGGCAGCATCTGGTTCACTGGCGGCGGACTATCGCCCATGTCCACAGGACCAGTCATCAGGGGATAACCGCTGGCGGCATTTACGGTGAAATCCATCGCCTGCCTCCCGTCGTGCCAACCCATGATGCGCACAGTGATCATGTCGGGCCGACCTTCTGCCAGCCTGGCGTGCGAGAGGAAACTTTGTTCCGGCACATTGGTGATCAGCTGCCCGGTTCTGCGGGCCAGTTCCGCCACCAGTTCGCGGCCTTCGCCCGATTTCAGGTTCAGGGCCACGCTCTTCTTGGCGCGGTTGAGGTTTTCCCACGACAGCGACCGGCCTTCTTCGGTCATCATATAGCGGTCATAATCAAGGCCGCCGCCAATCTGGTCCACCCGGATCACTTCTGCGCCCATCTGTGCGCAATAAAGCCCTGCCGTGGGCGAAGCGACGAAGCTGGATACTTCGACCACCGAAAGGCCGGACAGCATCTGATACATCAGGCAGCGGCCCCGGCAGCAAATTCGCGCAACATGTTCTTGGCAATCACCAGCTGCAGGATTTGCGTGGTCCCTTCGTAGATCGTGTAGATCCGGCTATCGCGGTAGAACCGTTCAGCTTCATATTCGGCGAGATACCCTGCGCCGCCGTGGATCTGCACGCAGCGGTCAGCCACGCGGTTGCACATTTCGGAAGCGAACATCTTGGCGCTGGCACATTCGATGATTGCCTTGCCTTCGTTTGCCTTGGCACTGGCATCGCGCAACATACATTCCGCGGCATAGATTTCTGCCTTGCTGTCGGCCAGCATGGCCTGGATCAGCTGGAAATTGGCGATGGGTTCGCCAAAGGCCTTGCGATCATTGGCATAGCGAAGCGCTGTATCGAGGATGCGCTGGGCATAACCGCAGCTGGCTGCCGCGACGGACAGGCGGCCATTGTCGAGGCTCTGCATGGCAGTGGCGAAACCCTTGCCTTCCTCGCCGCCGAGCAGGGCATCGCCCGGCAATTTGACTTCATCCAGATAGATATCGGCAATGTGGCTTCCGGACTGGCCCATCTTGCGGTCAGGCTTGCCCACCGTAATCCCTTCGCTGTCCATCGGGACGAGGAAGGCGGAGACATGCGCGTTCTTGGCCAGTGTTTCCTGACTGGTGCGGGCCATGATCAGGCCCAGCTTGGCATGGGGCGCATTGGTGATGTAGCGTTTTGACCCGTTGAGGACATAGCCATTGCCGTCCTTGCGGGCAGTGGTGGCCATGGCCGCGCTGTCTGAACCGGAACCCGGCTCTGTCAGGCCGAAACAGGCAATTTCGCCTGCGGCAAGGCGAGGCAGCCATTCGGCCTTCTGTTCTTCCGTGCCCGAATTCTTGAGCGCGGAACACACCATGCCAAGGTTGATCGAAGTGATCGAACGATAGGCGGGCAAGGCGTAACTGAGCACGCGGATTGTTTCGACATATTGCGGAACATTCATGCCCGAACCGCCATATTCTTCAGGCATGGTCAGGCCGAACAGGCCCATCTCGCGCATTTCGTCCACCAGTTCTTCGGGGATCCGGTCATTTTCGATTACATCGGATTCCGCCGGGATCAGCCGTTCGCGCACATAGCGTTTCAGCTGGTCGATGAACTGTTCGAAGACTTCAGGGTCCATGCCTGTTGCGGACATAATGCTTTCCTCTCCTGTCCCCCTAGTTTCAGGCGGGACGGTTTTCATGGGTCAAGGGGTGGGTTGTTCCTCGGGTTGCTCGGCCGCAGGTGCCACGTCCAGCACATCTGGCGGCAGGCGCTGCGCTTCGATCATCTCGGCTGCTTCATCCAGCGCCTGTGCCTCGCCGGGGCTGACACCCTCGGGGCTATCGCCGGAATCGCTGTTGCATCCGGCCAGCAAGGATAGTGCCGAAAGGGACAGGGGCAGGAGAGCAAGCGTCACGATGCGTTTCATTTCGCCACCATAGCGCGAATGGCCCAAAGGAAAAGCGGGCGAATCGCCATTCCGATCCGCCCGCTCCAAAAAACATCCCTTTCGCTTTCGCGATTGGGTGGAATTATTATTCCTGTGCAGCTTCGGTGGTCTTCTTGGCGGTGCCAGCAGCCATGGCTGCAACGTCGGCTGCTGCTGCTGCTGCTGCTTCGCCCGCAGCGTCTGCTTCATTGACCACTGGTTCGCTGGGCTCGGTGGCGGCTACTGCGTCAGCCGCGTTGGCGTCGGCATCTTCAACCGGTGCTTCTGCAACAGCATCCATCGCGTCATTTGCAGGCATTTCGACTGTATCTGCTTCGGCTTCGACCGATGCATCATCCGAGCTGCCACAAGCAGACAGGGCCAGAACGGCAAGCGAAGCAAAGGCGGCGGTCGTAAACTTGTTCATCTCGAAAAACTCCTGGTGTGGTTCTGGCAGCGTTCTAGCCACGTGGAAAACTATCGGCAAATACCAATTCTCCCACGGGTATCGTGGGGCGGGGCATTCACCGCAAGCATCCGTTCTGCCATGACCATTGCCATGCATGATCTGCCGAATGAAAAAACCGCGCCCGACGCCATAGGTTGCGTCATGCCAGACGTGCAGGCCCACCTGCGCAGCGTTTTCGGCTTTGACGGGTTTCGCGGACGCCAGTCAGAAGTGGTGGAACGGGTGCTGGCGGGCAAATCCACCCTTGCTGTCATGCCCACAGGCGCAGGCAAATCGCTGACCTATCAGCTGCCCGCCACCTTGCTGGACGGCACCTGCCTTGTCGTATCGCCGCTGATCGCGCTGATGCACGACCAGCTGCGGTCAGCGCGAGCCAATGGCATCAGGGCGGCAACGCTGACCAGCGCCGATGCCGACTGGCGCGAAACGATGGATGCGTTTCGCGCTGGCGATCTTGATCTTCTGTATGTCGCGCCCGAAAGGGCGAGCCAGCCGCAGTTCCGCGAATTGCTGGCGTCATCGCCGCTGTCGCTATTTGCCATCGACGAAGCGCATTGCGTTTCTGAATGGGGGCATGATTTCCGCCCCGATTACCGCCAGCTGCGCCCGCTGATGGATGCGTTCCCCCATGTGCCGCGTTTGGCGCTGACGGCGACCGCTGACGAACATACCCGCGCCGATATTCTGGCCCAGCTGGGCATTCCTGAAAGCGGCCTTGTCATCGCCGGGTTTGACCGGCCCAATATCCGCTATGCCATTCGCCACAGGGACAGTGCGGCAAAACAGATAGAACGCCTGATGGCGGAAAATCCGGGGCCGGGCATTGTCTATGCGCCCACACGACGCAAGGTGGAGGCGCTGGCGGAACAACTTTCCGCCAGCACGGGACGGCCGGTGCTGGCCTATCACGCAGGGCTGCCGGCAGAAGTGCGGGCCGCCAACCAGGCATCTTTCGTGGCGAGCGAGGACATGGTCATCTGCGCCACCATCGCCTTTGGCATGGGCATCGACAAACCCGATGTGCGCTTTGTCGCCCATGCAGGCATACCCAAGTCGATCGAGGCATATTACCAGGAAACCGGCCGCGCGGGGCGTGACGGGGACCCGGCCAATGCCGTCATGCTGTGGGGTGCAGGCGATTTTGCGCAGGCGCGCCAGAGACTTTCAGAACTGCCGGAAGACCGGCGGGCGGGTGAACGCACCCGGCTGGATGCGCTGGCGGCACTGGTTGAAACGCCGTCATGCCGCCGTGCCATCCTGCTCCGCCATTTTGGCGAGAGCCCGCCGGAAAATTGTGGCAATTGCGATAATTGCCTGAACCCGCCCAAAGTGGCTGACATAACGCAGGTTGCGCGCAAATTGCTGTCTGCTGTCTATCGCACGGGGCAAAGTTTCGGCTTTGGCCATATCCAGAAAGTGCTGACCGGCAATGCGGATGACCGCGTGCGCCAGCGCGGGCATGACCAGCTGAGTGTGTTCGGCATTGTCGGCACGGAAGAAGCCCCGCTGCTGCAACCCCTGTCGCGCGCGTTGCAGGCGCGGGGCGCATTGGTGGCGACAGACCATGGCGGGCTGGCGCTGGGCGGCGATGCGCCGGCAATCCTGAAGGGCGAACAATCGGTCGAAATCGTGCTACCGCCCAAGCGCGAAGGCAGGCGCAAGCGCGGCGACAGCGGAGCAAACCCGGTGGGCGATCCCTTGTTCGAGGCGCTGCGGGACTTGCGCCGCGACCTTGCCGCCGAGGCGCAGATGCCGCCCTATGTCATTTTCCACGACGCGACCTTGCGCGAACTGGCGGCCAAGCGCCCCATGGACCTTGCTGAAATGGCAGGGATCAGCGGTGTTGGCGCACGCAAGCTGGAAGCGTATGGCGACACGTTTCTGGCGGTGATCCGCCAATATTGACAAAGTGCAACTTTGATATAAATATGATATCATAATTATATCAAAGGAGATTCGTCATGGCCCATTCCACAGGGGGAATGAACATCAGCCGCGAAAGCGGCGCAAAAAGCTATAATGGCTATATCATGCTGCTGGTCATGGTGATGCTGGTTGCACTGTCTGTCTGGACCATCAGCGGCGGGCTGCCGCCCGTTGATTCAGGCAAGGGGGCAAAACTTGCATTCATCGGCACACTGATCGGTTCGTTACTGATGCTGTTGCTGGTGGCATCGGGCTTTTTCATGCTCCAGCCCAACCAGGCAGCCGTCATCACGCTGTTCGGCGAATATCGCGGTTCGGAACGGACCGAGGGGCTGCGATGGGTATGGCCGTGGATGATGCGCAAAAAACTGTCGGCGCGCGCCAACAATATCCATTCTGACCGGGTGAAGGTGAACGACCTGCGCGGCAACCCGATCGAAATTGCCTGCAATGTCGTGTGGCGTGTGCAGGATACTGCGCAGGCCAGTTTCGACGTTGATGATTTCCGCGAATTCGTGAACATACAGATCGAAGCAGGGCTGCGCACCATCGGTTCGCGCTATCCCTATGACGATATCGAACAGGACGAAACGACGCTGCGCGGCGGGGCCGAGATCATCAATCCCGAATTGCAGGCGGAGTTGAACGAACGGCTGCAGGTGGCAGGCATCGTGGTGGATGAAGCGGGGCTTACGCACCTTGCCTATGCGCCCGAAATTGCCGGTGCCATGCTGCGCCGCCAACAGGCAGAAGCCGTAATCGCGGCCCGTTCCAAGCTGGTCATGGGCGCGGTTGGCATGGTGGAAGATGCGCTGGCTAAACTGAGCCAGGACGGCATCGTGGAACTGGACGGCGAACGGCGCGCCACCATGGTTTCGAACCTGATGGTCGTGCTGTGCGGGGAACGCGAAGTGCAGCCAGTCGTCAATGCCGGGACCTTGTATCAGTAAGCCCGGAACCACCCCCATGTCGTCAGCATCCAGAAAAGCCTTCGCGCTCCGTCTCGACCCGGCAGTCCATGCCGCGGTCGAACGGCTCGCGGGGGCTGAACTGCGATCAGCCAATGCGCAAATCGAGATATTGCTGCGCGAAGCGCTTGAAAAGCGGGGGCTGAAGGTTGGCGTATCGGGCAAGCCGCGCCGCGGCAGGCCCGCACAGAGCGACTGACAGCGCGCTGCACCAAGGCGCGAAGTGATAAATTATTAACCAAACTTGTTCAGAACGGGCTGCATGGAAGACGTCCCGCGCCCCCTTGAAAGAGCAGTGCCTTCGCGGCCTTCTGCCGTGCTGGCAGGCGTGATCGTGGCGCTCGCCATTGCGGCCATCCCGGTAGCCGCATTGCTGGCGCAGACTTCCGGTCCGTTCACCGTGCGCGAAACCGGCCAGAAATTTGACCGGCTGCAGCAGGCTGTGACTGCCATTGGCAACGCCAGCGGCACCATCGAAATTGCGCCCGGCACTTACCGTGAATGCGCGGTGCAGACGGCAGGCAGCGTATCCTACGTGTCACCCACTGCGGGCAAGGTTATCTTCAGCGGCGTCACCTGCGAAGGCAAGGCGGCGCTGGTTCTGCGGGGCAGGTCTGCCAGCGTATCGGGCATCGCCTTTCGCGATATGGCCGTGCCCGACTTCAACGGGGCAGGCATCCGGCTGGAACAGGGCAACCTTTCCGTCAGCCAGAGCTGGTTTGCAGATAGCCAGCAAGGCATCCTTACTGGCAATGATGCCAATGGCCGCATCTCCATCGACAAGGTGACATTTTCGGGCCTTGGCACTTGCGAAGGTGAAGGCGGCTGCGCGCATTCGATTTATATCGGCGATTATGGCGCATTGCAGATTACCCGCAGCCGGTTCGAGAAAGGGCGCGGCGGCCATTATGTAAAGGCGCGTGCCGCACAGGTTGAAATCAGCGCATCCAGCTTCGATGACAGTGCCGGCCGCGGCACCAATTACATGATTGATCTGCCCGCGGGATCCGCAGGCACAATCATCGGCAACTGGTTCGTGCAGGGGCAGGACAAGGAAAATTACTCCGCCTTCGTCGCAATTGGCGCTGAAGAGCAGCTGCATTTGTCCCATGGCCTCAGGATCAGAGACAATGATGCGCGGCTGGCAACCGGCGTTTCGCGCAATACTGCCTTTGTCGCAGACTGGTCAGGTGCACGGCTGGATATTGGCGGCAATACACTTGGCATCGGCCTCAAGCCATTTGAAAGCCGGTAAAACCGGAACCCTGCCGCCCCTTCATCTGTTGTCCCTGTGAAGGAGCAGCAAGGATGGCCGGTGGCTGGGCGCGGGATGGCGCCGTTCAAGACCAGATAGACGATACAGTAAGCGACGCTGTCAAAGCGGCACGCGAGCAGATGCCGCGCGGCAAAAGCGCGGAATATTGCGACGATTGCGGTGAAGCAGTGCCGGAAAAGCGCCGTGTTGCCTTGCCGGGGGTGCGAACCTGCGTCGCCTGCCAGTCAGTGCGCGACGGTGCCATCCGGCATTCCGCAATCAACCGTCGGGGCAGCAAGGACAGCCAGCTTCGTTGATCGCGGCAATGCTGCGGTCTAAGGCAGGCGGGCGTGATTGTCGGGCATTTTAGACCTGATCATTTTCAATGGGGACTTATCGAATGGCCACGGGCCCTTTCATCTGGTTGCAGCATGTCCTTCCACAGCACGCCATTTCGCGCCTTGCAGGGGCAGCCGCCAGCAGCACCAAGCCGTGGCTGAAAGACCTCCTCATTCACCGCTTCATCCGCGCCTATGATGTGAACATGGCAGAAGCGACAAAGCCCGCTGGTGAATATGCCTGCTTCAACGATTTCTTCACCCGCGCGCTGAAGCACGGCGCGCGCGAAATTGCCGATGCTGCCGAATATATCATCTGCCCGGCAGATGGCGCGATCAGCCAGTTGGGCCGGATTGAGGAAGGCCGTATCGTACAGGCCAAGGGGCAAAGCTATACTGCTGCGGAATTGCTGGGCGGTGACGAGGAAATGGCAGCGCGCTTCGAAGGCGGCGCGTTCATGACCATTTACCTTTCACCCAGCGATTATCACCGAGTCCATATGCCCGTTGCAGGCACCTTGCAGCACACCACCTACATCCCAGGCGACCTGTTTTCGGTGAACCAGGAAACAGCAGCAGGCGTACCGCGCCTGTTTGCGCGCAACGAACGGCTGGCCTGCCTTTTCGGCACGCAATCGGGCCATGTCGCCAGCGTTATGGTGGGGGCGATGATTGTTGCCAGCATCGAAACTGTCTGGTCGGGCCTGGTCAAAGCCCATGGCAAGGACATCATCAATACAGACTATGCCGCCGGTTCCTCTCATCCCGCACCTGTGCTGGCGGCAGGCGCGGAAATGGGCCGGTTCCTGCTTGGTTCGACTGTCATCCTGCTGTTTGAACCCGGCCGTATCGAATGGCTGCCTGAACTTGGCCCGACGACCAAGCTGCGTATGGGTCAGCCCATCGCCCGCAAACTCTAGGCCAGCGTCAGTCCAGAATATGGCCTGACCGGTCGCGCTTGGTGTCCAGATAACGGGCATTATGCGGATTGGCGGGCAATTGGTGGGCCACCCGTTCCGAAATGCGCACGCCTGCCTGTTCCAGCGCCACCACCTTACGCAGATTATTGGTCATCAGACGGATGTCGGCCACGCCCAGCAGTTCCAGCATACGGGCAGCCGTTTCAAAATCGCGTGCTTCGTCGGGCAGGCCCAGCCGCTGGTTGGCATCGACCGTGTCGAAGCCCTGGTCTTGCAGACGGTAGGCCCGCATCTTGTTGACCAGCCCGATGCCGCGCCCTTCCTGCCTCAGATAAACCAGGATGCCCCAGCCGCCTGATCGTGCCTCATCCGCCATCGCCTGCAAGGCTGCGTCAAGTTGCGGCCCGCAATCGCATTTGAGACTGCCGAGAATATCGCCGGTGAGGCATTCGGAATGGAGGCGGACCAGCGGCGGGCGATCGGACGATTGCTCCCCTATGATCAACGCCACGTGTTCGCGCGTATCGTCGGCGCTGCGAAACGCGACAATCTGTGCGTCCTCGCAGGCTGCGACCGGCAGTTTTGCGCGGGCTGCCACGGTCAGTTTGCGCGTGTCTGCAAATTCCGCAATGTCGCCAGCGCCCACCGGCTGGGCCTCGCCAGCATCGGCAGGGTCGACCAGGAAAGCGGGCAATATGCCGGCCAGCCGTGCCAGTTCCAGCGCGGCCTCTGCCTGCTCTGCCCACGGCAGGCTGTCAGCCAGAAACGGGCCCTTCAGCGGCGATGAAAGGTCTAAGGATGGGTCGGCAATAGGGCGGGCGGCGGCAAGATCGAACGGTTCCGCCCCCCTGATCAGCACTGGCGCGTGCGGCGCTGCCGCCTCGCGCTGGTTGACCAGCTTCAGCGTGGCTGCACGGGCAGAGGAAATGAGCATTCGCGGTGCATTCGCGCCATTGGCAATGGCAGTTTCCACCGGCAACAGCACCGGCCCGCCATCCATCGCCAGCGGCCAGCCATGGCGCAGGGCATCAATCGCCTGCGCCACGCGCCGCGCCGGCGATGCAGAAGACGGCGCGGCGCTCAGAGATCAATCTCCGTCACCAGCGGCACATGGTCGGATGGCTTTTCCCAGCCGCGGCAGTCTTCATGCACCTGGTGGCTTACCGTGCGTGCGGCCAGTTCGGGCGATGCCCACATATGGTCCAGCCTGCGTCCACGGTCATTCACGCGCCAGTCTTTGGAACGGTAGCTCCACCAGCTGAAATATCGCTGCGGGTCGCGAATATGCTCGCGGCCCACATCGACCCACCCATGCGCATCCTGAAACCGCTTCAGCGTTTCGACTTCGAGCGGGGTATGGCTGACGACTTTCAGCAATTGCTTGTGGCCCCAGACATCGCTTTCCAGCGGGGCAATGTTGAAATCGCCCACGATCATGGTTGGGCGGTCCACCTTGTCGGCCCAGCGCGTCATCCGTTCGAGGAAATCGAGCTTCTGGCCAAACTTCACATTCTCTTCGCGGTCGGGGATATCGCCGCCTGCAGGGATATAAACGTTTTCCAGCACCATGCCCTGGCCCGGGCCAAGCAGTTCAACGCCGACGTGGCGGGCTTCGCCATTATCCTGCCAGTCGTGGCGTGAAATTTCCTTCAGCGGGATACGGCTGACCGTGGCCACGCCGTGATAGCCCTTCTGCCCGTGCACTGCATGGTGGGTATATCCCAACTTGTTGAAGGCTTCGTAGGGAAACAGTTCCTCCACCGTCTTTATTTCCTGCAGGGACAGCACGTCGGGCGCGTGTTCCTTGAGGAAACGTTCGACGATCGGCATCCGCAGGCGGACCGAATTGATGTTCCATGTGGCAATCTTGATCATGGGCGCGGGGATAGGCGGGGCCGCCGCCGCTGTCTATCGCCCCCTACGCGCCGGTTGGCAAAAAACTGGAGGCCAGGCGTCAAAAAACCCTCGCGCCGGGGGCATTGGCACGAGGGTTCCTTGTTAGCGTTCGTCACGCTTTTGCAAAGTGGCCTTCACGATGGCCGGGCAACAGGGGGGAAACCCGCCGTCAGCCACTTTGTCTCAAGTAGAATATGCGTTCGTGGCTTTCTGGCCAATGAACAAGCGCCGGCCGTTGGTCGCACGCCGCCCACTGCGCACGGTCCAGCCGTTCAGCGCGGACGACGAGACG
Source organism: Erythrobacteraceae bacterium (assembly GCA_024642525.1). GTDB lineage: Bacteria > Pseudomonadota > Alphaproteobacteria > Sphingomonadales > Sphingomonadaceae > Allopontixanthobacter. Next base: position 17,670 of record JAHEAX010000011.1, on the reverse strand, counting down.
TTTTGCGAGGGTCACGATAGGTGAATGCGCTCTCGTTTACGGCCACGCCATAGCGATGATTCTTGAGGCGGACTGTGGTGCGATTGTTCTGCGAATCAAGCGCCACCCAATTGGTCAGCTGCAATCCGCCAGGGGCAGAACCGTTGCGCACGAAAATCATCGTGATCACGCCAAATTCGGGGTGCTTCGGATCGCGCACTTCGACGCTGATGACATTGGCATTGCTGGTCGGGATGAGCTTGCCATACTTGGCAATGTCGCGGCCCGGATCAAGCAGGGCGCCCAACGGCGAATTCTTGATCGGCCAGCGCTGGACCTGGTTCACTTCATAATCGACCATGGTCAGCGACTTGCCGTTCGAAACCACCAGGATGGGGACATCCTTCTGATATTCGAAACGGATCTTGCCGGGTCGTTTCAGCGTCATCACGCCGGCAAGGGACTGGCCCTGCCGGTCGGTCTGGGTGAAATCCGCCTTCATGGTGGAAATGCCGCGCAATGCAGCAACCGCCCGGTCAAGGTCGCCCTGGGCAGCCTCTACAGGGGAAACGGGTGCCAGCACCGCTACGGGTAGGGCAAAGGCCATCGCACCAGCAATCGCGGCGTGGATGGGCTTGTGAAAAATCGAGGTCAAAATGTTCATGCTCCGGCTAATAGCTACGCAGCATTGAACTGTCACTGAATGGCGGAGGTTCCCGCCGTTCAGATTACTTGATCTTGGCTTCCTTGAACTCGACATGCTTGCGCACGACGGGGTCATATTTGCGGAAGGACATCTTTTCCGTGATGTTCCGGGGATTCTTCTTGGTGGTGTAATAGAAGCCGGTGTCAGCAGTCGAGACCAGCTTGATCTTTACGGTTGCAGGTTTCGCCATGGCGGGTTCCTAAAATCTTGTCAGGGGCCACAGGGACATTCCGCAGGGCCGAAAATAACGTAAGGCGACGCGCGAGCGCCGCCCTTCAAGCCGCGGCCATTGGGACAGGGCAGGGAAAAAGTCAAGCGGGATCGAAGCGCCAAATTGCCCGTTGTCCGGCGGTTTACCAGTCCACCTTGCCGCGATTGGCCTTTACCGTGCCGCGGTTTTTCTTGCTCTTGATGCGCGCTTCCTTGTTGATTCGGTTCACACGGCTCTTTTTGCGGATGCGGGGTGCGCGCTGCGCTTCTTCCAGCATTTCGGTCAGCCGCTTGCGCGCATCTTCCCGATTCGCTTCCTGCGTGCGGTAATTGCGCGCTGTCAGGACGATTTCGCCCTTCGATGTCATCCGGCTGCCGGCAATGGTCTTCAGCCGGTTGAAGATGGCCGGTTCCAAGCGCAGGGCAAACACATCCAACCGCAGCTGGACGGCTGTCGCCACCTTGTTGACGTTCTGCCCGCCCGGGCCTGACGACGCGATGAAGCTTTCCTCCACCAGCGCCATTGCGCGATCGACAATGTCACTCATCGCGCGGGGCGGCTGCCCGGTGCATCAGCCGGTGGAGCAGCCGATGCATCAACCGTCTTCGGGGGCCGGATCGCTAAAGCCCAGCTTGATGAAGTCGGCAGGCATCGGCGCGATTGCGATGATCGGGTCCTTGCCTTCACGCGGCACAGTCAGCCCGGCAGCGTGCAGCATGGTGCGCCCTGCGCCGCCGCTGCCATCGCCATAGACAGGGTCGCCCAGCAGGGCCTTGCCTAGGCCTGCTTCGGCATGAACGCGGATCTGGTGGGTGCGGCCCGTTTCGGGGCGGAATTCGACCAGCGTATTGCCGCCCTGCACGTCAATCCGCCGCCAATGGGTGACAGACGGCTTGCCTTTTCTGGCGGCAATCATCCGCCAGCCTTTTTCCGCGCTGCTGATTTTCGACAGCGCCAGTTCGATGGTGCCTTCTGCTTCTTCCAGCTCGCCAGCGACCACGCCCAGATAGCGCTTGATCACCTGCCGGTCCTCGAATGCCTTGGCGAATCGCTTCAGCGCCTTGGGATTGCGCGCCAATAACAGGCAGCCGGATGTGTCTGTATCCAGCCGGTGCACAGCGGCGGGCGGGCGCTGGAAACCCAGCTTCAGCGCTTCGTAATGGTCTTCCAGCGCGGGGCCACCCTTGCGCGGACGGTCGATCGAAAGGCCGGCGGGCTTGTTGATCACCAGCGCTTCGCCGTCTTCGAACAATATCGGAATCATGATGTGAATTTCGCTTTCATCAGGCCACGGACAGCATTGCCCAGCAGGAATCCCTCTTCGAGATCGGCCAACTGCAATTGTGATTCGCGCGCCTTGCCCGCTTCGATGAGCGACCGGCGCAGCACGCCGGGGAGCAAGCCCAGACTGGCGGGCGGGGTCAGCAATACACCGTCCCGTTCGATAAAGATATTGGTGCGGCAGCCTTCTGTAAGCAGCCCGTCATCGCGCATGAACAGGGCTTCGCCTGCCCCTTCATCGCGCGCGGCATCCAGCCCAGCTTCGTAAAAACCGCGGTCGCTGGTCTTGTGGCGCAAACGCCAGTCACCCGGATCGACCGGAATGGGCAACACGATGCAGGACAAGGGCTGGTCCGACGCCATTGTGATTTCCTGCGCTTCCAGCGCGATTGCCCCGCTTCGGCCTAGCAACAAACGTATCTTTGCAGGCGCTTCCAGTTCAAAACACAGCGCCTGTATCTGGTTTCGGGTCTGGTGCCGGTCAAAGGCAAAGCCCAGTTCAGCGGCGCTTTGCTTCATCCGTTCGAGGTGCATTTCCAGCAGTTCCATGCCCGTATCAGGGTCGAACCGCATGGCTTCGATAAGGTCAAAGCCCGGAGCGACGAATTCAGCCGAAGACTGGCGCGCAAAACCGCCCTTGAGCACAGATTCGCGCCATTCCGGCATGGCTTCGCTGTCCGCCACGATAGCCGACCCCACCCCGAGAACAGCCGAACCCTGGCCGTTTTCGACAGGTGTCAGGCGCAAGGTGCGAATGGCGACATTGAATGCGGCATCGCCATTGGCATCAATCCGGCCAATTGCCCCGCAATAGGGGCCGCGGGCATCGCGCTCTGCCTCGTTGATAAGTTCCATCGCGCGGATTTTGGGTGCGCCTGTTATGGATCCGCACGGGAAAATGGCACGGATGAGATCGGCTGCGCCCTTGCCTGCCTGCAACCTTGCACGGACGGTCGACACCATTTGGTGAACGGTGGGATAGGATTCGACGGCAAATGGCGCATCGACCCGCACGCTGCCTGCTTCTGCGACACGCGAAAGATCGTTCCGCATCAGGTCCACGATCATCAGGTTTTCGGCCTTGTCCTTGACCGAATCGGCCAGTTCTTCGGCCAATGCCTTGTCGTCTGCCGCATCCCGCCCGCGCGGACGGGTGCCTTTCATCGGCTTTACCTTGGCGGCATCACCATTGAGGCTGAAGAACAGTTCGGGCGACAGGCTGAGCAGCCAATGCGCGCCGTCAAACACCATGCCGCCATAACCGGCGCTGGCGGCGGGCCGCAGCGCCGCATACAGCGTAACCGGATCGCCGCGATAACTGCCCGCCAGACGAAAGGTCATATTGGCCTGGTAGATATCGCCTGCCCGAATCGCGTCCTGCAATGTCTCGAACGCCTCGACATAGCCGCCGGGCGAAAGCTGCGGTTCCAGCGGGCCAATCGATGCAGTGCTTTCGCCATGCTGTGCCAGCCATTGCGGGACATCGCCGGATTTGATGGTCTGCGAACTCTCGAACAGGCCCAGCCACACCAGCGGACCGGTGCCGCCGCTGCGCGCCTCTGCCAGCGGCAGCAATCTGGGTTCCAGCGCAAGGCCTGCTTCATAGGCGATATAGCCTGCCAGCGTGCCGCCATGTTCGCGCCGCGCCGTATCGGCAGCGTCCAGCACCGCAGCCACATCGGCAGGGCGGCGGGCCACGAAAATGCGGCTCGGCTGTTCATAAAGATGTGCATCGGCAGGATTGGTGCTGCGCGCATCATCAAGCAGGACAAAGGGTTGCCGGTCGGCCATTGGGATGCCTTAGCCGCTTGTTCGCGCAAGTCGAGATGCTTGACCGCTTGCAGGCGACTAAGCCACACATGGACCATGCCTGATCGGGCCGTGGGTTGAACGGGAGTGATGCAAGAGTGAGTGATATTTTTCTGGGCCTTGGTGCCAATGGCGAAAGGCAAAGCCTCAATCTTTCCCGCGCAAACCGGCATGGCCTGATTGCGGGCGCAACCGGCACTGGCAAGACGGTAACACTGCAGGGCCTTGCTGAAAGTTTTTCTGCCAATGGCGTTCCGGTCTTCGTCGCTGATGTGAAGGGCGACCTTGCCGGCATTTCCATGGCCGGTTCCCCGACTTTCAAACATGCAGACAAGCTGGAAAGCCGGGCGAAAGAGCTGGGCATGGATGATTATGCCTATTCCGATAATCCGGCGATTTTCTGGGATCTTTATGGCGAACAGGGCCACCCGATCCGCACCACCATATCCGAAATGGGGCCGCTGCTGCTGTCGCGCCTGCTCGATCTGAACGAAACGCAGGAAGGCGTTCTCAACATCGTGTTCCGCTTTGCTGACGATCAGGGGATGCTTCTGCTCGATCTGGAAGACCTGCAGTCGATGCTGGTTCACACTTCCGAACACGCCAGCGAACTGACGGCCAAATATGGCAATGTCTCGAAGCAGAGCATTGGCACGATCCAGCGCCAGTTGCTCAGCCTCGACAGCCAGGGCGCGGCGCAATTCTTTGGTGAACCTGCGCTGGAAATCGCCGATTTCATCAAGCTGGATGATCAGGGCCGCGGCTATATCAACGTGCTGGCGGCCGACCGCCTGATGCGCAGCCCGAAGCTTTATGCCACTTTCCTGCTCTGGCTGCTGGCCGAACTTTTCGAAACGCTGCCCGAAGTGGGCGACCCGGAAAAGCCCAAGCTCGTCTTCTTCTTCGACGAAGCCCATTTGCTGTTCGATGATGCGCCCAAGGCTCTGGAAGAGAAAATCGAACAGGTTGTGCGCCTCATCCGTTCGAAAGGCGTAGGCGTGTTTTTCGTGACGCAGAACCCGATCGATATTCCCGAAGAAGTGGCGGGCCAGCTGGGCAACCGCGTGCAGCACGCGCTGCGCGCCTTCACTCCGCGGGACAAGAAGGCCATCCGCGCGGCGGCAGACACCTTCCGCATCAACCCCGATCTGGATGTGGAACGTGCAATTACCGAATTGCGCGTGGGCGAAGCGCTGGTTTCCACCCTGATGGAAGATGGCGCGCCCAGCCTCGTGCAACGCGCTTTGATAAAGCCGCCCCGTTCAAGGCTTGGCCCCATAACGCCCAAAGAACGGGCGATCATGCAGTCGATTTCACCAGTGGACGGCAAATATGACGAGCGTGTGGACCGCGAGAGCGCAGCCGAAGTCATTGCCCAGAAAGTGGTCGATGCTGCCGAAACGGCCAAGGAAGTGGAAGAAAAGGGACGTGAAGAAGTTGCGGCCCGCGAACGCAAGTCGACTTCCCTGTGGGATGGACTTGGCGGCAAAGTGGCCAAGGCTGCTGGCGGCGCGGCAGCCGCCAGTGCCGGCTCAATTCTGGCAGCCAAACTGAGCGGAAAGAAAAGCCGCGCCAATCCCACCGCCAGCGCGGCCAGTTCCGCCGCTGGCACGGTGGCGACAGAAATCGGCAAGGCAGTCGGCATACCGGGGCTGGGGCGTTTTGCCCGCAACCTCATTGGCGGATTGATGCGTTAGTCAGGTGAAGAAAGGGCGGGCGGCAGGCGAATTTCCGCCCGCAGGCCGCACGGGCCATTATCGTCTGTTCTGTTGGCAAGCACCAGTTGCCCGCCATGCTGTTCGGCAATGGCGCGCGCCAGCGTCAGGCCAAGTCCTGCCCCGCCTGTATCGCGGTTGCGCGACGCTTCGCCGCGAGTGAAGGGTTCGACCATGGCGTCGATCCGGTCGGCGGGAATGCCGGGGCCGTTATCTTCTACTCTGAGAACTATACCGCTGCCTGATTTCATCAGGGAGACTTCGGCTGACCCGCCATAGCGCAGCGCGTTGCCAATGAGGTTGCGCAGCGCGCGGCGAAGCCATGTTACGTGCACGGGATATACGACACGCGTGGTCTCCTCCAGTGTCACCGGCTGGCCCATATCCTCGAATTCCTCGACCACGGATGCCACCAGCGCGCCCATTTCGGCACGTTCGGGCGGGTCGCTGGCGCGGCCAACGCGGGCGAGCGACAATATGTCGTCGAGCGAGCGGGAAATATCCTCGATGGTATCGGCCATCTTGCCTCGTTCGCGCTCGTCCTCGACACTTTCGATACGCACCCGCAGCGCGGCAAGCGGCGTTTTCAGATCATGCCCGATCGCGCCGAGCATCACGTCCTTTTCATCCAGCAACGCGCCAATCCGCGCTTCCATGGCGTTATGCGCGGTGATGAGGCGACGGATGTCATCCGGCCCTTCGGCGGCCAGCGGTTCTGCCGGTTCCTGCGTCCTTGCAAAATTCTCGGTCCGGTTGGTCAGAATTTTCAGCGGGCGGGTAATCCGCCGCAGCAGCAGGAAATGCAGGCCCACCAGAAAGACATAAATGAGCAATGTCTGGAACACGATGGTGCCAGTCGCGCCTCGCTGGCGTGGCGGTTCCGGCACGCGGACAACCGTCCAGTCGGCATCGGGGGATTGGCGGATGCCGGCCACCAGCAATTGCGTTTTCGCGCCATAATTGCGCAAGATGCGGCGCTTGATACGCGGGCGATCATCGAGATAGCGGTCATCGGCAATAGTGCGCGAGACCACGACCAGTTCGGCCACCCTGAAACCCTGTTCCGCCAGAATTTCTCCCAGCGCCTGTTCCTTGTCTTCCTGCCGCTTTTCACCAGGCAGGACAGGGCTGATCGGCATCTGTTCCAGCCGCAGCGCCCGTGCACGGTCAGGATATCCGCCATTTTGCCGGTCCCGACCGCCAAATTCGTTGCGCCGTCGTTGCTGCCGGTCTTGGCGCCTTTCGCGCGTTTCAGGTTCCGGGGCCATGACAAGGCGGAAGGCAGCGGCGTTCAGAACCATCTGTTCGCGGCGGTTTTCAGCGGCGCGAAACAGCAGTGCTGCCGAAATGGACTGCGCCACCAGCAACGCCAGCGCCACCGCCAGCAACACCTGGCCGAGCAGGCTCCTGGGCCACAAGCGCATCATTTGCCCAGTCCGTTGCCATTCGCACTGCGGCGGACATCGGCACTAAAACGATAGCCGCCGCCGCGCACAGTCTGGATAAATTCCGGATTGCGCGAATCCACTTCGATCTTGCGGCGCAAACGGCTGATCTGGTTGTCCACCGCACGGTCGAACATATGGGCTTCGCGGCCTTGCACCATGTCGAGCAGGCGGTCCCGGTCGAGAACCTGTCGTGGATGGTCGAGAAATGCGCGCAGCAGGCGGAATTCAGCCGTGGAAATGGCAACCATCGCGCCTTCAGGATCAATCAGGCGCCGTTTCAAAGGGTCGAGATGCCACCCTTCGAAATGATAGAGCGAAGTTTCTTCAGCTGGCATCGGCACACGCTGCGCACGGCGCAGAACGGACCGGATGCGCGCAACCAGTTCGCGCGGCTCGAAAGGTTTCACAACATAATCGTCAGCGCCGATCTCAAGGCCGATGATCCGGTCTGTCGGTTCGCTTTTGGCGGTCAGCAGGATCACGGGCAATCCGCGCGCCTCGATCAGGTGGCGGCACAGCGAAAGCCCGTCCTCACCCGGCATCATTATGTCCAGCAGGACAAGATCGGGCGTAATCTCCAGCAGCAGGCTGCGAGCCGTGGCCGCATTTTCTGCTTCGGTCACGACAAACCCCTGGCGAGCAAGATACTCGGCCAGGGGTTCACGCAAGCTGGCTTCATCATCCACCAGCAGGATCGAAGTAGGCGCTTCTTCTGTCATGTCGCGTCCACGCCTACCTGTCTCTTCATGCAGCAGGCAAGTGCGGCCAGCCTGCGTAGTTGTGCGTCAATTTGCAGGCGCAGCCTGGCGCTTGGCCTTCCAAGCCTCGCGCATAGCGGTGTGCGCTGCCTTGCGTTCTTCAGCCGACACGGAGCCATTCTTGTCCGTGTCCATCCTGGCAAAGCGGCTGTCTGCTGCGGCAAGGAATTCTGCCTTGGTGACGGTCTTGTCGCCATTGGCATCGGCCTGCATCAGCATCTTCATACCGCCGTCACGCATGGCATGGCCGCCGCGCTTGCCGCGCTGTCCGCGCATTTCACCCCGCTCGCCACGCTCGCCGCGTTGCTTGCGCAGTTCATTGCGGTCGCCGCGCCGGTCCTGGCGGGCTTCGCGGGCTGCATCCATTTCAGCAGCGCTCACGCCGCCGCTGTTATCGGTGTCGAGGCGGGCGAACCTTTTTTCGCCGCGATCCTCGCGCCGTTCGGCACGCTTTTCAGCGCGCTTGGCGTGCATGGCTTCGAATTCGGCCTTGGTTACTTCGCCATTGCCATCTGCATCGAGGGCAGCAAACCGCTCTGCCTTGCGGGCTTCGCGATCGGCAGCGTTGATAACGCCGTCCTTGTTTGCATCCATGCGGGTGAACATGGCTGCCGCATGGGCATTATGTTCTGCACGGGTGATGACGCCATCTGCATCGGTGTCGGCCTTTACGCCGCGGCCGTCTGCCTGATCGGCATAGGCAACAGTGCCAGCGCCAAGAGCGAGGGCGGCTGCAGAAAGGGCCAGGGGAAGGGTAAACTTACGCATATTCCAAACTCCTCGGAGTAAAAGAGAAGAGCTGCGGGGTGCCCGTTCGGGGGGAGGGAACCTTTCGGCACCGCCGCAACTCACAATTGCCCTTTTAGTGGAGGTTTGTCGCAGCTTTATCCCGAAGCTGCCCTTATTTGTCGCAAATTGTCGCAGCCGGACGCCGTTGTTCATCCGGGCGACACGTTGCTGCGGGGCATTGGCCCACAGGCGCGATCAACCGGCGCTCATGATGAATGCATTGAGCTTGTTACCATCGGGATCGCGGAAATAGGCTGCGTAAAAGCCGTCATCGCCGCGTGGGCCGGGCGCGCCTTCATCGCTGCCGCCATGCGCCAGGGCGATTTCATATAATTTGTCGACCTGTTCCTTGTCGGCCGCTTCGAAGGCGACCATCACCCCGTTGCCGACTGTGGCAGGGTTGCCGTCAAACGGCTTGGTCGCAGCAATACCGGGCGCGCCGCCCATTTTGCCCCATGCGATGAAACTATCGAATTCCATCATCCGGCCAACACCCATTTCTGCCGCTATGGCATCATAGAAGCTGGCTGCGCGTTCAAGGTCATTGGTCCCCACTGTTACATATCCGATCATGGCACATTCTCCTCGCCCACTGGTCAAAACGACTCGTGGGAAAGGAGAACATTACCAGAACAGATATGCGCTCACAAGCTTATCGGGCGGCGTCAGATCGGCTTGCAGCCTTCTTCGACCCATCGGTGCACATCGCCTTCAAGCTGCGGCAGAAGGATATCACGCACCTGTGCGTGATAATCGTTCCACCATGCCTTTTCTTCCGGAGTCAGCAGCGAGACATCCACCAAGCTGCGGTCAATCGGCACAAAGGTGAGCGTTTCAAAGCCGAAATACTGGCCTTCTGCGCCTGCAATCTCGCGCGGTTCGACCAGCACCAGATTTTCTATGCGGATACCGAAATGGCCAGCCTTGTAATAACCGGGTTCGTTCGACAGGAACATGCCGGCCTGCAGCGGTTCGTCCGTGCCGGCCTGTCCGCCGCCTGCCTTGGCAATGCGCTGCGGCCCTTCGTGGACCATCAGGAAGCTGCCAACGCCGTGGCCGGTGCCGTGGGCATAATCCACGCCTGCTTCCCACAGGAACTGGCGGGCAAAGGCATCAAGCTGGCTGCCCGCGGTGTTTTCCGGGAAAACAGCCCGCGCAATGGCGATGTGGCCTTTTAGAACGCGGGTAAAGCGGTCTTTCACTTCTGCTGACGGCTCGCCTGGCCCGACCCACACCGTGCGGGTGATATCAGTGGTGCCGTCGAGATATTGGCCGCCTGAATCGACCAGATAAACACTGCCCGGCGCGATCGGCAGGTTGCTGTCTTCATCCACGCGGTAATGGGGAATGGCCGCATGGGGGCCAGCGGCTGAAATCGTGTCGAACGACAATTCCTTCAGCTTGCCAGTCGCCTCGCGGAAGGCGTGCAATTTTGCAGCGGCGGACAATTCCGTTTCGCCGCCCTTTGGCCCTTCGATGGACAGCCAGTGCAGGAACCGGGAAACTGCCGCGCCATCGCGGGCCTGCGCATCGCGGTGGCCCTGCTGTTCGACCGGGTTCTTGATGGCCTTGGGCAGCAGCGCGGGATCGCGTTCGGCCACGGTTTGCGCGCCTGCATCAGACAATGCCTGGAAAATTGCTGCAACGCCGCTGTTGGGGTCAACCGCGACTTTCTTGCCCTTCATCCCCGCAAGCGCGCTTTCAAATTCGTCGCGCGGACGGATGGTGACCGCATTGCCGAGATGCTGGGCCAGTTCGGGCGAGACTTTTTCTGGCGCGATGAACAGGTCTGCTGTGCCGTCGCTATTGGCGATAACGAACGACAGTGCCACCGGCGTGCGGTCCACATCCGCGCCGCGAATGTTGAGCAGCCATGCCACCGAATCGAGCGCGCCGATAACTGCGGCATCCAGCCCTTCAGATTTCAGCCAGTCGGCCACCACAGCGCGCTTTTCCGCGCTGGATTGCCCGGCAAAGGCATCGTCGTGCACGACGGCCATGGCGGCGGATGGTTCGGGCTGGTCTTCCCAAACGGCATCAACAGGGTTCGTATCCACCGCGACAAGTTCGCCGCCCACTTTGGCCAGCGCGGCTGAAACCTTGTCAGCCCACGCCTTGGTGTGGAGCCACGCATCATAGCCGATGCGCGCGCCCTGGCCTGCATTGGCGGCAATCCATTTGCCCATGTCATCCCTGGGCACCTGGCAATAATCGTAATGCGCAGCATCGACCTGGTCGCGCACCTGGATGGTGTAGCGGCCATCGACGAACATCGCTGCTTTGTGCTTCAGCACCACGGCGCTGCCGGCAGACCCACCGAAACCTGTCAGCCATGCCAGCCGCTGGGCATAGCCGCCCACATATTCGGACATATGTTCATCGGAAATCGGAATGACGAAGCCGTCGAGCTCGCGGCGCTTCAATTCCTCGCGCAGGGCATTCAGACGGGCTTCGTGGGTTTGCATAAGCATGGTTGCGGTCCTTTCCTGACCCACATAGAGCTTAGCCATGACCAATTCCACCTCTGCGACAGCAACTGCCGCACCGCTCGCCCCGAAAAAGCCGTCTGTGACCACGCATCACGGCATAGATGTGCATGATGATTACGCCTGGCTGCGTGATCCCGACTATCCAAAGGTCGAAAACAAGGAGATTCTTGCGCATCTGGCGGCTGAGAACGGCTGGTTCGAACAGCGCATGGCGCCGCACCGCCCGCTGGTGGACACATTGTTCAAGGAAATGCGCGCCCGTATAAAGGAAGCGGATGCCTCTGTTCCGCAGAAGGACGGGGACTGGCTCTACTGGGTCGAATATGAAGAAGGCGCGGAATACAGGAAATGGTGGCGCAGGCCAGTCGCAGGCCCGAATGATGGAACTGCCGCCGAACTGATCCTAGATGAGCCTGAACTTGCCAAGGGCAAGGAATATTTCCGCCTTGGCGCGCTGGCTGTCAGCAAAGATGGCACCAAGCTGGCCTATTCCATCGACGATAATGGCTCTGAACGTTTCACCGCACGGATCAAGGATCTGACCACGGGCGAGGTGCTGCCTGATGAAATCCCCGGCACGCTGTCCTCGCTTGTCTGGTGCGCGGGTGACCGGGCGCTGGTTTACAGCCTCGCCAATGAACAGTGGCGGACAGATAATGCCAGACTGCACTGGCTGGGGCAAAGCCTGGAAGATGATGTCGAACTCTATCACGAGGATGACGAAGGCTACCGCGTCGGCTCTGCGCTTTCTTCCAACGAGAAATATATCATTATTGCCGCTGGCGACCATGAAACCGGCGAGACATACCTTATCCCGGCGGACGATCCGCTCCACCCGCCGATGCTGGTGCGGGCGCGGGAAAAGGGCGTGGAATATGACGTGGACGAACGGGAAGGCACCTTGTTCATCCTGGCCAATGACACGCATGAAAATTTCCGCGTGGCGACAGCTTCCATCGACAATCCGGCGGACTGGCAGACCCTGATCGAAGGGTCGGACGAATATTACATTACCGGCCTTGAACTGTTCCGCGATTTCTACGTGGTGGAAGGGCGCGTCGGCGGTCTCGACCGGATTGAACTGCGATATTACGATCAGCCGGACCGGATCGAGCCGATCAACTTCCCCGAAGCAAGTTATAGTGCCGGCCTTGGCGACAACCGCGAATGGCACATGGAAAAGCTGCGCATTTCGTATGAAAGCATGGTCAGCCCGGCGACGGTCTATGACTATGACGTTCATGCACGCACCCTTGAAACACTCAAAGTGCAGGAAATCCCATCGGGCTATGATGCGGATCTTTATACCACCCGGCGGATGGAGATTAAGGCGCGTGATGGCACGATGGTGCCGGTCAGCGTGGTTTATCGCAAGGACAGGCAAGCGGGCGGCCCGCTGCATCTTTATGGATATGGCGCTTATGGCATTTCCATTGCGCCCGGCTTTTCGACCACGCGTTTCAGCCTTGTGGACAGGGGCTTTGCCTATGCCATCGCGCATATTCGCGGCGGTGATGACCTGGGGCGCGCATGGTACAAGGCCGGCAAGCTGAAAAGCCGGACCAATGCATTTACCGATTTTGTCGATGTGGCGCGCGGGCTGGTGGATTGCGGCCTGACGCAGGCAGGCAAGATCACCATTTCGGGCGGGTCAGCCGGCGGCGAACTGATGGGCGCTGTCATCAATTCAGACCCTGAACTTTTCGGCGCGGTGGTGGCCCATGTGCCTTTTGTAGATGTGCTGGCCACCATGCTCGATTCCACCTTGCCGCTGACACCGGGTGAATGGCCCGAATGGGGCAACCCGATCGAGGACCGTGAGGCGTTCGAACTGATTTCATCCTACAGCCCCTATGATCAGGTGAAACGGCAGGATTATCCGCCGCTGCTGGTGACTGCTGGCCTCAACGATCCGCGTGTGACCTATTGGGAACCGGCCAAATGGGTTGCCAAATTGCGCGACATGAAGACCGACCAGAACGAATTGCTGCTGAAAACCAACATGGGCGCAGGGCATGGCGGCAAATCGGGCCGGTTCGAAAGCCTGACCGAAACGGCGGAGGAATTCGCCTTTATCCTGTGGCAGATGGGAATGGCTGAATGAAGGAGGGAGGTTCGACTGCGTCCCACAGGCTGACTTTCACTGCCCGGCCCGAACATATCGACGAACTGGGCCATGTGAACAATGCCGTATGGGTGCAGTGGGTGCAGGACATGGCAACTGCCCATTGGAATGCAGTGGCTTCGCCTGACCATATCGCCGCCTTTGCCTGGGTGGTGATCCGGCATGAGCTGGATTATCGCGGCAATATCGTTGCAGGCGAAACGGTGACGGGGGAAACCTTTATCCCCGGCCAGCCCAGCGGTGCCAAGTTTGATCGCCGGGTCGATTTTCGCAACAGCGCGGGCAAGGTCATTGTCAGCGCGAACACCACCTGGGCCATGATTGACCGGGAAAGCGGCCGGCTTGCGCGGGTCCGGCCCGAAGTCGCCGCGCCGTTTCTGACCTCTGGCGAGGACAGAGCCTAGGCAGCCTCGATCGACTGCCGCTCGATATTGCGTGGTTCGAAATAGGTTAGCTTTTCCGACATGGCGCGGTTCCGGCCGGCAGATTTTGCTTCGTACAAAAGCCGGTCTGCACGGGTGTAAAGTTCTGCAAAGTCGATCTTTTCCATGCCGTGCCGGGGCAACTGCACCAGCCCCATGCTGGCCGTCACCAGCCGGTCAAGATCAGCGCCGCAGCGCGCCACGCGGCCGGGTATCGCCTGCCGCCGCCGTTCGGCCCGTTCTGCCGCATCGGCCCCGCGCAGCAGCAGCAGGAATTCTTCGCCGCCCAGCCGGACTGCCAGAGTATCATCGTCAGCATCCAGCGCGGCGGCCACGGCCACCAGCACAGCATCGCCGCAGGCATGGCCAAAATCATCATTGACCCGTTTGAAGTGGTCCAGATCGACCAGCGCAAATGTGTCGAAACCTTCATCGCGCAAGGCCTGGAAACGCGGTTCGATTGCGCGGCGGTTCATCAATCCGGTCAGCGGGTCGCGTCGTGACAGCGAACCAAGAATGGCAGCATCCGCGCGCGCCTTGTCCCGCTGTTCCTTCAGGGTCATGAACCGGTCGGCCACGCCCAGCGACGTAATCAATACTTCAAAGCCGATGGCAAAAGTGAAGGGAATGAGGGCATCCGTCGGTTCAGGCCCGATGCCGAGGTTGGTCGCCACCCGGATGATGCCGATGACGAAAATCGGGGTCCATGCCACCACCTGGAACCATACGGCACGGCTGCCCCGGCGGGCCGCCTGCACCATGGAAAGTGCCAGAATTCCCATCATCGGGATGAAGCTTGCGTAATAGATCTGATTGCCGAACGACCGCATCGCGGGAATCTTCAATGCATAGATCACACTGGTGAAAACGATGAAGGCCGCACACCACTTAAGGGCAGCCTTGGTCTGGCGTGGCAGGCGTTCATTCTCGATGAAGTCTGCAGCAAACATGCAGGCAGCGCTCAACGATATGGCAAGGGCAACCTGCATCAACGGGGTCAGTTGACCGAGAGAAATCGGCACAAACCACTGGATCAATCCGCCATTCAGCACTGTCTGGCCGATCATCCCGACCACCACGAGGACATGCCACAAAAGGAAGCGTTCTCTCAAAACGTGCCAGAAGCCCAGATTGAAAAACAGCGGCGCGCAAAGAAGCCCGCTTATCGCGGCCAGGATCAACAAGGTGCCAAGCGGCCATGCAGCTTCTTCAACGGATTTTGTCAGCCTTGCTTCGGTCAGCGTCGCGGCTGTCCATACGCCGTCCACTGCGGCGATGACTTCCACACTGTCGGAATGAATTTGCGGAAGCGGCAATCTGAACACAGGTCCGCCTGCCACAGGTTTGCCCTGTTCCATGGTGTAGCTGGCGCTGCGCAGTGTTCCGTCGCTATCGCGCACGCTCAACGTAATCCGGTCGAAGCTGCTGACCGTGGTGATGAAATACCGGGGGGCATCTGCTGCCTCGCCCAGCGGGAACAGCAGCAGGTTCGTCTTGCTGCGCAAAAGGTAATCCCTGCTGGCGCAATCCCACCGGACAGAACGCGCGGCGATCTGCTGCGTGACCAATGCTTCGCCCGAAGTGGCGTGGCACGTTGCAACAATGGGTGATGCCACTGCGGCCGACGGGACCAGGCACGCACACAGGGCAGCGGCCATCGCTGCGCACAATGCCCGCATCAAAGTTGAAAAGCCCCGGTCCATCGCCCGTGTTTAGGGAAACAGCTTTGACAGGACGTTAAAAAGTCTGGAAAAATTGTCGCGCAAAGTGGGTTGGCGTTAACCAAACCACTGCCCTTGTAATCAGCTCAACCTATCCGCCCAGATGCCGGTATTTGCGCGCTCAGGCGAGGATATCGGCCACGGGCCGGTAATCATAGCCAAGTTCGCGCGCGACAGCTTCATATGCGACTTTACCGGCATGAACGTTAAGCCCTTCAGCCAGATGCGGGTTGGCGCGCATGGCTTCCTTCCAGCCCATGCGCGCGATGCGCAGCGCGTGAGGCAAGGTCACATTGTTGAGCGCATAGGTGCTGGTGCGGGCAACAGCCCCCGGCATGTTGGCGACACAGTAATGGACGATATCGTCCACCACATAAGTCGGGTCAGCATGGGTGGTCGCGTGGCTGGTTTCAAAGCAGCCGCCCTGGTCGATGGCGACATCCACCAACACTGCGCCCGGCTTCATCTGTTTCAGCATGTCGCGGGTAATCAGCTTGGGCGCTGCCGCGCCGGGGATCAGCACTGCGCCGATCACAAGGTCTGCTTCAAAAACCGCTTCCTCGAGGTTCGCCTTGTTGGAAAAGCGGGTCGACGCGCGGTTTTCAAAGAAGGTGCCGACCTTGTCGAGCACTTCGGGATCGCGGTCCATGATGGTCACCTGGCCGCCCAGGCCGACGGCCATCTGTGCAGCGTTGAAGCCCACTACGCCGCCGCCGATCACCACGACCTTGCCTGGCATCACGCCCGGTACGCCGCCCAGCAACACGCCGCGGCCGCCATGCGCTTTTTCCAGCGCGGTTGCGCCAGCCTGGATGCTCATGCGGCCAGCCACCTGGCTCATCGGCTTGAGCAGCGGCAGGGTTCCGCCTTCGCCCGTCACAGTTTCATAGGCGATGGCCGTAACGCCTGATTTGACGAGGTCGGCGGTCTGTTCCGGATCGGGGGCAAGATGCAGATAGGTATAAAGGATCTGGTCCTGGCGCAGTTTGGCACGCTCCACCGCTTGCGGTTCCTTGACCTTCACCACCATTTCACATTCGGCAAAGATGGGGTCCGGCCCGTCCTTGATTTCAGCGCCGGCAGCGCGGTAGGCATCATCGGTTGCCCCAATGCCCATGCCTGCACCGGTTTCCATCCACACTTCGTGCCCGTGAACGGTCAGTTCCTTGACGCTTTCAGGTGTCAGGCCAACACGATATTCGTGATTTTTGATTTCTTTCGGGCAACCGATACGCATGGGAGTGCTCCTTGGCGGCAACGCCGCCGGATGGGGGTGTTGCAAAAGCCGTTACAAGTGAAACGATTTTTCTGCAACATTGCACGGTGTAAACGGACGAGGCGGCGCTATAGGTCCCAGCATGAATTTCGACATGTCAAAGCTGGATGCGGCTGAACGATACAAGCTGCTGGTCAACACTATCACACCGCGCCCGGTTGCCTGGGTGGTGACAGAAGATGGCAAGGGGCAGCGTAATGCAGCGCCTTACAGTTTCTTCAACGCGATGGGTTCAGATCCGGCTCTGGTGGCCATCTTCATTGGGCGTGACGATGTGCGGACACGGGCGGGCCAGAAAGACAGCCTGCGCGCCATCCGCGAAACGGGCGAATTCACCGTTGCCCTGGTTACCGAAAGCGACGCGGAGAAAATGGTGCTGAGCGCAGTCGATGCGCCCGAAGGCGTGGACGAGCTTGACCTCCTTGGTATCGCGACGAAGCCTGCGACCATGGTCACACCGCCGCTCATCGCTTCAGCGCCCGTCACGTATGAATGCAGATTGTGGCAATTCATCGAGACCACGACCAATGCCGGCATCGTTCTGGGCGAAGTTGTCGCCATCGAGATAGATGACCGCTTTCTCGGCGAAGAAAATGGCCGCCTGCGGATTGATGCGCCTGCCATGAAACTGGTCGGCCGCGCGCATGGTGCCGGTTGGTATTGGCGGGGCAGCGACCAGATCAGGATTGACCGCAAAAACTGGCCGCTGGACGAAGTCTGAAATGCTGGGTGAAGGGGCTGTCTGAAAGCCCCC
Organism: Erythrobacteraceae bacterium; assembly: GCA_024642525.1. Taxonomy (GTDB): domain Bacteria; phylum Pseudomonadota; class Alphaproteobacteria; order Sphingomonadales; family Sphingomonadaceae; genus Allopontixanthobacter. Next base: position 187 of record JAHEAX010000011.1, on the reverse strand, counting down.
GGGTCAAAGCCTGTTTCGTGGCCAGAATCGTGCTGCCTGAAAGGTGGATTTCGGGCCTGGATAAGACGCCGGACAAGAAAAAGGGGCCCCGAAGGACCCCTAGAATCTTTTGAAAACTCTTATCAGCCGGATTTACCGGGGAAGAGCCAATCCCAAAAACGGAACATATCCTGCCTCCTGTTAGGAA
>JAHEAX010000022.1 GCA_024642525.1 Erythrobacteraceae bacterium | reverse complement strand
TTTGCAGCGCTGGTGAATGTGCAAAAACATTGCCTGAAAACCCGCCGGGGCCACAAGGTTCAATCCCGTGACCCCGAATTGAGCGAAATTGCGCTTATTTGACCTGGCAGGCCAGCCCGTCATCGCGCAGCGCGTTGCACAGCGCCTTGGCGGCTGCACGGTCACCTGTAACAGCCTGCAGGCGGTAGACCGTGCCGATGTCGGCCTTGCCTTCGACGATACGATAGCTGAAACCTGCAATCGCATCTGTCTGGCGGGAAAGTGCATCCCACCCCCGCTGCGCACTTTCACGCGTGGAATATGCGCCCACCTGCACGCCAACGCCAACCGGCGCGGCAGGTGCGGGCGGCGTGTCTGTCGCCGGGGCCGGTTCTGCTGGCGTGGTGGGCGCTGGCTCTCTTGCGAGCCTGCCTTCGCGGGTCTTGCCCTCGCCTACGCCCGGCGCGACATTGCCCGTTCCGGCAAAGGTCTTGCCGCCCGGATTTTCAGGGCGTTCCTTGACCGGGCCTTCCGGCGCTTCGATCACGCTGCCATCGGCGACATAAGCACTGTCGGAACTGCGATTGGCGACATACCAGATACCGCCTACCAGCACTGCCAGCGCCAGCAGGCCAAGCAGGCCGAAACCGACGATGCGGCCGGTGTCCACGCCGGTGCCTTCATCGTCATAATCGCCTGATTCAAGCCAGGGCAGACGATCATCCTCGTCCTTCAGGGACAGTTCTTCAGCCTCGTCGGCATAATAATCGCCGCCGCCTGCAAACGGTTCGTCCTCGTCCCTGCCAAAACCGTCATGCCCCGTCACGATCACATCTCCTCGACTGCCTCTACCCCAAGGATAGCCAGGCCATTACGGATTACCTGCCCGATCTGGCTGGCAAGGAAAAGCCTTGCCCCGCTCAGTTCGGGATTGTCGGCGATGATGAACCTTTTACCGGGATTGTCATTGCCCATGTTCCAATAGGCGTGGAAAGCGCCTGCCAGTTCATAGAGGAAGAAAGCAAGCCGGTGCGGTTCGCGCGCCAGTGCCGCTGCTTCCACGATGCGCGGGAACTGGGCAGCCTGCTTGACCAGGTCCAGTTCTTCCGCGCCCAGCAGGCCGATGTGTTCATCAGACGGGCTGAAGCCTTCGGCAGCGCCCTTGCGCAAGGTCGAATGGATCCGCGCATGGGCATATTGCACATAGAATACCGGATTGTCCTTCGACGCTTCGACCACTTTGGCAAAGTCGAATTCCATCTGCGCTTCGGGTTTCCGGGTCAGCATGGTGAAACGGACAACATCCTTGCCCACTTCTTCCACCACATCAGCCAGCGTGACAAAACTGCCCGACCGTTTGGACATCTTGACCGGCTCGCCCGCGCGCATCAGCTGCACCATCTGGACGAGCTTCACGTCGAACGCGATGGCGCGCCCTGCACCTTCGGTTAGCGCGGCAACTGCAGCCTTGATCCGTTTTACAGTGCCAGAATGGTCCGCGCCCCAAATGTCGATCAGCGCATCGGCATTTTCCGCCTTCTGGAAATGATAGGCAAGGTCAGCCCCGAAATAGGTCCATTTCCCGTCAGATTTCTTGATTGGCCGGTCCTGGTCATCGCCAAACCGGGTAGAGCGGAACAGCGGGAGTTCCACCGGCTCCCAATCGTCCAGCGTCTTGCCCTTGGGCGCTTCCAATATGCCGTCATAGACAAGATCGTGCTGGCGCAGCCACGCTTCTGCTTCGGCTGGCTTGCCTGCGGCCTGAAGGGCCGCTTCGGATGCGAAGACATCATGCTGGATGCCCAGCAGCGCCAGATCTTCGCGGATAAGGTCCAGCATGGCTTCCACCGCATGGGCACGGAAGATGGGCAACCATTCTTCTTCGGGCACATCCTTGAAACGGTCACCCAGTTCCTTCGCCAGCGCAACGCCCACAGGAACGAGATAATCGCCCGGATAAAGGCCCTCGGGGATGGTTCCGATGGTGTCGCCCAATGCCTCGCGGTAACGCAGATGCGCGGACCGGGCGAGGGTGTCGACCTGCGAACCTGCATCGTTGACGTAATATTCGCGAATGACCTTGTGGCCGGCAAATTCCAGCAGCGAGGCCAGCGCATCGCCCACCACCGCGCCGCGGCAATGGCCCATGTGCATGGGGCCAGTGGGGTTGGCCGAAACATATTCGACATTGACGGTAACGCCATTGCCCAGCGCAGACTTGCCGTAATCGGCACCCAGCGCGGCAATCGCTGCCAGTTCCGCCCGCCACGATGCATCGGACAGGCGCATGTTGATGAAACCTGGTCCGGCTATTTCTGCTGATTCCACATCCGGGTCAGCTTCCAGCTTTTCCACGATCTTTGCAGCCAGTTCCCGCGGATTTGTGCGCGCCTGCTTGGCCAGCACCATGGCTGCATTGGTTGCCAGATCGCCATGGCTGGCATCGCGCGGCGGTTCCACGGCCACATTGCCGCGCGGGCTGCCTGGCGGCAGCGCGCCTTCCAGCTCGAGCGCGGAAAGAACTGCATCCACCTTTTCGGCGAATGCAGCATGGATAGTACGGTTCGGGTGCGTTGATGTCGACATGGGCAGAGCGGTTAGACGAACTGCCCGAAATCGCAAGCGCCGCCGCCCATTTCAGGACGGCAAATCGCCACTTAACGCGTTGCGTTATAGGCCAGCTGGTCTTCTGTCAGCTGGAAGCCGACCAGCAATTCGAAAGTTGCACGGGCCAAAGCTGCCTTCACCTGCGGATCTGCCAACGGGTCCAGCGCCGCATCGGCATCCCCCGCCTTGCGCCTGCGCGTAATCTGCTGGCGAATTTCTTCAGGCAAGGTCGCTTCTGCCCGATCGACAAAGGCACCGGCACGGCCAGAACCCTGCGCCCGTTCCTGCCCATCGGCAAAATCAACCGTGACTGTTCCGATGCGTTTGGCCTGCACGGCAGAACCGCCGCGCAGAATCACGGAATAATATGGCAATTCCACCCTGCGTGCGCCGCGCGTGTCGGTGCGGCGCGCCAGCACATCGAATGTGGCTTCCGAATAGATCTTTTCACCCGATTCGTTGCACTGGCTGCGCAGATTGGTGATCGATGCCGTCACATCCAGATTGGCAACCGTCTGGTCACCAGCGCTGCGGAAGACTGTGATATCGCCTGTAAAATCAGGAATGCCGACTGCGGGGCAGACTGACCGAATCGCTGAAATACCAACGCCCTGCGCCACCACGAGTTCACCTTCGCGCGAACAACCGCCCAGTGCGGTTGCCGCCACCACGGCAGGGGCAATGGCAAAAAGAGTACGGCGGCTGAGCATCATGGAGCAATCCTTGGAAATTCGAATGACGCCGCCCTAGCGGGCCGGACAGCAAAGCGCTAGAGGCGGGGACATGAACGCTCCCTTGCAAAATGCCGAAACCAAGATTCCGCAGGCCGATAGCCGCCCTGCACTCACCCTGCTGATCGCAGCGCCGCGCGGATTCTGCGCCGGTGTGGACCGCGCCATCGAAATCGTCGAACGCGCGCTCAACCGTTATGGCGCGCCAGTCTATGTGCGGCACGAAATCGTCCACAACCGCTTCGTGGTTGACGGGTTGAAAGCCAAGGGCGCTATTTTTGTCGAAGAACTGGACGAAGTGCCGGATGGCGCGCCGGTGGTTTTCAGCGCCCATGGCGTGCCAAAATCCGTTCCTGCCGAAGCGCAGCGCCGCGGGCTGGATTATCTGGATGCAACCTGCCCACTGGTGAGCAAGGTGCACCGGCAGGCAGAACGCCAGATAGAAGCAAACCGCCACATCCTGTTTATTGGCCACCGCGGCCACCCCGAGGTCATCGGCACCATGGGCCAGGTCGCGCCCGGCGAAATGACGCTGGTGGAAACCGTGGCAGATGTTGCCCGGCTGGATTTTCCACCGGAAAAACCGCTGTCTTTCCTGACCCAGACCACGCTTTCGGTGGATGACACCGCCCAGATCGTATCGGCGCTGAAAACCAAGTTCCCCCATATCGTCGCGCCCAAGGCGGAAGACATCTGCTATGCCACGTCCAACAGGCAGACTGCGGTAAAGGAAATCGCACCAGGCAGTGATCTTGTGCTGGTTATCGGATCGCCCAACAGTTCCAACTCGCTGCGGCTGGTTGAAGTGGCCCAGCGCTGCGGCACCCCTGCCCGGCTGATCCAGCGGGCTGACGAAATCGACAAATCATGGCTCGACGGCGTTGAAACGCTGGGGCTCACCGCTGGTGCATCCGCGCCTGAAACGCTGGTTCGCGAAGTGGTCGATCTGCTGTCGCAGTGGCGCAAGGTGGAAGAACACACCCTGGTTAGCGCGGTCGAAAAGATGGTGTTCAAGCTGCCCCGCCAACTGGTCGACTAGGGCCAGCGCAGGAATGGCAGTCTATACCCACCTCGGCGCAGAAGAGCTTGCTGAACTGATTGCCGAATATGATGTGGGCAAGCTGCTTTCGGCCAAGGGAATTGCCGAGGGGGTGTCCAACAGCAACTGGCTGCTCGAAACTTCGGGCGCAGATGGCAAGGCGACACGCTTCATCCTCACCATGTATGAACGCCGGATAGAACTGGCTGACCTGCCGTTCTTCCTCGGGCTGCTGGACCATCTTTCAGCCAAGGGCGGCCCTGTTCCGCGCACCATCCATGATCGAAGCGGCAATGCCTTCAGGATGCTGGATGGCAAGGCAATTGCCCTAATCGAATTTCTGCCCGGCGTTTCAGTAGGCCGGCCAACCGCCGGTCAGGCACGTGCCGTTGGCCGGGCATTGGCAGGCATCCACCTTGCATCGGCTGATTTTGCCGGCACCCGCGCGAACGACCTTGTGCCGAAAGACTGGCAGGAACTGTTCGACCAGTGCGGCGAGAATTTGGGGATGATCGACGCTGATCTGCCCGTGGCGGTGCAGGAGCATTTGCCCGAATTGCTGGCCCATTGGCCCACGAATTTGCCCAAGGCCACCATCCATGCCGACCTGTTTCCTGACAATGTCCTGATGCTGGGTGATGAAGTCAGCGGGCTGATAGATTTCTATTTCGCCTGCACCGACATGGCTGCCTATGACCTTGCCGTGACCCATGCTGCATGGAGTTTCGGCGGCAAAAACACCGTTTTCCGCCCAGAGATCGGCGCGGCTATGATTGGCGGTTATGAGGAAATTCGTCCGTTGTCGGATGCAGAACGCAGCGCCATGCCGCTGCTGGCGCAAGGGGCGGCCATGCGCTTTGTGGCAACGCGGGCGTTTGACTGGCTCGACACGCCGGACGATGCGCTGGTGGCGCGCAAGGATCCGATGGATTTTGTCAAAAGGCTCCGCTTTTATGCAGAAGCGGGTAATGCCCCCTTCACCGCAGCCGCCAGTTGAGGCAAGGCGCGGGCCATGAAACAAGTCGAGATTTTTACTGACGGTGCCTGCAAGGGCAATCCTGGCCCTGGCGGTTGGGGTGCGTTGCTGCGCATGGGCGCGCATGAAAAGGAACTGTCGGGCAGCGAAGCCGATACGACTAACAACCGGATGGAAATGACTGCCATCATCCGCGCGCTGAATGCACTGATAGAACCGTGCAGGATCGACCTTTATTCAGACAGCAAATATGTCCTCGACGGGATGACCAAATGGGTCGACGGCTGGCAGCGGCGCGGCTGGAAGACAGCCAGCAAGAAGCCTGTGCGCAATGAAGACCTGTGGCACGAACTGATTGACGCAGCCAAGCACCACCAGATCAACTGGCACTGGGTAAAGGGCCATAACGGCCATATCGAAAACGAGCGGGTGGACCAGCTTGCCAGCGATCAGGCAGACAGCGCCCTGCGCAAGGCAGGAAGGGCAGGCTGAACCTGCGCTTCCTGTTCATGCTGCCAAAAACTCAGCTTTCGTCGACAGTTTCTGCGCCGGGACCGTTTTTCTGGACCGATTCAATCGCGTTTTTCGCGCTGGCCTTGCTGGAATAGCCTTCTGTCCAGAAGATCGGCTCTGCATTATACATGAAGTAGGCCACGAATTCTCCGGCCTTGTTCTTCTTGATCTTGAAATGATGCGCCATGTCGGCCTCCATTATTGTTGAACAGTAATGGCAACCTAAAGGCAGATTAGAGAAAATCTACCCGAAGCGTGCGGGCGAATAAATTGGCGCATCAAGGCCATGTGTCATTTCGTCTGGTTCGCTTCCCATCAGCAATTGCGAAGCAAGCCGTGCTGCGGCAGGCGCGGTCTGGATGCCGAAGCCGCCCTGCCCTGCAAACCAGAAAAATGCGGGGTTTGCAGGATCGGACCCGTAAACAGGCAAGCGATCGGGCGCAAAGCTGCGCAAACCGGCCCATTTGTGTTCGACAGCCTCGATTTGCCAGTCGACTACGCGTGTCAGCCGGTCAATCGCACTGGCCACCGCCAATTCTTCCGGCGCGGCATCACATGGCGGTGATGGTTCCTCATCATGCGGGCTGAGCCACAAACGGCCGTTTTCGGGGCGAAAATAGAATGTGCCCGAAATATCCAGCACCAGCGGCAGATCACGCGGGGGCGCAGGGTTGACCCGCAATTGCGCCACAGTGCGGCGCAGCGGCGCGATGCCAAGCGGGCGAACTCCTGCCATGTCGGCAATCTGGTCGGCCCAGGCACCGCCCGCATTGATTACCACCGATGCGCCATATGTATCGCCGCTTTCGATGGTCAGCCGCCATGCGCCATCGGCAAACAGGCATTCCGACACCCGTGCGCGCACTTCCATCCGCGCGCCAGACTGGCGCAGTGCCGATAGGTAATGCGCGTGCAGGCCTGCCACATCTATGTCGGCACAGGCAGGTTCCCAGACCGCCCCGGTCCATTCCTCGCGAAGGCCGCTGACCCGCTTTGCCAGGTCCATTGCATAGAGCCGCTCGATCGTGGCCCCGCTATTGGCAAAACGGTCCATGAAAGCGTCGAGCGCGCCAGCATCCTCATCCCGCCCGACATAAAGCGCCCCGCGCTGGGACAGGAACCCATGCTCGCGAAGGTAGGTGCCTGAAGCGAGGGTGAGCGGCACCACTTCGGGCCCGCCATAACATTCTTCCCAGAACGCCGCTGACCGTCCCGTGGCATGATAGCCAGGCCGGTCTTCCGCCTCCAGCAAAAGAACCCGCGCATGGGGAGCAAGTTCAGCCGCGAGACTGGCCCCCGCCATGCCGCCGCCGATTATCGCAAAATCAAACTGCTCGCCCAAGAATTCAGCCCTGCCTTGGCGCCGTGCGGTCAAGGAAATCCGCAATCGCCGCCATCACGCGGTTTCTCACAGGATCTTCCTCGCGCAGGATTTCATGGCGCGCTTCATCACCGAAACGCACAAGTTCGCCCTTGGGAAGCCGCGCTGCGGCACGTTCAATCGCGCCCATGTCCACCAGCCGGTCGTTGCTGGTCCCTATCAGAAGCACGGGAGTTTTGACTGATTCGAGCAGGCCCGGTGCAAACAGCGCCCGCATGGAAGCATAGGCACGTTCGACCCAGCCCCAGCTGCCCGGCCCCATCACCAGTTCCGGGCGTTTTTCCCGCCAGAACAGTTCATCATCATAGCGGTCCTTGTCATGGGTCAGCAGATCAATCCGCCCGATGGGCATTTCTCCGGGCTTTTCGCTCCATTTCCAGGCAGGTCGCGTAGGACTGCCAAGCGCCTTCATCAGCTTTGCCGCCAGATGCATGATGGAAGTCGGCAGAGGCGAGCCATAAAAACCGAGCATCGGGGCTGACAGGACGACCGCATCGGGATCGACCCGCTTTTCTGCCACTGCGCGCAGGATTATCTGCCCGCCCATTGAATGGCCGACAAGGATGTGGGGACCGGGTGTTTTGGCCTTCCAATCGGCCCAGAAAGCCGAAAGATCATTAACCCACACCGAAAAATCACTTACATGTCCGGTAACCGGATCATCGCCCAAACGGCCTGATCCGGCCTGCCCGCGCCAGTCTGCCGCGGTGACTTTCCAGCCGGCCAGATGCCATTGCTGGAGCGCCTCCAGATATTTCTCATAGGCATCGCCGCGGCCCGGCATAAACAGGATAGAGCCCCGTTTTCCTTGTGTTTTTTCATTCGGCGCACCCGGCCAGTCAATGCGCCGGATGGGGTGTCCATCGCTCGTGGTCCACAGGCTTTCGGTTGCGTCTGCAGGAATGGTTCGCCGGTCAATCACGGGTGTTTGCCCACCACGGTTCACACCGGCTTGCTGATGTTGGCTAATACGAACCTCCAGCGGTTGGTTACTATTTGGTAAGCCATGGCCTGTAGCACTCACCTCCATAGGGGACTTTGGGGGTTTTAATGCAGGGCGGATATTTCCACTACGGATTGCTTGTCGCATTGGCAATCGCGCTGCTGATCGCAGCGTTTACGGACATTCGTGGCCGCAAGATCGATAATTGGCTGAATGCCAGTATCGCGCTGAGCGCTCCCTTGTTCTGGTGGGCATCCGGCCTCGATATGTGGCCGGGCATGGCCACGCAGGTCGGCGTTGCCGTTGCTGCATTTGCAATTCTGGCAGGTATGTTTGCCCTGGGCATGATGGGCGGCGGCGACGTGAAGCTGCTGACTGCGCTCGCCCTGTGGATCGAACCCACCTGGTTTCTCAAACTGATTATCGTGATGGCCCTCGTCGGCGGCGTTCTCACCCTCGTGATGGGTGCGTGGCACGTGATGCGGCGCCGGAAGGACAAACTGGCCATCCCGTACGGCGTCGCCATTTCGACCGCCGGACTGTGGGTGCTCGCAATCCATTATCTACCTGCCGCAGGGGCGGCAGCAAACGCGGGGTAAACCCGATCTTAACCAACTTGTCTTAGCCAAGACAAACACACCGCCCGACTTTTACTTAAACGGGCCGAATAGGGGGCTTGAAAAGCCATGGACAGGAAGAAGCTGGTTCTGCTGCTCGGAGCACTGGTCATTGCGATCGGTACGGCCTTGGCAGCCCGGAGCATGTTTGCAGGGGCATCAGCTCCTCAGGCGGAGGCGGCAGCTGTGCCGCAGGGACCCAAGGTTCTGGTCGCGCAGCGTGCGCTTCCAGTTGGCACGATCATCACCGCTGATTCGATCAGCTTCCAGATGTGGCCTGCCGAAATGGTCCAGGATGCATACTTCATCGACGGTGAAGCTGACATTACCAAGCTGCTTGGAACGGTCGTGCGTCATCCGGTGACTGCTGGTGAACCTGTAACGCAAGGCTCGCTCGTCAGCCCTGGCGACCGCGGCTTCCTTGCGGCAGCGCTTGGCCCTGGCATGCGCGCTGTTACCGTGCCCGTATCGGCCAAGACCGGTGTGGCAGGCTTTGTCTTCCCTGGTGACAGGGTCGATATCGTCCTTACCCAGACGGTAAGCGGCGATGAAGGCCAGCCCTTGAAGGCTTCCGAAACCGTGCTTCGCAACCTGCGCGTTCTTGCAACCGACCAGTCGACCACGACCGAGAAGGTTGAAGGCAAGACTGTCGTTCGCGAATTCCGCACCGTTACGCTCGAAGTGACGCCCACGATGGCTGAAAAGGTTGCCGTGGCCCAGACCATCGGCACGCTCAGCCTGTCGCTGCGTTCCATCGCGGACAACCAGATCGAACTGGACCGCGCCATTGCAGCAGGTGAAATCAACGTGCCTGACAATGCAACGCCTGAAGAAGAAGAAAAGCTTCTGGCACAGGCCATGTCGCGCCCCAGTGACAAGTCCAACAGCTTTGTCACCGGCGGCGACGTGTCGCGCTTCCAGCGCCGCACCATGCCCGCCCAAGGCAAGGCCAGCGCACCAGCGCCGCAATATGCACCGTCCGGAAGTCCACAGGTCGCCACCGCGAGTGTCCGTCAGGGCCCCGTTGTCCGCGTTACCCGTGGCAAGGACACCGTCGAAGTTCCGGTAGGGAAGAACTGAGATGCGCATGATTCAAACAGCTTTCGCCCGCCAGGCAACTGGCCCGAAACCGAGGGGCAAGACCATGAAACGCCGCCTGACAGCCACTTTGCTGCTTTCCAGCTTTGCCATTATGCCGATCGCAGGTGTTCCTGCCGGCGTGGCAAATGCCCAGTCCATCAAGAGCCCCTCGCAGGAAATCGTCCTGTCGATCGGCCGCGGTGAACTGGTCAACATCCCCGGTTCAATGGCCGATGTCTTCGTCGCCAATGATTCGATTGCAGATGTGCAGGTAAAATCGCAGCGCCAGCTCTACGTGTTCGGCAAGGCAGGCGGTGAAACCACCGTCTATGCCAGCAATGCAGCCGGTGACATCGTATGGTCGGCCAACGTCCGCGTCGGTTCCAACATCGGCAGCATCGACCAGATGCTGGGTCTGGCCATGCCGGATGCGCAGATTTCGGTCTCTACCATGGGCACCAACACTGTTCTTCTGACCGGCACTGTTGCCGCGCCGGAAGATGCAGCCGAGGCAGAACGTCTGGTCTCCGCATTTGTCGGCGAAGACAGCAATGTCATCAGCCGCCTGAAGATGGCGACACCGCTGCAGGTCAACCTGCAGGTACGCTTTGCCGAAGTCAGCCGCTCGCTTGTTCGTGCCATCGGCACCAACCTGCTCAGCGCGGACTCCAGCAACGGCTTCCAGTTCGGCGTGGGTATTGGCCGTGACGGCGCATTCCCGCAATATACGCCGGGCGGCACTGCCTTTGTAAACGGCACGACCGGTTCTGAAGGCACCACTGTGGTTACCACCGTGGCCAGCGGCGCGACGCTTGCCGGTTTCGGCAAGTTCCTCGGTCTCGACCTTGGCGGCGCGCTTGATCTTGCTGAACGTGAAGGCCTGGTTACGACCCTGTCGCAGCCGAACCTGACCGCGCTTTCGGGAGAGACTGCCGACTTCCTTGCCGGCGGTGAATTCCCGATCCCGATCAGCCAGGGCCTGGGCACAACCTCGATTGAATATCGTAAATTTGGGGTTAGCCTGGCCTACACGCCAACGGTTCTGGCCAATGGCCGGATCTCGATCCGCGTGCGTCCTGAAGTGTCCGAGCTTTCGAGCCAGGGCGCAGTGACGCTGAACGGCTTCAACATTCCGGCACTGACCATCCGCCGCGCGGAAACGACTGTGGAACTCGGCTCCGGCCAAAGCTTCATGATCGCTGGTCTGATGTCGAACAATGCCCAGAACACCATCGACAAGGCACCGGGCGTCGGTGACGTGCCGATCCTCGGCAACCTGTTCCGCTCGCGCGAGTTCCGCAAGGGCGAAACCGAGCTGGTCATCGTTGTCACGCCTTACCTCGTGAAGCCGGTTGATGCATCGAGCATCAAGCTGCCCACCGACGGTTTCCGGGCTGCAACCGAAATCCAGAGCCTGCTCGGCTATCGCGAACATGACGGTGTTTCAGGTGCCACGCGCCCTGTTCCCACAGTCAAGGAAGGGGAAGCGCCTTCGCCTTCTGTTTCGCAGATCGACCCGGCCGCCATCATGCCCAGCCCTGCCCAGCAGGAACGCCAGGCCAATGGCAGTGAACCCAAACGCAAGAAGGAAAAGCGCGCCGACGCGGCCGCTACTCCTGGCTTCAGCCTCAAGTGAGAAAGGTGAAAACAATGCCTATTGCATCAAATCGCAAACTAGCTGGCGCTCTCGCCCTTTCACTTGGGCTCACTCTCGGCGCTTGTGGCGGCATGCCAACCCAGCGCGGGCTTGAAAGCGTGAACCAGCCCGTCGTGGAACGCACCAACTTTGCGTTCGACGTGGCAGCTGGTGCCGGGGGCCTCAGCATTCCTGAACAACAGCGTTTGGCTGCATGGTTCGAATCGATGGATCTTCGTTATGGTGACCGTGTCTCCATCGACGATCCGATGATGAGCGGCGCAACCCGCAACGCCATCGCAAAACTGGCTGCCCGTCACGGCATCCTGGTGAGCGAAGGCGCACCGGTAACGTCAGGCTTTGTCGAACCCGGCAATGCCCGCGTTGTCATCACCCGGACCAGCGCATCCGTGCCTGGCTGCCCTAACTGGTCGGACGGGTCGGATTCCAACTTCAACAACGCCACGCATGCGAATTACGGCTGTGCAATCAACGGCAACCTCGCCGCCATGGTCGCAAATCCGGAAGATCTGATCACCGGTCAGAAGGGTTCGGGCGAAACTGTCGTGTCGACAGGTTCCAAGGCCATCGCAAGCTATCGCAACCAAAAGCCGACTGGTGAAGGTGGTCTGAAACAGACCTCCTCGGAAGAATAAGGGGAAATACAATGAACGCACCCTGGAAATCCGGAGCCGTTGGCGGCCGCGACCCATTCGCAGCCTTTATCTGTGACGAAGCCGCACTCGACGTGCTGCGCCCCGTCGCAATCGAGATGGGCTGGCAGTCTGAAAAATGTGCCAAGGGCGGTCTGCGCAATGCAGTTCAGTCGCTCTCGGTAGCAGCAAGCCCGAACATCCTGATGGTCGACCTGTCGGAAAGCGGCGATCCGCTTAATGACATCAACGCCCTGGCCGAGGTTTGCGAACCTGGCACGGTGGTGATCGCAGTAGGGCAGGTGAACGATGTTCGCCTCTACCGCGACCTGCTCTCCAGCGGCATCCACGACTATCTGCTGAAGCCGCTTTCAGCAGGCGCAGTCCGCGATTCGCTGACGCAGGCGCAGGCTGTCTTTTCGGCACCCAAGGCAAACGATCCTGATGCGGCCAAGCGCCACATCTCGACCGCTGTCGTTGGCACCCGCGGCGGTGTTGGCGCATCCACGCTGGCAACATCGCTGGCATGGCTGTTCAGCGCCGATCACAAGATGCCGACCGCATTGCTCGATCTCGACGTTCATTTCGGGACCGGTGCGCTGGCGCTCGACCTTGAACCGGGCCGCGGCCTGACTGATGCAATCGACAACCCCAGCCGGATCGACGGCCTGTTTATCGAACGCGCGATGATCCGTGCCAACGATAATCTCGCCATTCTTTCGGCCGAGGCGCCAATCAATGCCCCGCTGATGACCGATGGTTCGGCATTCCTGCAACTGGAGGAAGAATTCCGCCAGGCGTTTGAAATGACGATGATCGATCTCCCGCGCAATATGCTGATCAACTTCCCGCACCTGCTGGCGGACGTGAACGTGGTCGTCCTGACCACCGAAATGACCCTGGCATCGGCGCGCGATACCATCCGCATCCTGTCGTGGCTCAAATCAAACGCTGCCCATGCGCAGCCGCTGATCGTGGCCAACAAGGTGCAGACCGGCATGGCGGAAATCAGCAAGGCCGATTTTGAAGCCTCGATCGAACGCAAGATCGATTTCTCGGTGCCGTTCGACAGCAAGGCAGCAGCCAATGCCGCCAAGCTGGGCCAGACATTTGCCGATGCAAACCGGTCGAGCAAGTCGAGCCAGGTGATCCGCCAGCTGGCTGATCGCATTCTCGGCGCATCCGACGCGATTGCCGACGATGATGAACCGGCCAAGAAGTCGCTGCTTGGCAACTTCGACCTGAAGTCGCTGCTCGCCAAGAAAGACAAGAAGGTCACAGCTTCGGCTGAATAGACTGGTGATGTTTGCGCCCTGCCCCGCGGCAGGGCGTAACCGCCCCCGATAACGAAGTTACGTAGTAGAAAGGCTGGACCACATCATGAGCATCTTGCAGCTCCTGCTGATTAGCGGTGGACTGATGGCCTTCATGGTCATCGGCTATACCTTGATGGCCGGCCCTTCTGCGGCGAAAGCCAGCCAGCGAAGGCTTGATGCCGTGCGCTACCGGCATTCCGAAAACACCGACACCAAGGTGGAATCGCAGCTTAAAAAGGCAATCGCCTCGCGCAAACCCAAGACTTTCACGGTCAAGGGTTCAGGATCGCGCACCGAAGCCCTTGCCACCCGGCTCGACCGGTCAGGCAAGAACTGGACCGTGTCGCAATATCTCTACACGTCGCTTGGCCTTGCGCTGGGCATTGCCGTGCTCATCTTCCTGCGCACTGGCGCGGGTATGCTGTCGCTCGGCATCGGCCTGCTGTTTGGTGCAGGCATCCCGCACATGGTGGTCAATTCGAACATCAAGCGCCGGACAGCCAAATTCAACGCGAAATTTCCCGATGCAATCGATCTGCTCGTGCGCGGCCTGCGCTCCGGCCTTCCGGTAACGGAAACCCTTGGCGTTGTGGCCCAGGAAGTTCCCGGCCCTGTCGGTGTGGAATTCAAAGGCATCGTCGAACGTATCAAGATTGGCCGGACCATGGAGGAATCGCTCCAGGAAACTGCCGACCGGCTGGGCATTGCTGAATTCAACTTCTTCTGCATCACCCTCGCCATCCAGCGCGAAACGGGCGGCAACCTTGCCGAAACCCTTTCCAACCTGGGCGACGTGCTGCGCAAACGTTCGCAGATGAAGCTGAAGATCAAGGCGATGAGCTCTGAATCCAAGGCATCTGCCTATATCGTGGGCGCCCTGCCATTCATCGTGTTCTTCATGATCTGGTGGATCAACCCTTCCTATATCGGCGGCTTCTTTACCGATGACCGCCTGATCGCAACCGGCCTTGGCGGCATGGTGTGGATGTCCATCGGGGCCTTCATCATGGCCAAGATGGTCAGCTTCGAAATCTGAGCGAGGATAAAGACAATGATCAACACCCCGCCCGGACCAACACTGCTTGGCATCGACGTTATCTTCGTCGGCACCATTCTTGCCGGTGTTGCCGCCTTTGCAGTCATCATGGCAATTTATGCCGCCGTCACGGTGAAAGACCCGATGGCAAGCCGCGTGAAGGCCCTGAATGCACGGCGTGACGAGCTGAAAGCCGGTATCGTCAAGCAAAGCGGCCGCAAACGCGCCAATCTTATCCGCAAGACCGAAGGCACAGAGCGTGTTCGCGATACGCTGGCAAACCTCAAGGTCCTGCAGCAGAGCCAGATCGAAGCCATCCAGCAGAAACTGGCCCATGCAGGCTATCGCAACAAGGAACTCGCCGTTCTGGTCATTTTCGCGCGGCTTGTGCTGCCGGTGGTGCTGGGCGGCCTTGGCTTCCTGCTGATCTACGTCGTCGATTTCTTCCCTGAATGGGGCGATATGAAGCGCTTGGCAGCTTTCGCCTTCATGCTGTTTGCCGGTTACAAGGGCCCGGAAATCTTCCTGAAGAACAAGACCAACAAGCGGACTGTGCTGATCCGCAAGGGTCTGCCTGATGCGCTCGATCTTCTGGTTATCTGCGCCGAGGCCGGTCTTACGGTTGACGCCGCGTTCAACCGCGTGGCCAAGGAACTGGGCCGCGCATACCCGGAACTGGGCGACGAATTTGCCCTGACCGCAATCGAACTTTCATTCCTGACCGAACGCAAGATGGCCTTCAACAACCTGGCTTATCGCGTGGATCTGGAATCGGTTCGCGGCGTGGTTACCACCATGGTTCAGACCGAACGCTATGGTACGCCGCTGGCTTCGGCCCTGCGTGTCCTGTCGGCTGAATTCCGTAACGAACGGATGATGCGCGCTGAAGAGAAGGCAGCGCGTCTGCCGGCCATCATGACCATTCCGCTTATCATGTTCATTCTGCCGGTTCTGTTCATCGTGATCCTTGGCCCTGCGGCCTGCTCGATCAGCGATGCGTTCGCCGCGAAACCCGGCGCCGCCTAGCGCAGGTTAATTACTCGGTCCCGCAGCCGTCAGCCACGGTTGCGGGACCGAGCGTATTTGAATGGTCGCGCAGACGTTTCAGCAATTCGTTCAGCACTTCGCGTTCCTGTTTGCTCAACGGTTCGAGCAAGCGCGTTTCGACATCGCGCGCCATCGGCACGATGCGGTCATGCATTACAACGCCAGCTTCGGTCAGGGCGAGCAGATGCGAACGGCCATCCTTCGTATTGGGTTTGCGGCTGGCAAGGCCGCGCTGTTCCAGCACCTTGCAGGCACGGTTGACGGCAACCTTGTCCATCAGCGTCAACGAAGTCAGCTTGCGCTGGGTCAACGCGCCGGCATCGCCCAATACGGCCATCACCCGCCATTCAGTGACCTTAAGCCCGAACTGGCTGCGATAGACTTCTGCAATCCGGTTGCTGATCGCGTTCGATGTAATCGAAATCTGATACGGCAGGAATTCGGACAGGACGAGGACGGGAGAAGCGGTTTCTGGCATACGCCTAGTTAATATTGAAACCATTCCGCAAGGCAATACGGGCTGCCGCAATTACCGTTGGTAAGCGGTGATTACTCGAAACCGGGTTCATCCCACCATGGGTAAAAGTCCGGCATGTCGGTTGTAACCTTACCCGGAAATTCAGGGTTTCGCTTTTCGAGGAAACTCATGATGCCTTCCTTGGCATCGCCGCCCTTGGACAGGCGATAGATCGCCCGGCTGTCGATCCTGTGGGCCATCATCGGATGCGCCGTGGGCGACAGGCGCCACAGCATCGCGCGCGTCATCGCAACCGAAACAGCCGAAGTGTTTTCGGCAATTTCCAGTGCCAGGCTGCGCGCTGCATCCATCAGTTCACCGGCTGGGTGGATGGAACGGACAAGTCCGCCCTTCAAAGCTTCATCGGCGTTGAAAACACGGCCCGTCATGCACCATTCCAGCGCCTGGCTGATGCCGACAATCTTGGGCAGGAACCAGCTGGACGCCGCCTCGGGCACAATCCCGCGCCGCGCAAAGACAAAGCCGAACCTGGCGGTATCTGCAGCAAGACGGAAATCCATCGGCAGCTGCATGGTTGCGCCCACGCCCACTGCCACGCCGTTGCAAGCGGAAATGAGCGGTTTGGTGCTCTGGAACAAGCGCAAGGTCATGCGCCCGCCGCCATCGCGCACACTGTCATGCGAAAGGTTATCGACCTTGTCATCGCTTGAAAACGGGCCGCCACCACCTTCTGGCGTCAGGTCTGCGCCTGCACAAAAGGCACGGTCGCCAGCGCCGGTGAAGATGATCGCACGCACATCATCGTCGGCATCGGCCTGATCCATCGCATCGATCATTTCGAGCATCATCTGGCCGGTATAGGCATTCATTTTTTCGAGGCGGTTGAGAGTGATCGTCGCGATAGGTCCATCGACTTCGTAAAGGATCTGGCTGTATTCGCTCATCATTCTCTCCATCTGCAATATGCATGGCCTGCAACGGGCCCGCTATCCCATTATCCCGCTTCGAAAACTGGCAGGGTCCGGCCAACCGGACCCTGCCAGAGTATCAGCTATCAGCGTGGTGACATACGGATGGAACCATCCAGACGCACATCTTCGCCGTTGAAATAGCCATTTTCGATCATGCACATGGCCAGCATTGCATATTCTTCAGGCTTGCCCAGACGTTTGGGGAACGGAACAGAAGCAGCCAGCGCTTCCTTCACCTGCGGCGGCGCAGCATTCATCAGCGGTGTGTTGAAGATGCCCGGCAGAATGGTGTTGACCCGAATGCCTTCGCTCATCAGGTCGCGTGCGATTGGCAATGTCATACCGACCACGCCGCCCTTCGATGCGGAATAGGCAGCCTGGCCCATCTGACCATCTTCTGCCGCGACGCTGGCCGTGTTGACGATAGCGCCGCGTTCGCCGTCTTCCATCGGATCAAGTGTCATCATTCCGGCAGCCGACTTGGCGATGCAGCGGAACGTGCCGACCAGGTTGATCTGGACGATGAAATTGAATGCTTCGAGCGGGAAATGCTTGATCGAACCATCCGTCTTGGAACGGCTGGCGGTCTTGATCGCATTGCCGGTGCCGGCGCAGTTTACCAGGATGCGTTCCTGACCGTGCGCGGCGCGTGCCTTTTCAAAACCGGCATCCACCGATGCATCGTCTGTCACGTTCACTTCGCAAAAAATGCCGCCGATTTCTTCTGCGACCTTTTTGCCTTTTTCTTCCTGCAGATCGAAAATGGCGACCTTTGCGCCCTTGGCGGCAAGTGCCCGCGCAGTGGCTTCGCCCAGTCCGGACGCGCCGCCGGTGACCACGGCGGCCATAGTGCTATCGACGTTCATAAGTGAAATCCTCTCGTTAAATCTGATGTTTGAACAATATTGGTTACATTGCCTCGATGATGGTGACATTGGCGACACCGCCGCCTTCACACATCGTCTGCAGGCCATATTTCTTGCCCCGCGCCTTCAGCGCATGGACCAGCGTTGCCATCAGCTTGGTGCCTGATGCGCCCAATGGATGGCCCAGCGCAATAGCGCCGCCGTTGACATTCAGGCGTTCCGGATCGGCACCGGTGTGCTTCAGCCATGCCAATGGCACCGGCGCAAATGCCTCGTTCACTTCATAAAGGTCGATATCGCTGATCGACATGCCGGCACGTTTCAAGGCGCGGTCTGTCGCAAACAGCGGTTCTTCCAGCATGATGACCGGATCGCCCGCCGTGACGATAATATTGTGGATGCGTGCCATCGGGGTCAGCCCCTGCTCCTTCAGCACTTTTTCCGAAACGATCAGCGCCGCGCTCGATCCGTCACAGATCTGGCTGGAAGACGC
>JAHEAX010000021.1 GCA_024642525.1 Erythrobacteraceae bacterium | reverse complement strand
GCCGGCTTCCTTTGCTTCCAGATCAGTCAGATGCGCTTCGGGCTTTGCTTCCTGTGCAAATGCCATGCTCGATGAACCGATCATGAGGGCAAATGCTGCACACATTGAGGTAAGTTTCATGTATTCCTCCGTATCACTGTAATATATAGGCAATACACCTACTCCATAATTAAGCAAGTGCTTAATTAATTGCGCGCCTGTTCACTCGAATGATCGCGTCATCATGTCGCCCAAAACCCTGACGAACTGGTCCAGCTCCGGGTCAGACACAGGCGCCGATAATGTGCTCGCCGTGGCACTGCGAACACGTTTGGTAACAAGGAAATGAGCAAGCGGGCTTATTACCGATAGATGGACAAGCTGCGGGTCCCAGTTTCTGACCAGGGCGCTTTCTTCCGTTGCTGCCACCGCACTTTCCGTAATTGCCATGAAACCACGCAGGATGCCTGCACTCCGGGGCTCCAGAAACCGCTCGGGGTCCAGTTGTTCGCGCAGGATCATGGCGGGCAGATATGATCGCGCCGCCAATGCATCTGCGAAGACACGCACCAATTGCCGTGCAGGGTTCTTTTCCCACTTGAGGTCGCCTGAATGGAGTGCGCTGCCCGCTGCCGCAACGCCTTCGGCAAGGATTTCATCATACAGCGGCCCCTTGCCGCCAAAATGATAGGCAATCAGCGCCTGGTTACATCCGGCAAGCTCGGCAATGTCGCGTACGCCGGTGGCGCGGTAGCCTTTTTCCGAAAACAAGGTTGCCCCTGCGGCCTTGATTGCCTCCCGCGTCGCATCGCTGCGTTTCCGGGATTTCTTCGGGGTCACGGCTTCGTTCACTTATCACACTTCCGTTGGCTGGTGGTTGGGGCAGCCTGCGCCTTTCCGCCGTGCTGTCAGCCTTGCTTGAGTTCAATCCTGCAGGCCAGCCCTTCAGGGTTGTAATCCAGCTTGACCGAACCTTCGGTGCCCAGTGCCCCTGCAATCATCCTAGTTCCGAAACCTTCACCGTTCGGTGGCTGGACAGGTGGGCCGCCGCGTTCCTTCCACGTGATGATGATGTTCTCACCATCTTGCGAAATGCGCACTTCGACCGTTCCGCAATCGTTCGAAAATGCGCCATATTTGATGGCATTGGTGATGAGTTCATGCGCGACTAGCGACAACCCCTGGGCGTTCACGGCTGAAAGCAACGGCTGCCCTTCTTCCGTGATCGTCGTCCTGTCGGCAAAGTCAGAATAGGCTCCCAGTTCACGGTAGAAAATTTCATGCGGGGTGAGCGAACCTTTGAAATCCCCGACCAGCAGATCATGCGTCCGCGCCAATGCGCTGACCCTCCCTTCCAGTGCTTCTGCAAAAGTCGATATATCGGGGGAGTTCCGGGATGACAGCCTGACCATTGCCTTGATGGTGGCGAGCATATTGCGCACCCGGTGGTTGAGTTCGTCCGTCAGGATACGCAGCCGCGCTTCGTTGCGCTTTGTTTCGGTAATATCGATCACATGGCCGATCAGCTTGGAGACTTCGCCTTTTTCGCCAAGTATCGGCCTGCCTGCCGCGCTGACCCAGCATTCCAGACCGTCAGGCCGCTTGATGCGGCAATCAAACAGCCATTCTTCCTTGTTCTCGATCGCCGTGCGCTGCAGCCTATCCACGCGTGCGCGATCCTCGATGGCGATATGGGCCAGAAACTGGTCGTAGGTCCATTCAGGCAAGGGTGAGGAATAGCCGAAAATCTCGTCATGGCGGGCATTGCGCCACGCCTGGCCGGTATCGAGATCAAGTTCCCAGATACCGATCTTGCCAGCTTCAATCACCAGCCTCAGATGGTCGACGCTGGTTTTTCCGACTGATTGCAATTCAGGCATCACGAACGGATACAGCGAGGCTGTTCCACCTGTCACCAGTTTTTATAGTGACCACCATACGCGATGCAGCAGTCACGCAATATTGCGCGTCACTATCGGAATTCCAGCCCGTCAAAACTGCCGCTTTTGCGCCAGGCATCGATATGGGTGAAATAGCCTTGTGCGCCTGCCGGATGCCCCAGTGCAAAGCGTTCCTGCTCGCCGTAGCCTTGCCCTTCATTGTTGTAATAGCCCGGTGTGCATTCAGTGCTGCCAATGCGTGCGCCTGGCCCGGTCAGAAGGAAATCGATCCACTTCTGCTGCGCCTCTGCGGTCGGCTCTACCTCGGTATAGCCATCCTCCAGTGCATAGCTGACCACGGCCGCCACGGTCAGCGCGTGGTCGACAAGGTTATGCGGGTAATTGGCGATGAATGCCGCAGCCTGGTTCTGCTGCACGAAGAACATGTTGGGGAAACCATGGATGTGCAGCCCGTGGAAGGACCGCATCCCGTTCTTCCAGTATTCGGACAATTTCACGCCATCGCGCCCAGTCACATCATACCCTGAACGTTCGACAAAATCAGTGCCGACCTCAAACCCTGAAGCATAGATGATGCAATCGACTTCATATTCGCTGCCGCCTGCAACCACGCCTTTTTCCGTGATGCATTCAACGCCCTTGCCGTCTGTATGTATCAGATGCGTCGTAGGGTGATTGAATGCCTGCAGATACTCGTCATGGAAGCAAGGGCGCTTGCACAGCTGACGGTACCACGCCTTCAGCTGCTCGCCGGTTGCAGGGTCATCCACGATGGCCTGCGCGCGCTCGCGGATTTCTTCCATCTTGCCATTATCGGCATCTTCGAAAGCAGCCATGATGTTTGCTGGCGTGCGCTGGTCCGCAGGCATATCGATCACCTGCGCGCGGATGCGTTTGCCAAGATCCGTCCAGCCATCGTCAACCAGATCTTCCGCAGGGAAACCGACGCCCAGATTGGCGACGAAATTTTCCTGCCATTTCTTCTGCCAGCCCGGCTCGTTCACCTTGGAAAACCAATCCGGGTCAATGGGGACGTTATTTCTTTCGTCAACCGAGGAAGGCGTGCGCTGGAAGACGAACAGTTCCTTTGCGTCCCGCGCAAGATGCGGCACGCATTGGACTGCGGTTGCACCGGTCCCGATGATGGCAACGCGCTTGTCCGCCAGCCCTGACATCGCTGCGCCTTCGGGTGTCCCGCCGGTGTAGGCATAATCCCAGCGGCTTGTGTGGAAGCTCTTGCCGCCGAATTTCTCGATACCAGGCAACCCCGGTAATTTGGCCACGTGCAGCGGCCCAGTCCCCATACCGACGTAATTGGCAGTAAATGCGTCGCCGCGGTCGGTGCGGATAAGCCAGCACTTGCGCTCTGCATCCCATGAAAGGTCCGTCACCCGCGTGTGGAACAGCGCATTTTCATACAGCCCGTAGTGCTCGCCAATGCGCGAGCAGTGATCGCGGATTTCCGGTGCATGAGCATACTTCTCGCTCGGCATATGGCCGGTTTCTTCCAGCAGAGGCATGTAAATCATCGAAGCCGTATCGCATTGCGCGCCGGGATAACGGTTCCAATACCAGGTGCCGCCGAAGTCGCCGCCTTTCTCGATGATGCGATAGTCATCAATGCCTGCTTCTTTTAACCGCGCACCTGTGATGAGGCCGGCAAATCCGCCGCCGATAAATGCGAAAGTGACATGGTCAGTCAGCGGCTCTCGCGGTGTAACCGGCGTATAAGGGTCGCTTGCAAGGTCGGAAAATTCGGTTTCAAGCCGCTTGTATTGCGCAGAGCCATCAGCGCGTAGGCGCTTGTCGCGCTCTGCCGCATATTTGCGACGCAGCGCCTCCTTGTCGATTGCCGGTGCAGAATGCGTGCTGGCCAAAACTCTCTCCTCTCGCGATCAACAATGAAAGGTGCGTCAACTTTACGCTTCATGCAAGCAGCCTGACGTGAGCTTCTGCGCACCTTATTGACCTTTATTGCCTTTCTTCGCGCAGGCATTGAACCTGCCGAGAGTATTCCTGTCAGATTCGCGGTTACCGTGCCAATCTGCTATTGGTTGCCACGGAGGACCTGTGTCTATTTCGAAATCCGCCAACCAAAAATTTGACCGGGAACGCTTCGTGTCGGATTGTGTCGATGCCCACAGAGCATCCGGGATGACGGCTGTGAGAGAGGTACTCAAGAGCGCAGTCTCCGATCATTCCGCTGTGTGCAACAGCCTGGGCGAACCTGCTCAAGCCGGTATGGACATCATGTATTCCGCTCCTGATTTCACCATTTTTGCTGCCCACTGGACGCCGCAGATGAATTTGCTGCCGCACGACCACATGATGGAAGCGCTGATCGGCATCTATACTGGCCGCGAAGACAATATCATGTGGCGGCGGGGCGAAGACGGCATCCACGCCCGCGAAGCAAATTGCCTTTTTGCCGGCGATGTCGCTTCATTGCCTTCGGACGCGATCCATTCAGTCACCAATCCATTGCTCAAATTCACCGGCGGCATTCACATCTACGATGGCGATTTCTTCGCTGCCGAACGCCACCAATGGGACCCTGAGACACTGACCGAAGAACCATCTGACGGCGTTAAAATCAGGGGTATCTTTGCTCGCGAAAACGAACGTTACTTCAACACGGCGACTGCTTGATATCCAGCTGCCGTTGCTGGCAGGCTGAACCCGCGTTCGCGGCCCGGCAGTAACGGCGCTAAGAAGTGTACACTCAAATGCCTCTTGCCACAGTATGAGCAACGTCGGCAGCAGTCACAGGCCGTATCCGTTTTTTCACACGACCTGAAAACCAAGGCCGGATAACTGACCATTTCGCCCAATTGAACTGGGCAGGAGGATAGGCAGATTCCTCGTTTGCATGTGGCCGACGCAATTATGGCCAATGCCATCCTCGCAACCTTGAAGCCCAAAATTGGGGACGTTTGGACAATCCGTTCAGACGTCGAAAACACTGAGTTTGCATAAAGTTGGGAGGGCGCACACCCTTGGCCGCGTCTCAAAAAATCCTACTGTTGATGTGCCTCTTTGTAGTGTCGCTGAAGCCAATCGGCCCCGTAATCGTTGGACGGATCGCGCATGATCGAATGGACGTGATTGAACGCACCGCCAGGTGATGCTTCGCGCACGAAATCTATCAGCACAGAAGGCCCCTGCACCCGAAACATATATCGGCCACGCGGTTCATCAGTCGGCCCCCACCACGCAAAACGAAGTTTATCAGGGCCGTCGGCGTTAATCGCGGAGCGTTGCCGCGCGGCGGCTTCGTCAGACGCATCGCCCAGATATTCGTTGAGAAGGCCATCCAGCAGGCGGCGCTGCATAGGATCGAGATCGGACGCCTTGATACCAAAGGGCACCTTGTGACTTTCCTGTTTGCCCGGTCCGGCAAAGACGTTGCCATCGACTTCTGCGGCGACAAGCGCCTGCCGCAGCTGTTTCTCGTCCAGAGATCGAAGCAGGGCCAGCGCCCTGTCCGCTTCATGCTGCAATATCTGCCAGCCGGCATAGCGCCCCTCTTGCACGACCTGAGGATTGGCACCCAGAAACATGGGCGTGAACGCGATCCTGCCCTTGGACACGGTGAAATTTGCCGCAAAGTGATGCCCAGTCACCAACCAGCCCCAGTCCTCACTCGCCGGATCACCAAAAACAGAGACGAAAAACTTTTCGGTGTCGTAATTCTCGGCAAAGGCGAGGCCCTCTTCCTTGCGCGGATCATTATCCGGCATGGCTGCAAGCGACGCGTCAAAAACGGCGCGCAGCACATCCTCGTGCCACATGATCGTTGCCGACTTCAGATAGCCCTGGCTCGAAAGTGCCGCAGCCATCATTGAATGAAGCGCGCGGCGCTGCTCTGAAGACATATTCGCCACTACCAACCCGCGCCGTGGCGCCATGCTGTTGGGCAAATTGGACCAGCTGGTGCGTGTCGCATTATCGTCCAGCGACACCATCACCGTTTTTCGCTGCTCATCATCCAGCACCGCAAGAAAGGCCAGCGTCGCTTGCTGCATTGACTTCGCCCGCGAAGATTCCAGCATGTGATCAACGGAATCGTGCGCACGTAAGCTTGTCGGTGACACGGCCAAAACAGCCGCAGCTACGGCCGCAGCAACGGGTCTTGTGATTACTTTCATGACTATCCCCCTCTTGACTCAGAGGAAGACTAGGACAGTCAAGCACCGCCCACAAATATTGCGTTTTAAATGGTAGCGGAGGAGGGACTTGAACCCCCGACACGCGGATTATGATTCCGCTGCTCTAACCAGCTGAGCTACTCCGCCCCATGGGCAACCGGGTGGTTCGCATTCGTGCAAAACAGCCGGGCAAG
The DNA here is from genome assembly GCA_024642525.1 of Erythrobacteraceae bacterium. Lineage (GTDB taxonomy): Bacteria > Pseudomonadota > Alphaproteobacteria > Sphingomonadales > Sphingomonadaceae > Allopontixanthobacter. The sequence goes on along the minus strand of JAHEAX010000021.1, from coordinate 12,432 downwards.
GCGGCGCGTTTAGGGCTCCAGTTTGCGGCGGTCAACTGCGAAAAGGCCTATTCGGCCCACGAAACTGAAATTCTCGTACAAACTCCCACGGCCCGCCCCGATATATGTGCAGGCCCAAGCCCGAAAATCGGAAGGTTTGCGGTATGATCCGAGCCGCCAGCGCCTCTTGCAGCGCCTTGGCGTCTTTGCCGGGGACTTTGTTCTGGATTGTGATGTGGAGGCGCGGACGGTGGCTGTCCTGCACCGTAAGCAGCCCGTGGAAGCGATCGGCCAAACGGTCCCTCACCTCCATCATCTGCGGGCTGACCAGTTTGAGCGCTGTTCCGCCGCCTAGTGGCATAAGCCCCACCAGTTCGCCTTCTACAGCGCTGATTTGTGAGACTTCCTGCTTCAGCACGCTGCGGATTTCATCTGCATAGGCAGCCGGCAGGGCATGGAACAGAGTAACGTGCGCCTTCAGATAATTACGTTCAGGCGGGAAATGCGCGGTGCGCAGTTTGTTCGCCCACTTCGCAAGGTCAGCGGGCAATTGGGCCGTTACGATAAACGGAGCATCGTCAGGCCCCGCAATCACATTTCCCCGCGTTCGCGCCGCAGCGCATACCACTTCTGCACATTGGCATTGTGTTCTTCCAGCGTGTCACCGAACACATGCCCGCCCTTCCCATCTGCCACCATGTAAAGCGCGCTCGTCTTTTCCGGATTGAGCACAGCAGCGATGGAATCACGGCCAGGATTGGTTATCGGGCCAACGGGAAGGCCAACCATCGTGTAGGTATTATAACCATTTACCGCTGATATTTCAGATTGGAGGATGCGCCTGCCAAGCGGCTTGCCCTTGGTAATGGGGTAGATGATCGTTGGGTCCGCCTGCAGCAGCATCCCCTGCTTCACACGGTTTGAATAAAGCCCTGCGACCATCCTGCGCTCGGACGCTATGCCTGTTTCCTTCTCCACGATCGAGGCGAGAATCACTGCCTCGCGAGGGGATTTGACGGCAATTTCCTTCGCCCGGCCCGCCCACAGTTCCTTGACCGTTTCGGACATGGCAGACTGCATCCGCTTGACCACGGACTGGCGGCTCTCGCCCCGTTCGAAATCATAGCTGTTGGGCAGGATCGTGCCTTCTTCCGGCACGCTGACATCACCTACCAACAATGGTTCTGCCATCAACCGTTCTTGCACCATGATCGACGGCATACCTTCAGGTATCGTCACATAGCGGCGGATGACATCGCCGTTCTGGAATGTGCTGAGTATATTTGCCGGGCTTGCCCCTGCGGGGATGAGAAATTCGCCTGCCTTGATCGGTGCGCCGGAACCCAGGATCTTTGCCCGCAGAAGAAAAGCATCAGCCGAATCGATCAGCGACTTTTCTTCGAGCATCCCGGCAACGCTGGTAAGCGAAGACCCCGCCGGAACGATGAAGGTTGTTTCTTCCTTCACATTGGCAGAGCCATACCAGCCCGATGCGAACACCGCGATGCCCGCAAAGGCCAGAACGGCCAGCGCGGCGATGAAAATACAGCCGCGCCGGACCATGTCAGTCGACCTTCTTCATTACCAGACTTGCATTGGTGCCGCCGAAACCGAAGCTGTTGTTCAGCACAGCACGCACTTCGCGCTTCTTCGCCACGTGGGGAACGAGGTCCACGCCTTCAGTGCCCTCGTCGGGATTGTCGAGGTTGAGCGTTGGCGGCACGATCTGGTCACGCAGGGCGAGAATGCAGAAAATGGATTCAACAGCGCCCGCACCGCCCAGCAAATGGCCAATCGCGGATTTGGTCGAACTCATCGAAACATCGCCAATGGCATCGCCGAACAGACGCTTTACAGCGCCCAGTTCGATAGTGTCGGCCATGGTCGAGGTGCCATGTGCGTTGATGTAATCGATATCGGAAGGTGTCATGCCAGCCTTTTTCAGGGCCATTTCCATCGAGCGATAGGCGCCGTAGCCTTCAGGATGGGGTGCAGTGACGTGATATGCATCGCCCGAGAGGCCATAGCCGACGACTTCTGCGTAAATCTTCGCGCCGCGCGCCTTGGCGTGTTCATATTCTTCGAGAACGACAACACCGGCGCCCTCCCCCATTACAAAGCCGTCGCGATCCTTGTCATAGGGGCGGCTCGCCTGTTCAGGGCGGTCGTTATAAGACATATTGAGCGCACGGGCCTGGGCAAAACCAGCCACGCCCAGCGGGCACACGGTGCCTTCCGCGCCGCCCGCCAGCATGATGTCAGCATCATCGTCGCGGATCATGCGGGCTGCATCGCCAATGGAATGGGCGCCGGTGGAACATGCAGTGACCACGGCATGATTCGGGCCCATCAGGCCGTATTTGATCGATACCTGGCCGGAAATGAGGTTGATCAGCCGGCCGTGGACAAAGTGCGGGCTGACACGGCCGGGGCCGCGTTCGTGAAGCACGATGGATTCGCTTTCAATGCCCGGCAGACCGCCGATGCCCGAACCGATGGAACAGCCGGTGCGCAGCTTGAGTTCGTCCGACATATCTTCAAGGCCGGCATCTTCCAATGCCTGGCCGGCAGCATCGATACCGTAGATGATGAACGGATCGACCTGACGCTGGACCTTGTGGTCAACACGCTTGTCCGGGTCGAAGCCGAATTCATGGTCGGCAGGTTTCACCTCGCAGGCGATCTTGCACTTCTGGTCCGAAGCATCGAACTTCGTGATCAGCCCAGCACCGCTCTTAGAAGCGAGAATATTCGCCCAAGTTGTCTCAACATCGGCCCCTAGCGGGGTTACGAGACCCAATCCGGTTACCACCACACGGCGCATGCAACTCTCCGTAAAAATGCAACAGGCCCGGCCCCCGAAGGGGGTCGAGCCTGTTCAGTCCCGCCGACTGCCCATTGACTGGCTGTCAGACGAGCACGGCGGGATGGGCTATCAGCCCTTGTGCTCTTCGATGTACTTCGTAGCGTCACCAACGGTGGTGATCTTCTCAGCCGCATCGTCAGGAATTTCGACACCGAATTCTTCTTCGAATGCCATTACCAGCTCAACGATATCGAGACTGTCTGCGCCAAGATCATCAATGAAGCTTGCTTCCTGGGTGACCTTGTCAGCTTCAACACCGAGGTGTTCGACAACAATCTTGGAAACGCGATCAGCAGTATCAGACATATTTTCCCTCTCGAAATTGGGGGTTTCAAACTTTATCATCGCCCTACTGAACAGGGCGGGCGCTGGCAAGTGCGCGCGTAAAACTAGCTTGCACCAGCGGCCATTCAATCACCGGCATTATCGGTGCGTGTTGCTTCAGCGGCCATTGCTGGCTTCGGCTTTTCCACCAGGCGGATGGCCAGTTCCTTCAGCTGGGCAGGACTTACGACGCTGGGCGCCCCCATCATCAGGTCTTCGCCCTTCTGGTTAAGCGGGAAGGCAATAACTTCACGGATATTCGGCTCATCAGCCAGCAGCATCACGATCCGGTCGATACCCGGTGCAGAACCGCCATGCGGCGGCGCGCCATATTTGAAGGCATTGATCATGCCCGAGAAATTGGCATCGACATCGGCTTGCGAATATCCGGCAATTTCAAACGCCTTGTACATGATATCGGGGCGATGGTTACGGATTGCGCCGGACGAAAGTTCGTAACCGTTGCAGACAATATCGTACTGCCACGCGAGGATATCGAGCGGGTCCTTGCTTTCCAGTGCTTCCATCTCGCCCTGCGGCATGGAGAACGGGTTATGGCTGAAGTCGACCTTCCTGGCTTCTTCATCATATTCAAACATCGGAAAGTCGACGATCCAGCAGAATTTGAAGCAGCCCTGTTCGATCAGGTCCAGTTCTTCGGCAACGCGGGTGCGCGCTGCGCCTGCCAGCTTGACCGCTTCTTTCTGCTTGCCCGCTGCAAAGAACAGGCCGTCATTTTCACCAAGGCCGAGTTCATCATACAGCTTGGCCATGAGGTCAGCGCCGTGGTTCTTGGCAATCGGCCCGCCAAATTCGCCGCCTTTGCGGGTGACATAGCCAAGGCCAGCAAAGCCTTCGCCGCGCGCCCAATTGTTCATGTCATCGAAGAACTTGCGGCTTTTTTCATGCGTATCTGGCGCAGGAATGACTCGCACCACGCCGCCGCTGCCGACGATTTTTTCAAACAGGCCGAAGCCTGATTTCTCGAAATGGCTGGTGACATCCGAAATGATGAGCGGGTTACGCAGATCAGGCTTGTCGCTGCCATATTTCAGCATGGTTTCAGCGTAGGGGATGCGCGGAAACTCGCCTGCTGGCGTCACGGCCTTGCCGTCAGCGAATTCTTCGAACACGCCCGCCAGCACGGGCTCCAGCGCCGCAAAGACATCATCCTGCGTCACGAAGCTCATTTCAAGGTCGAGCTGGTAGAATTCCAGGCTGCGGTCGGCGCGCAGGTCTTCATCGCGGAAGCATGGCGCGATCTGGAAATACCGGTCGAAACCGGACACCATCAGCAGCTGCTTGAACATCTGCGGTGCCTGCGGAAGGGCGTAGAATTTGCCGTGATGCATCCGGCTCGGCACCAGGAAGTCGCGTGCGCCTTCGGGACTGGAAGCTGACAGGATAGGCGTCTGGATTTCAGTAAAGCCCTGCCCGACCATGCGCTTGCGCAGCGAGGAGATTACGTTGCTGCGCAGCATGATGTTGCGATGAACCTTGTCCCGGCGCAAATCGAGGAAGCGGTTCTTGAGGCGGATTTCCTCGGGATATTCCTGCTCGCCGGCAACCGGCATCGGTAGTTCTTCTGCCTTGCTCTGCACAATGACCGAGCGGGCATAAACTTCGACAGAACCGGTCGGGAGGTTGGGATTGACCGTTCCTTCTGCACGAGCCTTCACATCGCCATCGATGGTGATGACGCTTTCGACTCGCAGACTGTCGAGCAGCTTGAGCGCAGGCGAATCTTCGTCGGCAACGATCTGGGTCAGGCCGTGATGGTCGCGCAAATCGACGAAAAGCACACCGCCATGGTCGCGCTTGCGATGGATCCAGCCTGAAAGACGGACTGTTTCCCCGACATTTTCCGTGCTCAGGGCTGCGCAATTGTGGGTACGATAGGCGTGCATCTAAAATCTTTCCAAATTCGGGGCTATGGCGCTAAGGGCGCCTGAGCTTTTCGGGCGCCGCGCGCCCCCTTGCGGATGCGCGGCCTAACAGGGGAACAACATGGCTTTGTCAAGCTGTGTGGGCCCCATCAACAATCTGGGCAATCGGGCCCGAGTGGCGGTACTCCGCCCACATAAAGAAAAACGACATGAAAATACATGATCTGATTACGACCACAGATGCCTTGTCCGATCTGTGCGAAAGACTCGCCAAATCGGACTTCGTGACGGTCGATACCGAGTTCATGCGCGAGAACACCTATTACCCCGAATTGTGTCTCGTGCAGATCGCCAATGACGAGGAAGCAGCCGCCATTGACCCGATGGCAGACGGCATAGACCTTGCCCCGTTGCTGGAACTGATGTGCGATAATGAAAACGTGCTCAAGGTGTTCCATGCAGGTGGGCAGGACGTGGAAATCATCTACAACCTCACCGGCAAGACGCCCCACCCCATTTTCGATACGCAAATCGCGATGATGGCCATCAGCCAGTCCGAACAGATCGGCTATAGCAACCTTGTGGAAAGCTGGCTCGGTTTCAGCGTCGACAAGGGCGCGCGCTTTACCGACTGGTCGCGCAGGCCGCTGACCGACAGGCAGATCGAATATGCCATTGGCGATGTGACCCATCTGTCCAGAATTTTCCCGATGATGCTGAAAAAGCTGATCAAGACCGGGCGCGGCATGTGGCTGAATGCGGAAATGGAAAAGCTCGCTGATCCTGACAACTATCGCAATGATGCCGATCTGGCATGGAAACGCATCCGGCAGGCCGGGCGCAATCCGCAGGTCTTGGGGCGGTTGAAGGCAATTGCCGCTTGGCGCGAAGGGGAAGCCCAGCACAAGAACATCCCGCGCGGGCGGATCATGCGTGATGAAACGCTGGCCGATGTGGCGGGGCATCCGCCCAAGAAACAGGCCGATCTTGCCAAGGTTCGCGGTCTTTCCAATTCATGGAAGGACAATGACATTGGCAAGCGCCTGATGAACGTGCTGGAAAATGCAGAACCTCTGCCAAAAGGCGAAATGCCGCTCAAGGTCAGCAGGGGCGCGCCGCTGGGCAAGGAAGGCGCGCTGGTGGCAGACCTTTTGAAGCTGCTGCTCAAGATCCGTTGCCGCGAAATCGACATTGCCTCGCGTTTGCTGACCAAATCTGACGAGCTGGAAGCACTGGCCGCAGGAATCCGCAAACTGCCGATTCTCGAAGGGTGGCGCTACGAAGTGTTCGGCAAGGATGCGCTGGAACTGGTGGAAGGGCGCATGGCCTTTGCAGTGAAGGACGGAAAGCTGGCCATGACCCATTTCGATGCCGATGGGGAACCGGAACCGCAAGCAGGGGACGATGACGCCATTTCCACACAGCAAGCTGCCGAATGAGCACCTACCTTCCTACCATCAAGCAGCTGCAATATCTGGTCGCCCTGCATGAACATGGCCATTTCGGCCGTGCGGCAGAAGCCAGCTTCGTTTCGCAATCGACCCTTTCTGCCGGCATTCGCGAACTGGAATCCCTGCTGGGTGTAACGTTGGTCGAACGCAGCCGCCGTGTCGTGCGCTTTACGCCGCTGGGCAATCAGGTGGTGGCAAAGGCGCACCGGCTGCTGCGCGAAGCAGAAGAACTGTCCGATCTGGTGCAGGCGTCGGGCAAGCCATTGTCGGGCGAATTGCGCATGAGCGTTATCCCCACAATCGCGCCCTTCCTGCTGCCCAAGATATTGCCGCGCCTGCGCAAGGAACGCCCGCAGCTCAAATTGTTCCTGCGCGAAGAAACCAGCGATGCGGCTGTCGAATCGCTAAACCATGGGCGCGTGGACTGTGTGCTGCTGGCCCTGCCTTTCGCCACGGGCGAAGTGGACTATGAACATATCGCAGATGACCGTCTGTTCGTAGCCTTCCCGGAAAACGACCCGCGCGATCCGCCCGATCTGGTCCAGCCGGAAATGATCGACGAAGGCCGCCTGCTGTTGCTGGAAGACGGCCATTGCATGAAGGAACACGCGCTGGCTGCGTGCAATCGCCCGGAAATGCGGGCGAGCGCGACGATGATCGGCACCAGCCTGCACACGCTGGTGCAGATGGTCGATAATGGTCTGGGCCTGTCGATGCTGCCGGAAATGGCGCTGGACGCAGGCATTTTGAAGAACACCAAGGTCGTCGCACGGCCGCTCAATTCTGCCAATGCCAGCCGCGAGATTGCGCTCATCTGGCGCAAGAATTCACCCCGCGCAGAAGAATTCCGGATGCTGGCAGAAGAACTGCGCGCAGGCTGAAACGGGCGGCGATTATTCGCGCGCCCGGTCAGTCCATGTGCTTGAGGCCAACCCGCAGATAATCCCAGCCAGTGATGACTGTCAGCGCCGCTGCGCCCCACAGGCTGGCAAGGCTGACCAGGTGAATCCAGTTATCCGAGAAATTTCCGCAACCATCGGAAACCGACGTACATGGCGGGCCATGAACTGCGCCGCCCAGGATGAGGCCGCCAAGCGCAATCAGCTGCAAGGTCGTTTTCCACTTGGCCAGCTTGCTGACCGGCACGGAAACTTGCAGCCCACCGAGAAATTCACGCAGACCCGAAACGGCAATCTCGCGCATCAGGATGATGAGGCCGGCAATCACGTGCATATCGCCCACGTATGGCCCTCGCAGAAATCCCTGTGCGGTCAGCACCAGGATGACCGCCGCGATCATCAGCTTGTCTGCAATGGGGTCAAGAAACTGGCCCAGCTTCGATACTGTCCCGCTGGACCGGGCAAGATAGCCATCGAAATAGTCAGTAATCCCCATCAGGCAGTAAAGCCCGTAAGCCAGTGCATAGCCCAGCTGCCAGTCAGGCCACCACAGCAAAAATGCCAGCAGCGGGATGGTAACGATTCGCGAGATCGTGAGAATGTTGGGCAGGCTCAGCATGCATTGCCCCTTAGCGCGCATTGCGCTGCCGCAAAACCCCACGCGACGCGAATACCTTAGCCCTTGTCCACACAGGCCATTGCTATAGAGCGGCAGTCCCAAGGGTTGCTGGCAAGGACGCATGACCACAACAACGCATCTTTTACGCAGCAGGCGCTTTCTTCCCCTGTTCGTCACCCAGCTTCTCGGCGCGTTTAACGACAACCTCTACAAGAACGCGATGGTGCTGTTCGTCGTTTACAGCATCTATAATTCCGAAGAGGCAGAAGCGCAGTTCAGCGCCATTGCATCCGGTCTGTTCATCCTGCCGTTCTTCCTCCTGTCAGCCCTCGCCGGGCAATTGGCCGACATGCGCGACAAGGCGAAGATTATTCGCATCGTCAAAGCGTGCGAAATCGGCATCATGATTATCGGCGGCGCCGGCCTTTTCCTAGCCTGGCGCGGGACGGCGACTGAAAGCTTGGCCATCCCGCTCATGCTGACAGCGCTGTTTGCGATGGGCGTGCACTCGACCTTTTTCGGCCCGATCAAATATGCAATCCTGCCGCAGCACCTGCACGAAGGCGAAGTGCTGGCGGGCACCGGCCTGGTGGAAGCAGGGACGTATATTGCCATTTTGGTGGGCACCATTCTGGCGGGATGGATACCGATCGAATGGGCCGCGCTCGGCGTATTCCTGACTGCAATCGTCGGCTATATATCCGGCAGGCAAGTGCCAGCCGCGCCGCCCGAAGTGGCAGCAGAACCACTGGACTGGAACCTGCTCCGGTCATCGGTCTCGCTCGTGCGCAATACCATGCATGACAATCGCGTTTTCCTGGCAATCATGTCGATCAGCTTTTTCTGGACCATCGGCGCGGTGCTGTTCATCCAGTTTCCGCCGCTGGCCAAGAACGTGCTGCTGGCTAGCAAGGAAGTCGCCAGCCTGTTTCTGGTCATCTTCTCGATCGGCGTTGCCATCGGCTCGATCTCGATCAACGCCTTGCTCAAAGGCAGCGTCTCGGCGCGCTATTCGCCTGCATCGGTCATCGTGATGGGGCTGTTCGTGGTCGCATTCTATCTCGTCTGCCGCGCATGGGGCCATCACGGCGGCGAAGGGCTGATGAATGTCGGCACATTTGTCGTTCAGCCGCTCGCCGTGCCGCTGTTGCTCAGCCTGTTCGGCATTGCGTTTGCAGGCGGTATGTTCGTGGTCCCGCTCTATGCGTTTCTCACCACATTCGTACCCAAATCGCAGACAGCGCGGACCATTGCTGCCAACAATATCGTCAATTCGGGTGCAATGGTGGTCGGTTCGCTCATGGCCGTCGGCCTCAGCGTTGGCGGAGTATCGGTGACTGACCAGCTTCTTCTCAGCGCAGGAATGTGCCTTGTTTCAGCATGGCTGGGCCGTAAGCTGTATCAGGCAGAACAGCAGGCTTTCACGTTGTAATCGGTTGAAACCGGCGCTTCAGGCAATGAATATGGCGACTGCTATCAGGCAGGAAAAATACGCCGTTGCGAACGCCCGGACATCCTCACGCGAAATGGCCCAACCGGTGCGCTTTTGAAGCGGTTCTACGCCGCTGCGCACATGCGGAGGAAGGGATGCCAAGAACGGGTGCCTGGCTGTTTCATCGGTGAGGACTAGTGATCTACGCATCATGCGTTGTTAACGAATTCGTAACCATTGTGCTCCTGCCCAATTCGGACCGTCACACTACGGGACATTAAGGCTCTTTCTTCATCGTGACGGGCTGATGAATTCAGTGCGAGGCCACCACACGCAAAAAAGGCCGCCCTGTTAAAGGCGGCCTTTTCAGTGCGATATGCAGTGACGAATTATCAGATCTTGTTGCCAAGTGCGCCTTCGACTTCGCCCTTGAGATTCTGGGCTTCGCCCTTGGTTTCCTGGGCGTGTCCTTCGCTCTCAAGCGAAGAGTTATCAGTTGCGTCGCCTACTACCTGCTTGGTGTTGCCGGCGATTTCGTTGGCGATACCCTTGGTCTTTTCGGTCAGTTCACCCATTTTCGTGTCCTTTGCTGTTGTCGGTAATTCGGGATCATTCCCGCTCCGTATGTCAGTCAAACGGACAGATTGGCCGAACAGTTCCGCCAGAGTGTCTATTTTTTGCATTATTTTTCACAGCTTTGCTTCATCGCAAAACAATCACGGCTTATCTTCTTTTGCCGAACCTAATTTCCCGGAACTGCGTTGTTGCAGTTTCTCAGGCGCCTGCCATGGACAGGACGGTCTTCCATTCTGCGGGCCTGACTTCGCTCACCGACAGGCGCATCAGCTTCACCAGTTCCATCTCGGCAAGGCGCGGTTCTGCCTTCACCTGCTTCAGCGTCACGGAATTCGGCAGCTTTGCCTTGGGCTTGAGTTTTACCGCGGCCCATTTGCCTTCGGGGTCTGTCGGGTCAGTAATGCCTGAAACGCTGATTTCCGCGATGCCGACGATCTCGAGGCCAATGTTGGAATGGTAGAAGAAAACCTGGTCACCCACTTCCATTGCAGCAAGGTTGTTTCTGGCGCGGTAGTTACGCACCCCGTCCCATGTGCCCTCGCCCTCTTTTACCAGATCATCCCAGCTATAAACGTTCGGTTCGGATTTCATCAGCCAATACCGCGGCATTCACACACTCCATTTTGAAACAATGTCCCATGCCATAGCCGCCACCTGGCTGATTATCCACCGCTGCAGGGCTTTCCTTTTACTTGCGCACAATCAGCAAATTAACCTGATCTTCAGGAGAATATTCCATTTTGCGAGCGTTGGAAAAGTAGGGGCTCGGCCGGTTGCGGCCGGATTTGTGATGGGCGGACGGACTTTGGACACTGAGAAAACCCGGACCGGCGCTGGCAAGGATATTGTCGCACTCGGCATCGCCGTCGCCGCTGTGCTCATGTTTGTCGGAACAGGAAGCGGCGTATTGCCGCAAATCGTACGCAACTGGATGGGCAATGGCCCTGGCCCTGACAATCTCCTCACTAATGCATTGCTGCTCAACATCGCGCTGATCATCTTTGGCTGGCGTCGTTACCGCGAATTGCTGGCAGAGCTGGAACATCGCCGCGTGGCCGAAGAAACCGCAAGGCTTCTGGCGGAAACGGATACGCTGACCAACTGCCTCAACCGGCGCAGCATCACCACCGCCACCGAGACCATGCTCAAGCAATCTGCGCACGACCATGCAGGCACTGCCTTCATGATGGTGGACCTTGATAATTTCAAACAGGTCAATGACTTCAACGGCCATCAGATTGGCGACCAGGTGTTGAAAGAAACCGCTGAACGCATTTCCAGCATTCTGCCCAAGGGCAGCCTGCTTGCGCGTTTGGGCGGCGATGAATTTGCCGCCGTCATCAGCTTCCCCGATAATCAGAAAGAACGCATCGATTTCATCGCCGAACGTGTGATTGACGAAGTTTCGCGGCCGATCATGATTGCCGAACAGGAAATTGACATCACGGTTTCGGTCGGCATTGCGGCCCATTCCGATGCCCAGCAGCAGGGCACAGATCTTGCCGATGCGCAGTCACTGATGCACCACGCAGACATCGCGATGTATCATGCCAAGAAGCAGGGCAAGAACCGCCACTTCTGGTTCGAACAGTCGATGGAAAAAGAATTGCGGTTCCGCAACGAACTGGAAACCGGCATCCGCCGCGGTGTCCAGCAGAACGAATTTGTCCCCTATTACGAACAGCAGGTCGATCTCGACACGGGCGAACTCGTCGGCTTCGAAATGCTGGCCCGGTGGAATTCGCCGCAGCTTGGACTTGTCAAACCGGATATTTTCATTCCGGTTGCAGAAGACATGGGCATCATCGCCACCCTTTCGGAACAACTGATCGACCAGGCCCTGGAAGATGCCAAGTTGTGGAACCCTTCAATTACGCTGTCAGTCAATATCTCACCTGTGCAATTGCGCGATCCGTGGTTTGCGCAAAAATTGCTCAAACAATTGGTGAAGCACAATTTCCCGCCGCAGCGGCTCGAGATCGAGATTACCGAAAGCTGCCTGCACGAAAATATCGGGCTGGTCCGCTCAATGATCACCAGCCTGCGTAACCAGGGTGTGCAAATCAGCCTCGATGATTTCGGCACCGGCTATGCCAGCCTTTCCCAGTTGAAGACGCTGCCATTCGACCGGCTGAAGATCGATCGCAGTTTCGTGGGTGCGCTTGCCACAGAAGCATCCGAATCCGGATCGCAGATTATCAATGCTATCGTGTCGCTTGGCGATGGGCTCAGCCTGCCGATTACCGCAGAAGGCATCGAAGACGCCAACATCCTCAATATGCTGCGCAAGATGGGGCCCCTGAAAGGTCAGGGCTATCATTATGGTCAGCCTGAAACCGCTGGCGAAGTCCAACTGCGTCTTGCGAAGCTGGGTATGATGAACGGCACAGCTGGCAGGGC
>JAHEAX010000010.1 GCA_024642525.1 Erythrobacteraceae bacterium | reverse complement strand
GGCGCGGGCGCGGACAACACCGCCAACGTCAGGTGAAACGACCATCAGGTCCTGGTCACCGTAACGTGCCTGGATATCTGCGGCCATGACTGGCGCTGCATAGAGATTATCGGTTGGAATATCGAAGAAGCCCTGGATCTGCCCTGCGTGCAGATCGACAGAAAGAACGCGGTCAGCGCCTGCTTCCGTGATGAGATTGGCAACCAGCTTGGCCGAAATGGGCGTGCGCGGGCCGGGTTTCCGGTCCTGCCGCGCATAGCCGAAATAGGGGACCACAGCGGTAATCCGGCGGGCGGAAGCGCGGCGCAACGCGTCGATACCAATCAGCAACTCCATCAGATTGTCATTGGCAGGAAAGCTGGTCGACTGGACGATGAAGACATCTTCACCGCGAACATTTTCATGAATTTCGATGAAGATTTCTTCATCCGCAAAACGCCGGACGCTGGCATCTGTCAGGGGCATTTCGAGATAGGCCGCGATCGCCCGCGCGAGTGGCAGGTTCGAATTTGCAGCCATGATCTTCATGCAGAATTCCTTGTTGTCGCGGCGTCCGGGCGCTTGTTCTTGCCCAAATTCGCCCGAATCCAGATTGGTTATGCCAGGACCGATTAGCCCACCGTCATGCTATTGCAACAGGCCCGCGCCCCGAACTGTTGAAAGAGCCGGGCCTGTTGAATGAGAGCTTCAGACGTTGTGGTGTTCGCCCTTGATCCAGCGCACCGTGCCGGAACTGGCGCGCATCACCACACTTTCGGTAGTGACGCGGCCACCGCGGAAACGTTTTACGCCGTCCAGCAACGATCCGCTGGTGACGCCGGTTGCGGCAAAGATGCAATCACCCTTGGCCAGATCTTCCAGCTTGTAGATGCGATCGAGGTCTTCGATGCCCCATTTGCGGGCGCGGGATTTTTCATCGTCATTGCGGAACACCAGCCGGCCATTGAACTGGCCACCAACACAGCGCAGTGCCGCAGCAGCCAGCACACCTTCAGGTGCGCCGCCCTGGCCCATGTACATATCGATTGTGGTGTCTTCATCGGTGACTGCGATCACGCCGGCCACATCGCCATCAGGAATGAGATAGATGCCGCAACCGATGGCGCGCAATTCCTCGATCATGGCTGCATGGCGCGGACGGTCGAGCACGCAGACAATGATATCGCCGGGCGCAACGCCCTTGGCCTTGGCCACGGCTTCCACGTTTTGCGTCGGGGTCTTGGCAAGATCGATAATGCCTTCAGGATAGCCCGGACCGACTGCCAGCTTGTCCATATATACGTCAGGCGCATTGAGCAGGCAGCCTTCTTCGGCTGCGGCCAGCACGGCGAGCGAGTTGGGGCCAGCCTTGGCAGTGATGGTGGTGCCTTCCAGCGGGTCCAGCGCAATGTCGATCTTGGGGCCGCGGCCAGGCGCGCCGCCGACCTTTTCGCCAATATAAAGCATTGGCGCTTCGTCGCGCTCGCCTTCACCGATGACCACGGTGCCGTCGATATCCAGCTCGTCGAAAGCGCGCCGCATGGCTTCTACTGCGGCGGCATCGGCTGCCTTTTCATCACCGCGGCCGATCAGCTTGGACGCAGCGATTGCCGCAGCTTCTGTGACCCGGACCATTTCGAGGACCAGTGCCCGGTCGAGCACGCTGCTCTTGCTGACGCGGGCCGATGTGGCGGCGGTGGATTTGTTATCGTTCATGGCTGATTCAGTCCCTTTGGCGCGGTTGGGAGGCGCTTAGACAGGGAGCCGCCGAATGTCGAGAAGTGCCGCACTTGCTATTTTGATACTGGCAATTGCGGCCGCTCCTGCATGGGCACAGCAGCAGCCGCAGATAACTGCCGAACAGGTGATCGAAACCGCCCGTGATGCCTATGGCCCGCCGCCGCCAGAGCCTGCCTGCGCACCGCAGGAAGGTGATGAGATCGTGGTTTGCGCCCGCGAACAGGATAATTCGCAGTTTCGCGTCAAGTCATCATCCGAACTTGATCCGGAATCAGAAGAAGCCCTGTCCGATGGTGTGCCGCGCGCGCCCGACGTATCCGGCCCGGGCATATTCAAAGGGGCCGCAACGGTCGGCAGCCTGTGCATTCCAGGCTTGCAGAAATGCCCGCCGCCACCAGCCTATATGATAGATTTCAGCGCGCTGCCCGATGCGCCCGAAGGGTCAGATGCAGACCTCATTGCCAAGGGCGAAAAGAAGGCCCGCTAGGGCGCGGCATCATCCTTCGATGATCTGCATCACAAGCGGGCTGGCCGTAAGGCTGGGCGATGCGCGCAGCAGTTCGATGACATGCGAGACATTCCGTTCAGGCCCGTCATGCGCAACCATCGCCACCAGCACTTCGCCGCCTTCGGTTTTCTGGCCATGCTGGATCATGCTTTCGATCGAAACGCCGGCATCGCGCATCGCAGCAGTAATTTCTGCCAGAACGCCGGGCCGGTCGGTGACGGTGAAGCGCAGATAGGTCCGGCCGGTGCGATTGCCTGAACCGGCTGGCGGCATATCGACAAGGTCTGCCACCGGCACCGAAAATGGCGCAGAAGTTTCGCCCCGGGCAATATCGATAAGGTCTGCGACAACTGCGCTGGCCGTAGGGCCATCGCCCGCGCCTGCACCCTGGAACAGCAGCCGGCCCGAGTAATTCCCTTCCGCCACGACGGCATTGGTGGCGCCTGTGACATGGGCAAGCGGATGGCCCTTGGGCACCAGGCACGGCTTTACCCGCTGCAGCAGCCGGTCCCTGCCATCTTCACCCGTTTCAACATCGGCCATGCCGATCAGCCGGATGACATAGCCAAGTGCGTCGGCCTGCGCGATATCTGCTGCCCGAACCTGCGCGATGCCTTCGCATTCCACATTGGGAAAATCGATCTGCGCACCAAAAGCGATGCCCGCCAGGATCGACAGCTTGTGCGCGGCATCAATGCCTTCGATGTCGAAGGTCGGGTCCGCTTCGGCATAGCCTTTCGCCTGCGCTTCCTTCAGCGTGTCGCCAAAATCAGCACCCGTCGCTTCCATGGTGGAAAGGATGTAATTGGATGTGCCGTTGAGAATGCCGTAAATGCGTTCAATCGCATTTGCCGCTGTGCCTTCGCGCAGGCCCTTCACCACCGGAATGCCGCCTGCAACCGCCGCCTCGAATTTGAGCGGGACTTGTGCCGCTTCGGCCGCCTTGGCCAGTTCCATGCCGTGATGGGCGATCATCGCCTTGTTCGCCGTGACCAGCCCCTTGCCCGCACGAATGGTATTACGCGCCAGTGTCAGTGCTGGCCCGTCGGACCCGCCGACCAGTTCCACCACCACATCGACATCATCGCGCGCGGCCATGGCAGTCATATCGTCTTCCCAGGCAAACTTGCCCAGATCGATACCGCGATTCTTGCCCTTGTCGCGGGCGCTTACAGCCACGACCTGCAATTCGCGCCCGGCCCGCGCCTGCACAATTGCGGCATTGGTTTCCAGCAAGCGGATCACACCGCAGCCCACTGTGCCCAGCCCGGCCAGTGCGATCCGCAGGGGTTTCGATGCTTGTGCCATGGTCCGGTGCCTGTTCCCGATTGTCAGTCTGTATCGCCGGGCACGCTGCGCGCAATGCGCACCGCTCGCCCTAACCACGCCTTAGCGCCTGTCAGCCGATGGAAGGAACCCGTTTTGCGCCCAAGCTTTGCCTTGGGCGATCATAGTTGGATTTTGCCCCGCAGCCTGGCTTTGCTCAACGCGGGTCCGCAACCCGGTTGCGCTGGCAACGGCCAAGCTGCGCCAGGACAAAGCGGTAATCGTCGGCCGCCTGCGCCCGCGACTGTGCATCGCGCGACAGGTTGGCTGCGCCCGGCAGTGCCGCAGGCAGGAAGCAGGCCAGCCTGTACCACGCCAACGTTTCAAGCGCTGGCGGGCGGGCAGACTGGTCGACGATTTCCGTCCACGACACGCCCCATTCAGGCACCTGTCCGGGCCGGCGGATGACGGTGACCGAAACAGGGCCATCGCCCTTGGTGGACAGGAACAATTGCGTTTCCGATTCGCCAACCAGATTGCCTTCTACCGATAGTGCGTCGCGCACACCGGTGACCACAGGAGGCGAATCAGGTGCGACAAGGCTCGCCAAAATAGGCCTGACGCGGGCTTCCAGCGCAGGGGACCACGGCATTTGCGCGCCATTGCCCACCAGCTGGATCTCGCCGGCCCTGCCTGCAACCGGGCGGGCAAACAGCAGGAACTCCCCTTTCCTGAGTTTGGGCGCACGCCCTTTTGCGTCGCGCGGCACATCGACAAGATAGGTTGCCGATTCGCCAATCGGCGCATTTCCGGAAAGAAGGGCGACAGTGTCGGCTTGTATATAAAGGCGCACGAACCCTGCGCGCAGGCCGGGTGAACGTTCAGGCTCCACTTCGATCTGCTTGCGAATCTTTGCATGCAGGACCAGCGCAGAAACATCTGCCAGATCGACAATATCAGCATAAGTCGATTCGGCCTGAAGTGGCGTAACCGGCTGGGAATATGCCGGTAAAACGGGCGCTAGAGTCAGGCCGAGGGCGAAAACGACACCATGCCGCGCGAAGGAAATATCGAACATTGTTCGCCTGTTACCTCAATTTTACATGAAAAGTGAACCGAATCGCAATTCGACCGTTGGAACAGCAAGGCTGTGAATTCACCGTTAACCGACAAAGGGTTTGCCTGCATCTGCCTTCGCAGCTAATGGTCGGCCAGATTTGGGGCGATTATAATAAAAATGCTTCAAACAGGCCCACCCCGGGCCTTTTGGGTTCCATAAAGCCTCTCGGGCTTCTTTTCCCGATTGGCTTCTAGGGTGGACAGCAAGGATTGCGCTCTGGCAGAGAGGATTCTGTCAAGAGCATACTAGCCGGGCCCAGGCCCAGCTACTGACTATGGAGTGATGCGACTGAATGGCCTACGCTGACCAACAGATGAGCGGTAACCGGATTATCGCTCTGATCATTGTGGGGTTGATCCATTTGGCCCTCGGCTACGCGCTTGTAACCGGACTTGCCTACGAGGCGGTCAAGAAAGCGGTTGAGCGTGTAACCACGGTCGATATCGAGGAACCACCACCACCTGAGCCGGAAAACGAGCCGCCACCGCCAGAGCCGCAGCCAGATATGGCTCCGCCTCCCCCGGTTGCGCCTCCGCCTCCGATCAATATCGCGCCGGCACCGCCGCAGATCCGCACGCAACCGACGATTCCGCCGCCCGCTCCGCCGGTGCTGCGTGTACCGCCGCCAGCACCCGCAGGTCCGCCGCCACCGCCTCCGCCAAAGTTTGCACCGAAGGGTCCAGAACCCCGTGGCAACCCTGGCAGCTGGGCAACGCCGAACGACTATCCTTCCCGCGCGCTTCGTGAAGAACGCGAAGGAACCACCGGTTTCCGCGTTACTGTCAACGCAGACGGCCGTGTGGAAAGTTGCTCGGTCACCCGTTCCAGCGGGCATGCCGATCTTGATGACGCCACCTGCAAGAACATCCAGCGCCGGGCACGTTTCCGTCCGGCAACCGATGGCAGTGGCGCTGAAGTATCGGGCACGTGGTCAAGCCAGGTTCGCTGGCAGATACCTGATTAACCGGCAGCCGCCGGTCCACGGATGGGCCGGCGGTGCCATACCAAGTTTATTGAACAGCTTCTTTCTGAGAGGACACTCGCAATGATTATCGAACTTCTTGCCGCAGGTGCGGCACCGCAGAATAAATTCGGCTTTGTCGAAGCCATGGAACAGGGCGGCCTGATCGCTCAGTCGATCTTTGGCGTGCTGGTTATTATGTCGGTCGGCTCTTTCTACATCCTGATCACCAAGTACCTGGAACAGAAGCGCGTCTTCAACCAGTACAAGCAGATCGGCACCTTCTGGCGTGCAAACTCCCTCAAGGAAGGCGCTACCAAGCTGGAAAAGAACAGCGCATGGCGTCAGATGGTCGACGATGGTCTGGCCGCTGAAGAAAGCCACAGCAAGATGGCCAACAGCCTGGAAGCACATGACTGGATGCACGGCTCGCTCGCGCGTTCGGAAGCTGCAATCAACTCCAAGCTTGCTGGCGGCCTGCCGTTCCTTGCTTCTGTTGGTGCTACCTCGCCATTCGTTGGTCTGCTCGGTACCGTTATCGGTATCTACCGCGCACTGATCAACATCGGCCTCGCCGGTTCGGCATCGATCGACAAGGTCGCTGGTCCGGTCGGTGAAGCTCTGATCATGACCGCAATCGGTCTGCTCGTCGCTGTGCCTGCTGTGCTTTCGTACAACTGGCTTCAGGCTCGTAACAAGCGCATTGCCGAACTGCTCAGCGGTTTTGCAACCGACCTCCTTGCGAACATGAACTCCAAGGGCTCGGTCAAGCCAGCCGTAGTCGTAGCACCTGCCGCAGCAAAGCCAGCTGCAGCACGTCCGGCAACGGCACCCAAGGCCTGATCACGATCATACGGGTCAGGGCCATCGCGGTCCTGACCCGGCGATCTGCCTTTCCAATAGTTTTAGATAGGATTTAGCGATGGCAATTTCGACAGGCGGCGGTGGTGTAGAAACGCCGATGTCGGACATCAACACCACGCCGCTCGTCGACGTGATGCTGGTGCTCCTGATCATCTTCCTGATCGCGGTCCCGGTCGCGATCCAGACCATCGACAAGCTCAAGATTCCGATCATGGAAACGGTCGAATCGAAGGACAAAGTGGAAAACCTGCTTCTGACCGTCAGCACCACCGATGCTGCTGGCCGGAGCGCTGGTGAGCCGGGCTTTGAAGGCGCTACCCGTGAAGGCGAATGCCGGATATACTTCAACAACACCACTCCGGTTACCTCGCAGGAACTGTATGACGATGCGTTCGAGCGTCTCGATACAATCGTGCAGCGTGCCGGTGGTCCTGAAGAGATCATGAAAGACCCCGACCTCATCCCGCAGGTCCACATTCGTGGCGACATCAATGCCCCATGGCAATGTGTCGCAGGCACGATCTACAACGTCCAGGCGGCCGGTTATCCGACCGTGGGCTTCATTTCCAACCCGGTCGATCCCAACGGTTGATCGGCTTTGCGATGGGCCGGCCAGCCGGTCGGCCTAACGCGCAGGCAACGAATTCAGGAGTAACCCACCATGGCAATGTCAGGCGGCAAGGACGATGGTTCGCCGATGATGGAAATGAACACGACGCCGTTGATCGACGTCATGCTCGTTCTCCTCATCATGTTCATCATCACCATTCCAGTAGCCACCCACTCGGTCGATATCGATCTTCCGCAGCCGGATCCAAATCCGCCGCCAATTGATCAGATCGACCCGATCAAGAACAAGATCGTTCTTACACAGGCTGGCGAAATCCTGTGGAATGGCGACTCCATCAATGATGGCCAGCTGGTTCGCAACCTCGAAGAAACCAAGGCTTTCGAAATCGAGCCGGAACTTCAGTTCGAGCCCGAGCCACTCGCAAGCTACGACCTCTCGGCCAAGGTGCTGAACATCATCAAGGCTTCCGGCGTGACCAAGTTCGGCTTCGTCGGAAACGAAAAGTACCGGACCTTCGGCAAGGCCGGCGCCTGATTGACTTCAGGCATATCTGAAAAATCCTGAAAAGGGGCGGAGCGATCCGCCCCTTTTTTGTTGCGCGAATGGGATGGTGGACCGAAGTCACCAAACCAGCCGATCGGTGTCAGTCACCCTCGATATGAGGCAAAGGATCGACCCGCATAGCCGCATCGGCCAGCGCCTCGGCTTCCAGCAACAGGTCATCATCGACTGCCCCCTGCGGCACACTCTCGCGCCCGATCATCACCATGACCGGAACCGCCATTGGGCTGACCCTGTCCAGTTCGACATGGACCAGCTGGCCCGCTGCACGGTCGAGCAACGCGCCCAGCCTGCCCACATCGGTCATGTTGGCGCGCGCATCAGCCCATGCCGCTTCCAGCAGGACATGGTCCGGCTCATATTTGCGCAGCACATCATAGATAAGGTCGGTCGAGAACGTGACCTGCTTTCCGCTCTTGCGCTTTCCGGGATGCTGCCTGTCCACCAGTCCGGCGATCACGGCCACTTCGCGAAATGCCCGCCGCAGCAGATGCGATTCCTGTATCCATTCGATAAATTCATGATCGAGAATATCGGGAGACAGCAACGGCCGCGGGTCCTTCACCGGTTTCAGGCCCCACACGGCAAGCGAATAGTCATTCGCCACAAAGCCGCCCGGGCGAAGGCCGAGATCTTCCATGCGCCGTGTTATCAGCATCCCCAGCGACTGGTTCGCGT
This sequence comes from Erythrobacteraceae bacterium, assembly GCA_024642525.1. Classification (GTDB taxonomy): domain Bacteria; phylum Pseudomonadota; class Alphaproteobacteria; order Sphingomonadales; family Sphingomonadaceae; genus Allopontixanthobacter. The sequence goes on along the minus strand of JAHEAX010000010.1, from coordinate 59,955 downwards.
TCCACCCTTCAAACGTATAATACACCGTGTATTCGCGCGATGCGTGGGGGAAACTTTCGACCAGCAATTGGCCCGGCCCCGGCATCTGACTGCGCCAGTCCTGCACTTCCAGCCATTCTCGCACATCATCGGGAAATCGCGCCCAGCCAGCCCGGTCGATCAGCATTTCCCTGACCCGCTCCGCCAGATGGGTGGTCAGCGGCATACGCGCACCGCCATAAGATGGGATCATCGCCGATCTGGACGATGCCCTGACGGTAATCTCCATGTCCTTGATGCCCATCACCTCAAGGCTGGTGCCGGCGAAGGCAAAAGTGTCGCCAGGGGAAAGGGAAGCAGCGAAGCGTTCCTCCACCCGGCCCAGCGATCGCCCGTTCTTGAAACGCACATCCAGCATTTCACTGTCGATGATAATCCCTGCATTCAGCCGGTGCCGCGCCGCAAATTCTGGATGCGTAAGACGCCAGATGCCGCCGCGTTCACGCGTGATGCGCTTGAACTTGTCATATGCCTTCAGCGCATATCCGCCTGTGGCAACAAAATTGAGAACCCTCTGCCAGATGCTTTCGTCAATCCATGCATAGGCCAGCGAAGAGCGAACCTCGGCCAGCATTTCGCCTTCCTCGAACGGCCCGGCACAGGCCCGCGCCATCACGTGCTGAGCCAACACGTCGAGACCGCCCCGCCGGAAATCCTCGCCGTCCCGCTGCCCTTCATCGACCGCTTCCTTGGCTGCGGTTGCCTCCAGGAATTCAAACCGGTTGCCCGGTACCAGCAAAGCGCGGCTCGGCTGATCCAAGCGGTGGTTGGCCCTGCCTATGCGTTGCAACAGACGCGAAGACCCCTTGGGAGCGCCCATTTGCACCACACAGTCGATATCGCCCCAATCCACACCCAGATCGAGGCTGGCAGTGGCCACCAGCGCCCGCAATTCGCCCCGCGCCATCGCACCTTCAACCTTCCGCCGCGCTTCCTTTGACAAGGAGCCATGGTGGATGCCGATGGGCAGGTTTTCATCATTCACATCCCACAAGTGCTGGAAAATGAATTCGGCCAGAAACCGCGTATTGGTGAACACCAGAGTGGTCTTGTTGGCGCGAATCTTCTCGAACAGCTGGGGGATGGCCCAGATGGCTGCGTGCCCTCCCCACGGCACTCTTTCTTCATCCGGCAACAGGATTTCCACTTCGGGCGGCGCACCCTCTTCGCCCTCCACCAGTTCCACCGCATTGATATCACCCCATGGTGCCAGCCATGCGCGGAAGGCTTCCGGTTCCGCCACTGTGGCAGACAGGGCCACCCGCTGCAGGTCTGGCGCAATGGCCTGCAAGCGGCTGAGACAAAGCGCGAGCAAATCGCCCCGCTTCCCCGTGGCAAAGGCGTGAACTTCATCAATCACAATCCGCTTCAGCCCGGCAAACAGTTCAAAACTGTCGGGATAGGACAGGAGGAGCGACAGGGATTCAGGTGTGGTCAGCAGAATATTGGGTGGGCGGCTGCGCTGGCGCTTCTTGCGATCAGACGGCGTATCGCCGCTGCGCGTTTCGATACGCACGCCGATGCCCATTTCCTCCACCGGGGTCAGCAGATTACGCTGCACATCGTGGGCCAGCGCTTTCAGGGGCGAAACATAAAGCGTATGCAGCCCTTCAGACGCAGGTGCACCGCCAAGGCGCGAAGGGCAGAAATCCGCCAGCGTCGGCAAAAAACCTGCCAGCGTCTTGCCCGCCCCCGTATCAGCCACCTGCAATGCGTGGTTTCCGCGCTGCGCAGCATCGAACATATCGCGCTGGTGACTGCGCAGCCGCCAGCCGCGCTGGGCGAACCAGTTTGCAATCTCGTCCGGCATAGGGGGCATGTCCGCGGCAGTCATATGGCCAGGTTCAGCATATTAGCCGCGCCGGGGAAAGCGCGGCGTAAGCGGCACTGGCCCGTCACGCGATGGAATAGTCGATCGGCTTGAAGCTTCCGCCATTGGACGAATAGGCGGAACAGGCAGTCAGTCCGATGATCAGGTCCATTTCGGCCTTCAGCCGGATGAAATCCCCCGCGCCGCTGATGGGCGGCAGCACCTTGATCTTGCCCGTCGCAGCGTTGACCGGCACGTTCATGAACAGGTTGAAAGCGGTGGGGATGCTATCTTCGCCAATACCATATGGCGCCAATGCCGCCGCCAGATTGCCGAAACATCCCCGGTGAACCGGCTTGTCAGGATAAAAATGTTCAAACGTCGCAGTGCTGCACGGGGTCAGCAGGAAGTCATGCAACCCGACGGTATCCTCGACAATGGTCAGCATCGGGTTGGAACGGTTTGACCAGAGCCGGTGGCCGGTAGTGAGCCTGACGGTTTCCTCGTAATCGAAAGTCCGCCCGTTAGAGATGACTTCGCGCACATCGTCGGCGGAATAGGCCACCAGATCACTTACCTGGATTCCCTGTGGGTCCATCACTTTCAGCACTTGTCCCTCAGCCAGATGAAATGCTGTGCCGCTTCTCGGGGCGATGCGGATGGTGTCGGTCATGGCCTCGTCCCCGCCCGCTTGTCGTGAAAGGGGCATTGCCATTCCGCGCCAACCGCCCGTCCGCTATATTGGGGGGCCGCGCTGGCTGTGCCGTGGGATGAAAGCATCGGGTTGATGGAACCTGCCAATGCCTCGTCCCGCTTCATGATGGCAGCGCGCATCCGGTCATAGCGACCTTCTTCGCGCAATATCTCGAACTGGTCGTGCAGGTTAAACACCAGCACCGGCCTTGGGAAGCGGCGGGCAGGGCGTGATGCATTGGGATGCAAGCCAACTGCAAAAAAGCCTTCGCCGCCGAAACTGAGCGAAAAATGCGGGTCATCAGGGTCGGCGCTGACGCGGTGATCATAAGGCTGGCCAAGCCATGCATCCTTATCTGCAAAAGACTGGATACGCTGCCACATCAAATCTTCAAACGCCGCTTCGGACAGGCCAATCGGGCCTTCAAATACAATCGCCAGGCTCCGCAGACCGCCAGGGTTGGCCCGGTATTCGCGCGCCCAGTCCATCAAGGCGCGGTGGATCGCCAGATCGTCCCATCCGCTGTCCAGCGAATGGGCAGCCATCACCTTCAGCGTGCCGCGCGCCATGGCGGATTTCGCCCCGACACAGGGGAAATCAGCGGCTTCAATCCGGGCGAATAGTTCTTCCCGCGCTGCATCCTGTGAAATTGTCTCGATAAGCACGCCGGTCTCCTCCCGTCAGCTACGGACAAGAGGGCAAGCGGTTCCGAAGTTAATGTTTTTAAACCGGTCCCGGCTCAGTGACCTGCCTGCGGGCCGCGTTCCAGCCCCGATGCTGCCAGTTGGCCGTCAATCTGCGTCATCAACCGCGCCAGCCCTGCTTCGCTGTCGCTTTCCGCGCGGGCAACCAGCACATCCTGTGTGTTGGATGCACGCAGCAGCCACCAGCCATCGGCATTGGTGACCCGCACGCCGTCGGTATCGTCCACAACCGCATCTGTGCCGGAAAGCCGCTGTTTCACTTCATCGATGGCCGCAAATTTGCGGCTTTCATCCACCTGGAATCGCATTTCCGGCGTGTTCAGCATCTGCGGCATGTCCGAACGCAGCTGCGTGACTGATTTGCCGAGGCGGGCAGAGGCCGCAATCAGCCTGATCCCGGCATAAAGCGCATCGTCGAACCCGTAATATTCATCCGCAAAAAAGACATGGCCGCTCATTTCACCAGCCAGCGGTGCGCCTGTTTCCTTCATTTTGGATTTAATCAGGCTGTGGCCCGTCTTCCACATGACAGGATTGCCGCCCAGTTCGGCAACACGGTCAAACAGCGCCCGGGAAGCCTTAACATCCGCTATAATAGTAGATTTGGGCATGCGGTTCAGGAGGTCTTCGGCGTAAATCATGAGCAATTGGTCGCCCCAGATCACCCGGCCTTCACCATCGATCGCGCCAATCCGGTCGCCGTCACCGTCGAAAGCAACTCCAAAGTCGAGGTTCTTCTCCGCGACCAGACTGCGCAGGTCCTCCAGGTTGGCTTCGACAGTGGGGTCAGGATGATGATTAGGAAAATTGCCATCGACATCGGTAAACAGCAGGTGATGCTCGCCCGGCAAACGGGCAGCCATGGCTTCCAGCGCGGGTCCGGCAGCGCCGTTCCCCGCATCCCAGCCGATCCGCATTCCGTCCAGCAGGCCGATGTCGATACCATCGAGGCCGCGCAGCAGGCGCTCGATATACTCATCGAGGACTGCGCGCGTTTCGACCGTGCCGGTCCCGCTATCCCAGTCCCCGGCCTCGGCCATCTGGCCTATGGTCAGGATGTCTTTCCCGAAAAACGGGCGCCCCTGAAATACCATCTTGAAGCCGTTATAATTGGCGGGATTGTGGCTGCCTGTTATCTGAATGCCGCCGTCCACATCCTCAGCTGACGCTTCTGCGTAATACAGCGTGGGCGTTGCGCTCATGCCGATGTTCACAACATCGCAGCCGCTGGCATTGATGCCTTCGATCAGCGCATGGGCCAGGATGGGCGAACTGACACGGCCATCATAACCCACCACAATTCGCGAACCGCCCGCCCGGCGCAAAAGCGTGGCAAAGCCGCGGCCGATGGCCCGCGCATCGTCAGGCCCGAGTGTTTCGCCGATTATTCCGCGAATGTCATATTCACGAAGCACGGTCGGATTGAATGTGTGGCTCATGCCAGTTTCCTCAATTTGAATTCGGTAATTCACCGATCAGCAAGTCACGCGCCGCATTGGCTTCATGAACCTGGTCATTTGTGCCGCCACGGTCTGGATGGACCACGGCAACCAGTCTTTTGTGGGCTTCCAGCACTTCGAGACGCGATGCAGTGGAAGATACGCCCAGCAATTTACGGGCGCGAGACAAGGCTTGCTGCCGGGTGGACCGGGCATTGGCGAATTCCCACGGCCAGCGTCCGAAAAACAGTTTGCAGCCAAGGCAGACAAGGCCAGCAAGGAGGATGAACCGCATCACCTGTCAGGCCAATGCGCGGCCGGCCGGAACATCGGGCCTGGCTGCGCCTGTGCCGCCCCCTGCGTCCGGCAGGTTCAATCCTGCCAGCAGGCTGCGCATTTCCTGTCGGGCGACCAGATGGCTGGTGCCCAGTTCGCCCAGATGCCCCTTGTCCAGCAAGGTCAGGCCCGAGGGGAACAATTCGCGGTAGATCACGCGTTCCGAAAGCCCCTTGGCCACGCGGAAACCGGCGCGCTTGGACAATTCCTTCAGCGCCTTTTCAATACGCTGCATGTTGCGTGCCTCGACATGGCCGGTGCGGTTGCGAACCACCACCCAGTCAATTTCCTGCCGCCGCTGCAACGCGCGGGTCTTACGCGTTTCCCAGATCAGTTCTGCATAGAAGCTGAGGCGGCGCACCTTGAAGCTTTCTGCATCGACCTGCCCGATCAAGTCAAAATCGACAAAACTGTCGTTCAGCGGTGTGACCAGCGTGTCTGCCTCGGTTGCGGCATGGCGCGCAAAAGGGTCGTCGCGCCCGGGCGTATCCACGATCAGGAAGTCTGCACCTTCGCCCACGCGGCGGGCCATGTCCTCGAATTCCTCGACCGTTTCGCCATTGAACACCTCGACCCTGGCGCTGGGCAGGGTAATGCCGCGGCGCGCTTCGGTTTCGGCGCGGTTCTCGAAATAGCGATGGAAAGTGCGCTGGCGCGGATCAAGATCCAGCGCCGCAACTTTTGCCCCGCGATAGGCCAGCGCCACGGCCACATGCACTGCGGTGGTCGATTTACCGGTGCCGCCCTTTTCATTGGCGAAAGTTATCCGGTGGGGGCTTGCATGAGACACGGGCAGCTGATGTCCTTGAATTGATCGGATCGGTTGTTTTTCCCCACCAGCAACGGCTAGGTGGCGTGTCCCTAGCTCTTATCGGAGGGTCCAGCCCCGTGCAAACCGTCAACCGGCTCGATTTGTTGAGAAATAGCGTTTCCACTTTCCGTCGGAATGGAGAAACCATCGCGCTGGTGCCCACGATGGGGGCCTTGCATGAAGGCCATCTCACGCTTGTCCGCGAGGCAAAGGCACGGGCAGATCGGGTGGCCGTATCGATTTTCGTCAACCCGACCCAGTTCGGACCGAACGAGGATCTTGATGCCTATCCACGTCAATTGGCTGAAGATTCTGCCTTGCTGGTGGCTGAAGGGGTGGATCTTCTGTGGGCGCCCGATGCTCAGACCATGTATCCTGAAGGCTATGCGACCAGCATCACCGTGGCCGGGGTGAGCGAGAATTTCTGCGGCGCAAGCAGGCCAGGGCATTTTGACGGGGTGGCAACGGTGGTGTGCAAACTGTTCAATCAGGTTGCCCCAGACATCGCCTGTTTCGGGGAAAAAGACTGGCAGCAACTGGCGGTGATTCGCCGGATGGCCCGCGACCTGGACCTTAACGCGCCCAATGCAGACCGGATCATCGGCATACCCACGGTGCGCGAAGCTGACGGTTTGGCGATGAGCAGCCGCAACCGGTTCCTTTCACCGGCCAGCCGGGAGGCTGCAGCAGCCCTGCCGCGCGCCATGCGCGATGCCATTCAGACAATTGAAGTTGGGGCCGAAATCGCCCCTGTGCTTGCTCGGCTGCACGACGCCATTCTGGCCGCCGGCTTTGCCAGTATCGACTATGCGGCACTGGCAGATGCAGCCAGCCTTCAGCCAATGGAGAACCGGGTTGAAGCGCCTGCAAGGCTGCTGGTCGCAGCACGAATTGACGGCACGCGCCTTATCGATAATATGGCTGTCTACCCGCCTGCCGGGATGAACAGATAGAATTGCGCGCCAGTCTGATTTTGTTGACCCATAACTAGGGGACACGCCAAGCCGGTTGACGCTGCTAATAGGCATTGTCTGAGGGGTGCATCGCGCCTTTCGGGTCGCGTCGGATGCGCTCGGACAAAAGTTCGGCGCATCCGACATTCTATCCCGAAATTCTAATGACTTAGCTAGCCTTTTCAGTCCGCGTTATTGTGCTGGCAAGACCCCATTCACGCATCTGCGTGTCGGCCGCCTTCAGCGTATCCAAAAACGCCGAATATTCTTCATCCATACAGCCTGCATTCCATGCGATTTCAGTGGTCGTCGCGCCTCGCGAAAAACGGGCTGTGCCATAGGGCTGGTCAGTCATGAAATTGGTGCAAGTGCTGGAATCAGGCGCAGTCGCAGGAAGGTGACTGAAAATCTCTGCAATCCTGCGATAGCCGTCTTCGCCCACCTCGATTTCGTGGAACACCAGCGTATCAGGTCCAGCGGCTGAAACCTCGTCCGGTTTGGACTGGACCCAGCTTCCCCCGCCTGTCGGCACAAGCTGCCACGACGTCATGGGGCGGCCCCAGAATTTCGTCTCGAACGCAATCATATCCCATTCGGCACGGGCGCTATCTTGTGCCGCGGCATCATGGCCTAAATGGTCTGTCTGCGCCGATGCCACTGCCAAGGGCGCGGCCGCAAGCAGGGCCACAAGGGATGCAGCAGCACCGTGCCTGAAACCCTTAGCCCGTATGGAACTCGCCTTGCGCATCTCAACCTCCTGAAACTTGCTGCCGCCCTTGAAACATACAAGTCACTATTTGCAAATTAAGTCTTTGACCGCCTGCCTGCGAATTGCGACCCTGCGGCCACGGACCAGTGTTGTGAGGGAGGGGCTTATGAAATGGGTTATGGGGATATTCCTGGCGCTTTATGTGATCGCGCTTGCCTTGTTCCTGATCGGCATTTTCGGCTTGTTCGGGCAGGAGAAAGATCCGCTTTCCGGGGTGTTCCTGATACCCTTGGGTTTGCCGTGGAATTTTCTGGCTGACAAGCTGGGCCTGGCTGGCGTGGCGACAGCTGTGCTGGCACCCGCCATCAACCTCGGCATCCTGTTCTGGCTCTGGAAACGCTAGCGTCTATTTCGCCAGCTTGGCCATCAATTCATCACAGGCCGCGGCGCTGCCGACCAGCTTCTGTTCGTCAGGGATGGCCGCATTGCCGCTGATGTTATGCGCTGCCTGATGGAGGACATCATCCACCTGCTGGGGTGTCAGCAGTTCCAGCTGCTGCGCAGCCTGCACGGTTGAGCAAACGCCGATGGACAGGCCGGATGCAGCGCCGGCGCCCATCATCGCCCCTCCGCCCAGCAATGTGCCGCCAAGCCCGCCAACCAGCAGGCCAATCACCAGCCCACCGAAAACCAAACCCCATTTTTCCATCGCGGAAACCCCTTCCCGTCGCAGTGCAGCATGGGCACACGCCCTCGTCACAAACGCGCCCTGGCTACCTTATACATGATTCTGGGGATTTTATCGCCCGGCAGGAAAGTGGATGCCGGCGGCTGGCATCGGGCCCCGCCCGCTGGCAATACCATGCAGCGATGGGTCCGGAATGAGGGAGTTTGGAGCGGGTAGCGGGAATCGAACCCGCATAACTAGCTTGGAAGGCTAGGGCTTTACCACTAAGCTATACCCGCTCTCGCGAATTGCCCGATAGGGACCAATTACCGGCCTTGCAAGCAATGGCTGCCGATTGCCACCATCTGCGCAGGTTCGTCAACCACCGGTTTTCAAACCGCTTGCCGCTTCGGGCGTGTCCCGGGTCAGGCGGCATTACGCTTCGTGCGCGAATAGCAATTCTAGGTTTGATGAAGAACGCATATTGCCTAGCTGTCATTGACTAGCTGCCTTGGCAGGACGAACATTCAACGATCCGGAAAACAATGCGCCGCCTGACCCACCTCGAACGGCTTGAAGCCGAAAGCATCCACATCATGCGTGAAGTGGTGGCCGAAGCGACGAACCCGGTCATGCTCTATTCCGTGGGCAAGGACAGCGCCGTGATGCTGCATCTTGCGCGCAAGGCATTCTACCCTTCGCCCCCGCCATTCCCTTTGCTGCATGTGGATACCACGTGGAAATTCCGCGATATGTATGCCCTGCGCGAAAAGGCAGCACGCGATGCAGGAATGGACCTGCTGGTGTGGCAGAACCCCGAAGCAATCGAACGCGGCATCAACCCATTCGATCATGGCGCGCTGCATACCGATATGTGGAAGACCGAAGGGCTGAAGCAGGCGCTCAACCATCATGGCTTTGACGCAGCCTTTGGCGGCGCGCGCCGTGACGAGGAAAAGAGCCGCGCGAAGGAGCGCATATTCTCCTTCCGCACGGCCAGCCACGGGTGGGACCCGAAGAGCCAGCGTCCCGAGGTATGGAACCTGTATAATGCGCGCAAGGCCAAGGGCGAAAGCATCCGCGTGTTCCCGCTCAGCAATTGGACGGAACTGGATATCTGGCAGTACATCATGGCCGAAAATATCGAGATCGTGCCGCTCTATCTGGCCGCGCCCCGCCCCACGGTCGAACGCGATGGCATGTTGCTGATGGTGGATGATGACCGCTTCCCGCTGGAAGCTGGCGAAGAGCCGGTGATGCGGTCCGTCCGTTTCCGCACCCTTGGCTGTTACCCGCTTACCGGCGCTGTCGAAAGCGTGGCGGATACTTTGTCGGCCGTGGTGCAGGAAATGCTGATGACCACCACCAGCGAAAGGCAGGGCCGCACCATCGACAAGGATGAAGGCGGCGCGGGCATGGAGAAAAAGAAGCAGGAAGGCTATTTCTGATGGCTGGCGAAAGTGATTTTGGCAAAAGCGATTTCGCCAGTAGCGGTATTCCTGGCACCACTTCCGGCTCCGCCTATCAGACCGATGCGCTGATTGCCGAGGACATCGACGCCTATCTGGACCAGCACCAGAACAAGGGCCTGCTGCGCTTCATCACCTGCGGCAGCGTGGATGATGGCAAGTCGACCCTGATTGGCCGCCTGCTCTACGATTCCAAGATGATCTTCGAAGACCAGCTTGCCGCGCTTGAAGCAGACAGCAAGCGGGTCGGCACGCAGGGGCAGGAAATTGATTTCGCGCTGCTGGTAGACGGGCTGGCAGCTGAACGCGAACAGGGCATCACCATCGATGTCGCCTACCGGTTCTTCGCGACCGAAAAACGCAAATTCATTGTCGCCGATACGCCGGGGCATGAACAATATACCCGCAACATGGTCACCGGCGCATCGACTGCCGATCTTGCGGTCATTCTGATCGATGCCCGCAAAGGCGTGCTGGTGCAGACGCGGCGCCATTCCTACATCGCGCATCTGCTGGGCATCAGGCATATCGTTCTGGCCGTCAACAAGATGGACCTGGTGGGTTATGACCAGCAGGTGTTTGACCGGATCGTTGCGGAATATGGCGAATTTGCCAAAAGCATCGGCGTTGAAAGTTTTACCGCCATTCCGCTGTCAGGCTTCAAGGGCGACAATATCGCCTCTGCGCCATCGGCCAATACGCCATGGTATTCCGGCCCCAGCCTGATCGGCCATCTGGAAAACGTCGAACTGGCGAATGTGGCAGCACAGGAAGGCCCGTTCAGGATACCGGTACAATGGGTGAACCGGCCCAATCTCGATTTTCGCGGATTTTCAGGTCTGATCGCCAGCGGCACGGTGAAGCCGGGCGATAATGTCCGCATTGTCCCGTCTGGCCGGACAAGCAGCGTCAAAAGCATCGTGACCTTTGACGGCGAACTGGAAATGGCCGTTGCCGGACAATCAGTAACCCTGACGCTGAACGATGAAGTGGATTGCAGCAGGGGCGATGTCATCAGCGCTGCCGAAGACCCGCCGCAATCATCTGACCAGTTCGAAGCCACGCTTGTGTGGATGAGCGAAGAGGCATTGAAACCGGGCCGCGGCTATTGGCTGAAGCTTGCCTCACAGCAAGTGACCGCCACGGTGCAGGAACCGAAATACGAAATCAACGTCAACACCATGGCGCAGCTGGCGGCCAAGACGCTGGAGCTGAATTCCATCGGCGTGGCCGAAATCCACACCGACCGGCCCATCACCTTTGAACCTTATGACAAAGGCCGTGCGCTGGGCGGGTTCATCCTAGTGGATAAGATCACCAACGCCACCGTTGGCGCTGGCCTGCTGCATTTCAGCCTGCGGCGCGCGCAGAATGTCCATTGGCAGCCAACCGAAATTACGCGCGACGATCACGCATCGCTCAAGAACCAGAAAGCACGCGTGCTGTGGTTCACCGGTCTTTCGGGATCGGGCAAATCCACCATCGCAAACGAGGTCGAAAAACGCCTCAATGTGATGAATCGCCACACCTTCCTGCTGGACGGGGACAATGTGCGGCACGGCCTTAACAAGGATTTGGGCTTTACCGAGGCGGACCGCATCGAAAACATCCGGCGCGTGGGGGAAGTGGCCAAGCTCATGAGCGATGCCGGCCTGATCGTGCTGACTGCATTCATCAGCCCCTTCCGCGCAGAACGTGACATGGTGCGCGGGATGATTGCCGACACGGAATTCATCGAAATCTATGTCGAAACCCCGCTGGAAGTGGCAGAAGCACGCGATGTCAAAGGTCTGTATAAAAAAGCGCGGAGCGGCCAGTTGAAGAACTTCACCGGCATCGACAGCCCTTACGAGCCTCCGCAAGACCCGGAAATTCGCGTCAACACGGTGGAGATGAGCGTGGAAGAAGCGGCCGATCATATCATCCAGAGGATCCTCCCCCTGAAATGACTGCGCAATGACCGCTGCGATGGACGATTTCATGGACGATGCCGCCCTTGCCGCACATCTGGCGCGCTGCGCCGGACGAATTCTGCTGGAAGTGCGCAATAGCGGCATGTTCACCGGTGCTTCGGGCGTAAAGGCACTGGGCAATGCGGGCGATGCCACAGCCAACCAGTTTCTGGTTCATGCCCTGCGAAACCTGCGCCCTGATGACGGGCTGTTGTCGGAAGAAAGCAAGGACACGCAGGACCGGCTGGAGAAATCACGCGTGTGGATTGTCGATCCTGTCGACGGGAGCCGCGAATTTGGCGAGGAACGGGCCGATTGGGCTGTCCACGTGGGCCTTGCGATTGACGGGGTGGCAACAACAGGCGCGGTGGGCCTGCCCGGTGTTGGCGACGGCAGTCTTGTCATCCGGTCTGACCAGCCAATGGAAAGGCCGCGTCACGAAGGCGCGCCGCGTCTCGTGGTCAGCCGGACACGGCCCGCCCATGAAGCGGTAACACTTGCTGAAAGGCTGGGCGGAGAACTGGTTTCGATGGGGTCTGCCGGGGCCAAGGCCATGGCGGTCGTGCAGGGGCAGGCGGAAATCTACCTGCATTCGGGCGGCCAGTTTGAATGGGACAGCTGCGCACCTGTTGCGGTGGCGGCGGCGCATGGGCTTCACTGTTCGCGGATTGACGGATCGCCGCTGGTCTACAACCAGGCCGACACCTATTTGCCGGACCTCCTGATCTGCCTGCCGGATTGGGCTGATCGGGTGCTGGGCCATGTCGAGGACATTGCCGCTGCGTCCTGATGGGCAGAATTATTCGGAAGCGGTCTTGCCAGTCAGTGCATCCACCAGAGTGCCTGCCTCGTCTGCCTCGCGCTCTTCAGCAGCGTCTGCGGCAGCTTTTTCCGCTTCGGTCTGACCGGGAACTTCCACCGTCACATCAACCCGGCGGTTGGCCGCGCGGCCTTCTTCATCAGGCGTACCATCAAGATTGGCATTGGGGGCAACGGGGCGCATTTCACCCAGCGCGATGACTTCAACCCGCGCTTCATCGACGCCATTTTCCACCATGTAATCGCGCACTGCCTCGGCCCGCTTGCGCGATGACCTGAGGTTGGCGTCGTCATTACCTGCCGAATCCGTGTGGCCGCGTAGGATGATGCCTCCGCCTGCTTCGATTTGCGGTGACGCGAGAATACTGTCGATTTCAGCCTGCGCATCTGCCGTCAGCTTCGAGCCGCCTTCGGCAAAGGAAATTGTCTTTTCCAGCGTCGTCATTGGAACGACCTTGCGGTCAACTTCGGCTTCTGGCCGGAAGATCGACACAGGTTCGGGAGTCTCTACTGCTTCGGGCCTTTCCGGCGCGGGGGCGGGCTGCTTCCGGTCGCATCCTGAAAGGGTCGCTGCCGACAGGGCCGCGCCAATGAGCAGGTGGGTTCGGTTTATCTTCATAGTCATGCCGATTGGGGCTTCAGCCCCCGTTTCCCCGCATTCTTCGCGACCGCTTCTTCGACCGTCAACTTTTTCGGGGGTGAGAATGAAATTATGGTGTCGCCAGCCCTGGGTTCCGGGCGCGATGCGTGGGTAAAGAAACGCATCCGTCCCGTTTCGCGGACCAGCAGCAGCATATGGGTCGATTCAGGCAGCTTTTCCTGCGCATCTTCAAAATCGAATTCGTCGGAAAGCTTGGTCTGCCTGAAGACCCAGCCCTGCGCCTGCCTTTCGTTCACGTCTTCCACCCCGAAACCCGACTGGAACAGGGCGCGTCCGCGCAGGGAATCAGGCAGCTTGCGATGGTCGTCATGGTCGCCCGCTTCACCCAGCTGGTACACTGCATCACGGCCGATTTCATAGGCGAACTCGTTGCAGACCAGCGCATTATAAGCCTCGTTCTCGGTGGCTGCGACCAGCACATGGAACGGGGTCAGATCGAGGTTGTGCTCGGTTGCCTCGTTCAAGATTTCGCCGTGGTAGAACGGCAGGCCTTTCTGACGGGCAGGCGCAAGCCTCTGCCAGCTTGAATCGACCACCATCACCGGGGTCTTCAGTTTCTGCAGCTGGCTCGCGAGATCGATTGTCCATGGCGTGCTGCCGACAATGAGCAGGCCTGGCCGTGTCTCGCCCTTCACCTTCAGCCAGCGCGCGACCAGATCAATGGTAAAGCCGTGGGCGACGATGGTGACCACAACCACCGCGAAGCTGAGCCCGATGAGAACATTGCCATCAGCATAGCCAAGATCGGTCAGGCGCAGGGCGAACAGGCCGGAGATTGCAACCAGCACGATCCCGCGCGGCGCAATCCATGCAAGGAACAGCCGCTCGTTCCACGGCACCGAACTGAATGCGAGGCTGAGCAGAATGGTCGCTGGACGCACGATGAACAGCAGTGCCAGCAGAAAAAGGCCAAATCGCCAGTTGAGATAAGTCAGCTGCGAAAAATCGAGCGATGCGGACAGCAGGATGAAAATGCCCGAAACCAGCAGCACCGCGATGTTCTGTTTGAACGGATGGATGCTCCGCAGGCTCGATACGTTCATGTTGGCAAGGGCAATACCCATCACCGTAACCGCAATCAGTCCGGCTTCGTGTTCAATCTTGTTGGACAGTACAAAAACACCGATAACCGTCGTGAGCAGGACGGGCACCTTGAGATATTCAGGAACAGCGCCGCGCGGGAAAGCCCACGCAATAATGGCAGCCGCGCCATAACCCAGCAGGCCGGCAAGGCCCGCCGCGATAAGCATGGGCGGAACGACTTCGAACATGGTCGCGCCATCGCCCGACAGCCGGAAATATTCATAGGCGATCACAGCACATAATGCGCCGAAAGGGTCGTTGACGATTGATTCCCATTTCAGGATTGCCGAGGGCCTTGTCTGCACGCTCGACTGGCGCAGCAACGGCAGGACCACCGTCGGGCCAGTCACGACCAGAATCCCGCCAAACAGCACCGCAACCGGCCAGTTCAGTCCCGCGATGTAGAAGCAGGCGAGTGTTCCGAACGCCCAACCAAGCGGAACGCCGAATACGACCAGCCTCGACACACCGTCGCCTGCATGGCGCAATTCGCGGAAATCGAGGCTGAGGCCACCTTCGAACAGGATGAGGGCCACACCGATTGCCACCATCGGTTCCAGCATCTCGCCAAAGGCGAGTTCAGGATTGATAAGACCGAGCGCAGGGCCGGCAATGAAACCTGCCGCCAGCATCAGCACAATTGCGGGCAGGCCCGTGCGCCAGGCAAACCATTGGGCCCCGATGCCCAGCACGCCAACCAGCGCGATAACTATTGCCTGTTGTTCCATCGATCCCCGTTTCGAGCCCCCGTCATGGCCCCCTTGCGGGGCTACCACCTTGCGCGGCCAGCACGAATGCTATCACTCCGCAGTGGGCTGACATCTATATGAATGCGTCAGTTCCGGATTATTTCCCGCAGGTCAGGCGCTATTCGCCTTCATAGTCCAGAATTGCTTCAACCCTTACACCGGCAGAGCGCAGTCTGGTTGCACCACCAAGGTCCGACAAGTCGATGACAAACAGCGCATGGTCGACATGGCCACCTGCCTTGCGCAACAATTCCGCCGCCGCGAGCGCGGTGCCGCCAGTGGCAATCAGATCGTCAACGATGACGACTTTCTGGTCTGGCGCAATGGCACCGGGGTCCATCTCGAGGCGGTCCGATCCATATTCCAGGGCATAGTCCACGCCGATCGTGGGCACGGGCAACTTGCCCGGTTTGCGCACTGGAACGAAGCCAACGCCAAGCCGCACTGCCACTGCGGCGCCGAAAATGAAGCCGCGCGCTTCCATTCCGGCAATCGACTGCGCATCGGCGGCCCGCGCTTTTTCTGCCAGCAATTCGACTGTGGAAGCCAGCCCCGCGCCATTGCTGATGAGAGTGGTGATATCCCGGAAATGAATGCCCGGTTTCGGAAAATCTGGCACCGTGCGGATCAGTGCACGCAATTTTTCAGGGGTCATATTCTGGCCTCTGCTAAAAGAATGGGTGCCAAAGGAACGGGCGCAATGAAAAGGCCCCTCGCATCACCTGGATGCAAGGGGCCTTTCAATAGCGATAGACCAGCAATCAATCCTTGCGGCTGGGCTTTACTGCAGACCAGACCTGCTTCTTTGCCAGGAACGCCAGAATGGTGGCGAACAGCAGGAAGCCAAGTACCGGCCAGCCCGTCTGCTTGCGCTTGTCGAGCGTGGGCTCGGCAGTCCATGTCAGGAATGCGGCCACGTCCTGTGCCATCTGGTCGATGGTGGGTTCGGGGTTGCCTTCCGCATAGGTCACTTGGCCATTGGACGTCAGCGGCGGAGCCATCGCAAGGTTGAGGTTAGGGAAATACGGGTTGTAATGAAGGCCCGTGGGGGTTTTCGAACCCGGGAATTCCTTCAGCAGTTCGGCCGGCTGTTCCTGGTAACCTGTCAGCAGCGAATAGACATAAGCAGCGCCATCGTGACGGGCCTTCGCCATCAGCGAAAGATCAGGCGGAATAGCATTGTTGTTGGCTGCAGCAGCCGCGACAGCGTTGGGATAGGGCGACGGGAAGTAATCCGTCGGCAGGCCGGGGCGCATGGTTGCTTCGCCGGTGTTCGGATCGATACCGGGGACCTGCCAGGTGGCAGCCTCCGCTTTCAGCTGTGCTTCGCTGTAGCCAAGGTCGGCCAGATCACGAATGGCAACGAACTTCATCGAGTGGCAGGCCGAGCATACTTCCTTGTATACCTGGTAGCCGCGCTGAAGCTGCGCCTTGTCGAACTTGCCAAACACGCCATCGCTGGCGAGGTGCAGGTCCTTTGGATGTTCATGAAATGCATGCTCGGCAGTTTCTTCGCCAAGGCCTTCGGTCGCGGCGACAAAGGCGCCGGTCGCGAATGACCACATCACGGCCACGGTGAAGAACAAGCCAGCCAGAATTCCGAAGAGGCGGATCATGTCAGTCGCTTTCTAATAATCTTGGCCAATTTCCTGCGCATCAAACCGCAGGAGTGGTGTTTTCGCCGAGCACGGCTTTCTTGTCGGATCCCAGCACAGCCTCGGTGATCGAATAAGGCAGCGGCTCAGGTTTCTCGATCGAGGAAACCAGCGGCAGGATCACGAGGAAGTGCAGGAAGTAATATGCCGTCGCCAGCTGGCTCAGCATCACGAAGGGTTCTTCAGCAGGCGCGCCGCCGCAATAGAACAGCACAGCCATGGTCGGGATCAGACCGAACCAGAAGAACTTGCGGAACATCGGACGGTAATGACCCGAGCGCACCGGTGATTTATCCAGCCATGGCAGGAAGAACCACACGAGGATTGCCGCGAACATCGCCAGCACGCCCATCAGCTTCGCCGGGATGAAGAAGAAGTCCACGGTGAAGGCACGCAGGATCGCGTAGAATGGCCAGAAATACCATTCCGGAACGATATGCGCCGGTGTCGAAAGCGGGTTGGCTTCGATGTAATTGTCCGGATGCCCAAGGTAATTGGGCAGGAAGAACAGCATCGCGCAGTAAAGCAGCAGGAACACGCCAAGGCCGAAACCGTCCTTCGCCGTGTAATAGGGGTGGAATGGAACCGTGTCGGCTTCCGTCTTGATTTCCACGCCGGTCGGGTTGGAAGAACCCGGGATGTGCAGCGCCCAGATGTGGAGGATAACCACACCGGCAATGACGAACGGCAGCAGGAAGTGAAGGCTGAAGAAGCGGTTCAGTGCGGCATTGTCAGGCGCAAAACCGCCCAAGAGCCAGACCTGGATCGGCTCGCCGACCACGGGGATTGCACCAAACAGGCCGGTAATCACCTTCGCGCCCCAGAAGCTCATCTGGCCCCATGGCAGCACGTAACCCATGAAAGCGGTTGCCATCATCAGCAGGAAGATCACGACACCCAGCAGCCAGATCATCTCGCGCGGGGCTTTGTAGGATGAATAGAAGAAGCCGCGGAAAATATGCAGATAGACCACGATGAAGAAGAAACTGGCACCGTTGGCGTGCGCATAACGCATCATCCAGCCCCAGTTTACGTCACGCATGATGTGTTCGGTCGTGCCGAAAGCCACCAGCGCGTTTGGCGCATAATGCATCGCCAGGACAACGCCCGTGACGATCTGCAGCACTAGACAGAAACCGGCGAGAACGCCGAAATTCCACATGTAGCTGAGGTTGCGGGGAACCGGATAACCGGCACCGATTGCACCATAAACAAGACGCGGCAGAGGCAGCTTCTCGTCGAGAAACTTCGTCAGACCGTTCTTCGGTTCATACTGGCTGGCCCAGGGAAAACTCATATCGTGTCTCTTCAGCCTCAGCCGACCCGGATAACCGTGTCGGACGTGAATTCATAATCCGGCACTACCAGGTTGGCAGGCGCGGGACCTTTGCGGATGCGGGCCGCAGTATCGTAGTGCGAACCGTGGCAGGGGCAGAAATAGCCACCGAATTCACCGCGGTTTTCACCCTCGGCAGCGCCCAGCGGAACACAGCCCAGATGGGTGCAGACACCCATGGTGACCAGCATATCGAGGTGGCCTTCCTTGGTCCGCTCTGCCAGCGTCTCCGGATCGCGCAGGCTGGAAACCGCGACACTGTCCGCTTCCGCGATTTCAGCGGGGGTCAGGCGGCGTACGAACAGGGGCTGCTTGCGGAACACGGCCTTGATGGCCTGCCCTGCCTCGATCGAGCTAACGTCGATTTCGGTGCTGCTTTCTGCCAGAACGTCAGCAGAAGGCGCCATCTGGCTGACCAGTGGCAGAACCACGGCCACTGCGCCCACGCCAGCAAAGCTGACCGCTGCAATATTGATAAAATCGCGCCGCCTAACACCGTCTTCGCCATGGCTGGCGAGTGTTTCGGGTGTTGCGGTGCCAGTCGTGTCAGCCATCAGCCCTGCCTTGTAAAACACGCATCTTTAAGACTTGTCTTGCCTTGTAACAGCCCCGCAGATCCTGCGAAGCACACTATTTTCCAGCCGATCGAGCAATCAGGAGAAGCCCCCGCTTACCGCGATCCGGACGCCATCCTGAAAGGTGCCGCCCGATGCCGGTTTGGGCGCGCTGATAGACGCGATTACCCTCGCTGCCAACCGCCTTTTTGGCATGGTTCGTCCGGTTTTGTGCATAATCTGCGCCGTCAGAGCGCCTTGTCGTGGCCGTTGCATCAACTGCAAGCCCGCCTCAGCCTGCCAGGCCGATAAGGCTGATCTGCCTGCCATAGGTCTGTTCGTTGAGGTGCGTTGCCCGCCGGTAGGAATAGAATCGCGATGGGTCGGCGTAGGTATCAAGTCCCAGCCTATCTACCTGCTTCACACCCGATTCCGCGAGGCGCTGCGCCACATAGCCTTCAAGATCGAACTGGTGATGGCCCGGGCGGCCCTGCCTGAAGAACTGTGCCCCCGCTGCACCGATTCGCTGTTTGAAGGCATCGTCCACTTCATAGCTTTCAAGACCGATGCAGGGGCCAATGGCGGCCTTCATCCGCGTGGCTTGCGCGCCCAGCCTTTCCATGGCCGCCACGGTCGAGGCAATGACCCCGTCAAACGCGCCGCGCCAGCCGGCATGGGCCGCACCGATCACGCCTGCGTCTTCGTCCGCCAGCAGCACCGGTGCGCAATCTGCGGTGACTATGCCGAGCAGCAGGCCCCGCCGGTTTGTCACCAACGCATCAGCGTTGGGTCTGTTTTCCATAGGCCACGGCTCGTCCACAATAACCGCATCAGCCGAATGCACCTGATAGGGCGTTACCAAAGCTGCGCCGGGAAACACGGCTTCGATCGCAATTCGCCGGTTTTCGGCAATCGCAGCGCCATCATCATCCGCGCCCAGTCCGGCGTTGAGGCCGCTGACGACCCCGCCAGAAACGCCGCCCCTCCGCCCAAAAAACCCATGAAGGACAGTTCCGAGAAGGGCAGAGCGGATGACTTCAACCTGTTCAGCCAAGGCTGCGGGTGACCTGTTCATAGGTATCGCGCGACAGGGCAGGCGCAGCGGCGATCCGTTCCAGTTCCTTGCGCATCAGCGCAGCGCGGCCAGGTTCCAGCCTGCGCCAGCGGCCCAGCGGCGTGACGAATCGCGCTGCGGTCTGCGGGTTCATCGGGTCCAGCGCCAGGATAAGGTCTGCAATCATCGCATAGCCTTCGCCGTTTTCGGCATGGAAGGCGTGCGGGTTGCCCGCAAACGCCATGTAGAGCGACCGCACACGGTTTGGGTTACGCAGGGTGAAATCCTTGTGATCTGCCATCGCCTTCACATGTTCCAGCGTATTGGGGTGGAGCGAGGATGCCTGCAGCGCGAACCATTTGTCGACGACCAGTTCATTGCCTTCATACCGGCGGTAAAAATCGATCAGCGCATTGGTGCGCGCCGCGCCATCAAGGCCGGTCAGCACCATCAGCGCGCCCTGACGATCGGTCATGTTGTCGGCATTTTCATACTGGGCAGCGGCAATGCCTGAAGCCTTTTCCGGATTGCCCGCCGCAATGAACACCAGCGCCTGCGTTTTCACCTTGCGCGCCCCACGCGCGTCGGCATCGAGCGAATAGGGGATTGCATTGACGCGGTCATAAAGCGCGCAAAGTTCCGCCTCCAGCTCCGCGCCCAGCCATGCCTTCAGTCCTTCACGCTCTGCATGGATGCGCGCTGGGTCAGCTATGGAAAGCTGTTCGGCCAGATAGGTCTGACCCGGCAGCATCATCAGTTCGCCGCGCATTGAATCGTCGATGCCATCATCCAGCAAAATGGCCTTGAGCGCAGCTGCGATGTCACGGCGCGCTTCATCACGCGCGGCATCGCCCAGACCTTCGCCGGAAGCGGCCGTCAGATGACCTACGACAAGGTCCTGCATCGCTTCGTAGCGGGCAAACGGATCATCATCACGCGCGGCAAGAAAGACGAGGTCTTCGCGCGCAATATCGCGTTCCACCGTTACCGGCGCGGAGAAGCCGCGGTTGATGGAAAGCACCGGTTTTTGCGCAAAGCCTTCATAGGCAATGGTGGTTTCCTCGCGGTCGAGCACGACCAGCTGCTGGCCTTCATGCGTGCCGTTATCGCGGTCGAACAAGGCAATCTTGAGGGGAATGGGCATCGGATATTTGGCAGGCTGACCGGGCGTTGGCGGCACAGTCTGCTTCAAGGTAAGAGTGGCCGTATTGCCCTGATGATCGAGTTTCACCGAGATTTTCGGTGTGCCCGCCTGGCTATACCACAGGCGGAACTGGGTCAGATCGAGGCCGGACCCGTCTTCCATTGCCGTAATGAAATCCTCGCAAGTGGCGGCTTCGCCATCATGCCGGTCAAAATAGAGATCCGTGCCCTGCCGGAAAGCTTCCGGCCCCGCCATGGTCCGCATCATGCGGATGACTTCGGCGCCCTTGTTATAGATGGTGGAGGTGTAGAAATTGGAGATTTCCTGAAAGGAATCAGGCCGGATCGGATGGGCAAGCGGGCCGGAATCTTCAGGGAACTGGACAGAGCGCAAAACCCGCACATCCTCGATCCGCTTGACCGGTTCGCTTTGCATATCCTCGCTGAACAGCTGGTCACGCAGCACGGTGAAGCCTTCCTTCAGGGAAAGCTGGAACCAGTCGCGGCAGGTAATCCGGTTGCCCGACCAATTGTGGAAATATTCATGGCCAATGACGCCTTCGACCGCGTCATAATCGCCGTCGGTCGCAGTCTCGACATCGGCCAGCACATATTTGGTGTTGAAGATGTTGAGGCCCTTGTTCTCCATCGCGCCCATGTTGAAATCGCTGACAGCAACGATGTTGAACAGATCGAGATCATATTCGCGGCCAAAGGCTTCCTCGTCCCATTTCATGCTGGCTATAAGCGAATGCATGGCATGGTCCGTGCGCGGCAGATCGCCATCCCGGACATAGATATTGAGCGCCACCTTGCGCCCGCTGGCGGTGGTGAAACTGTCCGAATTGGCGACCAGATCGCCTGCCACCAGCGCGAACAGATAGGATGGCTTGGGCCATGGGTCCTGCCACTCTGCCCAATGGGTGCCGCTGGCACCTTCGCCTGATTCCACCATATTGCCGTTGGACAGGAGAACGGGGAACTGCGTTTTGGAACCTTCCATCCGCACGCTGTAGGTCGAAAGGACATCAGGCCGGTCAGGGAAAAATGTGATGCGGCGGAAACCTTCCGCCTCGCACTGGGTGCACAGCATGCCATTGGATGCGAACAGGCCCATCAGCTGGGTGTTGGCGCTGGGGTCAATCTCGTTGACGATGGTGATGGTGTGTTCATCGCCCGGAAGCGACAGGATCATATCGCCGTCCTGAACGGTCCAGCTGGGCGATTCCTCGCCATCCACCATCACCGACAATGGCACCAGCCCGTCTCCATTGAGCAAGATGGTGGGCGATGCTTCTGCCGCCGGATTGCGCTTCACTGTCAAAGTGGCGCGCACATGGGTCCGCTCCAGCCCGAGATCGAATTCCAGCCGCGTTTGCGGGACAGCCCATGCAAACGGCTTGTAATCCTCGCGCCGGATTGTCGGCGGGCTCTTCGGCTGGACGGCAGCATCCGCCATTTCAGGGTTGCCACCTGTTTCGGAAGGGGTGCGGGCAATGTCCATGACGATATGCTTTCGGTAATTTTAAAACGGCAATGGCGGTAACGCAGTGCAGGCAGGGCCTGCAATTTGCGCTGTCATGCCACAAACGCATGACGTTGGCTTGGGTTCATTCGTGGTTTAATGCAACTTCCACTCCGGCCCGTAAAAAACAAACAGGAAGCACCATGGCCCATATGTTGATTTTCGGGCTGGGCTACACAGCTTCGCGCATTGCAGCAGCGCTCGTGGCTCGCGGATGGACGGTGGATGCCACGGGCAGCGCAGGCACTATGGATTTCATGGATAAAGACACGGTGCGCCGCGCCTTGGGGCAGGCGAGCCATGTCCTTTCATCCGTCCCGCCAGCAGACGGCGGCGACCCTGTGCTGGACCGATATGGCAATTTTCAGGATCAGCAGTGGCGCGGCTATCTGTCATCCACCGGTGTTTACGGTGATGCAGGCGGCGCATGGGTGGATGAAACTGCGGCCACAGGGGCTGGCAGGCGTACGGCGCGGGCTGATGCCGATGCCCGCTGGATGGAGGCAGGCGCGCATATATTCCGCCTGCCGGGCATTTATGGCCCCGGCCGCAGCGCGCTGGAACGTGTGACCCAGGGCCGTGCCAACCGGATTGATCTTCCCGGGCAGGTTTTCAGCCGTGTCCATGTGGATGATATTGTCAGCGGGGTCATCGCGGCGCTGGATGCACCCGCGGGCGCGTATAATCTGTCAGACGATCTGCCAGCCAGCCAGAATGCCGTCATAGAAGAAGCCTGCCTGCTGCTGGGGATGGAACCGCCGCCGCTGCTGACGCTGGAAGACGCCAACCTGTCGCCAATGGCGCGGGGTTTTTATGCAGAAAACCGGCGTGTCGCCAATGGCAAGGCCAAGCGCGTGCTGGGGTGGAAGCCGCGCTACCCCGATTACCGGACGGGATTGCGCGCTCTCAAGGCCACCACCATGCCCACCAGTGCGATTATCCCGCCGCAGCCTGCCAGCAGCGACCATTGATACCCTTCGAACAGGGTTGAAAGCAGCATCGCCACGATTACCACGATCACGCCATTATACGCTGCCCTGCCTGGCCCGATCTCCCGCACCAGCTTGTAATAGAGCGGGAAGGTCACGACCGATCCGGCCAGCGCGAGATACACGATGCCTGCGCCATATTCCGCCCGCCAATCGAACACCGGCGGGCCAGACAGCACCCATGACAGCGCGGCATCGCAGATGGTGCCATAGAGCATGGCCCATGCCAGCAGGCTGGGCAGTGCCAGCTTGCGCCCGGTTTCGCCCGCCTGGATGACATTGGCGATGGAGGCGGAAAGAATGCCGCCAATTGTCAGCAGCACGCCAAGTCCCACCTTGCCTTCGAGCGGCGCGATGCGCGCTTCGTGCACCAGCAACATGGCAATCCCGACCAGTGCAATGGCGCTGCCTGCCATGAAACGCCGGGTTATCTGCTGGCCCAGCAACAGCCGCGCAAAAATGGCGTTGGGCACCATCAGCAGGCCGAACATGACCGCCACGATGCCCGATGTAAGGTGCAATTCTGCGCGATAAACGAAATTGAAATTGCCGCAAAACTGGGTGACACCCACTGCCAGTGCCAGCAATTGGCCCGCCTTCCCAAGGCGCAGCGAATGGCCCTGGAATCTGGCGAGGATAAACATGCCCATAGTGGCCACCACGAAGCGCCACGTGATGGACCAGCCGGGTGGAACTTGCGAAATCTGGTCCTTGATGACGAGCCAGGTCGATCCCCAGATCAGCGCCACCAGCATGAAGGGAATGACCACGGCGGGCCGCAACAGGGCATGGGGCGGCACAGCGCCATCAGGTGCTGAATTCATAGGGAAGCCACCGCGCGCGCCAGTGCCAGTGCATCTTCCTGCCGCGTGTTCCATGCTGTCACGAAGCGGGCGGCATCGCTGCCCCAGTCATAAAAATCGAAACCCTGCGCCCTAAGCGCGCTGCGTTCTTCAGCGGTGCAACGGACGAATAATTCATTCGCTTCCACCGGGTGCATCAACCGCCCGTTGGCGGCATCAGCGATTATTTGCGCAGCGGCATTGGCTGCGCGGGCATTATCGATCCACACGTCGCCTTCCACCATGGCCAGCACCTGTGCTGCAAGAAAACGGCCCTTGCTTTGCAGGTGGCCCGCCCGCTTGCGGCGATAGAGCGCGACATCAGCCAGCGCGGGGTCGAAAAACACGATTGCCTCGGCAGTCATCCCGCCATTCTTCACAAAACCGAAGCTGAGCGCATCGGCAGGCCCGGCAGCCTCTGCCGCGCTGCAACCCAGAAATGCCGCCGCATTGGCAAACCGCGCGCCGTCCATGTGCAGCGGCAGGCCACGGTCGCGTGCCAGCGCGCCAATCGCTGCCAGTTCTTCAGGCCGGTAGGCGCAGCCATATTCGCTCGCTTGCGTAATCGAAATTGCATGGGGCTGCACCTGGTGCACATCATCGCGAATGGGGTCGATAACGGCGCGGATGGCAGCGGGCGTCAGCTTTGCGCCATCACCTTCGGCCAGCAGCAGTTTTGCGCCATGCAGGTAAAAACCGGGCGCGCCGCCTTCATCAACCTCGATATGGGCTTCGCGGTGGCACACAACGCCGCCATGCGGCTGGACCATGGTGCTGAGCGCGAGGCAATTGGCAGCCGTACCGGTGGCAATCCACATCGCCCTGCAATCGCGCCCGAACAGCTGGCTGAATGCATCGTCCATGCGCTGCGAAATGGTATCGCCATCATAGGGTGCCTGCGGTTCGTCAGCGGCGCGCATTGCTTCCCATATGGCAGGGTGGACGCTGGCGGCATTATCGGAAAGGAACTGCTTCATCTGCCTCGTTTCGTCTCACGCGTTTCATCTGGGCTTGGGGAACGGCCTTAACCACCTCTACGTTATGCGCAAGAAGGAGACATTTGAATGGCTATCGAAGGCTTGGAAATTACCCGTCAAAACGAGGATGGCGCTGGCGAATATCACGCCCATGTTCCCGGCAGCGATGCTGTCGGACGCCTGACCTGGGTCGAGCGGGGTGGAAGCCGGGTGGCAGAACATACGCTGGTGCCGCCCGCCATTGGCGGACGCGGCGTGGCCGCTGCGCTGGTGCAGGAAATGATCAAGGATGCCCGCGCAGAAGGTTTCACCATCGTCCCGCAGTGCAGCTATGTCGAAGCGCAATTCAAGCGTCATCCGGATTGGGCTGACCTGCGCGCCTGACGCCGGTTTATCCGGCCAGTTCGGAAAAATCCTTTTCTGCGATGCTGGCCAGAATTGCATCCCGCAATTCATATGCGCGCTGCGGGGCGATCCCTCGCAGCGCCATTTTCCCACCCGCAAGGCCCAGTTGCAGGGTGGAGTAGTTGCGCCGCCTGCCAATGAAGTTCTGGCTGATTTCGACCGATTGCAATTTGATGCGTGATGCAATGGACAATTCCGGCGCCAGCCAGCCGCTGCCGATGAACAACTGCCGGCCCGTCAGGCAATGCCGTTCGAACCGCCACAGGAATGC
Organism: Erythrobacteraceae bacterium; assembly: GCA_024642525.1. Classification (GTDB taxonomy): domain Bacteria; phylum Pseudomonadota; class Alphaproteobacteria; order Sphingomonadales; family Sphingomonadaceae; genus Allopontixanthobacter. The sequence goes on along the minus strand of JAHEAX010000010.1, from coordinate 34,309 downwards.
TTCGCGCATGGCAATGAACGCCGCGCCTGCGATGGGCAGGATACCCAGCAGCGGGCCAGCAATCACCGTCGTGATAACCGAGGCCGGTACCAGCACACCTGCTGCCAGCAGCGCTTTGTCCAGCCGGTAATTCACAGCGCCCCGCTGCCACCCTGCGTCTTCTGGGGGCGTGTCGAAACAGGCAGACCGCACAATCGGCTCCAGTTCTTCCATCTGGGCAAAAGGCGCGACAATATGGTTCGATGCGCCGCTATCCTGCGCCAGGCTGACAAAGCTGAGGCCATGCCAGCCGAACCGCTTGCGGATGATGCCGGTGTTGATCCTGACGGCCTGCACGCGGTGTGCGGGCATCACCACATCCGTGCGCGTCAACAATCCGCGGCGGCGGCGGAAGCCCTTTTCAGTCCGGTCCAGCGTAAAGCCCCAGTCGCGCAGGACAGTGCGAACAAGGCCCGTGCCAAAGCCGACCACGGCGAGCGAAATCAGCGCCAGCACAACGCCAATAGCCTGCACCGATGGCCCCATGCCCATCAGCCATGCGAAGGGTCCGGCAAAATTTTCCTGCCATTCGTTCACATTCCAGATGTTGAACGGCATGAAATCCCCGAATTGCTGCAGAGCGCCGCCAATCACGGCCACCACGGCGAGCGAGAACTCGAACAGGCCGAATGTCACCAGCCTGCGCGTATCCATTTCGTACAGCCGTGTTGCCGCTGGCTCTGCCGCATCCTCGTCACTGGCCTGTGTTTCTGCCCTTGCGGCGAGTTCCACCCCGTCCTTGCGCGCCCTGATGACTTCGCGCAGTTCTTCGCCTTCGGCTGCGGTCAGATAGGCGAGTTTCAGTTCATCCTTGCCGCCAGCGCCTGTTTCAAAGCGCACTTCAACGAGGCCCAGCAATCGGGGGATCAACGATTGTTCAAGGCTGACATCCTGAATCCGTTCGAACGGAACAGACCGTGCGGCGCGGGAGAGCAGACCGCTTTCCACACGAATGTCGGTTTCGCCGACAGTATAGGTCAGGCGCAGCCAGTGGAGGTAGCGGACGCCCACGGCAAAGGCGGCAATCACCAGCCCCAGGCCCAATGCCGCCAGCAAGCCGAACGATTCGTCGCGCATGCCGAAGGCGACAGCGACCATCGGCAGGATAGCGCGCTGCAAGCCCTGCAATCCCTTGGCAATAAACCCGAGCGGGCTGGTTCTTCTGGGGCCCGCCTGGTCCATTGGCGCGGCAGGTGCAGCCATGTCCGTCACAGCGTCTCGCGCTTGATATGGCTGCGGATGATCTCGCGCATGGCCAGTGCATCCTGGTTGAGAATGCCCGGCAGATGCACCGATGCATTGTGGCTGCCTGCGGTATGCAAGGTCAGTGTGGCAAGGTTGTAAAACCGTTCCAGCGGGCCCTGGTTCACATCAATATGCTGCACCCTGCCAAATGGCACCACCGTATCGGAACGGAAAAGCAGGCCGCGCACCACACGCAGGCGGTCATCGCTCATGGCATAGCCGCGGGCATGGTGGCGGCGCAGCGGCACACGGATGATCAGGAACAATGCGGCCAGCAGCACCGGCAAGATGAACACACCTGTCGGCATCAGCCTCGCTGTTTCCAGCACCAGCGACCCCAGCACGAAAGGCGCGGCAAACATGAACGCCTGTATTCGCAGGATTTTCACATGGTTGGGGTGCAGCTCTGTCAAGCCATCGCGCGCGGCGGTTTGCGCCGCCTCGTCAGACGTTTCGGCAACGCATTTATCAGGATCTTCGTTCATGGTGCCTTACATGGCTAATACGCCGCGCAATGACAATCGAAAATCACATCATATCAGCGCCGCTGGTCGAACCTGCGCCCCACCAGCGCAGCGGCGATATTGGCTTTCTGGACATCGGTGGTTCCGCCCGCAATGCCCCATGCAAAACCGTCACGCAGGCGCTGTTCCATGGGATATTGCTTGGAATAGCCGTAACCGCCCATCACCTGCACACCCAGTTGGGTGACTTCGCGCACCATTTCGTTTGAAAAACATTTCGCAGCAGAGCTTTCATATACGCTCGGCAGGCCGCTGCCCGCATTGACCGCAGCGCGCCAGATCAGCAGCCGCGCGGCATCCACCTGCATCGCCATTTCTGCCAGCTTCATCTGCACGGCCTGGAATTCGACGATCGGCTTGCCGAACGCGGTGCGTTCCTGAGTGTAGGACAGTGCATCTTCCAGCGCAGCTGCTGCAAGGCCAAGGCCCATGGTGGCATTTCCGCAGCGTTCCAGCCCGAACGCGCTCATCAATTTGCCGAAGCCGCCTGCACCCACGATGAGGTTGCCTGCTGGCACCCGTACATCATCAAGGAAAATGTCGGCCGAAGGGATACCTCTGAAGCCCATCATTTCCTCGCGCGCGCCGAAGGTGACACCGGCAGCGTCTTTTTCCACCAGCACAGCGCCAATGCCCTTGGCCCCCGAAATGCCGTCAAACCGGCAATAGGTGATGTAATAGTCGGAATGGCCCGCGCCTGAACTCCACCGCTTGGTGCCGTTGATCACGATTTCGTCGCCATCAATCCGCGCCGTGGTGGAAAGATCGGTAAGGGCAGTGCCGGCTTCGGGTTCCGACATGGCGACCGCGACGATTTTTTCGCCCCGCACCACTTCGGGGATAATCCGCGCTTTCAATTCTTCCGAACCAAATTGTTCGATGGTGCGCACTGGCCCTGTCAGCGCCTCGAACACGGGAAAGGCAACCGCGACGGAAACCTGTGCGAATTCTTCCAGCACCAGCAATGCCTCGAGATGGCCAAGGCCCATGCCGCCATATTGTTCAGGCAGATTGATGCCGAGAAAGCCAAGATCGCCATATTGGCGCAGAATGTCGTGCGGGACAGGCGCATCGTCACGTTCAAGCTCGCCGGCAAGACCTGTCAGTTGCTCGCGCGCGAATTTGCGCGCTGCTGCCTGCAACTCAGCCTGTTCGTCACTTAATCCGAAATGCATCCCTGCTCGCTCCCTCAAATGTTGAGGAACGTCCATATCCGGTCATGCGGACAAGGCAAATGTGGAGAGCGGGGGAAATGAAGTGAAATGGTGCTGCTGGAGAGAATTGAACTCTCGACCTCAGCCTTACCAAGGATGCGCTCTACCACTGAGCTACAGCAGCACACCATTTCACTGATCTGCGCAGGATCCTCGAAAGGCCACCCACGGCAGGGGCGCGCTATTGGCTGGCGCGCCACCTGTTGTCAAGCAAGGCCTTTAAACCAAAGCTTGTAAAGCGCAGCCCAGCGCGGCAATCGCCATGACACCATGGCAAATGACCCGACAAAAATGTCCCGCGAGGAACGGCTGGCGGCCAAGCTGCGCGAGAATTTGCGCCGCCGCAAAGCTCAATCTCGTGCGTTTGAAGAAAATACTCCCGATTCGCAGGGCGATTCGGCAGAGCCAGCCCTTCCCAAAAGCGATGCCAAAAGCTAACGGCAACTGCTTCTTGTAATGCAGGAGCGTATTCCTTGCCGACCCAGACTACCAAGCTCATCCTGGTCCGCCACGGCCAGAGCCAGTGGAACCTCGAAAACCGCTTCACCGGCTGGTGGGATGTCGATCTGACCGAGCTGGGCGTTGCCGAGGCAAAGGCCGCCGGCAAATTGCTGGCAGAAAAAGGCCTGTTGCCGACCCGCGCATTCACTTCGGTGCAGACACGGGCCATCCGCACGTTGCATCTCGCCCTTGCCGAATGTGACCGGCTGTGGATACCTGAAACCAAGGACTGGCGCCTCAACGAACGCCATTATGGCGGGCTGACCGGCCTCAACAAGCAGGAAACAGCAGCCAGGCACGGTGACGAGCAGGTCCATATCTGGCGCCGCAGTTTCGACGTGCCGCCGCCGCCGCTGGAAGCAGGCAGCGAATATGACCTCAGTTCAGACCCGCGCTATGCCGGCATTGCCATCCCCAATACCGAAAGCCTGAAGCTGACGATCGAACGCGTTCTGCCCTATTGGCAGGAAGCCATCGTGCCGGTCATCGCGGCGGGCGAAACAGTCATCATTTCCGCGCATGGCAATTCGCTGCGCGCGCTGGTGAAGCATCTTTCGGGCATTTCGGATGATGACATCACCGGCCTCGAAATTCCGACCGGACAGCCGATCGTCTATGAATTCGACGAAAACATGCAGGCTGGCGAACGCTATTACCTGAAGGACAGTTGAGATGGCCGAAACGGGAAGTTCGCCAAAAGTCGCTATCGTGATGGGCAGCCAGTCGGACTGGTCCACCATGCAATGCGCGGCCCATGTTCTGGACGAACTGGGAATTGCCCATGATGCGCGCATCGTATCTGCCCACCGCACGCCGGACCGCATGGTGGAATTTGCCAAGGGCGCAGCAGATGAAGGCTTCAAGGTCATCATCGCAGGTGCAGGCGGGGCGGCGCATTTGCCCGGCATGATCGCGGCAATGACACACCTGCCCGTGCTGGGCGTACCGGTGCAGTCAAAGGCACTTTCGGGGATGGATAGCCTGCTTTCCATCGTCCAGATGCCAGCGGGCATTCCTACGGGCACGCTGGCCATTGGCGAAGCAGGCGCGACCAATGCGGGCCTTCTGGCCGCAGCCATTCTGGGCACAGCGGATGATGGCGTGGCCGAACGGCTGAAAGCATGGCGCGCAGCCCGCACCGATGCGGTGGATCAACACCCTTCCGATGAAGGCTGAGCAGGCACGATGATCAAAGCGGGGGGCACAATCGGCATACTTGGTGGCGGCCAGCTTGGGCGGATGATGGCCATGGCCGCAGCCCAGCTTGGCTATCGCTGCCACATCTACGCGCCTGACAGGGAAAGCGTGGCCGCCGAAGTCAGCGCCGAATTTACCTGCGCTGCATGGACCGATGAAGTGGCTCTCGCCCGTTTTGCCGATGCCTGCGATGTCATCACGCTGGAATTTGAGAACGTGCCGGTCGCGCCCCTGTCCGTGCTGGAACACAAGCTGGCACCGCACCCCCGTGCACTGGAAATTGCGCAGGACCGGCTGCGCGAAAAACACTTCGCGCAGGAATTTGGCGGCAAACCTGCACCATTTTGCGCTGTTGATCCGGTGGACGGGCTGCATGCCGCCATCGAACGCGTTGGCACGCCCGGCATCCTCAAGACCCGCGCCGATGGCTATGACGGCAAGGGCCAGTGGCGCATTGCTGACGCGCGCGATGCCGATGCCATCCGCCTGCCGCCGCAGCAGACAATTTATGAAGGGCTGGTCCGCTTCACCGCCGAATTTTCCGTTATCCTGGTGCGCGGTCAGGATGGCGAAGTGCGGTTCTGGGACAGTTCGGAGAATGTCCATCAAAGCGGCATTCTTGCACGTTCATCCCTGCCAGCCAGCGATGCCATTGTGGCGCAGGTTGATGAAGCGCGGGCGCTGGCATCCAAAATTGCTGCCGCGCTTGGCTATGTCGGCGTGCTTACCTGCGAATTTTTCGCCACCGAAAGCGGGCCGGTGTTCAACGAAATGGCCCCGAGGGTGCATAATTCCGGCCATTGGAGCATCGAGGGCGCGGCCACCAGCCAGTTTGAAAACCATATCCGCGCCATTTGCGGCCTGCCGCTGGGGTCCACTGCCACCACCGTCCCGGCCCTGTCGATGACGAACCTGATCGGCGAAGATGCGCTGACCGCCCACGCCCTGCTGGAAGATGAAGCGGCCCATGTGCATTTGTATGGCAAGCGCGAAGCACGCGAAGGGCGCAAGATGGGCCATGTCACGTGGATTCCACTATCGTGACCATGCCGCTGGTTCTGATCTATGCCCGCGCTGCCAATGGCGTGATCGGCAGGAATGGTACGTTGCCGTGGCACCTGCCTGCCGACCTGAAGCATTTCAAGGCGCTCACCATGGGTAAAGCCGCAGCAGGCAAGCCGATGATCATGGGCCGCAAGACCTTTGACAGCCTGCCCGGCATGCTGCCCGGCCGCAGGCATATCGTCCTTACCCGCCGTGAAATCTGGGAATCGGGTGATGCAGAAGTCGTCCGCTCTGCCAGCGAGGCGATTGCTGTGGCTGAAAAGGACAATGCAGCAGGTGAAATCGCGGTCATCGGCGGCGCGGCCATCTATGATGTGTTCATGCCGCTGGCACACCGCATCGAAATCACCGAAATCCATGCCGATTACGATGGCGACACTTTCATGCCGCCGCTGGACGCGCATTGGCAGGAAACTGCACGCAGCGATCATCCGGCGGAAGGTGATTACCCTGCCTATTCCTTCGTGACATACGAGCGCGTGCAATGAGGTGGATCGACCATCGCAGTGAAATGCCGGAATCCCTGCGCGGGGCGATTATCGCGCTGGGCAATTTTGACGGGTTTCACCTGGGCCATCAGGCCGTCGCCGGCGAAGCCATTCGCTGGGCGCGCGATGAAGGGCGGCCATCCATTGTCGCCACCTTCGACCCGCATCCGGTACGCTTTTTCAAGCCCGATGCAGCGCCCTTTCGCCTGACCACGCTGGAACAGCGGCAGGAACTTTACCTTGCGGCAGGCGCAACCGCTATGCTGGTGTTCCATTTTGACGGCGATCTTGCATCGACCACGGCGGAAGATTTCGTCGGCAAGCTGCTGCACCGGCACCTGGGCGCAGCAGGCGTGGTGACGGGCGAAGATTTTACCTTCGGAAAGGCCCGCACCGGCAACCGCGCCTTGCTGGAAAGCCTTGGCGCTGAACATGGCATCGAAGCCCGCGCCGTGCCGCCGGTGCTGGACAAGGGTGTGCCGGTTTCCTCCAGCCGTGTGCGGCAAGCCCTTGTCGACGGCGACCCGCAGGAAGCTGCCCGCTTGCTGACGCGGCCCTTCGCGATTCGCGGAATTGTCGAACATGGCGACAAGCGCGGGCGCGAAATCGGCTATCCCACGGCCAATCTTTCGATCGAATCCTATCTCCGCCCCAAATTCGGTATCTACGCCGTCACTGGCAAGATCCTGGCGACGGGGCAGGAACTGAAAGGCGCGGCCAATATCGGTATCCGCCCCCAGTTCACGCCTGCAAAGGAACTGCTGGAACCGTATTTCTTCGATTTTTCCGGCGATCTCTACGGGCAGGAGATCGAAGTCGCCTTCCACCACTTCCTGCGTCCTGAAGCAAAATTCGACGGTCTCGACGCTTTGATGGAACAGATGGAGCGGGATTGCGGGCAGGCGCGGAAACTTCTAAGCGCCGCCCCCATATGAGCGACGCGTCAGACAAGAGAGATTACCGGGACACCGTCTTCCTGCCGAAGACCGATTTCCCGATGAAAGCCGGCCTTCCACAGAAGGAGCCGGCCATTCTGGCACGTTGGCAGGAAACCGGCCTGTATGAACGCCTGCGCGAAAGCCGCGCCGGTGCCGAGAAATTCATCCTCCACGATGGCCCGCCTTATGCCAATGGCGACATGCATATCGGCCATGCGCTGAACCATGTGTTGAAGGACATGGTGGTTCGCACCCAGTCGCTGACAGGCAAGGATGCGCCCTATGTGCCGGGCTGGGATTGCCACGGCCTGCCAATCGAATGGAAGGTAGAAGAACTCTACCGCAAGAAGAAAAAAGACAAGAAGGACGTTCCGGCAAAGGAATTTCGCGCAGAATGCCGCGCCTATGCGCAAGGCTGGGTCGATGTGCAGCGCGAACAGCTGAAACGTCTCGGCATCAATGGCCGGTGGGACAAGCCATACCTCACCATGCGGCCCAAGGCCGAAGGCGCGATTGTCGCCGAATTGCATAAGTTCGCCGAAACCGGCCAGCTCTATCGCGGCGCAAAGCCGGTCATGTGGAGCCCGGTAGAAGAAACCGCGCTGGCCGATGCCGAGGTTGAATATCAGGACCTGACCGACAGCCCGCAGATCGACGTGGCGTTCGAGATTATCGAATCGCCGATTGCCGAACTGCGCGGTGCTCATGCGGTGATCTGGACGACGACACCTTGGACGATTCCGGTCAATCAGGCGCTCGCCTATGGGCCGGACGTTGAATATGTCGCGGGCTACTTCGAGACGACCGCGCAACCTGAGGATGGTCGTCAGGAACCACAAATTGTGGGTCGTGGTGATAAGAAGCGCGAATTACTGCTGTTGGCTGAACCTCTTGTCCAAGCTTTCCAAGCGCGCGTGTTCGATATCAAACATTCGCCCGCAACGGTGGTCGAAACGTCTTTTAAGGAAGTTTGGCGCGGCAAGGGCTCCGACCTCGCTGGCACCATTGTCCAGCACCCGATGCACCATCTCGGCGGGTTCTACGCCAAGCCGCGCCCCATGTTGGCAGGCGATTTTGTCACCACAGACAGCGGCACCGGCATCGTCCACATGGCGCCTGACCATGGCGAAGACGATTTCGACCTGTGCAAGGCCAATGGCATCGAGCCGGTCTTTGCCGTCATGGGTGATGGCCGTTACCGCGATGACTGGCTGTGGCTGGGCGGCGCTGATGACCGCCGCCGCAGTGTCATCAACAAGCCGTTCAACGCGCCTGACGGGCCGATCTGCAACGATCTGCGTGAAGCAGGTGCGCTGCTGTCTGCCAGCGCCGATTATCACCACAGCTACCCGCATTCGTGGCGCTCCAAGGCCAAGGTCATCTATCGCTGCACCCCGCAGTGGTTCATCGCCATCGACGAACCGCTGGCGCATCTTCCCGCCCTGTCTCCTGCCGAGCAACGGTGGGAGAATGAAGGCGGCGACGATACGATTGACGAGGCCGCAACTGCCGGTTCACCCAGCCTTCGCGAAGTGGCGATGCAGGCCATTGCCGACACCCGGTTTGTGCCTGAAAAGGGGCGCAATCGCCTTCGTTCCATGGTGGAAAGCCGGCCCGACTGGCTGATCAGCCGCCAGCGCGCATGGGGTGTGCCGATTGCCCTGTTCGTCCACCGTGAAACCGGCGAATTGCTGGTCGATGCAGACGTAAACCGCCGCATCCAGCAGGCGATTGCTGCCGATACCGTAGATGCATGGGAAGACGCGCGCGCCGGTGCATTCCTCGGCCCTGATCGCAATCCTGACGATTACGAGATGGTCAAAGACATTCTCGACGTCTGGTTCGACAGCGGTTCCACCCATGCCTTCGTGCTGGAATCGGACGAATGGCCCGAACTGCAATCACCTGCTGACCTTTATCTGGAAGGCAGCGACCAGCATCGCGGCTGGTTCCAGTCCAGCCTGCTCGAAAGCTGCGGCACAAGGGGCCGCGCGCCCTATAATGCCGTGCTGACCCACGGTTTCACCATGGACCCCAAGGGCATGAAAATGTCCAAGAGCCTGGGCAATACGGTGGACCCGCTGAAGGTGATGGAACAATATGGTGCCGACATTATCCGCCTGTGGGCGCTGAGCGTCGATTACACCGAAGACCACCGCATCGGTGATGAAATCCTCAAAGGTGTGGGCGATACCTACCGCAAGCTGCGCAACACTTTCCGCTATATGTTGGGCGCGCTCGACGGGTTCGATTACGACAGCGAAGGCGTGGAAACATCCGCCATGCCGGAACTGGAGCGGTATATGCTCCACCGCTTGTCCCAGCTTGACGCCAGTTTGCGCCGCGCCATCGATGATTTCGATTTCAACGAATATGTCCGCGCCCTGGCTGAATTCACCAACGAGGACTTGTCGGCCTTCTTCTTCGATATCCGCAAGGACCGGCTCTATTGCGATGCACCGGGCGGGACAGAACGCCGCGCTTACCGCACGCTGCTCGACATTCTGTTCCAGGCGTTGATCCGTTACACAGCGCCGGTGCTGGTATTCACCGCAGAAGAAATATGGAGCACGCGGTTCCCCGAACGTGGCAGCATTCATCTGGAAAAACTGCACCCTCTGCCCGATGACTGGGCCGATGCCACATTGGCAGCGCGGTTCGATGCCTTGCGCGAAATGCGTGAAACCGTGATGGAAGCCATCGAGCCCTTGCGGCGCGAGAAAACTATCCGTTCCGGCCTCGAAGCCGATGTCGTGGTGCCGGAAAATCTGGTGCCCGCAGGCTTTACGGATGCCGATCTGGCTGATCTGTTCATCACCGCGTCAGTCACTCGCGGCCAAGGAGACAGCGTGAAAGTCACCCGATCATCCGACCATAAATGCGGCCGTTGCTGGCGCCTGCTGCCCGAAGTGGCAGAAGATGGCGACCTGTGCGCGCGCTGCGATGATGTTGTGGCAGAACTGGACGGCGCGGCATGAACATCCTGTCACGCAACCGCCTCATCGGCATCGGCCTTGCGCTGCTGATCTTTGCTGTCGACCAATATGTGAAATGGCTGATGGTTGGCCCGCTGCAATTGCGCGAAAAAGGCGTGATTGACCTGCTGCCATTCTTCGACCTGCGCTGGACGCAGAATTTTGGCGTATCGCTGGGCATGTTCACGGCAACTTCTGTCGAGATGCGGTGGATATTGGTGGCCATGACCGCGCTTATCGCGCTGGTCGTCACCATCTGGATGCTGCGCGAAAAGGTGCTGGCCGATATTCTTGGCCTGTCACTGATTTTGGGCGGCGCGCTTGGCAACATCAAGGATCGCTACGAACTTGGTTATGTGATCGACTATGCGGATTTGCATTTTGGCGAATTTCGTCCCTTCCTGATTTTCAACATCGCCGATGCCGCAATTACAATTGGCGTCCTGATTATCCTTGCCCGATCCTTCTTTGCAGGCGACAAGAAGGCAACGAGCGACAACGAACCGGCTGAAGAAGCCGTGGAGATTTGACCATGCGTAAGAGCACCACCCTCATTCTTGCTACGGGCGCCTGCGCCATGCTGGCAGCCTGCGGCGGCGGCGGCGGCATCCTTGGCCGTGAACGCCCCGACGAATTTGCCGTCCAGCGGCAGGCCCCGCTGGTTGTTCCGCCTGACTTCAACCTTGTGCCGCCCGCGCCAGGCGCGCCGCGGCCGGTTGAAGGCACTGCATCTTCGCAGGCACTGGACGCATTGTTCGGCGGCCCGGCTGCCCGCAGCGCGGTAGAAGCCAGCGCGATCAGCCGTGCCGGTACTGCCGATGCAGGCATCCGGTCTTCGGTTGGCGATCCAGCCACCAACACCGTGGCCAAGGGCCGTGTCACACGCGACATCATCGCCGCACCGGAAGGTGACGGGCAGGATGCCCAGGCCGTTATTCCCGGCTGACTGAAAAGCGAACTTGATTAAAAAGGGCTCGCCATCCGGCGGGCCCTTTTTTTGGCGATTGTAGAGCTTGCAAACTCAGGCGGCGTAGCGATCCGCGCCCATGAAGTGCAGCGAGACATACGGCTCGTCGCCCACGACCCAGCTGTCGTGGCCCGGCGGAATGTAATACACATCCCCTGCGTGCATCTCGATAACGTCCCCGCCGTCCATCGCAGCAGTGGCGCAGCCTGACACAACCATCCCGACATGCTCGACTTGGCAGCTATGCGCGCCGGTTGCCGCTCCGACATGCTCGGACCACTTCCAGCCCGGCTGATAGGTCGCGCGGCCAATCGTCATGCCGCCTAGCTGCACGGTCTCGAACTTGCCCTTCTCGAAAGTCCGGACATCGTCGGGGGTGTCGAACCGCTTCAAAATCACATCGACGTTCATTGCTCGCTATCCTTCTCGGCCCCGACGTGCCCTTGGCGACCTTCTTCAGCCGCTCGTCCCAATGCGTCTCGTCCTATTCGCATTCGATTTCGCGTGCCGCTTCCGGCGGAAGTTCCGAACTGATCAGCAGCTTGTCGATCTTGCGCTGGTCCATGTCGATCACCTCGAAACGCCAGCCTTGTGCAGTAAAGACTTCGCCTTCGACCGGCAGTTTTTTAAGCACCGCCAGAACATAGCCTGCCACGGTCGCAAATTCGCGGTTTTCGCCATAATCGAGGCCCAGCCGGTCAGCCAGTTCATCGGCAGACAATGCGCCGGACACCAGCAGCGAACCATCGGCACGCTCGACAATGCCGGGTTCGTCGCCTTCATCCTGATCACTGGCGAACTGGCCCACCAGCGCGGTCAGCAGATCAACCGGCGTGACGATGCCTTCCAGATGGCCATATTCGTCATGCACCATCGCCATGGCGATTTCGGACTGCTGCAGCGCCCGCAGCGCATCCATCGCATCCAGCTGGTCGGGAATGACCACGGTCTTGGCCATCAAATCGGGCAGCAGAACAGGCTTGCCTGCCACCATCAGCGCCAGCACTTCGCGCACTTTCACCACGCCAACGATCTTGTCCGGCGAACCGTCCGCCACTGGCAGCAATGAATGCGGGCTTTCGTCTATTGCCAGACGAATTGCATCGGTGTCGGCCGAAATATCGACCCAGTCCACTTCTGTGCGGGGGGTCATCAATTCGCGCACGGGGCGGTCCACCAGCCGCACAACACCTGCAAGTATCTGGTGCTGTTCCGCCTCGATCACGCCCTGATGCGTGGCATCGGCAAAGATCATGTGCAGTTCTTCTGCCGTCACATTGCCTTCGCCAGCAGGGCGTACGCCCAGCAGGCGCACCAGCACGCCCGAACTTTTGTCCAGCACCCACACGACAGGTGCCGCGATGCGGGCCAGCATCGCCATCGGGCGGGCCATGACCAGCGCGATCGGCATCGCATTGCGCAGCGCCACCTGCTTGGGCACAAGTTCGCCAATCACGAGGCTGAAATAAGTCGTCAGCGCGATGACCAGCGCAAAGCCTGCATCATCGGCATATTGCTGCGGAAGGCCCAAATAGGCCAATCGTTCACCCACCGGCCCGCCAAGGCTCGAGCCTGAATAGGCACCGGCGATAATCCCGACCAGCGTGATGCCGATCTGCACGGTGGAAAGGAATTTACCGGGGTCGGCGGCCAGCGCCATGGCTGTGCGGGCGGCTTTGCTGCCGCCGGAAACTGCCGCGCGCAGCTTTGCAGTGCGCGCAGAAACAATCGCCAGTTCGGACATGGCAAAGACGCCATTGAGCACGATCAGGCAGGCGATAACGAACAGGTCTGGCCAAGGAAAAGGTTCCACGACAGCTTCGCTAGCATAATTGCCGCGCTTCGCCAGTGCTGATCGGGGCCAGTACTGATCGGGGCCTTCGATAAACTCCCTAAAGACCAGCCCGGCATCCTTGTGGTAATTGCCAATGTCGAACTGCGGAAGGGCGCAGCGGGAACACACGCACGATTTGCGTGTTGAGGGTGGATAGGCGCCGGAAAAATGCGTCGCTGGAATTCATGCGTGCAATTGCACAACAAGAGGAGGGGATTTCCCCATGAAAACATCACGGATCTTCGTATCAAGCCTGGCCGCGCTTTCACTGGTTAGCGTTTCTGCCTGCGTTACCGACCCCAACACCGGCGAACAGAAAGTTTCCCGCACCGTCCTCGGCGGCGCTGGCGGCGCGCTTCTGGGCGGCCTTCTCGGCGGCGTGATCGGCGGCAAGACCGGGCGCATCATCGGTGCCGGCGTTGGCGGCGTGGCAGGCGGCGTAGTCGGCTACAAGATGGACCAGCAGATCAAGGAACTGAAGGAAAACACCGCAGGTTCCGGCGTTGATGTGACGGAAACCGACAATGGCAGCGCCATTCTGGTCAACCTGCCTGACGGCGTTACCTTTGCCACCGGCAGTTACACCATCAACCAGACCTTCCGGAACACGCTGGATACGGTTGCGCAGAGCCTGCAGCAGTATCCTGACAGCCTGATCGACGTTTACGGCTACACCGATTCGACCGGTTCGGACGCGTTCAACCAGCGCCTTTCGGAACAGCGTGCACAGGCAGTGGCAAATTACCTCGTATCGCGCGGTGTTTCCTCGGCCCGCATCCGTTCGCAGGGCTTTGGTGAAGACCCCGCCTACTTCAAGGGCGATAACGCCACCGAATATGGCCGGTCGCTCAACCGCCGTGTCGAAATCAAGATCATCCCGATCACGCAGGAAGATGTTCAGGCTGCCCGAGCGCAGGGCAACTGATTTTGCATTGATTGCAAGCCTCTCAATGCACCAAGGGGGTCGGCCGCAAGGCCGGCCCTTTTTGTTTGATGGGCCCTTTTTTTGGGCAATGTCTGGAAAGCGTCAGCCCTTGGCGAGAATCGCAGCGCGGTCAGCCAGTCTTTCAACCGCGGCATCATGGATACCGGGCGCGGAAACCAGCAGCCCGAAGGCGCGCGGATCACGCTTGTTGAAATTAAGCGGCGCGCCGAAGGCATCGGTCACCACGGCCCCTGCCTCACGCGCAATCAGCGTTGCCGCCGCAATATCCCATTCGAAACCCCAGCGCAGCGTCGCCACAAGGTCGGCCTCGTCCGCGCCGACCATGGCAATGCGCAGCGCAATCGAGTTGGGCTTGTCGACTATCGCCAGATCGCTGTCTTCGGGCGGCAATGTGTCGGCAGGAACGCGCGAGCCTGCAAATTGTGTTCGGGTGGAAGCCTTCAGTCGCTTGCCATTGCGCCACGCGCCCTGCCCGGCAATGCCCAGCCATTCTTCTTCGCGCGCAGGCGCGGCCAGCATCCCTATCAGGGGGCGGCCTTCGCTGATCAGCCCGACAGAAACCGACCAGCCTGTCTTGCCGCGAATGAAGTCACGCGTCCCGTCTATCGGGTCCACCAGCCATGCCAGCCCTTTGCCAAGGCGAATCGGGTCATCCAGCGTTTCTTCGGACAACCAGCCTGCAGACGGCAAAAGCCGCCCCAATTCGCGGCGGAGGAACCCGTCCACCTCGATATCGGCGGCACTAACGGGGCTGCCGGGTTCTTTCTCCCACACATCCACGAAGTGCCCTGCACCCGGCCAAAGTCCGTTTGCAATCAGGCCCGCTTCACGGACAATGTCTTCAAGGCGCTCGCGATCGATCATGCTCTATCGCTGTTGGAAGCGGATGCTCAACAATTCAAGCCCGACACTTTTGCCAGACCAGCACTTTTCAAGCCTTCCAATCCATGCTTAGGCGCACGGCGAACCAATTTCCCATTTCCAACGCAACGGACGCCCCCATGAACATCCACGAATATCAGGCCAAGGAACTGCTCGCGAAATATGGCATCGGAATCCCGACCGGCCATGCCGCACTGACTGTCGAAGAAGCGGTTGCCGCTGCCAAGCAGCTTCCCGGCCCGCTTTACGTGGTCAAGGCGCAGATCCATGCTGGTGGTCGCGGCAAGGGCAAGTTCAAGGAACTCGGCCCTGATGCGAAGGGCGGCGTTCGCCTCGCAAAGTCGATCGAAGACGTGGAAGCAGATGCCAAGGAAATGCTCGGCAATACGCTGGTCACCATCCAGACGGGCGATGATGGCAAGCAGGTCAACCGCCTCTACGTCACTGACGGCGTGGATATCGAACAGGAATATTACCTGGCGATGCTGGTCGACCGTGCGAGCGGCCAGGTAGCCATGGTCGCCTCGACCGAAGGCGGCATGGACATCGAAGACGTTGCGCATAACACGCCTGAAAAGATCACCACGATCACCATCGATCCGGCGCAGGGCTTCATGCCCCACCACGGCCGCGCAGTCGCTTTCGCGCTGAAACTGTCGGGCGATCTCAACAAGCAGTGCCAGAAACTGGCCGGCCAGCTGTACCGTGCCTTCATGGATCTCGATTGCGAGATGCTGGAAATCAACCCTCTGGTTGAAACCAAGGATGGCAACCTGCTGGTACTCGACACGAAGATGAGCTTCGATGGCAACGCGCTTTACCGTCACAAGGACGTGGAAGCGATGCGCGACGAGACAGAAGAAGACCCCGCCGAAGTCGAAGCGAGCAAATATGACCTCGCCTATATCAAGCTGGACGGCAACATTGGCTGCATGGTCAATGGCGCGGGCCTTGCCATGGCGACGATGGATATCATCAAGCTTAACGGTGCATTCCCTGCCAACTTCCTCGACGTGGGCGGCGGCGCGACCAAGGAAAAGGTAACCGCGGCATTCAAGATCATTCTCAAGGACCCTGCTGTGGAAGGCATCTTGGTCAATATCTTCGGCGGCATCATGAAATGCGACATCATCGCCGATGGTATCGTGGCCGCGGCCAAGGAAGTGAACCTGTCGGTTCCGCTGGTAGTCCGCCTCGAAGGCACCAACGTGGAACAGGGCAAGCAAATCCTCAACACGTCAGGCCTGCCCATCGTCAGCGCTGACGATCTGGGCGATGCCGCCAAGAAGATCGTCGCCGAAGTCAAAAAAGCGGCCTGATCGCAATCAAGACCGTTCCTCCCCGACATCTTCGGTGCAGGCAGACTTGCACCGGAGAAAGGGGGAGGGAGCGCGGCTAAACCCAGCCGATACAGGTGATTCGGAAGCAGTCTAGAGCGGGTGCGGGCCAGCATTTCGGCGCTTTTGGGTCTTGCCCGCCATAGTCCTTACCTTACGGTTTTGGGACCTGAGCTGGCAAAGGTGCAGGCAGGGGTTGATTTTGCTGCGTTCGGAACGCAAGTGCTTCGGGCACCGTTCATAGTGTTAACGCAGCGGCCATGATGCCGCCTGGAAGGACGAGAAGCAGATGAAAATCCTCGTACCCGTAAAACGGGTCATCGATTATAACGTCAAACCGCGGGTCAAGGCGGATGGTTCAGGTGTTGATCTGGCCAACGTCAAGATGAGCATGAACCCGTTTGACGAGATTGCGGTCGAAGAAGCGATCCGCATCAAGGAAGCTGGCAAGGCTGAAGAAATCATCGCCGTCAGCGTCGGGCCTGCAAAGGCCCAGGAAACCCTTCGCACGGCTCTGGCCATGGGCGCGGATCGCGCAATCCTGGTGGAAACCGACGCCGAGGTTGAACCCCTTGCCGTTGCCAAGATCCTGAAAGCGATTGCCGAAGAAGAACAGCCGGGCCTGATCCTGCTGGGCAAGCAGGCGATTGACGACGATTCCAACCAGACCGGCCAGATGCTGGCTGCGCTGATGGGCCGCCCGCAAGGCACTTTTGCCAATACGGTGGAACTGGATGGCGACAGTGTGGTGGTGAAGCGCGAGATCGACGGCGGCCTTGAAACGGTGAAGCTGGCCATGCCCGCCATCGTCACCACCGACCTTCGTCTGAACGAACCGCGCTATGCATCGCTGCCGAACATCATGAAGGCCAAGAAGAAGCCGCTCGACACCAAGAGCCCGGCTGACTTCGGCGTCGACATTACGCCGCGTCTCACCACCTCCAATGTCTCCGAACCGCCCGTGCGGCAGGCTGGCGAAAAAGTCGCCGATGTCGATGCACTGGTTGCCAAGATCAAGGCACTGGGTATCGCATAAGCTGCCCGCCTGAGACGATATTCGCGAAGGAAGACGATATGAAAACGCTGGTTTGGGTCGAACACGACAACAACGCAGTCAAGGACGCCACACTCGCCGCGGTGACAGCCGCAGGAAAGCTGGGTGAAGTTCACCTGCTGGTCGCTGGTGCCAATTGCGCCGCAGTGGCCGATGAAGCGGCCAAAATCGCAGGTGTGGGCAAGGTCCATCTTGCCGACAATGCAGCCTATGAGCATGCTCTGGCTGAAAACGTGGCTCCGCTGGTCGCTGATCTGATGGGGCATCACGATGCGTTCGTCTGCCCGGCCACGACGACTGGCAAGAACATCGCTCCGCGCGTTGCAGCCTTGCTCGACGTGATGCAGATTTCGGACATTCTTTCGGTTGAAGGCGACAAGACCTTCACCCGTCCGATCTATGCCGGCAACGCCATCGCCACTGTCACCAGCAGCGACCCCAAATTGGTCATCACCGTGCGCGGCACTGCTTTCGAAAAGGCAGAAACAAGCGGCGGTTCCGGCACGGTTGAAGCCGTATCGGGCCCGACCGATGCTGGGCTTTCCAGCTTCGTCAGTTCGGAAATCGCCAAGAGCGAACGCCCAGAGCTTACCAGTGCCAAGGTCATCGTTTCAGGCGGCCGCGCGCTGAAGGATGCAGAAACCTTCCAGGAATATATCATTCCGCTGGCTGACAAGCTGGGCGCTGGCGTTGGCGCATCGCGCGCTGCCGTCGATGCGGGCTACGTGCCCAACGATTACCAGGTCGGCCAGACCGGCAAGATCGTGGCGCCTGAAGTCTACATCGCCATCGGCATTTCCGGCGCGATCCAGCATCTTGCAGGCATGAAGGATTCCAAGACGATCATTGCGATCAACAAGGACGAAGACGCCCCTATCTTCCAGGTGGCAGACGTGGGCCTTGTGGCAGATCTGTTCAAGGCCGTGCCGGAACTGACAGAAAAGCTCTGATCACGCGCTGGCAGAAACAGTGTTGAAGAGGCCCGCAAGCGATTGCGGGCCTTTTTGTTTGGTTCGCCAGTGCGGTCAGGCAGCGTGGGCAAGTGCGCTTTTTGCCATGTGGCGCATTACTCGCCGCGCCACCTGCCGCATCTGTTCGCTGGTCATGCCCTGCCCTGCGGGGCCATGCGGAATGTCGAGCAGGTGAGAAGCGACAATAGCCCGCTCGTTTGCCAGTTGCGCTGCCAGCCTTGCGGGCGTCTGCGAACCCCTCCCTGCTCCGCTGCCACGCTGCAGCATCTGCCTTTGCCAATCATCCAGCAGGCGATTGGCACAATGCCGTGCCATTGCCGTGGACGCGCCATACTCTACCGCAGGCAAGGCGCTATCATCGACGATGGTAAGCGCTTCCGCCTCGCCATCTGCATTGGTCTGCGAAATGGAGACCGTCCGCGCCCCGATTTTTCTCGCACTTTCTCGCTGGTCGAGCCGAACCCGGTGGCGGAGGCCCTGTAATTCGCCGCGCAGCTGCCATGTCACAAATGTGGTGAAGCGCGCCTGATGAGGGTCATAGGCCCCTATCGCGCGATGCACGGCAAGCGCACATGCCTGATGCGCATCGTCACGCATGTCGTTCAGGCCGTAAACCTTGGTGAAGTGGCGAATGCGTCCCGCCAATATGTCCATCAGCCTGCTGAAATGCCGGTCCACGGCAAGCCCTTCGCGAAATGTCCGGGGCCGCGCATCGGTTCTGGCCACCTCGTAAATCTGAAGTATCGCTTTGACTTCGCGTTCCATCGCATCGCTGTTTGCTGACATGACCGGCCCCTAGTTGCCGGGGCTGGTGTGCCCCGGTGAAACAAGGCGTATCGGGCGCAGGTGATTTTCAGCCTGATGTGAACCTACGGGTTGATACCTAACGGCCGCACCTGTTGCATTATGCCTTATAGAGAGCGCAGGCCCGTTCCGGTCAGGCGGGCAATTTTTCCAGCAGCACCATCTGTTCATCGCTGCCCGGCAGGCAGGCATTGCGGAACGGGGCGAAGCCAAGCGACGCTGCAAGGCGAAGCGAAGGCTTGTTTTCAGGGTCGATCATGGCGACGATACGGCGCGGTCCGAATGCCCCCTCATACCAGGCCATGACGGCATCCATGGCTTCGCGGCCAAGGCCCATGCCCACATGACGCCTGTCGAAGATCCACCCTGCTTCGGGCATATCGTCGAAATCATCGCCAAGCCCGCGCCAGCTATGGAAGATGCCGCATGTGCCGATCGGAGCAGGGTCATCCTTCAGCCGGACCACGAAAGTGCCATAGCCATATAAAAGCCAGCTTCCTGCGCCGCGTGAAAACCGCATGAAGTGGTCATGCAATTGCGGTACACCGCCAAGATAGCGGGCCGTTACCGGGTCGCTGACAATGGCATAGGCAGGCACCATGTCCGCTCTGGCAGGCTGGGAAAGGATCATCCGCCCGGTTTCGAGCTGGACTTCCATGGCTAGAACAGGCCGTTCAGGAAATGCAGGGTTACGCCCACCAGTCCGCCGACCAGCGTGCCGTTGATACGGATGAATTGGAGGTCGCGGCCCACTGCACTTTCGATCCGGTCTGTTACGGTGCGCGCATCCCACCGGCGCACGGTTTCAGAAACAAGCTGGACAATCTGGCCGCCATAGCGCGTGGCGACACCAACCGCTGTGCGCCGCGCAAAGCGGTTGATCTGCAATTGCAGGATGGGGTCATCGCGCAGCGCAACGCCAAGTTCGGAGATGCTGCTGCCCAATTGGCCAGATAGCGTCTTGTCCGGGTTGCGTGCCATGGCGATGAGGCCGGCGCGGATGCGCTCCCACACGCTTTCCCACCAATGCGCCACTGCCGGATTATCCAGCAATTCGCGCTTCAGTCTTTCCACCTTGTCGCGGGTGGGCTGGTCGTGGACCAGATCATTGGCGAGCTTTTCCAGCCCTTCCTCGATCTTGGCCCGCAGGGGATGATCAGGGTCCACCAGCACTTCTGCCAGCAGCTTGTAAAGGCCATCCAGCACTGAATTGGCCAGCCGTTCATCCAGTCCGACCCAGCGGATGAGCGAATTGGCGCGGTCATGGATCATGGCGCGCACCATTTCTTCATTGTCTTCCAGCGTCAGTCCTGCCCAGCGGATGAGCGAATCCATCAGCGGCAAATGGCGGCGGTCAGCAATGGCAGCGGTCAGCATCTGGCCCAGCAAGGGCGAAACCTCGAGCTTAGCCATCTGGTTCTTGAGGCCGGCCTTCACCTGCCCGCCCAGCCGTTCCGGATCGAGCGATTCAAGAATACCTGCGAGAAGTTCCGCAGCGCCTGCGCCAATGCGTGACCCGCTGCCGGTCTTGGGTTCGACCAGGAAGGAGCCAGCGGCGCGCGCCAGGTTCATCGACTGCATCCGCCGCGCAACCACTGCAGGCGTCAGGAAATTGTCCTGCAGGAACTGCGCCATCGTATCGGCAATGCGGTCCTTGTTTTCAGGGATAATCGCCGTGTGCGGGATAGGCAGGCCCAGCGGCCTGCGGAACAGCGCGGTCACCGCAAACCAGTCAGCCAGCCCGCCCACCATTGCCGCTTCTGCAAAGGCATGGAGATAGCCCCAGGCCGGGTGGAACCCTTCATACTGGCGGGTCAGCAGGAAAAGGCCCGCCATGACCACCAGCATGAAAGTGGCCGTCAGCCGCATGGTCCTGGCGCGGTCGGCCATAGGGGCAGTGACTTTCTCCATCACATCGCCCCTAATACGGGCATCGGCGATTGTCAGGTCTGTATCTTTACGGCTGCCTTGCCCCAAGGGTGCGTCCACACTCACTCGGCAGGGGCAGTCTCTGGCCCGGAAGAGGCCGAACCGCGCAGTGGCCGGTCCTCGTCGCCCGGTTGGTAAGTCAGCAGTTTCTGACGCAGCCATGGCCCGACACGCTTTTCAAAACCATCGGCCAGGCTGAAACCAGCCGGCACGATAAGCAGCGTCAGCATGGTCGACAGGATAAGCCCGCCGATCACCACCGTCCCCATCGGCGCACGCCATGCGCCGTCACCCGAAATGGACAGTGCGGTTGGCACCATGCCCGCTGTCATGGCGACAGTCGTCATGACAATGGGCTGGGCGCGCTTGCGACCTGCTTCGACAATGGCGACGAACTTGCCTTCACCGCGCGCCATTTCCTCGATCGCGAAATCGACCAGCAGGATGGAGTTCTTCGCCACGATGCCGAACAGCATCAACACGCCGATGAACACCGGCATGGAGATTGGCTGGCCGAGCAGCTTGATCGCAAGAATGCCGCCCAGCGGAGCCAGCAGCAGTGAACCCATGTTGACCAGCGGCGACATGAGGCGGCGATAAAGCAGCACCAGCACCGCGAATACGAGCAGGATGCCCGAAACCAGCGCAATGGCAAAATCGTTGATCAGTTCGGCCAGGAACTTGTCGCTCCCTTCAGCCTTGTTGGATACGCCGGTAGGCAGGTTCTGCATGATCGGCAGTTCCTTGATCGCCTGGTCAGCGCGGCCCTTTTCAGCGCCCGGCGCAAGGTCGGCACCGATGTAGACACGGCGCTGGCGATCATAACGCTGGATGGTGGTTGGGCCTGAACCAAAGCGGATTTCGGCCACGCGGCTGAGCGGGACAGAGCCGCCCGAAGCCGTTGGCACCGGCAGGTTGCGAATGGTCGACAATTTATCGCGCGATGCTTCGGGCAAGACAACGCGGATTGGCACCTGGCGGTCAGACAACGAGAATTTCGCGCTGTTCTGGTCAATTTCGCCAATGGTGGCAATGCGGATTGCCTGGCTGAGCGCAACTGTCGTCACGCCGAGCGATGCGGCAAGGTCTGACCGCGGGGTGATGATGAGTTCCGGGCGCTGGAGATCAGCCTCGACGCGCGGCGCCTTGATCAGGTCAATGCCCTTCATTTCCTGCACCACGGAGGCTGCCGTGCGTTCCAGCAGAACAGGGTCGCTGCCCGACAGCATAACCGAAATATCGCGTCCGGAACCGCCACCTGGGCCCTGCTGGTTTGCCTGGAAGTTTATCCGCGCATCGGGAATGTCGCGGAACAGCAAGGCAGTCTCGCGCTCGTAATCGAGGCTGGAGCGATCGCGATCTTCGCGCAGAGTAATGTACAGCGTCGCATCGCCTTCACCCGCCACCAGCAGCACATTGTCCGTTTCCTGCTGCGCCTTGATGATCTTTTCAACCCGTTCGGCAACGGCCTCTGTCTGTTGCAGCGTCGTGCCCGGCACCATGGATACCCGCACGCGGCTGTAATCGAAGTTGGCATCGGGGAAGAACTGGACAGGCGTGGAAGCAATAAGCGCAATGGTGCAGACAAATGCGAGGACGCCAACGCCCATTACCCAAACACGATGGTCGCGGAAACGCGCACGGGTGCGGTCACCCAGATTGACATACCAATGGCCGAATTCGCCAGCGACGCGGCCAACGATGCTGCGAAGGATATAGGCGACCACGAAACCGGCCAGAATACCCGCAGCAATACCGGCAAAGATATTGAGCCAAACAGGCGAGCCGATACCGCCCAACAGCCCCATCACCATCTGCAAGCCGAAGACGAACGCGCCAAGGATGAGGATGAACAGAAAAGCGGTGGGCAACAGATACCACCAGTGCATCGGCGTATCGGCGATATTGGCGCGCATGGCCTTGGCCACGCGGTTATCCAGCGTCCAGCGAAGGATATTTTCGTACATGCCCATGACGGGGCCATTCGCGTGTTCGGCCGCGCCATGGTCCTTCATGAAATAGGCTGCAATCAGCGGCGTTATCATACGCGCGACAGCAAGGCTCATCAGAACAGATGCGACCACCGTCAGGCCGAAATTCTTGAAGAACTGGCCCGCAATACCGGGCATCAGGCCAACTGGCAGGAACACTGCCACAATACAGAATGTGGTGGCGACCACGGCAAGGCCGATTTCGTCGGCAGCGTCGATTGATGCCTGATAGGCGCTTTTGCCCATGCGCATATGGCGCACGATATTCTCGATTTCGACGATGGCATCGTCGACCAACACACCGGCCACCAGGCCCAGCGCAAGCAGGCTCATGGTGTTGAGCGTGAAGCCCAGCATATCCATGAAGAAGAATGTTGGAATAGCCGATAGCGGGATTGCGATGGCGGCGATGATCGTCGCCCGCCAGTCACGCAGGAACAGGAACACGACCACGATAGCCAGCAAGGCGCCCTCGATCATGGCGGCCATGGAACTGTGATATTGCCCCTTGGCATAACGCACCATGTTGGACAGTTCGACGAAACGGATACCGGGATTTTCCGCTTCGATCTCGCGCATCACTTCCTGCGCGCCGTCATAGACAGAAACATCGCTTTCACCCTTGGCGCGCGTTGGCGCAAAAGTGACGACTGGCTTGCCATTGACCTTGGAAATGGTGCGGATTTCGCTGTTGCCATCGCGCACATCGGCGATGTCGCTCAGTTTGATTGTGCGGCCGCCGCCCAATGCTATCTGCCGCTGGCCCAGATCATATGCCGTATCGGCATTGCCCAGCACACGCACGGACTGGCGTGAACCGGCGATCTGCGCGATGCCGCCGCCTGCATCGAGGTTGTTCTGCCGCAGCACGGAATTGACCTGTGCTGCCGTAACACCCAGCGCCTGCATCCGGGCCGGGTCCAGCACCACGCGGATTTCGCGGTCGACCCCGCCACGCCGCGCGGCAGAGGACATTCCGGGCACGGCCAGAAGCCGCTTGGAAACAGTATCATCCACGAACCAGCTGAGCTGTTCGATCGTCATATCGTCCGATTCAACAGCGTAATTGGCAAAGGAATTGCTGGAAGTCGAAACCTTGAAAACACGCGGTTCGATGATCCCGTCGGGCAAATCCCCGCGCAACTGGTCCACCGCTGCCTTCACTTCATTGACTGCGGTATCGACATCTTCACCGATTTCGAAGCGGACCTGCGTCTGCGAATTGCCTTCGCTGACTGAGCTCGTGATCACATCAACGCCTTCAACGGTGCTGATGGCGGATTCCACCTTTTCGGTGATCTGTGTGTCTATTTCAGACGGTGCAGCGCCCGGCTGGGCGATGCTGACAATCACGACCGGAAATTCGATATCCGGATCGTTCTGGATTTCCATCTTGTTGAAACTGAGAATCCCCGCCAGCGACAGCGCGATGAACGCCACAATCGGGATGATCGGATTGCGGATCGACCAGGCAGAGATATTGCGGAAATTCATGCCGTGTCAGCCTTCCGGAGTTTCGGTCGTGCTGGCAGCTGGCACAGACGCAGTGCCCGCAGGCGCATCGGCAATCTTGGTTTTCACGACATCGCCGGGGTTGAGGAACCCGCCCGCACGAAGCACGACCTTTTCCGTCCCGCTCAGCCCATCGGTCACGGCAATGCCGTCACCCGTCACCAGCCCGGTCTTGATCGGGCGGCGGACGACCTTGTTGGCCTTGTCGATAATATAGACGAAGCTGCCCGCATCATCGGAAAGAATGGCCGATTCAGGCAGCATGGGCGCAACGACAGAGCCGCTCTTGATAATGGCGCTGGCAAAGCCGCCCGGCCGCAGTTCTGGCGAATAGGGCAAGGCAATCCGCGCCGTGCCCTGCCGGTTCTGCTGATCGATTGTCGGCGCAACCTGCCACACCTGCCCGGTAAAGGTCTTGTCCGTGCCAACGGGAATGACCTGTGCCTCGGTGCCCACCCCGACGCGGGTCAATTCCACTTCGCCGACACTGGCGAGCAATTCCATCTCGCCGCCCTTGGCGATGAGGAACAAGGCGCCCGACCCTGCACTGACAACCTGACCCGGTTCGACATTGCGTTCCAGCAGCAGGCCGCCTGCAGGGGCCACGATGTTGAGGCGGGCATTGCGTGCGCGCAATTCTGCTGCCTGTGCATTGGCGACCCTGACCCTTGCAACGGCGGCATCGCGTGTCGCGGTAAGGCGGTCCACGTCAGCTGTGCTGATAAAGCCGCGTTCCACCAGCTTGAGCGCACGGTCGAGATTGGCCTGCGCCAGATTGGCATCGGCCTGCGCAACCTGCACCTGCGCCGATGCGCTGGCAGCCTGCTGGTTCTGGACCGAACGATCGATGACTGCGAGGACCTGGCCTGCATTGACCCATTGGCCGGCATCAACGGGCACAGACACAACGCGACCACCTTCGCCTGCAACGCCAACCGGCATTGCACGGCGTGCAGCCAGAGTGCCCGTGGTGGCAATTTCGCCGGCAATCGTGCCGGAACCGGGCGATACGACCGTGATCAGCGGTGCCTGGTCTTCATTTTCACCAGCCGCAACTGCGCCCTTGTCTCCGCCGCTGACGAGGAAATACATGATCGCCGCAAAAACGATAACGGCCAGCAGGATCAACGCGATCCTGACATTGCGCTTGCGGCCTTCATACGGCTGTTCGCCCGATAAATCGGCGGTGAACTGGTCACCGGTTTCCGAAGTTACGGTCGTTTCATAATTCATCGCGCCAGAGCCTTGATCATATGGGCCTCGATCATCGGTGCAGCCCGCATGGGGCACTGCATTGATGGTGTGTTATAGACATAAACCACCAGATGCAAGCGACCAGGTGATGAGAGCCGCGGTCATAGACCGGTGTTCACCTGCGAGCAATAAATCGCTCGACAGGCGACTTATAGACCCGACGAAGGGTTTGATCAGGGTCACATTATTTGGCTGAAAGCTGACGAAACGAGCTTTTCGCGCACGAAAAAGGGCGGGTCAGCAATGCCGACCCGCCCCTTTCGATTAATAGCTTTCCGTTCGGATTAACGAACGCGGCCGCGCTGAACCATGTTCACGATGCCGAGCAGGACAACTGCGCCGAGCAGCGACATAAGCAGGCCGGGGACACTGAATTCGGTCAGCGTAGCGCCAACGCCAACCAGCGAACCGATGAAGCGGCCGATGAACGAGCCGACCACACCAACAACGATGTTCCAGAAAATGCCCATGGATGCATCACGGTTCATGACCATGCTGGCGAGCCAGCCGATAATGCCACCAACGATAATTGCGATAATCCAACCCATTATACTTCCTCCTGTTATTTTACCGATCTGGTATTGCAGTCTTAACGCCGCATATGCCGAACCGGTTCCCCAACTCTTTCGGGTGGGTGAGAAAAGTATATTACATGCTTGCCCAAAAACCTAATCGGCGCCGCAATGCGGCGCCGACACGATTGCCGGCTGCATGCCGGCGGAATTTTAAGGTGCCCTGCATAAGGGCGGCTGGAATCAATATTTCAGCTGGCGCTCATAAAGATCGCGGTAATGCTGGATGCGCGTGACACGCAGACCCTGCATCCCTGAACGGTCAACTGCGCGCTGCCAGGAAGCGAATTCCTCCAGCGTCAGATTATAACGCTCCAGCACTTCATCGATCGTCAGCAGGCCGCCATTAACCGCTGCCACCACTTCCGCCTTGCGGCGAACGACCCAGCGCTTCGTGCTGGGGGGCGGCAGATCGTCAATCGTCAGCGGCTCCCCAAGGGGGCCGATGACTTGAGCGGCACGGATTTTCTGGTTTTCAATCATTGCATCTCTCGGTCGCCGGGGGTCGCGATATTCGCGGCACAAGCCTCTATGGCTTCAAGCTGTTTTCGACGGACTAAACCATCGGGGTTAATATCGGGTTTCGTGCTGTTAAGCATGTCGTCCCGGACTTCGGCAAAAGCGGTAAATGTGCCACCGGCCGATGCGTGTTCACGCACAAGCAGGCTGCGCAAATCGCGCGCGGCCGACAATCTTGCCACCAGTTCAGCCCACGAAATGGTGCGCAGCTGCGCACCATCCATGGCATCATCAAAAGCGGCCTGCGTGTTAGACGTCTCGTACATGACCACTGCCTTAGCGCCGTGATGGTCAAGATCGGGTAAAGCTGTGGTTTACCTCTCATTAGGATTGGAGGGCCGCCAAATGCGCGCTCTGGCAAGCAGGGCCGAGGATGTGTATGGGCGCGCAAATGGACGCCGCCACACTCTTTGACCCCGCGCTGGACCCTGCCGCACTGTTCGACCTGCCCCGGGCAGCTGCGGACTGCCGCATCGTGGTCGCCATGTCGGGCGGCGTTGATTCGTCCGTGGTCGCAGCCCTTGCCGCGGCCAGCGGCGCTGAAGTTATCGGCATTACGCTGCAGCTTTATGATTATGGCGCAGCCACCGGCCGCAAGGGTGCTTGCTGTGCGGGCGATGACATCAGTGATGCGCGCGCCGTGGCCGATCGGCTGGGCATTGCGCATTATGTATTCGGCCATGAAAGCGCGTTTCGCGAAGACGTGGTTGAAACCTTTGCCGATGATTATCTCAAAGGACGCACGCCGGTCCCCTGCATCCGTTGCAACATGGGCCCGAAATTTACCGACCTGTTGCGCATGGCACGCGAACTTGGCGCAGATTGTCTCGCCACGGGCCATTATGTCCGCCGGATAATGGGCGCGGCAGGGCCGGAACTGCACCGCGCGCTCGACCCTGCGCGCGACCAGTCCTATTTTCTTTATGGCACCACCGAAGCCCAGCTGGATTTCCTGCGTTTCCCGCTGGGCGGCCTGCCCAAGGCGCAGGTGCGCGAACTGGCGGAACAGGCGGGCCTGCGCAATGCAGCCAAGCCCGACAGCCAGGATATCTGCTTTGTTCCTGATGGCGATTACGCCCGCATCGTGAAATCCCTTCGCCCCGAAGGCGGCAGGCCCGGCGATATTGTCCATGCCGAAACGGGCGAAACATTGGGCGAGCACAAGGGAGTCATTCATTTTACCGTTGGCCAGCGCCGCGGACTTGAAATCGGCGGCCAGCCCGAACCGCTTTATGTGGTGGGCATCGATGCCGAAAAGGCGCAGGTGCGCGTGGGGCCGAAACGCCTGCTGGCCGTCAGCGCCATCGAAGTCATCGAAACAAACCGGATCGGACCGGTTCCGGCAGACCGGCAGGCCGCGCCGCTAACGGCCAAGGTCCGCTCACTCGCAAAGCCTGTGCCGGTGGAGCTTGTCGGTTCTCTGGGTGAGGGCGAAACGGTTACCCTGAAATTTGCCAATCCGGAATTCGGCGTCGCGCCGGGCCAGGCCGCAGTGATTTATGCAGGCGACCGCGTGATCGGTGGCGGCTGGATCGATTCCACCGATTCGATCTAGCATTTTCTCCCCAAGTCAAAGCGCCCGATGCAACAGGCGCTCTAGTCTTCCCACTTTTGCAGGACGCAGCCATATCCCTCGCGGTAGGTTGCGGTTTGCGATGGCATCAGCGGGAAGCGGGCAGTGACGCTCTTTGCCTCTTCATCCTGGCTCATCGATACCAGCTCCATCCCGGCAATCCGGTCGCCCTTGCAACTTTCGAGGCTGCGCCCGTCAATATAGACGCAGGAACAGCCGACATGCGCAGCATAGGATGCGCCAGCGCCGGTATATCCAAGGACCGGTTCGCGGTAGAACCACCCCGTGACGGCCACTGCAAGCCCCGCCAGCACCACCACCCAGGGCCAGCGCCGCCCGCGCGGCTGACCCGCACGGCGTGCTGTGGCCCGCACATTGGAAGAAGTCTTTCGGGAAGTGGGTTTAGGCGTTGCCAAGCGGGAATCCTTGCGCGAGTGAAGAGTGGATGACTCGAATTACAGCCTCCCTTATCGCCAGCCTTGTCGCTCTGCCAACCCTTACAGGTTGCAGCAGTTCGGCAGAAACGCTCCCCCCGCTGACAGAGGAAGCAATTGCCGCGGTTTCCGGCAATCCCGGTGCCCCGACACGCCAGCTGGCGCGGCAGGTGGACGATGTGTTTATCAAGGACACCATTGGCGAAACCCGCGCCCTGGTGGTGATGCACGGCGGCGAAATTGCCGCCGAACGCTATGCGCCAGGCTATGACGCCGACACCCGCTTCATCAGCTGGTCGATGGCAAAGACTGTGACTGCCGTCATGATCGGGATGCTGGTGGCAGATGGCCGGTTGCGGCTGGACGAATCGCCGCCAATTCCGCGCTGGCAGCGCCCGGGCGACCCGCGCGGCGAGATTACATTGCGCCAGCTGCTGCAGATGCGCTCTGGCCTGCGCCACACAGAAGCGGGCAACCCGCCTTATGAATCTTCCGAAGTGCGGATGCTGTTCCTCGATGGCCGAGATGACATGGCCGACTGGGCGACTGCCCAGCCGTTGGAAGCCGAACCAGGCCGCACTTTTGAATATTCCTCGAACACTACTGTCATTCTGGCGGATATTGCCGCCCGCGTGCTGACATCTGCAACCGATCCGGAAAGCCGCCGCGAGGCGGTCGATACCTATCTGAAAAACCGCCTGTTCGGGCCGGTCGGCATGGATTCCATGGTGCCTGAATATGATGCCAGCGGCACGCTGATCGGTGGCAGCATGATGCATGGCACTGCGCGCGATTGGGCAAAGTTCGGTGAATTTCTGCGCAATGGCGGTTCAGTTCGCGGGGCGCAGCTGATCCCGCGCAAATGGATCGATTTCATGAAAACGCCGAGCCCGCGCAGCAGCTATTACGGTGCGCAGACGTGGCTCAACCGCGATTCCGGCATCGATCAGGATGATACAGCGCCTGATCGGGGGCCCAAATCCATGTTCGCTGCCGTCGGCCATATGGGCCAATATGTGCTGGTATCGCCCGAACAGAAACTGACCATCGTGCGGCTGGGCCATTCAGACGCGCCGCAGCGCAAGGCGCTGATCCCCGAATTGTCAGATATCGTGGATCTTTACCCAGGCAGGTAAAAGAACCCTTCCACCACCGTCACGCATTCGCCGCCCAGCCATGTGCGGCCATTTTCCAGCCGGCAAGTCAGATCGCCGCCGCGTTTTGATGCCTGGTGCGCGGTGAATTCGTCCTTGCCCAGGCGCGGCGCCCAGAACGGGGCCAATGCAGCATGGGCAGAGCCTGTCACGCTGTCTTCATCCACGCCCCATGCAGGCACGAAAACACGGCTGACAATGTCGCTGGTTTCGCCGCGCGCTGTGCAAATGGCCATCAGGTCGATTGCCCCAAGCTTGCGGATGTCGGGCTTCAGCGCGCGCACCTCCGCCTCACTGTCGAGCAGCACGATCGCAGTGGCTTCTGCGCCGGAAACCGATTCGTACACTTCGCCTGCAACGCCCAGTGCCGCCAGCAATTCCACATGCTCGCGCGATTCCACCAGCGTCACCGGCAGAGATAATTCATATCCTGCGTCGGATTTGCGTACTTCCAGAATGCCCGCCTGCCGCGTGCGGAAGGTGACCCTGTCCGCGTCATCCCGGCTAAGCAGGACATGGCCTGCAGCCAGCGTTGCATGGCCGCACATTGCCACTTCGCTGGTTGGGGTGAACCAGCGCAATTCCCAGTCAGCCTCACCCGTTTCGTCCGCGACGACAAAGGCAGTCTCGGCAAAATTATTCTCTTCGCCGATGGCCTGCAGCACATCATCGGGCAGCCATGCGTCCAGCGGCATCACCGCTGCCTGATTGCCGGTGAAAGGGCAGTTGGCAAAGGCATCGACGTGAAAATAGGGCAACTTCATCGTCACTTGCTTTTCTCCAGCTTGGCAAATTCATCGTCTTCGACCAGCGGATTGTCCGGTTCGTCCACATGCCCTTCC
Source organism: Erythrobacteraceae bacterium (assembly GCA_024642525.1). GTDB lineage: Bacteria > Pseudomonadota > Alphaproteobacteria > Sphingomonadales > Sphingomonadaceae > Allopontixanthobacter. The sequence continues at coordinate 3,548 of JAHEAX010000010.1, read as the reverse complement.
GGGTCGATATGGATCAGCAGGTCCATGCCGGGGAAATTGCGGCACAGGTCTTCTTCGACCCGCTCGATGATGTGGTGCGCTTCTTCCACTGTCATATGGGCGGGCATGTCGACGTGGAATTGCACGAAGTCATGATGCCCGCTGGTGCGGGTGCGCAAGTCGTGCAGATTGTTCAGTTCAGGGTGCTTCGCCGCCAGTTCGACGAACCTCTGGCGCTTTTCCTCGGGCCATTCGCGGTCCATCAGATGGTCTATTGCCTCGCTCGCCGCACGCCATGCGCCCCACAGCAGCCAGCCTGCAATCGCCAGCCCAAACAGCGGATCGGCCAAGCCGAACCCCGCATACTGATCGAGCGCCAGCGCAGCGATGACCGCGACATTGAGCAGGAGGTCCGACTGGTAATGGACATGGTCTGCCGAAATCGCGACTGACCCTGTGCGCCGGATGACATGGCGCTGCCATGCCAGCAGGGCAACCGTGGCGATGATGGCGATGACAGAAACCGCGATACCGTCACCTGCGGCAGCAGTCCGGCCACCTTCGGCCAGCCGCAGCACGGCGCGAAAGCCAATGGCCGCAGCCGACAGGACGATCAGCATGACCTGGAACATGGCCGCCAGCGATTCTGCCTTGCCATGGCCGAAGCGGTGGTCTTCGTCAGCGGGCTGCGCGGCGATATAGACCCCGATAAAAGTGGCGATACTGGCCACGAAATCGAGCGATGTATCAGCCAGCGATCCAAGCATCGCGGTGGAGCCGGTGCGCCACGTGGCCCATAATTTCAGCACCATCAGGAACAGCGCCATGGTGATGGATGCCACCGCGGCACTGCGCGTCAGGGCGGCCCGGTGATCGTGGGCCGCGTTCATGGGTAGAGCAACGTATCCGCCCAGCCATCGCCGCTGCGTTCAAAACGGCGGCGGTCATGCAGGCGGTTGGGCCGGTCGAGCCAAAATTCAAAAGCGCGCGGAGCCAGGCGAAAACCTGTCCAATGGCGGGGCCGTTCCACCTCGCCCCCTGCAAAGCGGGCCTCTGCCTCCGCGAATCTTTCCACGAAGACAGACCGGTCTGCCATCGGGCGGGACTGGTCCGATGCAACAGCGCCCAATTGCGAATCGCGGCTGCGGCTGTGGAAATAGTCGTCAGCCACATCGTCAGCCACCTGTTGCAACGGGCCTTCGATGCGGATTTGCCGGCGCAGGCTCTTCCAGTGAAACAGCAAGGCCGCCTGCATATTGGCGCGGATTTCCTCGCCCTTGCGGCTCTGCGCATTGGTATAGAACGTAAAACCGCCGTTTTCGCCCAGATCTGCGCCATGCCCTTTCAGCAGCACCATGCGCACGGATGGCGCGCCTGAAGGCGTCGCCGTGGCCAGCGCCATGGCATTGGCATCGTTTGGCTCGCTTTGGCGGGCCAGCGCGAACCATTCGTCAAACAGGCCGAAAGGATCGCTGGAAGGGATCTCGCTTTTGTTCAGGTCACTCGTCATTTCACTGCCCTAACGCCCCATTACGGCATTGGTAAAGCTTCACTGCTTGCACAGGCGCACTGCTGCACCTAGCTAACACGGTATGTCTGATCCTTATGCAACCCTCGGTATATCCCGCTCCGCTACGGAGAAGGACATCAAGAGCGCCTATCGCAAACTGGCGAAGGAACTTCATCCTGATCGCAACAAGGATAATCCCAACGCGACGGAACGTTTCAGCAAGGCGACCCACGCCTATGATTTACTGTCCGACAAGGACAAGCGCGCCAGGTTTGATCGCGGGGAAATAGACGCAGACGGAAATCCCACCAATCCCTTTGCCGGCATGGGCGGCGGCGGCTTCGGCGCAAGACCCGGCCAGCAGGGCGGCTTCCGGCCGGAAGACATGCAGGGATACAGCCAGGAAGGCATGGATCTCGGCGATATATTCGAAGGCCTGTTCGGCGGCGGTATGGGCGGCGCACGCGCCAGGCCCGGTGCCGGAATGGGCGGCGGTTTTGGCGGCGGCATGGGCGGACGCCGCCCTCCACCCCCCAGCAAGGGCGCAGATATACAGTACCGGCTGAAGATTTCCTTCACCGATGCCGCATCGCGGGCCGACCAGCGCATTACCCTGTCTGATGGCAAGACGATCGACCTGAAACTGCCTGCCGGTGTCGAAGACGGCACCCAGATGCGCCTCAAGGGAAAGGGCCAGCAAGGCCCCGGCGGCCCGGGTGACGGGCTGGTCGTCATTTCGGTCGACAGCCATCCGTTCTTCAGACGCGATGGCGACGATGTGCGTCTGGACCTGCCGATCACGCTGGATGAAGCCGTCGGCGGCGCCAAGGTAAAGGTGCCCACGGTGGATGGCGCGGTGATGCTCACCGTCAGCCCCGGAAGCGGATCGGGCAAGGTCTTGCGCTTGAAAGGCAAGGGCTTTTCCAAAAAGAACGGCACCCGCGGCGATCAGCTGGTTACGCTGGAAATTGACCTGCCCGAAGCGGGCAGCGACGACATGACCGAGCTTGCAAAGCGGCTGGAAGGCTGGAAAGACGGAAGCGGACCGCGCAACAAGCTCGGGATGTAACGTTTTGCCAAATTCCCATGGGTCTGACCCCGATACTCTCGATCCGCATCTGCGCCGGAGCCGGTCGCTGTCGCCCGAAGCACGGCGGCACGCGGCAGCTTCCATGCGCAAGCGGGTGGGAAACAAGGTGGGCCCAGGCACTCGTTTCTTCGCCGTATTGAAACGCACCGCATCAGGCGCATGGAACGACGGCTTCATCCATGCAGGTAACCTTGCCTATATGGCGATGCTGGCGATTTTCCCGTTTTTCATCCTCGGTGCAGCGATATTTTCCGCGCTGGGCGAAGAAGGCGACCGGGCGGCAACCATCAACGCCATCCTTTTTGCCCTGCCCCCAGTGGTGGGCAATGTCATCGAACCTGTCGCCCGCGACGTAATCGAAGCGCGCAGCGGCTGGCTGCTCTGGGTGGGCGGCGCGGTTGGCCTGTGGACCGTATCCAGCCTTGTCGAAACAATCCGCGACATCCTGCGCCGCGCCTACGGGACAGAGCCGACGCTGGCCTTCTGGCGTTACCGCATCCTGTCATTCGGCATCATCATGGCGGCGGTTACCTTGCTGATGGTGTCCCTGATCGCACAGGTTATGATCGGCACCGCGCAGCAAGTCATCGCGGCCTATTTCCCGTGGCTCAATGATGCGCTTGGCCAATTGTCCCTGTCACGCATCGTGCCAGCTTTCGGGCTGTATATCTCGATCTACCTGCTGTTTTACACGCTGACGCCGCATCGATACCGCCATCATCGTTTCCCCAAATGGCCCGGAAGCCTGCTGGTTACAGCCTGGTGGGTTGGCGTCACGATTGCATTGCCGCCACTCCTGCGCAGTTTCTTTTCCTACGATCTGACCTATGGCAGCCTTGCAGGGATGATGATCGCGCTTTTCTTTTTCTACCTGGTCGGCTTAGGAATGGTGGTGGGGGCGGAACTGAACGCTGCGCTGGTTGAAACACCTGAAGAAACAGGTGAGGCAGACATTGCGGACAGCACTCC
>JAHEAX010000038.1 GCA_024642525.1 Erythrobacteraceae bacterium | reverse complement strand
AGGCCGTCATAGATCGACCGGTTGGTATCAGCTTCGCGGGCCAGCGTATTATACCGCACCGACCGGTCCTGTTCGGCAAGGGTCGCGCCTTCCAGCCGCTTTACCTGCGCCTGCAATTGCCGCTCTGCAGCGCGGGCGGCGACAAGGTCGGCCCGGATGGAATTGCGGACATTGCCTGCCGTGCGGTTCAGTTGTGCGTCGGTGGATTCCAGTTCAGCCTGCAGCCGCGTGACAGAAGGGTGATCGGGCAGATACCGGTCACGCGCGGACTGCAGGTTGGCCTGCAATTCGGCGCGCCGTGTCATCAAGGACTGGACGGTCGGGTTACCCAGCACCACTTGCGATGAAAACAGCGGCACTGCCTGTTCGGCAGCCCAGCGTGTTTCTGCCTGCACCCGTTCTGCCTGCGCACGGTTTGCCGCATCGCTCAGCTGCATCAGGCTGCTGGCCGTGATGCTGCCGGAAGCGCTGGAGGCGCCATCGTCCGAGGCAGAATTGCGCGTGCGGATGAGGCCCGCCTGCCGCGCATAATCGTTCAGATCACGCTCCGACGATTCCAGCCGCGTGCGTGCTTCTTCCAGCTGTTCGGCGACGAAATTGCGCGCATAGGCAGTGCTGTCGAACCGGCGCTGCAAATTGGACTGGATGAATTCTTCGGCAAAGCTGTTGGCAATGCGGGCCGATAATTGCGGATCGGTGCTGGTAAAGCCGATGCTGGCAATGCGCGTGGAACGGGGCAGGTTCACATCAATATTGGTGCGCAGCAGATCAAGCACCCGTTCCTGTCGCGCACGTTCGTCCAGCCCTTCTGCCAGCGCCGGAACTTCCATTGCGGCAAGGAAGGCATCGTCTGTGTAAAGGTTCAACGAACGCGCCACGCGGATTGCCAGCGCGCGGCTGCGCAATATGTCGAGCTGCGTATTGAGGAACCGGTCGGTATCCCAGTCGGACGATTCGGTGGTCCCGCCATCCAGTTCATCGCCCAGCACCTTTTCGCTCTGGTCGTTGATCTGCACGCTGGTGCTGGCGGTGTAGCGCGGCGTATCGAGCAGCGTGAGTACAACTGCGGCAGCAATGGCAAAGCCGACAATGGCCACGGCCATCCACAAATGGCGGCGCAGCGCGGCCAGCGCGTAACGCAGGTTGACGCTGAACGGATTTTCACCCGTTTCGCCCGGCAGCGTATTATAGGCCCGCTGCACCTGTTCCCGTTCTCTTACGCTGAGCGTATTTGCCGCCACGTTCATTCAATCCTTTCGCGGGGGTGGCCCGCAGGTTCTTGCGCCAGGTGCCGCCCGTCAGAACGGTCGGAAAACGCCAATCAGCGGCGCTGCCTGAAGAATATCGCGATAGGCACCGCGAAGCTGCGAATAACCGACCACGACAACATCGCCCGGCACGATCAGCGGGTCTGCCATCGACCCTGTGCGGATTGCATCAAGGTCAAACACCCCGCCAACGCGCTGGCCGTCGACTGTGCGGAAGACCACGACCTGATCGAGCTTGGCGACCTGCGTCGGGCTGCGTGCCTGCGCAATCGCGGCCAGCAGTGTCATCCCTTCTGTGTGCGGGAACACGCCCGGCAGGGCAACGTGACCTTCGACCGAGAATGTGTATGGCTGGCTGTCATTGACCACGACCGTGACCTTGGGATCGCGCAAATATCTCTGGCCATAGGCCTGCTGGATAATCTGGCTGAGTTCGGCCGCGCTCAAGCCGGCAGCCTGCACTTCGCCGATGAGCGGCAGGTTGAGATTGCCGCCATTATCGATCGCAATCTTGGTTTGCGTGAGATCGGGTTCCTGAAAAACTTCCACGCTGACCACGTCGCCGCGGCGCAAGGCATAGCTGGTTGGCAAAGGCTGGCCAGGTGGCAAGGCAATCGCATCATAGCCCGCTGCGCCGCCTTGCATGGCGGGGTCAAACCCCGTCTGGCAGGCAGTCGTGAGGCAAAGAAAAGCCAGTGCTGCACCACATTGCAGCTTTCCAAGTGTCATAAGCCTAATCTGATCCCTCCGCCGCGCCGGGCAACACAGGTGCTGCATTGCTGGTTTTCCGTCCGACAAGCAAGCCTGCGGCCACTGCGGCAAGTGAAGAAAGCGCCATGTTTCTGAGCGGGTAATCGACAAGTGAATGCAAAGCGATAATTGCAAGCGTCCCTGCCGCGAACACCAGAAGGGGCCGCCTGCGCGGATGGAGCTTCCAGTTGCGCCAACCGGCGCGGAACAGGATTGCCGTGATTGCCGCCAGAATCACCATGCCCGCAACACCTGCTTCCAGCATGAATTCGAGGTAATCATTATGCGCCCTGTTGGGCATGGTCGGGTCCAGCACTTCCAGCCGTTCACCCGCCAGAAAAACCGTCACGAATGTGCCGATGCCAGCGCCCCACGGCCAGAAACGGCCGGTCGCAAACCGCGTGTCTTGCCATAGTTCTGCGCGGAAATCGGTAGTGGCGCCGAACCTGGCTGCCACGGCGGCGATTTCGGCATTGCCGCGAAGAGCAAGGAAGATGGCAGCAACCGCCAGCGCAGTTGCCGTCACGACAACAATCGCAGCCCTGCCGCGCACCGGTCCAAAATGCGGCAAGACAAGAGCCGCCTGCAGGATGAGGGCAAGCAGAATCAGGGCGATGCCCATGCGCGAACCGGTGAAGATGGTGGCAACAAGCAGGACCGCCACGATGACGAGCGTGGCTGCAAGATCTTTGCGGCGGGGCGATGCAGCCTTGCCCTGCGCCCCATCAGCCGGAGCAAGCAGCAAGCTTGTGGCTGCGAGCGAGCCAATCAGGAAAAAGTCCGCCGCGGCATTCCGGTTAGCGAAAAACCCTGTGACCCATGGGCTATGAACCTCGCCATAAAGGTAAAATGCCCTGCCGCCGCTTGCCACCTGAAACGTGCCAAGAAGCGCGCACGCAAGCGCAGCAATGACGATAATGATGAACAATCTTCGCTGCGCCTTGGCATCCAGAACGCTGGTGAGAGCAAACAGTAAAACAGGCGGCAACATCGCCAAGAGACCTGCCAACGTCATATGCGGCGACACGGAAAACGCGCGCCAGCTGTCTGCGTCGCCTGCCAATTTGAGGGCAGCAACCTCCTCTGCGCGGCCGGGCAGTGACTGCCACAATGCAGGCGGCAGCGGCACAAGCTGCAAAAGCGGCACCAGCAGAACCAGGGCGCCAATCCAGATGGCTGTGCCAGTCAGCGGCACCGGAGCCGATGCGGTGTGCCCCCGGCCAAAGCGCGGCGCAGCCCAGACAAGCCCAAGCAGCAGAAATGCAGCGACCATCTGCACCACCATTTCAGACCACGCGTTTGGCGAACCCCCACCGCCGAAAACAAGCGCAGTGCCGAGCAGAGCCGCTGCGGCCCAGAAAACCGGGCGCGATGACAAATGCTGCATCGGGCGTGCCTCGAACGTCAAATCAAACTCCTGACTGGAAGGCTGGCCCCAAATGAAAAACCCGGCAGTGATGCCGGGTCTTCTTATGCTGATTGCCGGTAACGAGGCAATTTGAACTTGCGCGCGCGGATCAGCCCGGGCTGTCATTGCCCGAAGATGCCACTGCCAGCAAAACGCCAAGCGTAGCTGCCAGGAGGAGGATTATGGTCACGCCGCCTTTTTTCTCTCCGCCAAGTTCGCTTTCGGTCGAAGAAGAATATGCAATCGAGGATGCGCGAGCTGTTGTAACCGGCTTTTGGACGATGCCTGCGCTGGGGATGGACCCGGCCGATCGCGTGCTCTGCGCCTGCAACGGCGCAGCAAGCAACATGGTGCCTGCCAGAAAAGTCACTACGAATCCAAGGTTAGCCAAAGTCATAAATCCTGTTGCGCACGTATTTGCCATATTGCCGGTTACGCCCACAAAGTCAAAACCTATCCCGCAGCGCAGCAAAGAACGGCCAGTATCAGTGCCTTTAGAATGCGCGCTCGTGTACCATGACGCGGGTGGTGGCAGCGATGATCGCCACATCGCGCCACAGGCTCCAGCTTGCGATATATTCCAGATCGGCATGGAGCCGGTCGGACAAGTCGCTTTCATCTTCTGTCGCGCCGCGCAGCCCGCGAATCTGGGCAAGGCCTGTCAGGCCCGGCTTCAGGGCGTGCCGCCGCCAATACCGCCCGTCCACTTCCCAGAACAGCTTTTCGCCCGCCTGCGATCCCAGCGCATGGGGCCGCGGGCCGACAATGCTCATGCTGCCCATCAGTATGTTGAACAGCTGCGGGAGTTCATCGATGCTGGTGCGGCGCAGGAACTGGCCCAGCCGCGTTATCCTGTCATCATCGCGCGCGGTGGAACGGCTGCCGCTGTGGTCGGATGAGGCGGCTGACATGGTGCGGAACTTGTAGATCGAAAAATAGCGGTTGCCCCAGCCCATGCGCTGCTGGACAAACAGGGCAGGTCCGCCATCCTCCAGCCGTATCAGCAAGCCGACCAGAAGCAGCAGCGGCGACAGTACGACCAGGGCAAAACCGGCAAGAGCAATATCGAAAGATCGCTTCAATACCCGCGCCCGCAAGCCAAGCGGGCCGGTGGAAACGACGAGCGATGTACAATGGTCGTAACGATTGAGGCCGATTGCCCCCATTGTGTGCAATGCCTCGCTCACGATCTCACCCTGGATGCCGGTTGCGCGCAGCACCCGCGCCCAGTCTTCCCGATCTTCCGGCGAGCAGCTGACAACCACACTGTCCATATGCAGCATATATCGGCCGATCCGGTCGATATGGTGCGGGTCATCAGTATTGGCGACCAGCTGATGCGCAGTGGCATCGACCCTTATGGCATGGTCCATTTCAACCGGCGGACCGCCTGCCTCTATCAGCAAAACATTGAACGGCGTTGGCCCCCATTGCCGGCGCAGCCAGCTGATGGCGATGGCCCGCAATGCAGCCATGAACATGAAGCTGAAGCCAAGGCCCAGCGTAAAGACCATACGCGAGAATGACTGGGTGGCCTTGAAGTAGAAGGTGAAGAAGATGAGCAGCGCC
>JAHEAX010000037.1 GCA_024642525.1 Erythrobacteraceae bacterium | reverse complement strand
CAGTGCCCGCACCGGGTCCATCCATTTTTTCGCGCCCGCAATGCTGCCGGCAACAAGATCGGAATGGCCGCCGACATATTTGGTCAGCGAATAGACGACGATATCCGCGCCATTATCCAGCGGCCGCTGCCACAGCGGACCAAGGAAGGTGTTGTCGATGGCAATCGGCGGGGCGTCAGCGGGAAATGCCGCATCGCGCGCGGCACTCATGGCTTCGATATCGACCAGTGCATTGGTCGGATTGGCCGGGCTTTCGAGGTAGATCATGGCAACCTTGCCGCCATTGCTGTCTGCCTGCGCCTTGGCTTTTTCCAGAACGACATCCATTTCCTCGCGCGTCGCGCCGGCAGCAAAGTCGATATAGGTTATGCCAAACTTCGACAGCACCTTGGCGACGAAACCTTCGGTGGCGGCATAAAGCGGGCCGGAATGGACGATGACATCGCCCTGTTCGCAATAGGCCAGCAGCATGACGGTAATCGCGGTCATCCCGCTGGAGAAAGACAGCGCGTCTTCGGCGCCGTCCCAGATTGCCAGCCTGTCTTCCAGAATTTCCTGGTTCGGGCCGTTGAAGCGGGAATAGACCAGCCCTTCAGCGCCGCCTGCACGCTTGCCGGTGATGCCTTCGAAGTGGCGTTTGCCAGCAGCAGCATTTTCGAAAGCGAAGGTGGAGGTGAGGAAAATCGGCGCCTTCAGCGAACCTTCGGACAGGGCAGGATCATAACCATGGCCCATCATCAGCGTGGAAGGTTTGAGCGGGCGGCCTGCAATGGTGGTGATTTCCGGCTTGGGCTTGCGGCGCGGGGTCGGGGTTTCGACAGCATCTGTTGCATCGGTCATGAGACGCATTCTTCCTAGTATAACGCTCCTAGGAAGGCAGGAGCCGGTGGGGGCGCTGCGGCCAGGGTTCCTAACCTCCGCAGGAACGCATCTCCACAAGCTACCGATAAGGTGGAGTTGGTATCGCCTGAAACGATATTTTTCAACCGATCACAGCAGCCACTATCCACACGATTCCGACAATCAGAAACACGCCGATTATGTCCAGTATCACTCCTGCGCCAACCATCCGCGGCAGAGCGATCCTGCCGGTTGACCAGGCGATGGCATTGGGGCCGGTGCCGGCCGGCAGCATGAAGCCCCAGCTTGCGGCGAGCGCTGCCGGCATGGCGAGCAGGATCGGGTCGACTCCCAATACCGCCACCAGGCTGGCCACCACGGGAATGATCGCGCTGGCAGTGGCCACATTGCTGGCAAATTCGGTAATCAGCACCACCATGCCCACCACGGCCAGCGCCACCAGCAGCAGGGGCACCGCGCTGAGCGGCAGCAGCGCATTGCCAAGCCAGGTGGCAAGGCCCGATGCGCCCATGCCGGCTGCCAGTGCCAGCCCGCCGCCAAACATCATGATGACGCCCCATGGCGCACGGTCTGCTTCCTTCCACACCAGCAGCGGCCTGCCTGTCCCGTCAGGCAGGAGGAACAGCAACAGGCCCGCAGCAACGGCGATGGTGCCATCTGTCAGTGATCCTTCGGGCAGCAGCGGTTCTGTCAGTGGCTGCGTCATCCACGCGAGAAAGGCGATGATGATGACCGGCACCAGCCTTCGTTCCGGCGTGGTCCATGTGCTGTCAGTGGCGATGGCATCGCGCGCGGCAGGCAGGTCAAACGGATGTGCGTGCACCTTCTGCACCCGGCTGATGATATGGGCTGCCACCGGCACGCCCACGATTACGATTGGCAGGCCATAAAGGCTCCATTGCGCAAAGCTGATATGCACACCAATCGTGCTGTCCAGCAGGCCCACCGCAATGGCATTGGTGGGGGACCCGACAATGGTGCCCAGCCCGCCAATAGACGCGGCAAAGGCGATGCCCATCGGCAATGCGCCTGCCAGCCCCGTTGTATCGTCATCCGCCAGTCCGCCGCCCGCCAATACAGCAAGCGCCATGGGCATCATGATGAGGGTGGTCGAGGTATTGGAAATGATCATCGAAAGCAGCGCTGCTGCCACCATGAAAGCCAGCAGCAGCCGTGCCTGCCCGCCGCCTGTGCCAATGGCATTGAGAATCCATAGCGCAAGCCTGCGGTGGAGGCCGGTCCGCTCTATCGCAAGGGCAATGAATGCGCCGCCAAGGATGAGGAACAGGATAGGCGAATAATAGGCGCTGGCCGTGTCCTTGGCTGACATGACGCCCGAAAACGGCAGAACGAGGAATGGCAGCAGCGCCGTGGCCGTCAGCGGAATGGCTTCTGTCATCCACCATGCAGCCATCCACACTACCAGCCCTGCCACGAGCCATGCTTCGCGCGGCATCCCTGCAGGGGCAGGCAGTATTATGGTGAGCGCAAACGCCAGAATGCCGATGATGAAGCCGATGCGGCGTGCTGTCACTTGTGTTCTCCCCAACCCGGCTATGTGCCTAGCAAGCGCTGGTCAGGCGGCCAACAGCAAAGCCTGCATCCTCCACCGTCCATGCAAAAAGGGCGCGCCTTGCGGCACGCCCTTTTAAAACCAGCCTCTGAAACAGGCTTATTTGGGTGAAAGCACCATCAGCATCTGACGGCCTTCGAGACGAGGGAACGCCTCGATCTTGGCGATTTCTGCCGTGTCGTCCTGCACCCGCCGAAGCAGGTTCATACCCAGTTCCTGGTGCGCCATTTCACGTCCACGGAAACGCAGGGTGATTTTCACCTTGTCGCCATTGTCGATGAACTTGGCCACGTTGCGCATCTTCACATCATAATCATGCGTGTCGATGTTGGGCCGCATCTTGACCTCTTTAATGTCCTGCGTTTTCTGCGTCTTGCGCGCGGCGTTAGCCTTTTTCTGCGCTTCGAAGCGATGCTTGCCGACGTCGAGATATTTGCACACTGGCGGATCGGCGTTGGGCGACACTTCAACCAGGTTGAGGCCCAGCATTGCTGCTGCCTCGATGGCTTCATTGGTGTACATCACACCGACATTTTCGCCGGTTTCGTCGATGACGCGGACCTTGTCCGACTGGATCATGTTATCGTAGCGCGGGCCGCTCTTTACGGGCGGGCTCATCGAGCGCCGGGGTGGACGGGCTATGGGGCAGTCTCCTGGAAATTACTTCGTATCAAGCCGGCTACTTAGTGCGCAATGGGGCAAAGCGCTAGGGGTTCTGCGGAATTCCGCAAGATTTCCCCGGGCTGTTGAATTGCGGTTACGCCCCTTTGCCAGAGGCAACAGTATGGCCGTTGCCAGCGGGGCTGGTCCACAGTGCAAATTGCACCAGTTTGCCGCCAGCAGGAAGCATGGCGTGGATGGTGCTGGCAGGCTGCATTGCCTTCAAGATCGCCGGGTCTGCCGCATCCATTCCGCCCGTCAGCGCGCCAAAAGCCGGCAGGATCATGCGGCCGGAACCCGCCTCGTCGCGGCTGACAACCGCGCAAGGCCGCCGGATTCGGCGTTGCCGGACGGTAATCTGCAGCCGCGGATGATAGTGGCCGGAAAACTCCGGGCGCGTTTCCCCCGCCTTGGCCTGGTGGCGCAGGACCATGCCGGCAACTTCCAGTTCTTCGGCCAAAGCTCCGCCGGCCTGCGCTTCCATCGCATGGTCATGATTGCCGGTGATCCACACCCAGTCGGTGGCCCGTGTCAGCGCGGCCAGCATCCCTGCTGCATGGGGTTCCAGCCTGCCGGTCCCGGCACTGTCATGAAAATTATCGCCCAGCGTATAGACCCGCCGTGCCCCCGTTTCGCGAATCGCCAGTGCAACGCGTTCCAGCGTCTCGCGGCTGTCATAGGGCGGCAGCATCTGGCCATGGGTGGCATAAAAGCTCGCCTTTTCGAGATGCAGGTCTGCCACCAGCAGCGCGTTTTCACGCGGCCAGAACAGGGCGCGGCCCTCTGTCAGGAAAAATTCTTCATTGGCGAACGAAAGGGGAACCATGGGCTCCACTTGCAGCAGGGGTTCCAAATTGGCAAGGCAGCAGGCAGACTTGATCTGCGTCAAAGTGTGCCGCGGGCCAAGGATGCATTGGGCAGCAAGAAGCGAAGCACCGGTGTCTCGCCCAGACTTGGAAGATTTTACGACCATGACCGAATCCCCCCATCCCGACATCCAGCACACCGAACGTGCCAGGGAATGGTTTGAAACCCTGCGCACCGACATCTGCAACGAATTCGAGGCGATCGAACGCGAGGCGGGAAGCGATGCCAGTTTCGAATTCACCCCGTGGCTGCGCGAGGAAGAAGGCAACGATGACCCGGGCGGCGGTGTGCGCGGAGTGATGAAGGGCAAGGTTTTTGAAAAGGTCGGGGTGAATGTTTCCACCGTCCGCGGAAATTTCGCGCCTGAATTTGCCGGCACTGTCAATGGTGCAAGCGCCGAAAACCCGGGCTTTTCAGCCACCGGCATCAGCCTGGTGGCGCATATGGCGAACCCCCATGTGCCGGCGGTGCATATGAACACACGTTTCCTCACCACCGGCAAAAGCTGGTTTGGCGGTGGGGCGGATCTCAACCCGCCTATTCCCTATGAAGAAGACACCGCCGATTTCCACGCGGCGTTCCGCGCGGCCTGCGCGGGCCACAATCCCACATATTATGACCGGTTCAAGAAGTGGGCGGATGATTATTTCTACATTCCCCACCGTCAGTGCCACCGCGGCGTGGGCGGCATTTTCTACGACCATCTGGAATGCACCGACGATGCATCGTGGGAACGCAATTTTGCCTTCACCAGAGATGTTGGGCAGGCGTTTCTGGCCATTTTTCCCAAGCTGGTGCGCCGCCGGATGGAAAGCGAATTTACCGCCGCTGAAAAGCAGCAGCAGCTGGAATGGCGCGGGCGCTATGCCGAATTCAACCTCGTCTATGACAGGGGGACGTTGTTCGGCCTGAAGACCGGCGGAAATATCGATGCAATCCTGATGAGCCTGCCACCGGAAGCCGTGTGGAGCTGATCCGCAGGCAAGCGCCAGCGCGCTTCAGATAAACGCAAAAGCAAGCGCCGGGCCGGCAAGGGTAAACGTTTGGGCGTGCGCTCTTGCCTGCCGGTTGCCGTTCCGGCATCGGCCCCCGCATTGAAACCATGACGGCCCGCCGAACGTTGCCTGTCTAAAAAGAAAACAC